>NZ_JBFUDW010000048.1:0-519 GCF_056404515.1 Mesorhizobium sp. P2_C7 | reverse complement strand
CTTTCACCGGCGGCACGAACACGGTCAACGCAACGATCGGCACAGGCGCGACGCTGAACACAGGGGATCGCCTCACCGGGGGCAGCGGGGCCGACACGTTGGTGATCTCGGGCAGCGGAACATTTAACCTAAACAGCCTGGCCGCTTTCACCGGCTTCGAAAATGTGAACCTCACCGGCACGGGCGAGAGCCTGACCCTGAAGAATGGGCAGAACCTGACGGTCAACGCGGGCAGCGGCAACACGGTCACCCTGGGGACCGGCAATGACACGGTCGCTTTCACAGGCGGCACGAACACGGTCAACGCAACGATCGGCTGCGGTCACCCTGGGGACCGGCAATGACACGATCGCTTTGGCAGCGGCGCCGACACGCTCGTGATCTCGGGCAGCGGAACATTTAACCTTGAACACAGGGGATCGCCTCACCGGGGGCAGCGGGGCCGACACGTTGGTGATCTCGGGCAGCGGAACATTTAACCTAAACAGCCTGGCCGCTTTCACCGGCTTCGAAAATGTG
>NZ_JBFUDW010000047.1:0-591 GCF_056404515.1 Mesorhizobium sp. P2_C7 | reverse complement strand
GCGACAACCGCGCCGCTGTCCAGATTGCCGGCCTCGACCACGGTGTCGGTATTGCCGCCGGCAACGACCACAGGCGCATCGTTGGTGCCGGTGATGGTGATGGTGACGGTYTCGGTCGCCGTCGCCCCCTTGTCGTCGGTGACCGTGGCGGTGAACGTCTGGGTGTCGCTGGCGCCCTCGGCCAGATGATCGGCCGCGCCCTGATCGAGCGTGAAGGTCCAGTTGCCGGCCGCGTCGATGGCGAACGCGCCATAGGTGCCCGTCGTCGAGCCGCTCCAGGCCGCCGTCGCGCCGTCGTCGACATCGGTCGACGTCAGCGTGCCGCTGGCCGCCGGATCGCCGGCGACAACCGCGCCGCTGTCCAGATTGCCGGCCTCGACCACGGTGTCGGTATTGCCGCCGGCAACGACCACAGGCGCATCGTTGGTGCCGGTGATGGTGATGGTGACGGTYTCGGTCGCCGTCGCCCCCTTGTCGTCGGTGACCGTGGCGGTGAACGTCTGGGTGTCGCTGGCGCCCTCGGCCAGATGATCGGCCGCGCCCTGATCGAGCGTGAAGGTCCAGTTGCCGGCCGCGTCGATGGCGAACGCG
>NZ_JBFUDW010000046.1:0-636 GCF_056404515.1 Mesorhizobium sp. P2_C7 | reverse complement strand
ATCCTTGACCGTGTACGTAAACTGATCCGTCGCCGTCGCGCCCTGGGCCAGTGCATTGGTATCGGCATCGGCATTGTTGAGCGTATAGGTGTAGCTGCCATCCGACCCGATGGTGACCGAGCCGTAGGTCCCAACCACTGCCAAGCCGACATTGCCGGCGCCGCCGTTGACGGCCGAAACCGTCTTGCTGTCGCCACTGTCGACGTCGGTGTCGTTGGTCAGCACATTGCCGATGGCGGAGGCGTCGCCTGCGAACGGCGTGTTGCCGGGGTTGACACCGGCCTCGGTGACCGCATCGCCAACATTGGTGTCTGCGACGGCGATCGGGCCGTCGTTGGTGCCGGTGAYGGTGATGGTGAGCGTGGTCGAGGAGGTAGCCCCGTTGGCATCCTTGACCGTGTACGTAAACTGATCCGTCGCCGTCGCGCCCTGGGCCAGTGCATTGGTATCGGCATCGGCATTGTTGAGCGTATAGGTGTAGCTGCCATCCGACCCGATGGTGACCGAGCCGTAGGTCCCAACCACTGCCAAGCCGACATTGCCGGCGCCGCCGTTGACGGCCGAAACCGTCTTGCTGTCGCCACTGTCGACGTCGGTGTCGTTGTCGCCACTGTCGACGTCGGTGTCGTTGGTCAG
>NZ_JBFUDW010000045.1:0-712 GCF_056404515.1 Mesorhizobium sp. P2_C7 | reverse complement strand
GGTGATGTTCACCGACTCGTCGTGGCTGGCTCCCGGGGTCGGATGATGGATCGAGGCATACTGCGCCACGCTGACGACGCCGGTCGTGCTGTTGATGGCGACAGCGAACGCCGCCGCCCCACCGGCCCCGCCGATGCGGCCGACCACCAGATCGCCTTCCTTGAACAGGAAGATGCTGGTGCCGGCGGTCGTGTCGAGGCCGGAATCCACGCCGGCGGCGGACACCGCCAGCGAGAATGCCGTCGTGCCGCCTTCCTGGTCGGCGCCGAACGAGCTTCCGGTGGAACTCACCACCGCGCCTGGGTCCTGCGCGTAGCCGGTCGGGCTCAGATCGGAGCTGACATTGCTGACGCCCGCAAACAGGGCGACGACCGCTGGTGCCGTGGTGTCGTCGGCATCTGCCTGGATGCCTGCAGTCTCGTCATGCGCCACTGTGGGAGCGCCCTGGACGATGCCCGCCGTCGGGCCGTCATCCTGGAACTGCACGGCATCGCCGATACCGGTCGAACTGGTCGCTGTGTCGCCGTCACCGTCGGTGACCGTCACCACCGCCAGCAAGGCGCTGTCGGTGATGTTCACCGACTCGTCGTGGCTGGCTCCCGGGGTCGGATGATGGATCGAGGCATACTGCGCCACGCTGACGACGCCGGTCGTGCTGTTGATGGCGACAGCGAACGCCGCCGCCCCACCGGCCCCGCCGATGCGGCCGACC
>NZ_JBFUDW010000044.1:0-839 GCF_056404515.1 Mesorhizobium sp. P2_C7 | reverse complement strand
GGCCCGACACGCGCACGATGAGCTGCGAGCAGCTTCAGCAGTTGATCCAGAGCCGGCACGCCGTGGTGCTGACCACCGGCCCCAACACATATGACCGCTATGTGCGCCAGTTCGGCAATGAGTGCGACTGGCCCGACGTGCCGATGTCCGCCGCCGTTCCAACCCGCGACGGCCAATGCCGCGTCTATCACTGTGAGGAACCGAGCTACAATCTACTGGTGCGATAACGCCATCGAGGTGGGGATTCACAGAATCGCGGTTTCGATCTATGGTGAGGGTATGGACACGGTTTTCGACGACCTTTCCTCTGCCCTCAGAGAGCCCCATTGGGACGCCTGGATCGCGGTCCGCGCCTTCGCCCTCAATCTTGCCAGCAAGCTGCTTGTAACGTTGCCATCGGCCTTGGTGTAGGGCTCGGACTGGCGATCGCCGGTTAGCGCCTCTTCCCCTTCGGCGTGATCGTCTCCACCCGCACCTTGTCGCCGATCTCCTTGGGGTCGTCCTTTTTAGGTTGAACATTTATCGGTGTCGCAAGTTGGGGTTGATGGCTCTCTACTTCTTCGACTTCTACGACACAGGCACTGAATACCCAGACACGGAAGGGACGGAGCTAAGGAGCTTCGACGCCGCGAAGGACGAGGCAGTAAGGGCGCTGGTGGACATGGCCAACGAAGTGCTGCCTGACGGTGCCTACCGGGAACTCACGTTCAAGGTGCGTGACGATACCGGAAAACAGCTTTTGCAAGTTTCAATCAAGTTCGAGCTTCGCAAGGACTGACCTGCGAATTGACTCGCTAATCCCTGACTAAAGCGTACTGAAGGAAAAGCGTACTGAAGGA
>NZ_JBFUDW010000043.1:0-1407 GCF_056404515.1 Mesorhizobium sp. P2_C7 | reverse complement strand
TCTGTGGATGGCTCCCGCGATGCAAGGGGTGATTTGACGTTTCTGACGATTGGGTCAGGTGCGGTCTTCTGTCCGGCCTGTTGATGCAGTCGTTCATGTTGACCGCTGGCCTTGATGGTATCCGCGAGTCAGGTCCCACTCTGCTTTGCGGGCAATGATGCCCACGACATTCGCACGGGTTATCCCAGCTCCCGGTATGACCGGTTCGCCATCACATCTCATCGCCCTTGCAACTGGTGAACTTCTTTTTCCTTCGCGTCTTGTTTGATTGCCACCGAACCAGATCAGGCTGCGGCACTGATCGGCGCCCGGTAGGTTCCTCCGCGCGTCATGATCGCCCAGGCCACGCGCGCCGTCCGGTTGGCGGCAGCCACCGTCACGACTCGGGCGGGCCGGCGCTTGAGCATCGCGACCATGCGCGGATCGACCGAGTCAGGCCTTGTCCTTGCCCGCCGAACGAGCGAGGTCATGCCGACCACCAGCAGCCGGCGCAGATAGCGATCGCCCATGCGCGAGATCTTGCCCAATCGTTCCTTGCCTCCGCTGCAGTTGGCAAGCGGCGTCAGGCCCAGCGAAGCGGCGAATTGTCGGCCCGAGCGGAAGCGCTCTGGTTCAATCACCGAGGCAGCCAGCGCAGTGGCCGAGATGACCCCAATACCGGGGATCGTCGCAAGCCGTTGCGACAACTCGTTTGAGCGATGCCAGGCGAGGAGCTCCTTCTCGATTGCTGTCAGCCGGTCCTGCAGGTCTCCGATCTGGCGCGTCAGGCCAACGACGATGCGCTGCGCCAGGGACGGTACTTCGGGCACTTCGCCGGCTGCTAGCCGCGCGGCAAGCGCAAGCGCGTGGTGCAGCCCGCGCGCCATCTCGATCCCGAATTCGGCGAGCAGCCCGCGCACCATGTTCACCAGCTGCGTGCGCTGCTTGACCAGAAGATCGCGCGTCCGGTGCAGCGCCAGAGCCGCCTGCTGCTCGGCCGACTTTACCGGCACAAACCGCATCGTTGGTCGCGTCACCGCCTCGCAGATCGCTTCCGCGTCACCCGCATCGGTCTTGCCGCGCTTTACATAAGGCTTGACGTAAGCCGGCGGCATTAGCCGCACCTCATGGCCAAGCCGGATCAGCTCGCGCGCCCAGTAATGCGATGTCCCGCATGCCTCCATGCCGATCAGACAGGGCGACAGCTTCGCGAAGAAGGGCAGTACCTGCCGGCGGCGCAGCGGCTTGCGGACGACAACATCGCCCACCGCATCAATACAGTGAACCTGAAAAACGCTTTTGGCCAAATCCAGGCCGATCGTGATAATATCCATGACGGGTGGCTCCCTTGGCTCGTGGTCGCTTTGACAGCATCCACACTTTGGCACTCAGATGCCGGGAGCGGGAGCCATCCACATCATCTGCTTT
>NZ_JBFUDW010000042.1:0-1493 GCF_056404515.1 Mesorhizobium sp. P2_C7 | reverse complement strand
CTGCTGCCCGACACAGAGACTGTCACGCCGTTGTCTGCCGCTCCCAGCGTCACCGTGTTGCCGCTGCCCGCGTTCACGGCCAGGTTCTGACCATTCCTCAGGGTCAGGCTCTCGCCCGTGCCGGTGAGGTTCACATTTTCGAAGCCGCTGAAGGCCACAAGACTGTTGAGGTCGAACGATCCCGACCCGGACAGCACCAGCGTGTCCGTGCCGCTGCCGCCGGTGAGTTGATCACCGGAATTGAGTGTTGCGGCATTCCCAAAAACCGTGGTGTCGGCTGAGGATGCAGGCATCGTGTCGTTTGCCGGCGTGAGATTTATGTAACGTCCGGTGCCGTCGATGAGGACCTCTATCGATCCTTGTGCGAAGATTGTGTCACGCTGGGCGGCAGTGAAATCGAAGCCATTGGCTGCGATGGTGTCTTGACCAAGGCCACCATTGATCTGGAAGGCGGTTGCAGCGCTCGACACTGTAAAGGTGGTGCCGGTGGCATTGCTGCTGGTGAAGTGGACGTCAGTCGCGACGCTCTTGCCGGAAAGATTGACACTGGTGCCTGAGGCTCGCACCTCTCCTGATCCAATGAATTCGTTGAATTGGGATACGGCGCCTTCTGCGGCAACAACCGCGGCGTTCAAAAGATATAAATCGGGAACGCCACTGATTGTGGCCCCGGAGAGATCGTAGACGCCGCTTCCGCCATAAACCTGGACGCTGCCGCTTGAATTCCCGCTGCCCTGGATGACGTCGCCCGCGTGGAATTGTGAAGGATCAACGGCGACATAGGCGCTGTTGGCATTATTGGAGCTATAGATCTGATATGTGCCAGTCGAAAGGAAGAAGTTGTCGGTCCCTTGATCGTAGATTGTGGCTGACCCGCTCGAGAGGTAGTAAAGGCCGATGTGACCAAGCCCGCTTTGGTCGTCGTAAATTGTGGTCGAGCCCGAGCCCAGATAAACATGGTTGAAGGATCCGGCCCCGATGTGAGCTGTAACCGTGCCCGCACCAAACGTGAGCGTCWMATTGCCGAAGCCGGTGGTGTGGAGCGTCCCGCTGAACGCACTGGACAGGGTGAACGAGGTTGCTCCATTGGTCGCCAGTTCAATATCGTCGAAGCCGCTGAAGTGGGCCAGGCTGTTGAGGTCGAACGATCCCGACCCGGAGAGCACCAGCGTGTCGGTGCCGCTGCCGCCGGTGAGTTGATCCCCGGTGTTCAGCGTCGCCCCTGCGCCGATCGTCGCGTTGACAGTGTTCGTGCCGCCGGCAAAAGCGATCGTGTCATTGCCGGTCCCCAGCGTCACCGTGTTGCCGCTGCCCGCGTTCACGGCCAGGTTCTGACCATTCCTCAGGGTCAGGCTCTCGCCCGTGCCGGTGAGGTTCACATTTTCGAAGCCGCTGAAGGCCACAAGACTGTTGAGGTCGAACGATCCCGACCCGGACAGCACCAGCGTGTCCGTGCCGCTGCCGCCGGTGAGTTGATCACCGGAATTGAGTGT
>NZ_JBFUDW010000041.1:0-1583 GCF_056404515.1 Mesorhizobium sp. P2_C7 | reverse complement strand
CCCCGATGTGAGCTGTAACCGTGCCCGCACCAAACGTGAGCGTCTCATTGCCGAAGCCGGTGGTGTGGAGCGTCCCGCTGAACGCACTGGACAGGGTGAACGAGGTTGCTCCATTGGTCGCCAGTTCAATATCGTCGAAGCCGCTGAAGTGGGCCAGGCTGTTGAGGTCGAACGATCCCGACCCGGAGAGCACCAGCGTGTCGGTGCCGCTGCCGCCGGTGAGACTGTCGCTGCTGTTCAAGGTGGACGGCGTAGCGAATACCGTGTTGGTTCCACTCGTGAAGCTGACCGTCCCACTACCCGCTCCGAACGTTACGCTGTTGTCAGAGCCCGCCCCGAATGAAACCACGTGGCCGCCGCCATATGCGAGCGTCACCGAACTATTGGATCCAGTAATATTGACCGTGTCGCTGGCCTGGCAGTCCACATTCACGATCGTGTTGTTGCCGTTAATGTTGACAGTGTCATATGTCGAATAAAAGCCAAATCCGACGGCGCTGTTGTCGCCAACTATCGATACAGTGGTGCCATGGCTGTCGCCAAAATCAACGGACGTTCCGTTTCCAGAGACTGCCAAGGTATCGTTATTATTGTGCAGCGAGAGAGTGTTACCGTTTCCTGTGATACTCACCGTATCGCCGCCGCCTGGATAATACGTCTGCACAAAGGTGTTATCAGCAGTGAGATGGAAAGTTGTGCCGGCTGCTGTCAGGTTTACGGTATTGCCTGTGCCCGACATCGATAGGCTTGCATTGGTGCCCGAGACGTTCACGGTGTCGTTGTTGCCGGTTACGTTCGCGACGTCACCATCGGCCTGCAGGTTCACGACGTCGCCGTTGCCGGTGACGTTTGCCGTGTTGGATGTGCCGTCTACGGTAAGGCTGCCATTGTTGCCTACCAGGGTAGCGGTGTTGGAGTGAGAGTAGATGTCAAGATAGATGCTTCCGTAATTGCCGGTGAGCGTCACGGACCCAACGTTGGTGTCTGTGGAGATGTGGTTGTGGTCTCCGATGACGTTTACGGTCTCGGAGTTGCCGCCAACCAGCACCGAATTGTTGCCGCCTGTTACCGTGACAATGTCGCCCCAGCCGGAGATGGTGGTTGAGTTGTTGTCGCCATTGACGCTCATCGTCTGGCCGGCGCCAATGTAGCCGTCGGCGTAGATGGAGGCATTGGTCGCCGTCACTGCCAGGCTGGCATTGTAAGTTGTGAAGTGCAGCACATCACCGGTGCCTGTCATCGCCACCGTATCGCTGGCGCCCGAGACGTTCACGGTCTCATTGTTACCCGCGACCGACACTACATCGTTGCTGCCGGCGATATTGATGCTGCCACTGCTGCCCGACACAGAGACTGTCACGCCGTTGTCTGCCGCTCCCAGCGTCACCGTGTTGCCGCTGCCCGCGTTCACGGCCAGGTTCTGACCATTCCTCAGGGTCAGGCTCTCGCCCGTGCCGGTGAGGTTCACATTTTCGAAGCCGCTGAAGGCCACAAGACTGTTGAGGTCGAACGATCCCGACCCGGACAGCACCAGCGTGTCCGTGCCGCTGCCGCCGGTGAGTTGATCACCGGAATTGAGTGTT
>NZ_JBFUDW010000040.1:0-3245 GCF_056404515.1 Mesorhizobium sp. P2_C7 | reverse complement strand
CATCTATCTGGCGCTCTATCTGCGCATGATGCGTGCCGGCATGGCAGAAGTCTGGCGGCTAGATTTTGTGCTGGCCGCCCGCGCCAAGGGGCTATCCCGCCGCCGCATCGTCCTCGCCCACGTCGCCCGCAACGCACTCTTGCCACTGGTCACCATGCTCGGGCTGCAATCGGCGCAAATGCTCGGCGGTAGCGTCGTCATCGAGAGCGTCTTTTCCGTGCCCGGCCTCGGCCGGCTGGCGCAGGAAGCGGTGGCCGCGCGGGACACTCCCCTACTGCTCGGGATTATTCTCACCAGCGCCGTCCTGGTCATCGTCATCAACCTGCTCGTCGACATCGCTTATGCCTTTCTCGATCCGCGCGTCGACGCCGGCGAGGCCGGCACATGAGCCCGCTCCGCCGTTTTCTGCGCACACCCGAGGCTGTCGCCGGCGCCATCCTCCTGGCGGCGCTGATTGCCATGGCGCTGTCGGCACCGCTGCTGTTTCCCGGCGACCCGCAAGCCATCGCCGGGCCGGCACTGCTGCCGCCGTTTCAGGACTGGTCGCTGCCGCTCGGCACTGATCGCCTCGGTCGTGACGTGCTGGCCGAGCTGTTCCATGGCGCCCGCACCTCGCTCGCCGTCGGGCTGGCGGCAGCGGCGGCGGCCCTCGCCATCGGCTCCGTGGTTGGCACGCTGGCCGGCTTTGCCGGTGGCCTCGTCGACGAGGCGCTGATGCGCATCACCGACGCTTTCCAGACCGTGCCGAGCTTCCTGTTGGCGCTGGCCTTCGTCAGCGTCGTTGGACCGTCGCTCGGCATCGTCGTGATTGCCATCGCGCTCGGCACCTGGACCGGCCCCGCGCGTGTCGCCCGCGCCGAGGTCCTCTCCATTCGAGAGCGCGATTATGTTGCCGGTGCCAGGGTCATCGGCATGCATCCGCTGGCGATCGCTTTTCGCGAAGTTCTGCCCAACGCCTTGCCGCCGGTGCTGGCCATGTCCTCGGTGATCGTCGCCGCCGCGATCCTCACCGAGGCAGCCTTGTCCTTCCTTGGCCTGGGCGATCCCAACAGGGTGACCTGGGGCGGCATGATCGCCGAGGGCCGCGCCGTGCTGCGCACCGCGCCCTTCCTGTCGATCGTCCCGGGCATTGCACTGGTGCTGACGGTACTGGGTGTCTATCTCGCCGGTGAAGGCATCGTCGAAACGACAGCCGTAAGAAGAGGCCTGTCGTGACCACACTGGCTTCGATCCGCGACCTGACGGTGACCTACCGCCGCGATGGCAACGAGGTCGCGGCGTTGAAGACTATCAACCTCGACATCGTCGCCGGCGAACGCCTGGCCATCATCGGCGAAAGCGGTTCGGGCAAGAGCACGCTGGCATTGGCGATTGCCGGGCTGATGCCGCGGTCTTCCCGGATTGAAGGCCGCATTGACTGGCTCTTGCCATCGTTGCCATCCTCTGGTGCCAAGGCGCCCCTCGGCGGCCGAGACATCGGCTTCGTCTTCCAGGATCCGTCCGCCAGCCTCGATCCCGTCATGACTGTCGGCAAGCAGATCGCGGAAGTGGCATACACCCATCTCGGCCTGACATGGCCGCAGGCGTACGCGAAGGCAAAGAGCCTGCTTGAACGCGTCCGCCTGCCGGACCCGGACGCGGCCCTACAGGGCTTCCCGCATCAACTCTCCGGCGGCCAGAAGCAGCGTGTGGCGATCGCAGCCGCGATTGCGGCGGGTCCGAAATTGCTGATCGCCGACGAGGCGACCAGCGCGCTCGACACCATCGTGCAGGCCGAGATCGTCGCTTTGATACGGAGGCTGGTGGCAGAGGACGGCATGACGCTGCTGTTCATCAGCCACGACATCGCGCTGGCGGCCGAGCTCGCTGAACGCATTGCCGTATTCCGTCATGGTGAACTGCTCGAGCTCGGAATGACGGCACAGATCGTTGGTGCGCCAACCCAAGCCTATACGCGCACGCTGCTCGACGCTCATATCGCCCTCGACGCCGCGCCGCTGCTCAACCGAGCCGGGCTCGACGCATGAGCTTGCTCACGGTTTCCAACCTCACCAAGAGCTACCGTCGCGGCGGCAAGACCATTGCTGCCGTCGACGATGTCTCCTTTCATATCGACCCCGGTGAAACGCTGGCGCTGGCCGGTCCGTCCGGCAGCGGCAAATCGACGATCGCGCGGCTGTTGCTGCGGCTGATCGAACCGGATGCTGGCCGTATCGAATTCGAAGGCAATGATTTCCTGGCTTTGAGTGGCGCAGCACTCCGGGCGCGACGCGCCCGCCTGCAGATGGTGTTCCAGGACCCGCTTGCCGCCTTCAACCCGCGCGCCACGGTGGCGCGTGTGCTCGACGACCCCTTACGTATCCATGGCATCGCCGCCCGCGCCGAGCGCCCACGCCGCATCGCCGCCTTGCTGGAGCGCGTCGGGCTGACCGCAGATCTCGCCCCGCGCGCCATCCATGAAATTTCCGGCGGCCAGCGCCAGCGCGTCGCCATCGCACGCGCCATCGCATCAAAGCCGTCGCTGATCGTGCTCGACGAGGCGGTGTCGGCGCTCGATGTCTCGGTGCGTGGGCAGATCCTCGAATTGCTGCTCGACCTGCRACGCCAGGAACGGATCGCCTATGTCTTCATTTCACATGATCTCGGCGTCGTCCGGGCGATCGCCCACCGCGTTGTCCTCCTCGAAGGCGGCCAAATTGCTGAGAGCGGCGATGCCCGGACCGTCATCGACGCGCCGCAATCTGCCATCGGCAAGGCGCTGGTGGCAGCCGCGCCAAGATTGAACAGGATTCGACCATGACCCCGAACCGAAGGACCGCGCCGGCGAAAAGCGAGATCCGGCTTTCGGGACAAGACAATGGTCGAACAACAAGCCAGGACCCAACATGACCAACCCCGAAACAAGAGCTGAAAGACTGTCGCGCGAACTCGATTCCGCCTTTCGCAACCGTGCCGATCTCTATCGTCTGCTACTCGAAGAACTGACTGGAGAGCTCGGTGCGGAACGAGCCGAAGCGATCATGATCCGCGCCATCGAACAGCGCGGCAAGGAAGTGGCCGCAGCCGCCTTCGCCAGCTTCGGCGCCAACGATGCACGCGCGATCGGCGAAGCCTTCCTGGCCATCAGCCCTGACGGCGGTCGCATGTATCCGACCGATGTCGAACGCAGCGATAACCGCATCGCCTTCAAGGTCAGACGCTGCCCGCTGAAGGACGCCTGGGTCGAGGCCGGGCTCAGTGACGAG
>NZ_JBFUDW010000039.1:0-3631 GCF_056404515.1 Mesorhizobium sp. P2_C7 | reverse complement strand
CCAAATCACAAACGCCCGTCTGGCCAAAAGCCGGCGGGCGTTGCGCGTTTGGACGCCTTGCCGTCGTTCTCCCATCAATGTAAGTTGTCTCTGACGTTTCCATGTGGCGGAAATTGCCCATCTGTTGCAGCGTCTTGCAACAGGTCGCCGAATAAGCGTCACGCCATGGTGCGGCCGCGCGATCGGTTTTTCTCGGCCGCCGCGAGCAGGTCGACGAAGGCGCGCACCTTGGCGGGCCGRAACCGGGCCGGCGGAAAGACGGCATGGATGCCGCCGGTGGGCAAGCTCCAGTCGGCAAACACCGGCACCAGCCGTCCCTCCGCGATATCGTCGCTGACGCTGTAGTCGGGAAATACGCCCAGTCCGATGCCGGCGAGCACGCAGGCATGGGCAGCGGGGCTCTTGTCACACATGATGATCGGATTGAGTTCGGTCAGCACGGTTTCACCATCCCTGGAAAACAACCATTGACCGATGCCGCGCAGCTGGGCGTTGCCGACCCAGGCCAGCGATCTTGCCTGGGTCGGGCTGACGTCGGGCGGCAGGCTTGCCGCGAAGGTGGGGCTCGCCACCACGGTTTGCCGTATCGTGCCCAGGCGACGCGCCTGGTTGGAGGAATCGGCGAGCCAGCCGACGCGGATGCCGAGATCGATCTGCTCGTCCACCAGATTGCTCACCGCGTCGTCGAAGATCGCCTCGACGCGCATATGCGGATAGGCCTTCAGATAAGCGGCCATGACCGGAGCCACGATCTTGGTGCCATAGTCGAGCGGCGCGGTTAGCCTCAGCGTCCCGCTCGGCTCGACCGCTCCGCGCGCGATTTCGCCATAGGCCGCCTCTGCCTCCCGCAGGATGATCATCGCGCGATCATAGAAGACGCGACCTTCTTCGGTCGGCGTGACGCGCCGTGTGGTGCGCTGAAGCAGCGTTGCGCCCAGTTCCTCCTCGAGCTTGCCGATCTGGTGACTGACGACGGCCTTGGCGACACCAAGCCGGTCAGCCGCTGCGGTGAACGAGCCGGTTTCCATCACCGTGGTGAAGTAGGCGAGCCGATTGAGGTTCAGAAGTTCGGCCAAAGCGACAGCCTTTTTGTCTGATCAGATCAGACAGTCTGTATTATTGGACGCTATTTATCGCAAGGCTGTCGCCTGTCATGGATGCGCCAACACATTCGACCGGTCGGTGGCCGGCATTTCGGCACCAAGGATGGCAGCGATCTTGAGCAATTCAGAAGTGACCTACCTCTTCGATCCGCTCTGCGGCTGGTGCTATGGCGCCACCCCGATGCTGGACAGGCTGTCGGCCGGCGGCGTGTGCGTCGAGCTGATGCCGACCGGCTTGTTCTCGGGTGCCGGCGCGCGTCCGATGGATGAAGGTTTTGCCGCCCACGCCTGGACGAACGATCAACGCATTGAGCGGCTCACCGGACAGAAGTTCACGCAGGCCTATCAACACAACGTCCTCAATGTCCGCGGCACCTTGCTGGACTCCCACGCCGCCACACTCGGCATCAGTGCTGCCGGCCTGGAAGATCCCAGCCGCCGGCTTTTCGCGCTGAAGACGATCCAGCGCGCGCGCTATGTCGACGGCCGCGATATCGTGACGATCGACGGCGTTGCCCAGGTGCTCGCCGCCGCCGGCATGAGGAGCGCCGGCGACCTGCTGAAGGCGCCGACGGAAGAGCTGATGACGGCCCATCGCGAGTTGGTCGGCCGTGGCCGCGCGCTGTTCCAGCGCCTGCATGCCGATGGCGTGCCCGCTCTGGCGGTCATGCGCAACGACGCGCCCCGGCTCATCGGTTCGAATGCATTGTTCGGCAGCTTCGACAACCTCGTCGCCCACATCGCGGCGTGATCCATCCACCAGCAATCTCCAACAAGGAAACGGAAAAGACATGGCAAAAGTCGCTCTCATCGGCGCATCAGGCGCTGTCGGTTCGCGCCTTCTCAGGGAACTCTCCGATCGCGGCCACACGGTCACCGGCATTGCCCGTAACCCGGAAAGGATCGCGGCGCTGCCGGGCGTGACAGCCAGGAAGGGCGATGTCTTCGACAAGGAAGGTCTCGCCAACCTGATCCGCGGCCATGATGTGGTGATCAGCGCCGTGCATTTTCTGGACAGTGATGCCGACGCGCTGATCGCTGCCGTGCGCGCCTCCGGCGTGAAGCGCTATCTCATTGTCGGCGGTGCCGGCAGTCTCGAAGTCGCACCCGGCAAGCGTCTGGTCGATACGCCGGAATTCCCAGCGATCTACAAGGCTGAAGCGCAGAAGGGCGCCGACTTCCTGGACAGGCTGAAGAAGACCGTCGGTGACCTCGACTGGACGTTCCTGTCGCCGTCCGCCATGTTCATTCCTGGCGAGCGCACCGGCCAATTCCGTCTCGGCAGGGACACGCTTCTCGCTTCGGACAAGGGCAGCAGCATTTCGTTCGAGGACTACGCCATCGTCATGGTCGACGAGATCGAGAAGCCGGCCCACGTCAGGCAGCGCTTCACCGTCGGCTACTGATCGAACGAAGGCTCAACCGATCCCGGCCGATGCCAGGCGCATCAAGGCTTCGCGGACATCGACACGCCGATAAGATTCGGTGACGACGCCGTCCCTTCTCAGCTCTTGGCGGCGACGTTCGACCAAGGCGCGTTCCTCGCTGGTCAGGTCGTGCTCGCGCTTGCGGAGCCAGTCCTGGTAGGACGGATCAACTTCCTTGACCGGCTTGGCAGCCGTCGAAACCGACGCGGGCCGGCTGTCGGTGTAGCGAGGCCGCAAGGCGCTGTTGGGATTGTATTCTGTTCGCTTGTCGTTGCCTGAAATGATGAGATCGGGATCCACCACCCGGCCCGACGGGCTATAGACGAATGCCGAAGCGATGCGGTCGAGCGCCGCATCGACTTCCTTCGGCCGATGCACGACCTCGCGCGGCTGGCGATCGGGAACGGCCAGCCTGGTGATGCCGCGGTCATTGATGGCGTCGAGAACCTCGCGGTGATCGCGCGAGGTGATGACCTCGCGCCGCGCCGGCCAGAAATCGTAGGGCGCGTGCGCACCGTAGCCCTTGCCGATGTGGAAGGCATAGATTTCCGGGTAGACGGTCAGTTCGGTGCGTCGGCTCGGCTTGACATCGTAGAACGAGGTGATGGCGATCTGCAGCAGATGGGTCGCGCCGATGCCACCAAGCGCATCGTCGATCACCAAGCCGAACCGGTCATGCGGATCCCAGTCCGGCAAGGCCTGCGCGATCGACGCCGGCTTGCCGTCGATCTCGACGTCGAACATCTCGGCTTTCAGCAATGTCACGACATGCATTGTCGTCTCCCCTCAATGAGGCGTTGTCCGCCGACTCGCGCATCCAATCAGAGCAAGGAAGGGCCCGACTGTCATCTTGTCAGGCTTCTTTCGAACAGCGTCGGCGTTGCCGACGTCCTTCAGTTCGATGAGGCGCGTCGAGTATCGTCTGCCTCCTGATCGCCGGCCCTGTTGGTCAGCGCGATGTGGCAGCAGCCGGAGCCGTGGCCCGGCGTCCAGGTGACGGCGTCGAAACGAACACTGGTCGCCTCGAACAGGCCGCGGTCGAAGGCGCCGGCAATACGGCAGAGCGTGGCAAGTTTCTCGTCACTGAGCCCGGCCTCGACC
>NZ_JBFUDW010000038.1:0-4826 GCF_056404515.1 Mesorhizobium sp. P2_C7 | reverse complement strand
AGCCCAGTCAGCACAATCCCTGCGAAACCGATCACCAATGACAGCAACCGCGCCGAAACATGTTTGGGCGTAAAGTCGCCATAGCCGATAGTGAGCCCTGTCACGAAGGTGAAGTAGAGGGCCTCGTCGATCCGCCAACTCTCTATGCGCCAGATCATAAGCCCGGACCCAACCATGACCAGGAGAATCCCCGACAGGATGGGCCAGACCACACGAAGTTGCTGGACGAGCGCTATGAAGAACAGACGCCTCATTTGCCTTGCTTGCGGCTTGTCGCGTGTCTTTGCCGACATGATCTCCGACCTTTCTGCTGTTCACGGTCAGGAACGCCGCCGAAGAAGTTCTGCGCAGTCATGGCCAGGGAACCTCGTTCTCGCGATCTCGTTGTTCCCTCTACAGTGAGGTCCGACGCTTGAGCGAACCAGTCCCAGAAATCGAGCGCGGGCCACCGTCTGGGCTCAACGGTCCTCCCGCGCCAGGCAAGAATAGGCTTATTGCGGGGGTCGTTGTAGCATGCCTCTTTCTCGGCTTCGGGGTGCTCGCCGAGGAAGTCCTGGAAGGCGACACGACCAAATTTGACCTTGTCATCATGTCGGCTCTTCGAGCAGCCGATCCGGCCTACCCGATCGGTCCGCCATGGCTTCAGGAAGCGGCCCGGGATGTGACCTCAGTCGGCAGCGTGGTGTTTCTTGGCTTCGTGTTGCTGGCAGGGGTTGTTTATCTCCTTCTCATCCACAAGCGGGCCATGGCTATCTGGATGGCGGTTGCGGTGGTTGGCGGCGAACTGCTTGGCACGATCCTCAAGCTGAGCTTCAACCGGCCGAGGCCGGAAATTCCTCACGTCACCAAAGTATTCACGGCAAGCTTCCCGAGTGGACATGCAATGCTTTCGGCGATCGCATTCCTGACCGTGGGCGCCCTCCTTTCACACGCAAATCAGGAGCTGCGTCTCAAAGCGTATTTCATGTTGATCGCGGTGTTTCTGACGGTCGCCGTAGGGATAAGCCGGGTCTATCTCGCGGTCCACTATCCCACAGATGTCTTGGCCGGATGGTGCATTGGTTCTGGCTGGGCGATCCTGTGTTGGACAGTCGCGTTATGGTTTCAGGAAAGGCCGAAGCGGGTGGAAACTTGAAGGTCCTGGCCGTCATCAACAAAAATGCCGGCGCAGCAGCGCACAAGCTCGACATAGAGAGAGCCGTACGGGATGGGTTCGCCGAACGTGGCGTTGAGGCGGATGTCCGATTGGTGGATGGGCGAGAGGTTGGAGAGCTCGCTCGGCGCTTCGTTGACGAAAACAAATCGAAGTCCCGCCATGGATCAATATTGGTGGTGGGCGGTGGCGACGGCACCCTCAGCAGCGCAGCCTCGGCGCTGGCGGGGACCGATCTTGTGCTCGGTGTCCTTCCGCTCGGCACGTTAAACCACTTTGCCAAGGATTTGGGTGTGCCTCTCGACCTCGCAGCGGCGATCGATACAATCGCGACAGGCAAGCCTGTGGCAGTCGATGTCGCCGAGGTCAACGGCCGCGTCTTTCTCAACAACTCTTCGATTGGGGTCTATCCCTTCTTTGTTGCAAAGCGTTCAGCCGAGCAGCGGCGCCGCGGGTTCGGCAAGCTTGCCGCCATCGGACCCGCTCTCATGAGAACGTTGAGATCCGCCTCGTGGCAGGCTGTCCACGTCGCTGCTCAGGGCACCCGCGAAAGACTGCGGACGCCCTGTGTGTTTGTTGGCAACAATCTCTACGACATCGCCGATCTTGGCCGCCGCCGCAGCCTGTCGTCAAAAGAGCTATGCGTTTACGTCGTCAAGCAGCAGTCCTGGCTTGGACTTGCATTGCTTCCGTTCAAAATCGCGTTCGGCATGATCGACTCAACCCGAGATCTTGAAACCTATCGGGCTAGTTCACTCCAAATCACATCGCATCGGCACGCCATGCTGGTTTCTCTGGACGGCGAAGCCGTCAGTATCGACATGCCACTCAACTTTCAGATTCGACCAGCGGCCTTGCAGGTCCTTGCACCTGCCGAAATGACCACAACCGGTGGCCGTGGCTGAAAGCGGAGAACTTCAGTGAAAACCCTCGTCCACCTTTCGGATTTGCACTTCGGAAGAACAGAGAGCCAGCTTGTGGAAGCGATCGTAGCCGAGGTTCGCGCCATCGACTCTGATTTGCTCGTCGTATCGGGGGATCTGACCCAGCGCGCCCGGAAGGACGAATTCCTGCAGGCGCGAGCCTTTCTTGATTCCCTTCCCGGCCCCCGCATTGTAGTGCCCGGCAATCACGATGTGCCGCTCTGGAATGTCCTCGCACGCGCATGGACGCCTCTGTCGCGTTACAGGCGCTACATCGAGGCGGACACTGAGCCGTTCTATGCCGACAGCGAAGTCGCTGTCGTCGGGATCAACACGGCACGATCCCTGACAATCAAGGACGGCAGGATCAATGTCCGCCAGCTCCAGGCGGCGACCGAAAAATTCACGCATATTTCCGATGACATTACCCGGATAGTGGTCACGCATCATCCTTTCGAAGGGCTGGACCTGGAAGGCGACGACGGCATCGTTGGCCGCGCCGATCTGGCAATGGATGCCTTCTCGCGAAGCGGCGTAGACATCATATTGTCTGGCCACCAGCATCTTCACCGCGCTGGTTCGAGCGCACGGCGCTACCTTATCGACGGCTACGCGGCGCTGCTCATTCAAGCGGGAACGGCGGTTTCATCGCGGCTTCGCCAAGCTGCAAATTCGTTTAACATCATTCGCATCGAGCATCCAAGGATCTCGGTCGAATGTCGGGCCTGGCAGCCTTCGCAGTCAGGGTTCGAAATCTCAGCCAGTTATTCTTTTCGGCACGGTCCAAGCGGGTGGGAACCTGGGGATAGCGGTTAAGCGATGCCGACTTGGTAGCTTCTGCGCTGCCTTCAGCAGGTTTAGCGGCTTAGCAGGAGTTGTGGTAATATGTATACGCGCGACGGCAACATGTTCGCAAAACAATGCTGCAGCGGCGGTCCTTTGAGCGGTTAAGCGCGTGCGGAACTGAAACCAAAGCACGAGCTCATGGCTCGATGAGCACACGCGGAATCAACTTCCTAGATCAATGGCTGGCCAACAACGTCCCCGAGACGACGAAGGCCGATGTCATCTCGGTTGACGAGCTAACCCACAAGCTGTTTGCCGATGCCAAGTCGGTCGGGATCAAGCGGGAAGAGATCGACGAGGAAGTCCACAGCCTCTATCGAACGATTCTCGACGCAATTGTGCATTACGATACGGGCCCGGCAGAATAGCTCTTGCCGGCGACTCCTAGATCAGGAATACAATCCTACCGTTGCGGCGACCCCTTCAACGGAGTTCGCCATGTCCAAAACCCTCGCCGACACCCTGGCATCTCGCGAAACGATGTACGTCAATTGCGGGCATCCGGCCTGCTGCAAGTCGACAAAGCTCGACGTCCAAGCACTTACCGACCGGCTCGGCCCGGATCATGGGGCAATGCATTGGGATCTGGTCGGCCTCTTCGGCTGCTCGGATTGCAAGGCTGCAGGCCGCGACCGCCGGCCGGTGTTCTTCACCGTTGTTCCTGACTACGCGGGCATCAATGCGAAGCGCAACCGCGATTGGAAACCGACTTTCGATCCACAACGCTAGACGGCTGGGCTGGGACTTCAGTCTTAGTCCCGCCAATAGTTAATTGGTCAGTTGCTAATCTGCCCATAGTTTAGGCAGCGCGGGGGACGTCCAAACCAAACCCGCAGTGGCCGGTGCGGCACGCCAGCATCCCAAATAGCCCCGCCGCACCGGCCATTACTCTACGGATGGGTAGCGCCTGGTTTATAATCCTTTGCGATGCCGTCTATGCCATCCATATCTCGTCTTGACTGTCGGTGCCGCCGCTGAAAAGGGCGATAAGGCGACGCGCCAAATGCTCCCGCGCCGGGTGCGAGCCCTCAATTCCGGCTTGCTCGCAATACTCATCTAGAATTCTGGTAAGTGTCGCCAACTCAAGCGCTCGTTGCCTTGCTAGATCGCGGGGGCAGATATCATTTCCGTTGCCGAGCTCACGCAAAAACTGTTCGCCGACGCCAAGTCGATAGGCATCTCAAGCACAGAGATCGAGGAAGACACCGGCAGCGTCTATGAGACAATCCTTGACGCCATCGTGCATCACGAAGCTGGCGTGGCGGACTGACGAGCGGATGACCGACAAGCCCGCCACAACCTACGTCGTGAGCGTCTTTGAGAAGCCGCACTGGCGCACCGTTCTAACGACCAAGGACAAGGAAAAGGCGTTCGCGCTCGCCAAGGAGATCGGCGACAAGGTGCGGATCGAGGAGATCGCGCCTAAAGGTGAAGAGGAGCTAGCTGACCGACCCGCGCCGGATTTCGGACTTTCTTAAATCCGAACTCTATTCGCTACGGCTGGCCTGCCTCTTAGGTCTGACCCTGGCAAGCGATTGTCGCCTACGAGACGGTCTTCGGACGATAGTTTGGGCGGTATGAAAGGACCCGTAGCGCCGATCTCGCCTAGCCAATCCTCGTAGCCAGTGTTCATTTTGGACACTAGTTCATCGGGATCATGTATCCCGGACTGGAATAGACTCTTGAGGCGCCGGCCGAAGTGCTCCCATGCCGGATGGCCTTCTGGAATTCCTGCCTCTGTGCAATAGTCGTTGAGAACCTTTGTCAGCATTGCAAGTTGCTCAGAATCGAGATGATCGTCGGATGACATCGCTTTATCCCTCGTGGGGGCGAAAGCGTGATCGACTCTTCCAAGCGCCAGGCGCCCGTTCAAATTGGCCAGCGATCAAATTGGCCAGCGACGT
>NZ_JBFUDW010000037.1:0-5960 GCF_056404515.1 Mesorhizobium sp. P2_C7 | reverse complement strand
GGCGCTGCCCGCCGCGTTTCCGCGGTGCGCTGGGGCATTGCCGGCAACATCGTCGTTGCCTGGGTCGTCACGTTGCCGGCCACGGCCGCTATTTCGGCGATGTGTTACGTTGCGGTTGGGCTGGCATTGTAAATGGATTGGAACTAGCTATCCGCCAAGCTGCTCTGAACGCCAGCAGCGCGCCGTAGAGCATCAGCTTTCGGCGCCCACGGCGACGCCGGCTACGAGAAAGACCGCATCCGAGCGGAGAGAGAGGTCATTCTCATTCTCGGATTTCCTCCCATATTGTTCGTTCTAACGAGTTTCGTTGCGACAGGGGAGACTGGGTGCATTCGACCGGATTTGTAATAACGGTCATGACGGTAGCAACCCGCACCTCAGACCAGCATTGCGTCGCTGTTCCTGGCCACCACCGGCGTCCCGCGCCAGAGAATGAACTCAGGGAACAGGATGTCTAAGGAAAAGCAGATCATCAGCAAGGCCAAGAAAGGCAAACCTATCCGCCAGGTCGCGGCAATCCCTTTTCGGCTGGATGCAGGGGGGAAGGTCGAGGTGTTGCTAATCACGTCCCGCACGACGAAACGCTTCATCGTTCCGAAAGGTTGGCCGATGAAGGGTAAGAGTGGCCGGGAGGCTGCGACAACGGAGGCGCGAGAAGAGGCAGGAGTCCTTGGCACTGCGCTGAAGAAACCCCTTGGGGCATACTCCTATTGGAAGCGCCTTTCCAATCACTTCGTCAAAGTAACCGTCAAGGTCTACCTGCTGTCAGTCACCGAGGCACTTCCAGGCTGGAAAGAATCGTCCCGGCGAGAACGGGCGTGGCTGTCGCCATCGGACGCGTCGAAGCTGATCGACGACCCGCAACTTGCCGTCCTTGTACAAACCATTACCGATCCGACTGTTGCCGAATTGGTTTCTCGTGACCAATGGTTGAAGTAATCCCCCGACCCAGACGGAGGTTGCTGCCGCTAACATCTATTCATAGTACAACGTCGTATCACGGGGCGAAGCGGAAATGTTTCAGCCTCTGCTGACCGATATGCGGCGCAAATACGACGTACAGCGTGGTAGCTGGTGATGTCTGCTTTCAGGAAGCGGCACAGCAAATATCAACGGCCGATATGCGGCGCAAAGCTGCCGTTCCTTCCGTGCGCGAAACTTACGGATCCGGGTCAAAAGGCGATCTTTGCCGGGGAGCGATCCATGCTGATGGTGTGCCCAATTAAACGAGCGATAAAGGGCCGAAATGGATTTTGCGACCCCATTGTCATACCGGAGCGTGGGTTAGAGCGGCCTCAAATCAATGAGGCGTCGAGACAGCTACTCAGCAACAGCATGAAGAAGCAGGCGACGATCATCACGGCGAAGAGAGACACTCAACCCCCGAGCATTCGAGGACCGAGAGCATCGATGCAGTACTGCCATGTCCGCAATGCCCCAGCGAACGGACGTGGGGCGGATATTTCAGAAACGACGCGTATGACCCATCTCGGAAGTCGGGCCGGATAGACTCTAGGCCAGGGTACCAATACAATCCCAATTGCCCGGCTTTCTGAAAGTATTCAACCCACATGGCCGAGACTCGAACCCAACGCCGCCTTGCTGCAATTTTGGCAGCCGATGTTGTTGGTTATTCCCGCCTGATGGAACGCGATGAGGCTGGCACACTAGCCGCATTGAAATCACGTCGGCAGGCCGTGTTGTCTCCATTGGTCGTCCAGCACAATGGTCGCGTAGTCAAACTTATGGGCGACGGTGTGCTTGTCGAGTTCGCCAGTGCAGTTGATGCGGTACAATGCGCGGTTGAACTACAAAAGGGATTCACTGCTGCTAACGAAGGCATTCCCGAAGCCTCGCACATCGTCCTGCGTATCGGCATCAATCTGGGCGACGTGATCGTCGAGGGCAGTGATCTCTATGGCGACGGTGTCAACGTGGCCGCCCGGCTGGAGGGACTGGCTGAGCCCGGCGGCATCTACGTCTCCGCCACCGTGCACGATCATGTCACAGGCAAGCTGGCATCGGCGTTCGACGATCTGGGCGAGCACACACTCAAGAACATCGCGAAGCCAGTGCGGGTTTATCGCGCCGGAACAGGCGGGACCGGCAGACGTGCGGCGCAACCGGCGACTGCACTTTCGGAGAAGCCATCGATTGCGGTCCTGCCCTTTGCGAATATGAGCGGCGATCCCGAGCAGGAGTACTTTTCCGACGGTATCACCGAGGACATTATCACCGACCTTTCGAAAGCGTCCGGACTCTCCGTCGTCGCGCGCAATACCGTCTTTACCTTCAAGGGCAAGGCGGTATTGATCGAGGAGGTGGCGAAGAAGCTAAATGTCGCCTACGTCCTGGAAGGAAGTGTACGCAAGGCTGGAGGGCGAGTGCGTATCACGGCTCAGCTAATCAATGGTCGTGGCGGTGACCATATCTGGGCCGAGCGGTATGACCGGACGCTGGACGATATCTTTGCCCTTCAGGACGAGATATCCAAAAGCATTGTCGACGTGCTCAAAGTGAAGCTGTTGCCCGAAGAACTGGCGACAATTACAAACCGCTCGACCGACAACCCAGAGGCTTACGAGACGCTGTTGATGGGCAGGTCGTTCCTCAATAGGGGAGTCGAGACCAAGTTTATCAAGACAGCGCAGCGACTGTTTGCCAGAGCTGTTGAAATTGACCCAAATTATGCGCGCGCTTATGCCGCTTTGGCTGATTGCGAGTGGCTTCTGTTGACCTGCAACGATCCCGATGCCAGCTTCGAGGCGGTTCTTTCCAACAGTACACGGGCGCTGGAACTTGAGCCAGGTCTCGCCGATGCCCACGCATCACGTGGCGGGGCCTTTTTCGTAAATGGCCGGTATGCCGAGGCGGAAGTGGAGTTCGAGCGAGCTTTAGAGTTAGACGCCAGTTCTTCCGATACCTATTTCTCTTACGGCCGGAATTGTTTCATTCAAGGTCAATACGAGAAAGCTGCCGCGCTGTACCAGCGTGCCGTGTCGTTGTCACCCGATGACTATCGGGTCTGGACCAATCTAAATATGGTCTATGTTTCACTTGGCCGCAGCGACGACGCCAAGGAAGCTGCAAGGCAAGGTGTGCTGGGAGTGGAAAAGGAAGTCAAAGCGCATCCCGACAATGCCACCGCGCTATGTTACGGCGCCTCAATGCTGGCGGAAATTGGCGAGATTGAACGCGCGCTGTCGTGGGTCTCCCGTGCTGAAATGTTCGCCGGAGACAACATTGCGGTTCAGTACAACATAGGCTGTTTTTATGCGAGGCTGGGCAAGGCGGAACAGGCTATCGATTGCCTGGAACGTCAGCTAACTGCATCACATGCCTACCTCATTTTGCGCATGCCTTGGATGCGTCAGGATAGCGACCTCGACTCGCTCCGCGCTCATCCCCGTTATGTCGCGCTCGTCAATCGGATGGAGGCCCAAATAGCCGCGACTGGGGCTCGAATATCAGCAGGCCACGAGGAGAGTGAAGCAATAACCCTGAATATGAAGCCCGGAAAATGAGCTGATTGAGCGCAGGTCCGTTCCTGGCCCTGCTGCAACATGATAAGGGGCGCAGAATAGGGCTGCTGAGGGCCAGGGAGCCGACGTCGAACCGGGTCAGTTTTGCCCGGATACCAGCTGTGGGCGTTGGCATGGCTGGCCGAAACAAGACATACCCAGGCTAAATACCGCAGAAACCGACCCATGGTTTTGCCCCTCATGCTCAGCCTATAGCATACGGCGCGCCGCCATCGCGGCGAAAGCGGCCCGACAGGCACAAAGCAGCTTCGCCCCTAAGGTAGATCCGGAATGAGCGCAATTGGGGCCGTTTGCGGACCGGCTGCTTCAGGCGGCAAATCTTCAGGGCCGGACATTACGGTCGCCGTGAGCATTGTCGTGACCTGACCCGATGCTGCCGTTCAGTCTCACGATCAGGAAGTCCTAGAATGTGAGAAAAGGCGACATGGGATCGCGACGGAAAACTGAAATATCGGAACGTCGCTTCACTCGAGCCCGATCCACACAAAGCCGTCCTGCTTTCGGCAGGGGTATACGATCAGTTTTGCGCGGTTTTTCGAAATGTCACCGGCGAATTCATAGCCCGGCGCAGTACCATCCTGCTGCAGCTGCGCCCACCCCCTGATTTCGCCGGTGGACAGGTCGAAACAACTCTGATGCCAGCGGCAGACCAGGCCAAGATCTGCGGTGATCGTGCTCTCCGTGTGTGGGAGCTTCAGCTTTTCGGCCTCAGTGGAACTTCGGCGTTCGTAGAGCGGCAGATGAAGATGCGGGCAAGCATTGTTGAAGGCGCAATAGTTGTCGGATCCGCGAACGACGACGATATCGTAATCTTCAAAATCGAGAATCCGACGTTCGTAGGGCCGAAGCTCGTCTTCGGCAAAAGCGCGAACCCACCTCCTGCCGCCGTGACGGATGGTTTCGCGAAGCCCCTTGGAATTCAGTTCGGCGTCAATTTCGGGCTTCAGCCTGACTATTTCAAACAGGCTTGTGCGCTCGGCGGTACCGCGAAGGCGTACCCTGACGAAGTCGCCGATTTCCACCTTGTCGGCGATCTGATCGCGGAGGGCCTCGGATATTAGCAATCGCGTACCGGCATCTTTATTGGCGGCCTCGACCCGGCTGGCCAGATTTACAACGTCGCCGATGGCCGTCAGACGTTCGTGTCCGGCGAAACCCAATGTGCCGATGACGGCTTCGCCATAGTTGAGGCCGATACGAATATCGAAATCGATGCCATACATCGAGGCAAAGAAAGGCTTCAGACGATCGACCGTAGCGAGGGTCTGAAGTGCGGCGTTCACGGCGCGGAGCGGGGCGTCTGGCTGGTCGTCGATACCGAATATTGCCATGAGCCCATCGCCGATCAGTTTGTCAATGAAACCGCCATTCTGCTCGATGACGTCCCCGACTTGGGCGAAGTAACGATTGAGCAGATACATCACGTCGTAGGGGGAAAGCCGCTCCGACAGCGCGGTGAAATCGACAATATCACTGAAGAAGACCGCAACATGCCTTGCTTCGCCGCAACGCGTCGCGGCAGAAGTGCCCAGCTGGCTAGTGATCATCATGTCGGTTTCGTCTAGCACCAGGCGTCGGACGCGAAGCTCGCCTTCCGGCCTGAGCTGACAGGCCAGCCGAACCTCATCGGCCAATCTCAACCGGTTCGCCATCAGGGTTTCGTCCGGATTCCGGTCCGGGCAAGCCTCAATGCCGTCGAGAACCCAAACGCGGCATGTCGAGCATTTCGCCCTGCCGCCGCATGCATGGGCGAACGGCACGCCCGATCTGAGAGCCGCCTCGAGCAAGGTCTCATCCGCGGCCACGTCGAAATCCACTCTGTCGGGTAAAGCGGTTACTTTGGTCATATCACCGAACACAGGTCCGTCGCGTTAACTGGCTTGTCAGTGTAGCACCAATCGGCTCAGGCAATAGAATCGTGCAAAATTCGAGTACCAACGAAGCCGAAATGGTTTCGTTGCGGGGACCGGACCACAAGACCGCTTGCATCGGCAGCGAGCGCTTGCCGAGCGGACAACGAGGGTTCATCACGGCGCGGATCGTGGTGGTGACGCTGCAGAGCAGAAACCGGCTTCGTCGAGATGCGACAACCAGGCAGCAACGATGTACGCCAACTATCAGCGCGCGAAGCAGACCATCTCGCTCTAATCGTCGAACTTTCGTCAATGGCGCAACCGCGACCTCCAGCGGGGTCGCCGGCAATGTCTTCTGTGGATGGCTCCCGCGATGCAAGGGGTGATTTGACGTTTCTGACGATTGGGTCAGGTGCGGTCTTCTGTCCGGCCTGTTGATGCAGTCGTTCATGTTGACCGCTGGCCTTGATGGTATCCGCGAGTCAGGTCCCACTCTGCTTTGCGGGCAATGATGCCCACGACATTCGCACGGGTTATCCCAGCTCCCGGTATGACCGGTGACCGG
>NZ_JBFUDW010000036.1:0-6514 GCF_056404515.1 Mesorhizobium sp. P2_C7 | reverse complement strand
GGAGCGACTAGAGTAAATAGCTTTTGGTCAAAGCAGCAGGAATCTGCCGTCGGTGGCGGAACGCGGCATAACCATTGACCAGACAAACCGTCCGCCACCAGCTTTACCTCAGGCTTTCGTCCTTCTTGAACTCGAATAGCTCGATGACGTTGCCCGATGGATCTTCGAGCAAGATGGCGCCCGGCACCGCCGTCGCTGATTTCGCCGCGGAATCTTGCATCAGCCCGGCGTAACCGCTCAATGAGGACATCGACCTCGTTCGTAATGATCATAAATCGGTTCCACCCGCCCGGAAGGATTCGGTGTCATAAACGAGGGCCTTCACTATCGGGCTAGCCGTGATTGGGGCGAATTGATCGGCTACTCCCGCGAAGGCCTGGAGGAGATTAACATTCGTGGCATCGAGTTCTACAAGAACTTCGCTCGAGAATACGACAGTCCTGAAACGCCCATGATCGTCGGGGGAGTAATCGGGCCAAGAGGTGATGCTTACAACGTAGGCCGTACCCCGGATGCAGCGGAGGCCGAGGATTACCACTCCGAACAAATTCTGACCTTCAAGAAGGCCGGAGCCGATCTGATAACCGCACTGACATTGTCTGCCACAGAAGAAGCAATCGGGCTGGCTCGTGCGACGAAGGCGGCAGATATGCCAGTTGTTGTATCGTTCTTCGTTGCAAGGGGCGGGAAACTAAAAGGTGGGGAGACCTTGGAGGAGGCAATTGCAAAAGTCGACGCCGCGACCGACGCCGCCCCGGCTTACTACATGGTCAATTGCACGCATCCAACGGAATTCGAACCGGGCCTGACCGAAGGTGACTGGACCAAGCGGCTAGGGGGCTTCATGCCAAACGCCGTCGCAATGGAAACGCTTGATCTCTGCAAGCTCGGGCATCTCGAAGATGGTGATCCCGAGGAACTCGGCGGCCAGATGGCCAATCTTGCAGCGCGCTTCTCTCACATCAATGTCTGGGGCGGATGCTGTGGCACCGATAGTCGACATATCGGCCAGATCACCAGACAGGTCGGGAAGCTTCGAAGGGCAACGACTGCAGAATAAAACGTGAGATTCCGCGATTACCGCCATGCTTAGCGGGCGCAGACCGCAGGGTTCGCAGCGTCGGAGTAAGACCACTGGTAGGCTACCTGCCTTTTCCCACGCAAGCCGCATCCGGGCATGAAACCGCCGCCAGGCTGGATTGTACCCGACAAATCTTGATAGGCTGCCGGTCTGGAGATCGCACGATGAACGAGGTTGAAAAGCTGGCGGTCGAGGTTGTCGCCACCGGCCTCGGCTGGCCCGAGGGCCCAACGGTGCTCCCTGACGGGCGCGTTGTCATCGTCGAAAGCTATCGCAGCCAGCTGACGGCCATAGATCATGATGGAATCGCTCGCCAGTTCGCATATGTTGCGGGAGCGCCCAATGCCTGCGTTCTCGGATCGGATGGCTTGCTCTATGTCTGCCAGAACGGCGGCACGACCGGACCTTGGCGGGCCGCGGAGATGACAAAGCCATCGATCCAGCGAGTTGCGGAAGGCGGAAAGCCGGAAATCCTGCTGACCGAAGTTGCAGGCATTCGGCTGAATGGTCCAAACGATCTAGTATTTGCTGCTGATGGCCGGCTTATCTTCAGCGATCCTGGCACATACAACCCCAGGAATCCGGACCCCAGCTACATCTTTGCCGTCAACCCCGATGGCAGTGCGTACCTTGCTCTCGGCTTCGACGAACCGACCTTCCCCAATGGAGTGGCGGTCGAGGCCGACGGCTCGATCGTCTGGGGCGAGTCCTATACAGGGTGCGTCAAGCGGCAGCGTCCGGATGGTTTCGTCGAAGACCTTGGCCGCTTGCCCGGGACGAACCCGATCCCCGACGGGCTTAAGATCGGTGCCGATGGCCGCCTTTACGTTACGGATATAGCCGCCAACGGAATTCATGTGCTCAGACCGGACGGCACAGCGGAAGGGTTCTTCGTTTGCGGCAAGGCAACGACCAACTGCGTCTTCTCGGGCGAGATGCTCTGGGTGACAAATGCCGGCGTGCTGGCGACCGGCAGCGCCCCCTCCTTCGAGGGCACCCTCTGCTGCATGCGTGTTCCGGGAGGCGGTGGACCGACGCACCACGGTCGCATCGGTGGTAAGAAGCCGTGAGTAGGTCCTCGACCCTCTCGAACCTAGCCCCTTTGGTCAACGGCGGTGCCCCCGTTGCGGCATCGCATGCTTCGCCGGCAGCGCTGAAGCGCCTGTACAGCGTGGCCGCGGTCCGCGACGCCGCGCGGCGGACTTTGCCGCGCCCGGTGTTCGACTTCGCCGACGGCGGCGCCGAAGATGAGCGAACGCTGCGCCGGAACGAGCGGGCTTTCAACGAGGTTGCCCTTCTGCCGCGACCACTCAATGGAGCGGCAACAAGGGATCTTTCCCTAGACCTCTTCGGAGCGAAGCTTGCCATCCCGGTCGGCATTGCGCCAACCGGCCTGGCCGGTCTGTTCTGGCCCGACGGCGAATGCGCAGCAGCCCGAGCCGCGGCAGCTGCCGGAACCTTCTACTGCGCCAGCCACGGCTCGACCTGCACGCTGGAGGACATAGCGGCCACTGGGACCGGCCTGCGGTGGATGCAGGTATTCGTCTATACCGATCGCGGCTTCACCCGAGAAATGGTGGATCGTGCAAGTGCGTCGGGATACGACGCGCTGGTGCTCACCATCGACAATCAGATGCTCGGCAACCGGGAACGCGACATCCGCAACGGTTTTGCTATCCCGCCGCGCTTCGGCGTGGCCGGGACGCTTGCCGCCGCCACCAAGGCGGCGTGGCTGCTGCGTATGCGCACTCGACTCCCGAAACTGACTTTCGGCAACTACGCGCGTCGCGACGAGACCGCGACGGTCGGCTTGCTGGCGGGCCGCATGGCCTCACTGCTCGACCCCGGCCTCTCCTGGGCCGACGTCGACTGGCTGCGCACCGTTTGGTCCGGACCGTTGTTGCTGAAGGGCATCCTGCATCCCGTCGAAGCCACCGAGGCCGTGGCACGCGGAATCGACGGCATCATCGTGTCCAATCACGGCGGACGCCAGCTCGACGGCGCCGCCGCGTCGCTGGACGCGTTGCCGGCAGTTGTCACAGCTGTCGACGGGCGCATTCCGGTGCTGATTGACGGCGGCATCAGGCGAGGCTCCGACGTCGTCAAGGCTTTGGCGCTCGGCGCCTCCTGCTGTCTGATCGGTCGGCCGCAGTTATGGGGGCTCGCGGTCGCCGGCGAGGACGGTGTGCGACACGTGCTCGAACTCTATCGCAAGGAGATCGACCGGGTCATGGCACTGATGGGGGCACGGAGCCTGCGCGACCTCGGGCCGGACTGTCTTTCGTTCATTCAGGCTACGAGGCCGCCACATGATTGAAGACCCGCCACTGCTCACCATCAAGCGCCGTTTCGAACGGCCTGCAGCAGAAATCATCAGTGCCTTTTCGGGCGTGCCCGTCAGCCACGTCGTCGACGCCATGGGTGGGCGCGGGGCCTTGCACCATGCAATCAAGCCCCTATCGCCAAGTACTGCTACATTGGTCGGCGTCGCCGTGACATGTCACTGTGGCCCCGCCGACAATCTCGCTTTGTTTGGGGCGTTGGATGCCGCCATAAATGGCGATGTCATTGTTGCGGCCACCGACAGCTTTGCCGGTGCGGCAGTCACTGGGGATCTCGTGCTCGGCATGGCGCGGAACAAAGGGATCGCCGGCTTCATCACGGACGGCCTCGTCCGAGATGTTGTTGGTATCGAGGCGGTCGGGTTGCCGGTTTACTGTGCCGGGGTCATCGCAAACTCGCCGGCGCGCAATGGTCCAGGCACTGTCGGATTTCCGATAGTGCTGGGGGGAGTGACTATCTCGCCGGGAGACATACTGGTTGGCGACCGCGATGGCGTCGCCGTGGTGCCCCGCCTGGAGGCTCAGACAGTGCTGGTGCGGCTCGCAGCCGTCAGGGCGGCAGAGCAGGCTCTTGATGCCCAGGTGCGCCAAGGTTTGGAAATGCCCGACTTCGCCCAGGCCGTCCTCAAGTCTGACAGAGCGCGCTTCGTTGATTGAAATGGAGTCGCCGAATTGCAGAAGAGATCTGACGGGACGACATGATAAGCCGACGAAGTGGCACCCACCGCGAGGGTGCGACGCCCCAGAGTCATATCAGTGTCGGTACTGCGGCTTGATGACCAAGCCAAGCAAAGCCGAGGCAAGGTCTATGGGCGGGGCTACATATGGAGCTCCAGCAAGACATACGCTTTACGTGATCGGCATACTTCCGCCAAGGGTGGCATCGAGTCGAAACAAGCTGGAAACAGACCTGGCGGCCAGCGGAATTGGTCGGTTACGAGATCGAGCTATGCCTAGGCCATCGGGGCTTCGCGTCACGTCAAAGGCGGCTGATGCGTTGGAAGCCACTACCGTCCTAATAGCTTCCACGAGAGGAATTAGCTATGCGATCCGCAACGGTTATCTCGTCGTTGCTCGCGCCGGCTCTATGGGCGGTTCATCTTTTGCTCGTCGTCTGGGGACTTAGCGCTGCGGCACGGTCCGAGCCGGTGTTTTGTTCCAGCGGTTCATCGATCCTGGCGACATCGAATCAGACAACGGGGACCGCAACGGCATGTCCGTTTGTGCTTGCGGGATCATCAAGCAATGGATCGGGGTGATTGGACTTTGGCTTTGCGAACTCAAAGGTTCGAGACCAATATGGGTATCAAGCTCGATGCGGCATTCCGTGCGGCTGGATTGCCCGCGCCCTCAATGCACATGGAGGCGGTCGTTGGGGGAACCAAGGGCGGATTCGAATGGTCAAACCAGACCGCCGAACTCATTGTCACGATGCTGCCGGAAATCCAGAGCCGGGGAGTTGCGACGGCCGCTGAGGTCGATATTGAAACTTTGGGACAGCGCATGCAGCGCGAAATCGAGGCGGGTAGTGTGATCGTGAGTCGCTCGGAAGTGGGCGCCTGGTCGCATGCCTTGAACAAGCCATAACAAGACGGGAGCGACAGGTAGTCCGTAACAATCCTTTCCTGGCTACCATCTCGAACGACTGCTTCGCGCCTCATCTCGGTCGTAGAGGTCAGCCTCGACGCTTCACGAAAGCGGACATGCTTGCGACCACTTGGAGGGCGTGTTCAAGCCAGAATCGGGCATTTCCCCTTGCCGGATTGTAGGCAGTCGATCAGCTCGCATTCTAACCTGGCAGCCTTAGGTAGCCCGGCCGAAATGCAGACTGTGGACTGACGTGCATGCTCCATCTCGAGCCGACCGTCTTATGAGCTAACCTCCAAGCTATTCCATTCGAGCAAGTCGCCGTTGACAACTGTGCGCCTGCTCGTGTTCTATTTCGCAAGCGCACATTTTTCCGCGTAACACATCGCGTCCGGCAAGGCCGGACAAGGGCAGCATGGCCCCGCCGCGTCTCATCGAGCATGGGGTGCGTGTGGGGCCTTTGTTTTTTGAGGTCCGGGTGAAGACGTTCAGGGTCGGTATTCTTTTTTCGACCACCGGTCCCTACGGGGCGATCGGGCGCGACTGCCGCGCCGGCGCCGAATTCGCCATCGAGGAACTGGAGAAGGCCGGCAGCCCCGTGCGCATTGAGCCGGTGTTCGGCGATCCGGCCGGACAGCCGGAACGCTACCTCGATCTGATCCGCACCATGCTGCGCGACGAGGGCTGCCGCAATGTGATCGGCACCATCACCTCCCTGTCGCGCAAGGACGTCATCCCGCTGGTCGAGAAGTATGACGGGCTGCTCTGGTACATCTGCCCCTACGAGGGTTTCGAGGCCAACGAGAATGTCATCTACACCGGCGCCTGTCCCAACCAGCATCTGATACCGCTGTTCGACTATATGCTGCCGCGCCACGGCAAGCGCGTCTATCTCGCCGGCGCCAACTATGTCTGGGGCTGGGAGATGAATAGGCTGGCGCGCGAGCTTCTCATGCGCGCCGGCGGCGAGGTGCTTGGCGAGCGCTGTCTGCCGATCGAGGAGACCGAAGTCGGCCTACTGATCGCCGATCTGGAGCGCCACCGGCCGGACTTCATCCTCAACAACATGATCGGCCCGTCAAGCTATGCCTTCCTTGCCGCCGTCAAGCGGCTGGGCGAGCGCGATCCCGCCTTCGCGCCGGAACGCTGCCCGGTGTTGAGCTGCGACCTGACCGAATGCGAGCTGGGTGAGATCGAGCCGGGCGTGGCCGTCGGCCAGTTCTCGACAGCCTCTTATTTCGAAAGCCTGGCGTCGTTCGAGAACCGCGGCTTCAAGCAACGCGTCGCCGCCCGCTTCGGCGCCGAGCGTCGCGTCTCCAGCTTCTTTGCCGGCGCCTACGCCGCCGTGAAACTTTGCGCCGAGGCGGTGTCGGAGGCCGACCGCGACGACCCTGCCAGCGTGCGCGGTTTCCTGCATGCCCGGCCGCGGCAGACTGTGCTCGGCACGCTGGCCATCGATCCGCGCACCAACCACGCCGCCTTGCCCTTCCATCTGGGCCGCATC
>NZ_JBFUDW010000035.1:0-6830 GCF_056404515.1 Mesorhizobium sp. P2_C7 | reverse complement strand
CATAGTCGGCGTGCCCGGGGCAGTCGACGTGAGCGTAGTGGCGGTTGGCCGTCTCGTATTCGACATGCGCCGTCGAGATCGTGATGCCGCGCGCCTTCTCCTCAGGTGCCGCGTCGATCTGGTCATAGCGCTTGTATTCGCCAAAATACTTCGTGATCGCCGCCGTCAGCGACGTCTTGCCATGGTCAACGTGACCAATCGTGCCGATGTTCACATGAGGCTTGTTACGCTCGAATTTACCTTTTGCCATAGTCTCTTTCCTTGGACGGCCTGGACCTTCAGTTCAGTCGAATGCGGGGCGATTAGCGACAAAGGCCAAAAAACACAAGCGTCTTTTGGCCGGGTGCCGTCTCACTCAGTCCGAACCATTGATCCGATTGCGGGGATATGGCGCTGATATAGGAAGGGACGAGACGAAATGAAATGGGTGGCAGGCCCATCGATCGAAGCCGCCACAGCGCTGTCTTGCCTGCCCGATGCTGTCCGATTCACCGCCAGGTCATGGCCCATTGCGGTCGTCATCGAGGTCTGATTTCCTCGCCGGATGCATTTCATTCCGACCGCCATCCGCGGCCCCCTGTTCATGATCGTCTCGACCGGATCGTATCTCGTCAACGATACGATGATGAAACTCGCGACATCGGGCCTGCCGTCCTACGAAGTGCTGTTCCTGCGCGGTGCGGCGGCAACGCTCTGGGGTTTCCCGCTGTTGTTCGCGCTGGGCTACGGCAAGCAGATTCCGCTGATCTTCGACAGGCACGTGCTGCGCAGGAACCTGCTCGAACTGGCGGCGATCCTCTGCTACGTGGTGGCGCTCGCCAACATGCAGATCGCGGATTCGACGGCACTCGGACAGATCACGCCGCTGTTGATGCTGGTCGGCTCCTCGATCCTGTTTGGCGAGCGGATCGGCGGCCAGCGCATGGCGCTGATCGGGCTCGGCTTCATCGGCGCGCTGATGGTGGCGCAACCGACCATGCAAGGCATTTCGGTCTACGCCTTGCTGGCGCTCGGCAACGCGACGCTGTCGGCGGCACGCGACCTTGCCGGCCGGCGGGTTACGGCAGAGGTGCCGGGGATGATCGTGGCGATCTCCGCCGTGGTGGTGGTGCTGGTCGGCGCCGGTGCAGCGCATCTGGTTTCCGAGCGCTGGGTCATGCCCGAGGCGCGCCATCTGCTGCTGATGGCCGGCGCCGGATTTTTCCTGATCTTCGGCCACTTCTTCATCTTCATGGCCTATCGCGTCGGGCCGACCAGTGCGGTGGCGCCGTTCTACTATTGCTTCACCGTCTGGGCGGTCATTTCGGGCTTGCTGGTGTTCGGGCAATTCCCCAATGCGCTGGCGGTCTGCGGCATTCTGCTGGTGGTGGGCAGTGGACTTGCCATCGTCTCGCTGGACCAGCGCAAGCGCCGACTGACCGTCGTCGCCTAGCCCCGCCCAAGCAGGCCAAGCGGACGCTCAGCTGCGTCTGTCAGCGCGCTGTTGCCGAGCCGAAAAAGATCGTCTAATCGCCGAAGACCGTCCAATCCAGGACGCCATGATCAATCAGCCAAGGGAGTTTCCCCATGACGGATTTTGACCAGAACAAGAACTCTGACGCCGAGCACAAGGCCGCCATCCGCAAGTCGCTCATCGGCTGGGCGGTGTTTATCGCGGGAACGCTAATCTTTTTCGCAGCAGCAGACGCGGTGTTGATGCCATAGGCTGGTATCGCGTACCGGCCCGGAGCTGGTCCTCAGCGAAATTCGAAGTTTCAGATTCCAGGGCTTAGGGTGGTTCATCGTTCACGGAAACGCAGAACCGCTCTACCTCTTTGTTTCCTACGCCCGTCCTCCGCTGAACTGGTGGTAAGCCCACAGCACGACCACCGCGCCGATCACGGCGACGATCAGGCTGTAGATGTTGAGGCCGGTGACGCCCGACGCGCCGAAGGCGCTGAAGATCAGGCCGCCGACAATGGCGCCGACGATCCCGAGCACGATGTCCATCAAAATGCCCTGGCCGCTCTTGTTGACGATCTTGCTGCCCAGGAAGCCGGCGATGACGCCGAGTATGATCCAGCTGATGATTGACATTTTTTCCTCTCCATCCCCCCGCCAGCCAACATTTTCATACGATTGTCAAAAGCTCAAGCCAGCTTGAAATTCCGCCCGCACGCCCCATTGTTGAGGAGGTGTTGGGCTTGTCGTTATGGAGGATCCACTATGGGACTTTTTGACAACGCCGTTCCAGGCGGCAACATCACTAAACCGCTGATGATTGCGCTTGGCGCGCTGCTGGTCGGAAAAATGCTGAGCGGCAGAAGTGCCGAACAGCCGGACCAGACCGAGACCCCGGCCCCGACCGGACCCGCTTCCACCGGAACGACCCCCGCCGACGGCGGCCTGCTCGGCGGATTGGGCGGCCTGCTCGACAAGCTCAGGGATGCCGGCCACGGCAATGTCGCCGACTCCTGGGTCGGCACCGGGCAGAACCAGTCGATCAACGCCAATGATCTCGGCGCCGCACTCGGGCCGCAGGTCATTCACGAGATCGCGCAGCGGACGGGGATGGACGAGCAGGAACTGCTCAAGCAGCTGTCCACGGCCCTGCCCGGCGTCATCGACAAGCTGACGCCGAACGGCCAGGTGCCGCAGCAGCATCAGGTTGCGTCCGCGTTCAACAGCTAGCGCGGCGCAGACATCTGCACAATGGAGGAGCGCTGCGCGGCTTGCCGCGCGGTGTTTCGACCCGGAGATCGTGCGGACGGAGGTCTGGAGCGGGTAGCGAACCCGCATATTCAGTTTGGAAGACCTCCAAGAATGTAATGAAATCAATAGGCCGTGTCATTCACCTTATCAAAACGGCCGATCCGGGCAGAATTGTGCGGCGTAGTGTCATCAGAACCTCATGCAAATGATTGGGGCATACCTCAAACACAGTGGTCTGTCTGGGTGAACACTCCAAGGTCAAACCGTCACCCCTGAAAGACCGATTTTTGACCCGGAGCAGCTACGACGGTCCCGTCCATTCACCAAAAAGCGGACATCGATGGAGGCAATAGGCAGCTCCAAGTCAGGTCGTTCTTGGCGCAATGCCAAGCGGACATTCCCTTTTTACGGGCAACGCTAAACTGCCACGTGCCGAGCACCGTCGTCCCGAACTTGTACGCTGTCTTCGCGCGTGATATCGATACTGATGCGTGGACTGCTGATACTTGTCGTATTGGCGCTTGCCGCGACCGATGCAGCGGCGGGCGACGTGTTGTTCGATGCCATAGCTGCCGGCGACAAAGTGGGTGTCGAGCAAGCTGTCGCGAGCGGTGCCGACGTCGATAGTCGGGCGAGCGACCAGGCAACACTACTCATCGCTGCAGCGCTTGATAACCAGCCGGAAATCGCCGAGTTCCTGCTGAGCAAGGGGGCCGACGTCATGGCCCGGAACTCGGGCGGCTTCACCCCGCTACATGCGGCCGCCTTCTCGGGCAGCCTGCCGATCGCCAAGCTGCTCCTGGAAAAAGGCGCGGTGCTCGACGATACCGCCAACAAGGCGGGCGCTACGCCGTTGTTGGTTGCCGGCGAGGAAAACCACCTTGAACTGGCGGAATTCCTTATTGCGAAAGGTGCCGATGTGAACCATCCCGAGGGCCATGGCTACATGCCGACAACGCGCGCATTCTGGAAGGGCAACACGGATATCATACGACTATTCAAACGCCATGGTGCTACCTGCCAAGCCAAGATCCTTGGCGAGGCGAACACGGCGAAGTGCGCAGAGATCCACGATTAACGGAGGATGCAGATGAGCACGATGATCAAGTCGCGACTGGTTCGGAATTTGGGGGCGGCTGCCCTAGTCGCGGTAGCTGCGGTCGCCGGCGCGGGATCGGCCCGGGCCGACAATTCGGTAAACACCGGCTATTTCGGCGGTGTGGCGATCATGGGCTACGACACGGTCGCTTACTTCACTGACGGCAAGGCCGTGAAGGGCTCCGAAGAGTTCACTTATGACTGGCTGGGGACTCCCTGGCATTTCGCCAGCAAGAAACACCTGGAAATGTTCATGAGCGAACCGGTCAAGTACGCTCCTCAATATGGCGGCTACTGTGCTGCCGAAGTCGTGGGTGGAGGGGTCACGATCAATGTCGATCCGGAAGCATTCAAGATTATCGACGGCAAGCTCTACCTGATCTACGACGTCGGCAATGCGAACGATTTCGCCGCGCATGCAGCTGAAAATATACCGAAAGCCGATGCCAACTGGCCGAAGGTCGCGGCCAATTTGGAGCTCGACAAGTATCACTGAGACGCGTGCATCTACTGAACCACCGCGAAGTGGAACACCTTGCTTGAGTTGACGAAGGAATAGCCGTTGCCGGCGCCGTCACGGCGTTTGTAGACAGGTCCGCAGTCGGGGCGCCCGAACATATTCTCACTCTGCTCGCACAATAGGTCGCCATCGACATAGACGGTCTCGGTGAGTAGTCGCGTCGTCGAGCGGAACGCGGCCTTGCCGTCCTTTCCGACCTGCAGGATGGCTGGCTGGAGACCGGGCTCAAGTTGACCTTGCAACGTATGGCCTAGGACGAGGGAGTTAATCTCGCCTCCCTTCAACTGGTCGTGTTGGTCGGCGGTGAAGCCGAACGGCCATTCGGGCAAGCCCGCCTGCTGCAGTGCGTCAATGATGAGAGCCGAATCCCGGGGGTTACGATATTGGAGACCGTTGAGCCGCACCGCCGACAATGAATCGTACCCCGGTGACGACATGGAACTTAGTCCCTCCGCGATCGCCGCCCTCGCATCCGGCAAGCGGCCGGCGCGGACGTAGGCGGCAGCGAGGGTAATTCTGAAATCTCCGACCGACGGCGCATCGTCTCGCGTGCGTTCGAGCGCCTCGATCGCCTTCTCGTTGCTGCCCTGGACAAGAAAGACCAGACCGGCAATTTGCCGGTTGATGGCCGAAAGGTTGGGATCGAGCTTGAGCGCTGTCTCGACCGCTGCGGCTGCCTCGGCATGATTGCCGGCGAACAGTTGCACGTATCCTAGAGCTATTTGCGTCTCCGCATCGCCGGGGCCGAGTGCGACGGCTCGCTCGGCCGAAGCGATGGCTTCCTCGTAGCGGCGATCCACGACCTGCATGATGCCAAGAATCGCATAAGGCGACGAAAGGTCCGGGTCGAGTTGCAGCGCACGGCTTGCCTTCTCATAGGCGCGCTTGCGCGCGGGCGCGCTCTGCATGATGTCGTTGAACGATTCGCGCCAGATATAGACTGTCGTGCTTGCATCCGCCGCGAAGGCTTCGGCAAAAGCGGGGTCGAGCTCCTCCGCCTTGTCGTAGAGCGGAAGCGACTCCCGCAGCCCGGCCCGTCCGCCGGTGCGTGCCGCCTGCTCGGCTCTGAGATAGTAGTCGTAGGCCTCTAGATCTTCGGTCGGCGGACGCGCCATCCGCTCGCTTTCCACCGTTGACGGTTGCAAGCCGAGCGCCTTGGCGATCTCCCGGCCCATCTCGTCCTGGACGCCAAACACCCCGGCCATACCGCGATCGAACCGGTTGGCCCACAGATTGTCGCCCGTTGCCGTATCGATGAGCTGGGCATTGAGGCGGATCTGCTCGCCGGTGCGGCGGACGCTCCCCTCGACGACGAAGCGGACGCCAAGGTCGCGCGCGACGTCCGCCAGCGCTGCAGGCTTGTCCTTGTAGGCGAACACCGAGTTGCGCGCGATGACGTCCAGACCGGAAAGCTTGGTGAGGTCGGTGATCAGATCTTCGGTGATGCCGTCAGCGAAATAGTCCTGGCCTGGATCGCCGCCGAGGTTTGCAAACGGCAGCACGGCAACCGATGGCCGCGATGGCACCGAGAACTTCTGCCACGCAAAAATGCCGGCAATCGCGGCAATCACCAGGACGGCGGCGCCCGCCAGGATCATAACGCGCGGGCCCGGCCGGTGGGGCGCGGCCGTGACCTTTCCCGATGCCGCGGGATCGAGCAAGAGTCGATAGGCGCGAACCGGATCGGCGATATTCTTGAGGCGCTGCTCTCCCAGACTGGCAAAGCCGACGTCCACTTTGTGGACGGCATGATCGAATGCGGTTCCGGAGATGCAGACTCCGCCTGGCTCGGCCATAGCCTCGAGGCGGGCGGCGATGTTCACGCCATCTCCGTAGATATCGTTTTCGTCCACGATGACGTCGCCGAGATTGACGCCGATGCGAAACCGGATCTGCCGGGCATCAGTGGCGCCCTTGTTGCGCTGCGCCATTCGGCGCTGGATCACGGCAGCGCAATGGACGGCATCGACGACACTCGCGAACTCGACGAGCGCGCCGTCGCCCATGAGCTTGATAATGCGGCCGTGGAATTCCTCGATCGCGGGGTCGACCAGTTCGCGACGGCAACCCTTCAATCGTTCGAGTGTGCCTACCTCGTCCTCGCCCATGAGGCGGCTGTAGCCAACCACATCGGCAGCGAGTATCGCGGTAAGCCTTCGCTCCATACTTGCCTGCGCCCTCCCCGGTCGATCAAGCGGCTTCGCTGCAGCCTATTCTAGTCCCACGTCGGACGCGAGCGTCCGCTTAGGTCAACAGCGCCGACTTGGCTGAGTGTCCTCTGTGGATGGCTCCCGCGATGCAAGGGGTGATTTGACGTTTCTGACGATTGGGTCAGGTGCGGTCTTCTGTCCGGCCTGTTGATGCAGTCGTTCATGTTGACCGCTGGCCTTGATGGTATCCGCGAGTCAGGTCCCACTCTGCTTTGCGGGCAATGATGCCCACGACATTCGCACGGGTTATCCCAGCTCCCGGTATGACCGGTTCGCCATCACATCTCATCGCCCTTGCAACTGGTGAACTT
>NZ_JBFUDW010000034.1:0-7882 GCF_056404515.1 Mesorhizobium sp. P2_C7 | reverse complement strand
TTGTTGAGGGTGGCGACTATATACGCCTCACCAACGAGGGCGGCACGCCGCTGGCGACGAAGAAGTTTGCTTCTAAGCCTGCCCGTTGTGAGATTCAAGAGAGCCGCGTAAGCGACACTCGGACGGCCCCGGAGCCAAAAGCGAAACGGGCCACGACACTGCGTCTGCGGTGTCTGTTCTTTGAAAATTGAATATTGAAGAAAGAGAAACGTGGGCGGCAGAGTCCTGCTGAACCTCTTATCCCGCCAGGGATAGGTTGTTCGAACGAGACTTTGGCGGACACGTTTTGAGAGAATAAAGTCTACCAAGACACGTGAGTGTCTAGGTGTGAATGTTCTCGTCAATTCAAAGCGTGACCAGATAAAAGCCAATCAAAGTTTCAAAACTTGAGAGTTTGATCCTGGCTCAGAACGAACGCTGGCGGCAGGCTTAACACATGCAAGTCGAGCGCCTCGCAAGAGGAGCGGCAGACGGGTGAGTAACGCGTGGGAATCTACCCATCTCTACGGAACAACTCCGGGAAACTGGAGCTAATACCGTATACGTCCTTCGGGAGAAAGATTTATCGGAGATGGATGAGCCCGCGTTGGATTAGCTAGTTGGTGGGGTAATGGCCTACCAAGGCGACGATCCATAGCTGGTCTGAGAGGATGATCAGCCACATTGGGACTGAGACACGGCCCARACTCCTACGGGAGGCAGCAGTGGGGAATATTGGACAATGGGCGAAAGCCTGATCCAGCCATGCCGCGTGAGTGATGAAGGCCCTAGGGTTGTAAAGCTCTTTCAACGGTGAAGATAATGACGGTAACCGTAGAAGAAGCCCCGGCTAACTTCGTGCCAGCAGCCGCGGTAATACGAAGGGGGCTAGCGTTGTTCGGAATTACTGGGCGTAAAGCGCACGTAGGCGGATTGTTAAGTTAGGGGTGAAATCCCGGGGCTCAACCCCGGAACTGCCTTTAATACTGGCAATCTCGAGTCCGAGAGAGGTGAGTGGAATTCCGAGTGTAGAGGTGAAATTCGTAGATATTCGGAGGAACACCAGTGGCGAAGGCGGCTCACTGGCTCGGTACTGACGCTGAGGTGCGAAAGCGTGGGGAGCAAACAGGATTAGATACCCTGGTAGTCCACGCCGTAAACTATGAGAGCTAGCCGTCGGCAAGTTTACTTGTCGGTGGCGCAGCTAACGCATTAAGCTCTCCGCCTGGGGAGTACGGTCGCAAGATTAAAACTCAAAGGAATTGACGGGGGCCCGCACAAGCGGTGGAGCATGTGGTTTAATTCGAAGCAACGCGCAGAACCTTACCAGCCCTTGACATCCCGGTCGCGGTTTCCAGAGATGGATCCCTTCAGTTCGGCTGGACCGGTGACAGGTGCTGCATGGCTGTCGTCAGCTCGTGTCGTGAGATGTTGGGTTAAGTCCCGCAACGAGCGCAACCCTCGCCCTTAGTTGCCAGCATTCAGTTGGGCACTCTAAGGGGACTGCCGGTGATAAGCCGAGAGGAAGGTGGGGATGACGTCAAGTCCTCATGGCCCTTACGGGCTGGGCTACACACGTGCTACAATGGTGGTGACAGTGGGCAGCGAGACCGCGAGGTCGAGCTAATCTCCAAAAGCCATCTCAGTTCGGATTGCACTCTGCAACTCGAGTGCATGAAGTTGGAATCGCTAGTAATCGCGGATCAGCATGCCGCGGTGAATACGTTCCCGGGCCTTGTACACACCGCCCGTCACACCATGGGAGTTGGTTTTACCCGAAGGCGCTGTGCTAACCGCAAGGAGGCAGGCGACCACGGTAGGGTCAGCGACTGGGGTGAAGTCGTAACAAGGTAGCCGTAGGGGAACCTGCGGCTGGATCACCTCCTTTCTAAGGAAGAACCTTAATGGAAACGCTCATCTGATGAGCCTCTGCCTTTCGGTTCTCTTGGAACAAGACGGCAGAGAGTCACTCTGACCGTCGCGCATACCTTAAGCGGGTCTGCCGCCTTCGTTTCTCTTTCTTCAGCGAATGACTTTGGATTGCGCTCGCGCGCCGTGTCGCACCCTCCTGTTGATTAAGATGGGCGGGTGCTGGCGCTCCGCGAGGGCGCGGCACGAGCCGCGACGGCCGCCGGTTTTAGTTAGATTTGGCGGCCTTGCGAGGCTCTGCCTCGAAGCCGACTACCATCTGCGGGCTTAGGGCTTAGGGCTTGTAGCTCAGTTGGTTAGAGCGCGCGCTTGATAAGCGTGAGGTCGGAGGTTCAAGTCCTCCCAGGCCCACCACTTCGCAATCCGCAAGGATTGTCGGATCTCCTCGATGCCTGCCATCTTCTTGATGGCGATATCGGGAAAATAATCAGGGGCCGTAGCTCAGCTGGGAGAGCGCCTGCTTTGCAAGCAGGATGTCGTCGGTTCGATCCCGTCCGGCTCCACCACTCGCGCAATCCGCAAGGATTGTCGCTTCTTCTCCAGGGAAGAAAGAGGTGTCGAGTGGAGATGAAGGTGTCCGAGAAAAAGTCATTCGAAAAAAGATTTGCGGGAAGCTTTCTTGGCTTTCCCGCCTGTTCTGTTTGACATCGTAAAGAGAAGATTTGTTCGAACTTCATGAGCCCAAAAGGCTTGTGATTTGTCGCGGGAGACGCTCAATCTCCCGCATATGATGGGTTTGCCTAACCGCACCCTCGAACCGATCTCGAGAAGCTGGTCTTTTTGTGCCAATGACATCGGGCTAAATCCCGCACAGGATTTGGCCCATGCGACGATCTCTTCGAGATCGCGCGGATGGGTATTGGCAATGAGAACGATCAAGTGTCTTAAGGGCAATTGGTGGATGCCTTGGCATGCACAGGCGATGAAGGACGTGATACGCTGCGATAAGCTACGGGGAGGTGCGAATACCCTTTGATCCGTAGATTTCCGAATGGGGAAACCCACCTAAGGTACTTGGAAAATCAGAGCAGCAGGCCTGCGCGATCTCTTTGGGATCGCGTTGGAGCGACAATCTCTTCGAGATTGCGCTGATGCTGCTGTGGTTTCCAAGTATCGATAATAGGTAACTTACCCTGAATACATAGGGGTAAAGTGGCGAACGCGGGGAACTGAAACATCTAAGTACCCGTAGGAAAGGACATCAACCGAGACTCCGGAAGTAGCGGCGAGCGAACCCGGACCAGGCCAGTGGCGATGATGAGACAAGCGGAACCTTCTGGAAAGTAGGGCCATAGTGGGTGACAGCCCCGTACGCGTAATGCAAATCATCGTCCTCGAGTAAGGCGGGACACGTGAAATCCTGTCTGAAATTGGGGGGACCACCCTCCAAGCCTAAGTACTCGTGCATGACCGATAGCGAACTAGTACCGTGAGGGAAAGGTGAAAAGCACCCCGACAAGGGGAGTGAAAGAGTACCTGAAACCGATTGCCTACAAACAGTGGAAGCCCAAGGTTCGTCCTGGGTGACCACGTACCTTTTGTATAATGGGTCAGCGACTTAGTGTGACGAGCAAGCTTAAACCGCTAGGTGTAGGCGCAGCGAAAGCGAGTCTGAACAGGGCGTTCAGTTCGTCGCATTAGACCCGAAACCGAGTGATCTAGCCATGAGCAGGTTGAAGGTAAGGTAACACTTACTGGAGGACCGAACCCATAACTGTTGCAATAGTTCGGGATGACTTGTGGCTAGGGGTGAAAGGCCAATCAAACTCGGAAATAGCTGGTTCTCCGCGAAATCTATTTAGGTAGAGCGTCGACCGAATACCCCAGGGGGTAGAGCACTGGATGGGCTAGGGGTCCTCACCGGATTACCAAACCTAACCAAACTCCGAATACCTGGGAGTACTAGTCGGCAGACACACGGCGGGTGCTAACGTCCGTCGTGAAAAGGGAAACAACCCTGACCTACAGCTAAGGTCCCCAAGTTATGGCTAAGTGGGAAAGGATGTGAGGATCCCAAAACAACCAGGATGTTGGCTTAGAAGCAGCCATCATTTAAAGAAAGCGTAACAGCTCACTGGTCTAAATAAGGGTCTTTGCGCCGAAAATGTAACGGGGCTAAAGCCATACACCGAAGCTTAGGGTTCGTGAGCAATCACGAGCGGTAGCGGAGCGTTCTGTAAGCTGATGAAGCCATACCCGTGAGGGGTGGTGGAGGTATCAGAAGTGCGAATGCTGACATGAGTAACGTAAGGGGAGTGAGAGACTCCCCCGCCGAAAGACCAAGGGTTCCTGCTTAAAGCTAATCTGAGCAGGGTTAGCCGGCCCCTAAGACGAGGCGGAAACGCGTAGTCGATGGGAACCACGTTAATATTCGTGGGCTTGGAGGTAGTGACGGATCATTGAGGTAGTCCAATCTTATCGGATTGAACGGGCTGCTGCGTGGTTCCAGGAAATAGCTCCTCCTTATAAACCGTACCCGAAACCGACACTGGTGGTCTGGTAGAGTATACCAAGGCGCTTGAGAGAACTATGCTGAAGGAACTCGGCAAATTGCACGCGTAACTTCGGAAGAAGCGTGACCCTTTTCCACGCAAGTGGAGGAGGGTGGCACAGACCAGGGGGTAGCGACTGTTTATCAAAAACACAGGGCTCTGCGAAGTCGCAAGACGACGTATAGGGTCTGACGCCTGCCCGGTGCTGGAAGGTTAAGAGGAGGGGTGCAAGCTCTGAATCGAAGCCCCAGTAAACGGCGGCCGTAACTATAACGGTCCTAAGGTAGCGAAATTCCTTGTCGGGTAAGTTCCGACCTGCACGAATGGCGTAACGACTTCCCCGCTGTCTCCAGCATAGACTCAGTGAAATTGAATTCCCCGTGAAGATGCGGGGTTCCTGCGGTTAGACGGAAAGACCCCGTGCACCTTTACTATAGCTTTACATTGGCATTCGTAGTGGCATGTGTAGGATAGGTGGTAGGCTTTGAAACCTGGGCGCCAGCTCAGGTGGAGCCACCCTTGAAATACCACCCTTATTACTATGGATGTCTAACCGCGGCCCGTTATCCGGGTCCGGGACAATGTATGGTGGGTAGTTTGACTGGGGCGGTCGCCTCCTAAAGAGTAACGGAGGCGCGCGATGGTGGGCTCAGAACGGTCGGAAATCGTTCGCTGAGTGCAATGGCATAAGCCTGCCTGACTGCGAGACTGACAAGTCGAGCAGAGACGAAAGTCGGTCATAGTGATCCGGTGGTCCCGCGTGGAAGGGCCATCGCTCAACGAATAAAAGGTACGCCGGGGATAACAGGCTGATGACCCCCAAGAGTCCATATCGACGGGGTTGTTTGGCACCTCGATGTCGACTCATCGCATCCTGGGGCTGGAGCAGGTCCCAAGGGTATGGCTGTTCGCCATTTAAAGCGGTACGTGAGTTGGGTTCAGAACGTCGTGAGACAGTTCGGTCCCTATCTGCCGTGGGTGTAGGAATATTGAAAGGATCTGTCCCTAGTACGAGAGGACCGGGATGGACGGATCTCTGGTGGACCTGTTGTGGCGCCAGCCGCATAGCAGGGTAGCTATATCCGGACGGGATAACCGCTGAAGGCATCTAAGCGGGAAACCCACCTTAAAACGAGTATTCCCTGAGAACCGTGGAAGACGACCACGTTGATAGGCCGGGTGTGGAAGAGCGGCAACGCTTGAAGCTTACCGGTACTAATAGTTCGATCGGCTTGATCGTTCTCATTCCTTATGCCCATCTCGGCGCAATCCAAAGGATTGTCGCCAGAAGTCAGATGGTTTGTTCTTACTCACGCTTGTTCCGCCCTGCGGGCGGCGCTACGGGTGCGGCGCATCGGCGCCGACGGTCGGTCGACCTTGCGAAGCTTCGCTTCGAAGGGCCAGACCCAAGAACGACCAGGCACAAAAAAGACCAGCGAACAGCTCCGAGACGGCCAAAAAATAGGTAATCCCTATTGGCTACTCACGAATGGCTATTCGCTCAACAGCTTCTCGAACAACGTGCGTTTTGCCGACCTGGTGGTTATGGCGGAGCGGCTGCACCCGATCCCATTCCGAACTCGGCCGTGAAACGCTCCAGCGCTGATGGTACTTCGTCTCAAGACGCGGGAGAGTAGGTCGCTGCCAGGTCTGCCAAACGCACGTTGATCTCACATCCAAATCGGATGGAGAGAAATCTTCTCTTTATGAACAGGCCCGCCAACGGGATCACGGGCCGCGTAAGCGGCCCTTTCATTTGGTGAGGCTTCTACCTATCTGTAGGCCATCCCTATCGTAGGCTTGCGCTTACTTCTTAGTTGACGCGGGGTGGAGCAGCCCGGTAGCTCGTCAGGCTCATAACCTGAAGGTCACAGGTTCAAATCCTGTCCCCGCAACCAAATTAAAACAGCCCGGCCAAGCCCGGGCTGTTTTTGTATCCGACTGACCGTGGCCATGGATTCGAACCCCTCAGGGGCCCGCAAGCAGGGATAGCCGACGCAGCCGGACAAATAAGACAAAGCCTGTCCCCGCAAACCAAACGCCCGTCAGGCAGCAGCCGACGGGCGTTGCGCGTTTGGAGCATATGTGAGCCGAAGATCGGAAGCGCAAACGACAATGTCCGCGTGACACGACAAAACCGGACAGAGATGACATCCCGAGCGCGTCGGCGATCCGGTTGGAGTTCGCGTCCGTCGTCGCGCGCATGCTGCCATGGAGATGACGACCGCGGGCATCGACTTTGCATGCCGCTCCTCGATCGCGCCGGCGCCCTCAAGGCTGAGACGACATTCCGGTCGTGCCGAATCAGGCGACGGTACCTCTCCCGGAGCCGGATGGCGGCAAGGTGGAGCATGGCCGAATCAGCCATATTGATAATAGTTGACATCTATTGCTATCCGCGTTGGGCGCTCCCATAATGTTTGCAGGAGGTTGCCATGCCAAATTACGCTTTAAACGACCACTATGAGAGCTTCATCAGGAAGCAGCTCGAATCAGGCCGCTACAACAATGCCAGCGAGGTTGTCCGCGCGGGCCTGCGCATGCTCGAGGACTTCGAGGCGGAGCGAGAGAAATGGCTGCGCGAAGACGTACCGTCGCGCCTGGCCGAGCTCCAGCGGGATCCAACGAAAGGAATCCCTGTCGACAAGGTGTTTTCGCGGCTGGAGGCGCGTCATCGCGCGAAACAGGCGAAAGCCAAGTAGGGGATGGACTATCAGATTGTCTTCCACCCCAAGGCGGAGTCCGAGCTGGAAGCGCTGTATGACGACATAGCGGAACGCGCATCGCCTGCGATCGCCTGGAATTTCGTTGTGGGTATCCGCGAGCATTGTCTCGACCTGTCGACTTTTCCACAGCGCGGCACCGAGCGGGTCGAGATCATGCCTGGGCTGCGGATTGTTGGGTACCGGCGCGCTGTCAGCATTGCATTCGCCGTCGAGGGCGAGCGGGTACTGATTTTGGGCGTCTTTTACGCCGGCCGCAACATCACGCCGGAATTGCTTGAAGAACGGCTCTAACCGGCGCTCAAGCAGGGCGCGGCCAGGGCGCTCCGCCAAGCGCGACCAGCGATTTCGGGCCGATGGCATCCGCCCGGCGCTGATCTGGTGGCGTGCTTCATGCGGATAAGCTGCCCCGGAAAGCCGGTCACAATCGGGCCAAGCCAACTCACAAATTCGGGCCTCGCCGAGATCTCCACGAGAAATCGAAAAAAGGATGATCTTGGCTGTTGACAGTTGTTGAGGGTGGCGACTATATACGCCTCACCAACGAGGGCGGCACGCCGCTGGCGACGAAGAAGTTTGCTTCTAAGCCTGCCCGTTGTGAGATTCAAGAGAGCCGCGTAAGCGACACTCGGACGGCCCCGGAGCCAAAAGCGAAACGGGCCACGACACTGCGTCTGCGGTGTCTGTTCTTTGAAAATTGAATATTGAAGAAAGAGAAAGAAGAAAGAGAAACGTGGGCGGCAGAGTCCTGCTGAACCT
>NZ_JBFUDW010000033.1:0-11486 GCF_056404515.1 Mesorhizobium sp. P2_C7 | reverse complement strand
GGTCGGCCGCATCGGCGGGGCCGGTGGGGCGGCGGCGTTCGCTGTCGCCATCAACAGCACGACCGGCGTCGTCAGCGTGGCGCAGTATGCCTCGATCCATCATCCGACCCCGGGAGCCAGCCACGACGAGTCGGTGAACATCACCGACAGCGCCTTGCTGGCGGTGGTGACGGTCACCGACGGTGACGGCGACACAGCGACCAGTTCGACCGGTATCGGCGATGCCGTGCAGTTCCAGGATGACGGCCCCACGATCACTGTGCCGTTCGACGGTGACCCCGGTACCCCAGCCGTCGAGGATGAGACCCTGCACAACGTGCTGAACGCAACTGCTACCGGAGCCTTCGGGTACGACATCGGCAAAGACAGTCACAACGCTGCATTCTACACGGGCGGTGGTTCCGACTTTGTCGACATCAACACAGGCCTCGCCGGTGTCCAGATCAGCTTGACCGGCACGGTCGATAACCCGGGCACCCCCGGCATTACCCAAGCCGTGGCGACACTGACGTCGGAGGACGCCGCCAGTGCAACGTTCACCTTCTCGTTCCACTATGACAAGGACCCGATCACGGCTGGCGTGCAGGATGCCACGGCGGGCGGCACCCTGACCTTCGACAAGGCCGCCGATACCTACAGCATCACCCTGGCGGACCCGATCGACGGGTTCAGCTTCAACGTGCTGCACACCTCCGAACTGTTGCGGAAGGCACCTCCCGGTAACACCGGACACCCGGAACTCGTGGTGACGGAACTTGACCTCAACAACGGCACCACCGACACCAACGGGTTCTATGTGCAGTTCACAGCGAACACGAACCCTGCCGGCTCTCCTTTCGGCTTCAACGGCTCGGGTGACGGCGCACCGGACGGACCGCCTCTCGACACTGCCTATAACAACGGCCAGTTCGTCACCAGCAGCTTCGAGGACTGGGTGTCGGCAACCCAATCCACGAACGGTGTCGCGGGTGACACGATCCAGAAGAACGAACTGCTGACGCTGCGGTTCTTCAACGAGAACATTCTCGGGGACGTGAACCCCGGTGCCCCCGGTGGTGGTACTGAGAAAACCACCCCGACAGACTCTGTGTCCGGCGTCGCCATCAAGTTCGACGGTATCGGGAACTCCGAGGATCTTATCGTGGTCCTCGACCTGATCGATGACAAAGGCACAGCATCCACCGCCGACGACGTCAAAACCACGAGGTCGATCTTTGTCGAGAACCAAGACTTCTTCAAGCTTTCGACCGGTGGTGTGCCGTCCCCGTACAACACCGAGTTCACGCTCGACAACAACGACGCCCTCCTCATTATCGAGAGCAACGACTACAACCTCGCCGCCGGTGAGAACTTCAAAATTCAGGGGATGCAGATCATGCAATCCGGCAACGGGCTGACAGGATCCGCGATTAACCTGAACGGGATCATCGACAACCCCAACACCATCCCGGTCGAAGGCGCAAGCAGTGGTACGCAAGCTTGGGAGGCGCAGGACAACGATGTCCTCAAGATCGTGGACATCGGCTTCGTGCAGACGACCTCCGGGACGTTGAATGCCAACCTCGACTTCGCGTTCCAGATCGCGGACGCGGACGCCGATACGACGGCGACGCAGCACATACCCGTTGACGTCGTCGCCTGATCACTGAGCGACGGGAGGCAGCTAAAGTTGCCTCCCGCCATCTGCGCACGAAGCAGCACCCCGCAGAGATATAAATGATGAAAGCCAACCAACAGCCCCCTGCCCTGCAAGTGGTGATGAAAGAGGCCAGACGTGCCATCCGGCCGCTTATCTGGTTCAGCGCTGGCATCAACGTGCTGATGCTGACGGGGGCGCTTTACATGCTCCAGGTCTATCACCGGGTGTTGTCCAGCCACAGCCTGGAGACGCTGGTGATGCTGTCGTTGATGGCGGCAGGGGCACTCGTCGCAATGGCGGGGCTGGAAGTGGTGCGCGGGCGCCTTCTGGCTAAAGTCGGATCGTGGATGAACGCGCGGTTGGCACCAGTTCTGCTGACCGCATCGGTGGAATATGCCGCCTCGGCGCCCGGGCATGCCAATGCCCGACCGCTGCGCGACCTCGATCAAGTGCGGAATTTCTTCACGAGCCCGAGCATCTTCCCTATCCTTGACGCGCCTTGGGCGCCTCTGTTTTTCGCCGCCATATTCCTCATGCACCCTTGGCTGGGTTGGTTGGCGCTGGTCGGCGGGGTCGTACTCTTCGCCTTGGCGGTGCTCAACGAATACCTCACGCGCAAGCCTTTGACCGAGGCCGCAACCGCACAGTCGCGGGCATACACGCAGGCTGAAGCTGCGATCCGAAACGCCGAGGTCGTCCAGGCGATGGGCATGCTAAAGCCACTGCTGGAGGGCTGGAAGGCGCAGCAGGACGAGGCGAACAAAGGACAAGTCCTTGCCGCCAACCGTGGCGGCGTCATCGCGGCCATGGCGCGTTGTCACCGGCTCGCCCTGCAAATGGCCATACTGGGCCTTGGTGCCTATCTGGTGGTTCGCAACGAAGCCTCGGCCGGCATCATGATCTCCGCCTCGATTCTCATGGGTCGCGCCTTGTCCCCAGTTGAACAAGCGATCGCCACATGGAAGGCCACGGTCGGAGCGCGTGCCGCTTACCGGCGTCTCACCGCGGTCGCCGGACAGCACCCGGAGGCCACAGCGGTTCTGCCATTACCACGACCGAAGGGGCGGTTTGAGGCCGACGACCTCGTGCTTGCCCGACAGGGTGGCGAGCCGATTCTGAAAGGGATCAACTTCCGGCTCAGTCCGGGTGAAGCAATGGCGCTGATCGGCCCGAGCGCGGCCGGTAAGACGAGCCTGGCGCGAATACTGGCCGGTGCCTGGCGTCCATCCGGGGGGCGTGCGTTGCTGGACGGCATGGACGTTGCCCAATGGGCGGCGGAGGACCGTGGTCATCATGTCGGTTACCTGCCGCAGGACATCGAGCTCTTCGCCGGTACCGTCGCCGAAAACATCTGCCGCTTCGCGCAGCTCAACCCGCCGGTCTTCAACAACGTGGTCAAGGCCGCTCAGTTGGCGGGAGTTCACGAACTGATCAAGGGGCTGCCTAAGGGTTACGCCACCGAGATCGGCGAATCCGGCGCGGTGCTGTCAGGCGGGCAGCGCCAACGCATCGGCCTGGCGCGGGCACTCTACGGCGACCCGCCACTCCTTATACTGGACGAGCCCAATTCCAACCTCGACCGCGATGGCGAGGACGCATTGATCGCAGCCCTCAGCGCGGTCAAGGTGGCGGGCACGACCATCGTCCTGATCGCGCACCGACCGAATATCCTGGAGAAGGTCGACAAGGTGCTGGTCCTCAACCACGGCCAGCAAGACCTCTTCGGCCCGCGCGACTATGTCTTCAACGAACTCGCCAACCGCGCCCGCAAGGTGACCCAGATGCCGATGGGAGCCTCGCTGCCAACCCTCGAAGTGGTCAAGGAAGTCAAAGAAGCATGAGCCGTTCCCCGGACTTGAACGTCGTGCCGTTGCCCGTGCCGCCACCGTCCCTGCTGGAACCGCTACCCCTGCGTCTGACGGGCGTGACGTGCACCGGGTTCGCGATCATGTTCCTGTTCTTCGGCGTCGCCGGCGGTTGGGCGGCGCTGGCGCCTTTGGACAGCGCCGCTGTAGCACCGGGCGTTATCAAGGTCGCCGGCGACCGCAAGCTGATCCAGCACCTCGAGGGCGGCATCATCGCGGACCTGAACGCCGCCAACGGTGATATCGTCAAGGCGGGCAAGGTCCTTATCCGGCTCGACGACACACAGGCAAAGACGCAGCTTGACCTGATCCAGAACCGGATAGCAACGCGCGACGCGCTAGCCGCGCGTCTCAGGGCCGAGCGGGACGGCAAGCCGGAGATCGAGTTCGATCCGGCGTTGCTCGCAGACCCCGCTACCGCCGCAAGGGACGCGGTGGCCGCACAGCGTGACGTGTTCGCGGCGAAGCAGCACAATTTGAAGGATGAGGGGGAAATCCTCAGCCAGCGCCATAACCAGATACAGGAAGAGATAAACGGACTGAAGGAGCTCATCGTCACCGAGGACAAGCAGATCGAGGCGATCGGGGGTGAAAGCAAAGACCTCGAGGGGCTGCTCAAGAAGGGGCTGACCACGCGCGAGCGGAACCTGTTGCTCAAACGACAACAGAGGGAGATCGAGGGGGAGCGCGCGACCAACACCGCGGCAATCGCTCGTGCCAGAAGCGCCATAGCCGAGATCGACATGCAGATCTTGAACCTCGGCACAGTGCGGCTGAACGAGGCCGTCGAGGAGTTGAGCAAGGTCGAGGCGGAATTGTTTGACCTCAGGCAACAGGAGCGTTCCGCCAAGGACGTGCTGACCCGTACCAATGTCGTCGCACCGGTTGACGGCATCGTCATGGACCTGAAGGTCCACACGACGGGCGGTGTCGTGAAACCCGGCGAGACATTGATGACAGTCGTCCCGCTCGGACAACAACTCGTGGTCGAGGCTATGGTCAAACCTGAAGATGTCGAGACGATCGCCCCCGGACAGCCCGCGCGCGTCAGCTTCCCGGCCTTCGCCCGCTACAACCTGCCGCCGCTCGACGGCGTCGTGGAGATCGTGTCGGCTGACCGCATGGTGGAGGAGCGCAGCGGGGCACCGTATTTCGCCGCAACCGTGTTGATCGACAAGAGTGAACTCGCCAAGCTGGAAGGCCGCAAGCTGCTGCCCGGCATGTCGAGCGAGGCGATGATCCGGACCGGTGCTCGCACCGTGCTTTCTTACCTCGCCGAGCCGATCACGCAGAACTTCCGCCGCGCGATGCGGGAAAAATAGCCATAGGCTGCACGAAAGCCGTCAGCTGTTGAGATGCTTCAATTCAAACCTGGCGTCATCCTGGGTGTCTGACACGCCCTGTTCGGCGAACTGAAACATGTCCGCGAACTCCATCTCTTTCTCAAACATCACRCCGCCGACCTTGATGGTCAGGGCATCCTCGGTTCCCTTTGGTGCGAAATAGACTTGCGCGACACGCGTGCGGATACGCTCGCCGATTTCCTTGGCTTCTGCTTCGGTCGCGCCTGAGAGGAAGACCCCGAACATGGAAGTCCCTATGCGTCCAACCAGATCATCCGCGCGTACTGATGATTGTATGGTTATGGCTATGAGCCGCAAAGCCTCGTCGCCCCATTCAAGGCCAAAGCGCAGATTGATGGACCGTAGATGTTCCGAATGAATGACCAGGAAGGCGCCCGAGCGTGGTCCCGGCGCCGATGGCCTTGTTGCTCTTCTTTCGACCATCGACGTGAAGACCGGCCCGTTCAGACAGCCTGTCAACCTGTCATAGGTTCCGGACCTGTTGAGTTCCTGACGGCAGCTGCGGATTTGGATCTGCTGCCAGCCGATTAGTACGAAAAGCGGCAGTCCAATGACCACGGGCAACAGCACGGCTGTCATCATACTGCGCCCGAACGGCGTGAACGCGTCGCTGAACAAGAGCAGATAGTTGAAGCCCAGGGAAAGGCCGAGGCTCCCGGCTGTTCCTAGAAAGGTCAGCCATGCGGCGCTTCTCCATGCCTGCGCGGAGGCGGTCGCTGTGGTTTGTGCCATTGGCTAATCTCCTGTCAGATCAGCCAACATAGAGCCGGCGTACAGCATTTTCAGTTTCCGAGAAGCATACAATTTGAACTATGAGACCCGATACTGTTCAAGCAACCGGCTTGCCGCGGAAATTTGCGCCGTAAAGGTTAATCAATGGAATGCCGACGGCCGCTGAACAATCAACGGCGGCCTCGGCGAACGCTGCTCCGGTTCTTTGAGTCTCGCAGCCTATTGTGGCGGACCGAAAATGCCCATCCCCGCGCCCTGGGCAGTCACTTGCGCTTTGCCATAGATGCCACTCGGCAACGCCGTGGCCCAGCCGTTGGACACAAGCCAGGCGCCGACGTCCTGCTTGCCCAGCCTGCATGGGGCGGCGATGGCAAAACGCTCGACGTCCGGCGGCACGAAGCATTTCAGCGCGCGTCCCCTAATCCAGGAATTGAAGGCGGCACGTGCGCGCTCGCCGCAAGGCCAGGTGACATCGTGAAACGAACAGGTTCTGTCGAGGTCGATGCCCTGCACCCCGCTGATGATTACTGTCCGGCCCATGGATTCGAAGATCGCGGACGTTGCGGCAGCCGGGCGAAAGAGCAGCACCTCCCGCCAATCGTCCGGCATCGGTGTCTTCGGGGGCACAGCCAGACCAAGGTCCGTCAGCGGCGGACGGGGCCCGACCCGTTCAAGATTTACAGGATCAAGCTGTGGTGGAGCGATGAGGTCTTGAGCAATCTTGCGCGTGGGTTCTCGTCGGTATGCTTCGACGATGGACGCAGCCACTCGGGTCGGCTGCGTCCCGCTATTTTGCGAAGGGGCAAGGATGGGCCGATCGACCGAAAGCAAAGCCCCGGCCTGAATGATCAGCAGAACCCCGGCCAGAAGCAAAAGGCCTCCCAGCGCGATCGCCAAGCGGCTGCGGCCCAGCCTAACCATCAGCCAGCCCCCATCGGCCAGTCTGCCCATCAGATTGACCGGGTTCCCGAGGGCGATCAGAAACCAGACGTTGATTTCGCAACCAGTTTGAGCGCGCCCTTTTGAATCTGGTAAAACGGCATCGATCGTTCACTGGATCCGTCAGCCCGAAACCGAAACAGACCTGTCGACCCACGAAACCCGTTTGGATTTTCGAGAACCTGCTTGCTGAAGCCATCGGGCCCGACCGCACTGGCAACCCCTGCCGTCAGCGCAACCATATCATAAGCATAGGCCACATTGACGTCGGCCGGGTAGTTGTATGTCGCCCTGAAGCGGTCGGCGATCGGTCCGGTTTCGCGTTGATCGAGCGTGGCGATATATGCCCCCTCAAACAGCGGATCCATGGGGTGCTCCAGCCACCGATTGGTTCCGACGACGGAAATTGCCTTTCCCGGAATGCCCTTTGATCTGAGGGCGGCAAGGATAGGCGATGGGCTGCCATCGCCACTGGCGACGATCACGGCGTCGGGAGTGTCCACGAGCGAGCCCATTTCGTCGACGGCCTTCGCGCCACCGTCGCTGGCCGAATACGGGACAGTGACCGCGAGCGTCGCACCATAGATGCTGAGGCCGTTCGCGACCCGCTTCTCCACGGCGCTGGCGTTTGAGCCTTCCGCGACAAGCAACACGAACTTCTTGCCGCCTTTGGCAGCGAGCCCCGCGGCGCCCGCCGCGGCACTGTCGGCTTCGCTGAGGCGCACGGCATAAACCCCGGCACCTCCTGCGAAATTGTCGGCAAGCGCCAGCACCGGTGGACGCTTCGACCCCGACAGCGTGGCAATATGCTGGGCTGCCGGCAGTTCGGTTGGGCCGATGACCACTTTCGACCCCGTCGTTATCGCACTTATCGCCAATTTGCCGGCCTGTGCGCTGTCGCCTTTCGTGTCCTCTACCGTCAGCGTAAGCAATCCATTGCCAACATCCGTCATCGCCAGCTTGGCGGCATCGAGCATCTTCCTGCCGTTTTCCCCCGCCGTTCCGGGAGCCGACAATGGCAGCAACATCGTGATTTTGGTCGACCCGGTGCCTAGCGACTGGGTCGCCTGGGCAGGACCAGCACCCGCGCCGCCGGTCTGCCCGCCAGGCGCGGCAATCGCCGCCGGATCGAGCACTTCGGAAACACCGCCTTTCGACTGGCAGCCTGACAATGTCGTGGTGAGCGCAAACGCGATTGCCCATGTCCGCAGACATCGGCCCTGTCGGCCAGCTTCCATGATTGCTCCACCCAATGTGCCGCCGAGTATGCTTCCCGGTCTGGTCTTCAACGCATGTTACGGCGCACTTGCCGCGCCGTCTGTAGTTTCTTTAGCCTTCGAAAAGCCTGGCTCTAAGCGCCTTGATCTGTCTTGCTTGGCCGGCAGTCCGATAGTCGGCACATTTCATGTATCGTGGCCCGGGCACGAACACGCGGCGCACGCAAACGCCCTTTCCCTGGGCTGGAGCCCCACCCTCTCCTCCCGACGAAAATGCGGAGAAGCCCAATGTCGCCACGGGCAGCGGCCCGGTCACTTCAATCCCTTGCCTTGCCAGGATCGCTCGCGCACGCTGGCAGTAGCGGACCGAAAGCGCCGAGAACCGGCTTTCATTGTGCCCGGCGCGATATTTCATGACGGTCGTGCACAGGTCGCCCGCGGCCAGCTTGTTGGCCTGGGCAAGATATTTGACCCCGAGCGCGATGTTGGTCGCCGGCGCGCTCAGCCCGTCGAGGGAGCCTCGAAAGCCAAGCATTCGCGCCGTTGCCGGCATCACCTGCATCAGGCCGACTTCGCCGTCGGCGCCTTGTACGTCAGGATCGAACCCGCTTTCGATCTCCATCACGGCATGCGCCAGCACCGGCTCGAGGCCATAGATCGATGCCTGGCAACTCGCAAACGCCTTGAAGGTCTGCCGGGTCCACTGCGTAGCCGCGTCGCAGTGCGTCGGCCGCGTCAACTCGGACGGCTGCCGTTGTTGCACGGAAGGTCGCTCCAGCCAGTTGGCGCGGGCCGGCGTGACAGTCTGGCCAAAGCCGGCCAACGCAATCGCTGCGGCGATTGCCGTCAAAAAGGATCCGTCGGCTATCATGATGGCCAACAGGCGTCGGTTCGCTTATCCGGTCAGTGCATGTACTCGACCATGCGATCGTGAAAACACTCGCATTTGTTGAGGGTATCTTCGTCGCGATAGTTCGTCTTCAGGTAGCCATAGGCCATGCCGCAAGCGACCTTCGCTTCCGATGCCCAGACGAAGACCGGCCGGGACGAGTTGATCCACTCCGAGCTGTTGGCGGCGGCAACCGACTCGTCCATCAGCTTGACCACCTGCTCCTTGAGGTCGACGATGTTGTCGGTCAGCACCAGGTTGGACGTCCCGGCGACTCGACAATAGTCGACCGAAGGACCTTCGATGATGTCGGCGGCATAGCCCGTCGACCCGACTGCCAGCAACAGCGTCGCAGCGGAAACCAGCAGTCTTACAGAACGATTCATGGATGAGCTCCCCTCGATATTAGCAATGTATAACATAGTCGCGTGACCGAGCGCCATGCCGTTAAATCGTGGCCGTGTGCTGTACATGCGCCGTGTCGTCGTAGAGCACAGTGATCGTGCCGGCGGGCGTGTTCTGCAACACGGCAACGTCCACGAAATTGGCGCCGCCGGTTGTGCCATTGGCATCGACGCTGAGCGTGTGTGTTCCCGCATCGTATTTTACGAAGTCGGCCACCCCAGCAGGGGCCGTCTCGAACAGGGCCGTCAGGTCGATCTTGTCGCCCTGACCACCATTGTAGTCGGTGATAAGATCCTTGATGTCGAGATGATCGAGCCTGAACGTGTCGGCGCCGGTGCCACCGGTCATCGTATCCGCTCCTGCGCCGCCGACGAGGAAGTCGTTGCCGGCCCCACCATTGAGCGTATCGGTGCCGGCGCCGCCGACGAGCGTGTCGTTACCGCCGCCCCCGTTCAACGTGTCGGCTCCGGCTCCTCCATACAGCACGTTCGCAAAACCGTCGCCCGTTATCGTGTCGCCGAAAGCAGACCCGATAATGTCAGGCATGGCCACCGTCGACGTGTAGATATGAGACGCGCCCGCGGCGTCTGCAGAGTGATCCTGAAATGCAGTCCCACTCAGCGTCACGCCGATCTCACTTGTCGCCTTGTCGCCGTCTGCATCCACGATCTCGATCGGTAGGTGAAAGTTGACGGGATCGGTGGTCTGAACGGCCGCGCCGAATCCGGTAATGGCGAAGTCGTTACCGCTGTCGACGGACGGAGATGCATTCAACAGCTCCAGGCTATTGTAGCCGTCGGCCGTGAACGTCGCGATGGAAACATTCGCATCGAGCACACCCGTTATTTGGGCGGCATAGTGACCGCCTCCCAAATCGACGAAGTGAACCGTATAGCTTCTGTCCGTCAACCCTCCCGGGTTGCCTAGCGTATATGGTGTTGCCGTGGTGCCGATGTCGGCATACGCGACCACCTGCGTTTCCCCGTCATAGGTGATTGCAATTGACGAGACCGAATCGAGGTGGCCGTCGCCGACTGTCGTGTTACCGTCGGTGCCGGTAGTAGCGTTGTCGTCGCGAGCGGTAATTTGAAGGACGGTGTTGCTGGTTCCATCGCCAAACGTGAAGCTGGCGCCATTGGCCAGATAGTGATTGTCAAAGATGTGATTGCCGGGGGCGGCCCCAGTCAAGTCTTGGACAAAGTCGACCCTTATGCCTTCGCCCGCGCCGATATTTTGTCCGCCAGCACCACCGCCGACGCCAAAGGAATTCGCGTTCCCATTGATCGTCGTACCGGTGCCGAAGGGCGTGAAAAGCACGTCACGCGAGTTATCGTTGACAGGATTGCTGTCCTGATTCGTTGGCACCAAGCCGGCCCAGGACTTGTTGCTGCCGTAGAAGGCATACGTTCCGTCAGTGAATGTCACGTTGGTCGGGCTGTCGACCGTTCCGTTCATGTCCACGGAATAAGTCGGATTGGCAGTCTGGGGGTCGAGCGTGACCGCGAACACCGTCGCGCCGTTGGCAATACCATACAAGGTATGGCCGTCCGCCGACACGTCGTAGATGATGTGCGCGCCGCCTGACATCAGACCGCTGTCCGCGTTGTCAAGAGACGCCGCGAACTTCACCGTGCCGGCGCCGTCCGCCCCGTAGTTGCTTGACAGCGTGTGGTCTTCGTCCAGGGCGAATGTGACCGGGTTCCCTGCTCCATTCCACAGCACGGCATAGTCCGGCGTAACCGCCGACGGGCCGTCATCCAGGAAGGTCAGGTTGCTGCCAATGTTCAGCGTCGCCGACTGATGATCGCCATCCTTGTCGGTGATCGTCGCCGTCAGCGTCACCAGATTGTCGGCGTTCAGGCTGACCGGCTCGTTCGGGTCCGTCGTCGGATGGACCACCGCCCGCTGCTGGTCGAGCGTCACATTGCCCGACGCATCGGTRCTGACCGTGAACACGATCACGCCGCCGACGCCCGCACGGCCGACCACCTGCCCAGCCTCGAGGCTCAGCACCACCGCCTGGCCGCTCGCCGTGTCGACCAGCCCCGTCGCGCCGGCATTGAAGCCCAGCGCATAGGTGGTCGTGCCGGCGCCATCGGCGCCATAGCTCGAGGTGAAGGCGCTGGCGAAGCTCGCCGTCGCATTCGTCGTCAGATCCGTCTCGTCCACCGTCAGCGATGCACTGGCGCCCGGCGCCGAGATCGACGGGCCGTCATCCAGGAAGGTCAGGTTGCTGCCAATGTTCAGCGTCGCCGACTGATGATCGCCATCCTTGTCGGTGATCGTCGCCGTCAGCGTCACCAGATTGTCGGCGTTCAGGCTGACCGGCTCGTTCGGGTCCGTCGTCGGATGGACCACCGCCCGCTGCTGGTCGAGCGTCACATTGCCCGACGCATCGGTRCTGACCGTGAACACGATCACGCCGCCGACGCCCGC
>NZ_JBFUDW010000032.1:0-16031 GCF_056404515.1 Mesorhizobium sp. P2_C7 | reverse complement strand
ACATGCGGCAGTGTGATGCCCTCATCATGGCCCATCCAGCCATGCCAGTCGCTGCGGCAAAGGCCCGTCGCCTCGACCTTGATGACGACCCCTTCGGGCGTCGGCTTCGGATCGGCGACGGTCTGGATCGTCGGCGCCTGGCCGAACTGTTCGAAGACGACAGCTTTCATATCAAGGTCCTTCTGAGGGCTTCCGGGAGCGCGGGGCGGGCAGGGGCTATACGTCTTGGAAGTCAGTCCACCAGTGCCGCGTCGTCGGGCAAACGCCTGGCGTATTCGTCGGATACGATTTGGCGAATGGCGGTCTTGAGCAGCTTGCCCGTTGCGGTATGAGGCAGTTGGTCGACGACGATGACGTCGTCGGGAATACTCCATTTGGAGATTTTGCCGGCATAGCCATCCAGCATGTCGTCGCGGGTGAACGTCTGGCCGGGCTTGACGACGACGACCAGGACCGGGCGCTCGCCCCAGCGGGCATCGGGCGTCGCGACTACGGCCGCTTCCCTGATCGCGGGATGGGCCTGAGCGATGTTTTCCAATTCGATCGAGCTGATCCATTCGCCGCCGGATTTCACAACGTCCTTGGTGCGGTCGACAATCTGAACAAAACCGTCCTCGTCCATGGTCACGACGTCGCCGGTGTCGAACCAGCCCTCCACCGTATGAGCTGGGCTCTGTTCCATGTCGTAGTAGCCGGCCGCGACCCAGGGGCCGCGCACAAGCATGGCGCCGTAGCCTTTTCCGTCACGCGCCGCCGGCTTGCCGTCGCTGCCCTCGATGCGGAACTCCACCCCGAACAGCGGCCGTCCCTGCTTGGACTCCAGTGTGAGTTTCTGCTTTTCCGACAGGCGTTGATGCTTGGGCAGCAGCGTCGCGGCAAGGCCGACGGGGCTTGTTTCCGTCATGCCCCAAGCATGGCGCACCATGACGCCCATGCCCTGGAAGCGGCTGATCATGATCGGGGGCGAAGCGGAGCCGCCGATGGCGACGCGCTTCAACGTTGAGAACTTCTGGCCATTGACGTCCATCCAGTCGAGCAGGCCGAGCCAAACGGTGGGCACACCGGCGGTGAACGTCACGCTCTCGCTTTCGAACAGGCCATGCAGGCTGGCGGCATCGAGGTTTGGTCCCGCCATCACGAGCTTGGCGCCGACCATCGGGGCCGCGAAGGGCAGGCCCCAGGCATTGACGTGGAACATCGGCACAACCGGCACCACGGCATCCATGGCTGAAAGGCTCAGCACGTCCGGCAAGCTGATCGCCATGGCATGCAGCACGGTGGAGCGGTGGCTGTAGAGCACGCCCTTGGGGTCGCCGGTGGTCCCGGACGTGTAGCAAAGGCCACAAGCCGTGTTCTCGTCGAAAACCGGCCAGGCAAACTCGTCCGGCTCGTCCGCGATGAGGGTTTCGTAGCAAACCAGGTTCGGCAGCGCCGCCGATTTCGGCATATGTGCCGCGTCGGTCAAGACGACAATCGCCTTCATGCCGACCAGCCGGTCGGCCAGCGCTTCGAGGATCGGAAGGAAATTGAGGTCACAGAAGAGCAGGCGGTCACCGGCATGTTCGATGATGTAGCCGATCTGCTCGTGGAAGAGCCGCGGGTTGATCGTGTGACACACGAGCCCCGATCCGGAAATGCCGTAATAGAGCTCAAGATGCCGGTAGCCGTTACAGGCCAGCGTTCCGACCCGATCTCCGCGCGACAGTCCGAGCTTTGCCAGCGCGTTGGCAAGCTTCTGACTACGCTTCGAAAGATCAGCATAGGTGTAGCGATGGATCGGGCCCTCGACCGTTTTCGAAACGATTTCCGTGTCGCAGTGATAGGTCGCCGCATGACGCAGGATGGAGGACACGAGCAGGGGTGTATTCATCATCAGGCCAAGCATGGTCTTTTCCTCCCGGACAATGGTTCAATCAGAACAGGTCGGCGTCGAGCGCCATGATGTCTGAAGCACCGGCGCGGATCGCCGCCTCGAGTGCGACGGTCTGCGGCAGCAGGCGAGCCGCAAAGAAGCGGGCGAGGGCAAGCTTGCGCTGTTTGTGCGGCGTCGTCGCGCAAGCCGCGGCCGTCTGTGCCATGCGCACCCACAGCCAGCCGAACGCCACCAGCGCGAAGAAGCGAAGGTAGTCGGTAGCGCACGCCCCGGCCTCCACCGGATCGGCGCCCTTGGCCAACAGGTCTTCCGTCAGTTTCTCCAGCCGGGCAAGGCTATCGACGACGGTGGACTTCACGGTGTCGAGCCAGGCGGGTCCGTTGATTTGCGACAGTTCCTCGCGCACAAGCGCAAGGAAGCGCAGAGGCAGTTCACCGTTTTCCATCGGCAGCTTGCGGCCCACCAGATCCATGGCCTGCACGCCATTGGTGCCCTCATAAAGCTGAGCGATGCGAACGTCTCGCACGTACTGTTCCATACCCCATTCACGGATATAGCCGTGCCCGCCGAACACCTGCTGCGACAGGACCGCGATCTCGAAGCCGAAATCGGTGAAAGCCGCCTTCACCACTGGTGTCAGCAGGGCCACGAGGCCTTCCGCCTTGCGGCGCGTCTCGGCGTCCGGATGGCTGGCGGCGATGTCCATCTGCAGCGCGATCCAGACGGCGAGCGCGCGCCCGGCCTCGGTGATGGAGCGGCCCTCCAGGAGCATCTTGCGCACGTCGGCATGCTCGATGATCGCAACAGGGCCGCGCTCACCGTCGGCGGAACGACCCTGCAGGCGCTCGCGAGCATAGGCAACGGCCTTCTGGTTGGCGGCCTCGCCGACTCCAAGGCCCTGCATGCCGACGAACAGCCGCTCGGCGTTCATCATCGTGAACATGGCGTTGAGGCCGCGGCCGCGCTCGCCGACCAGCCAGCCGATCGCGCCGTCATAATTCATCACGCAGGTCGGCTGCGCGTGGATCCCCATCTTATGCTCCAGCGATCCGACCGACATGCGGTTGCGTTCGCCCAGCCTGCCGTCCGCATCGACGAGGAACTTGGGCGATAGGAACAGGCTGATGCCTTTCACTCCTTTTGGCATGTCGGGCAGGCGGGCGAGCACCAGATGGATGATGTTGCCGCCAAAATCCTGATCCCCCGATGAAATGAAGATCTTCGAACCGCTGATGGAATAGGAGCCGTCCCCTACCGGCTCGGCGCGGGTGGTGAGCAGGCCGAGATCGGTGCCCGCGCGGGATTCGGTGAGCGCCATGGCGCCCGTCCATTCGCCGGTGACCATCTTGGGCAGATATTTCTGCTTGAGCTCGTCGCTCGCATGATGGGAAATCGCCTCCACCGCGCCACGCGTAAGCCCCGGGAACAGGCCGAAGGAGAGATTTGCCGACGATACCATCTCGTCCAGCAGTATCTGCAGCACGCGCGGCAGACCCTGTCCGCCAAATTCCGGGCTGCCGGAAAGGCCGCCCCAGCCGGCCTCGACAAAGGCCTTGTAGGCGTCGGCGACGCCCTTAGGCGTCGTCACCATTCCATTCGACAGCTTGCATCCCTCTTCGTCACCGCCTCGGTTGAGCGGCTCCAGGATCTCGGCGCAGAACTTGCCGCCTTCTTCCAGGATGCGGGTCGCCAGTTCCGTGTTGACGTCGTCGCAGCCGGGAAGGGCGGTCATTTGTGCGTCGAAGTCGAAGACTTCGCCGAGCAAGAACGACATGTCCTCAACGGGAGGGATATAGCCGGCCATGGGTGCCTTCCTGTTCGGTTGCCTACCGGCTTGCCCGTCGTCAACCGCAACTAAAGCGGTCAACGTTGATGCTTGCCGGCAAGTCGACGAAGGTCTCGCCTTCCAGCGCGACCACCTCGTCCGGCGTAAGCGAGTTCAGCCCGATAAGGGCACAGTCGACTTGTCAGAAGCGGGAAGCGCAGCTCCCACGATGCCGTCGGCGGCGGGGCGCCCGCCAGCGCCCCGCCTTCGGTGACTTGCGAAGCCGAGGCGCCAAGCCTCACAGGGCCTAGGCCCACTCGCAAGCGCCGACGCCTCGCCTTACGCGATCAGGGAGGATCGCGCACGCAAGAGGCGGTCCGCTGGCGGCCTGGATGGCCGACAACGCCTAAATGAATGCTGTCGGAACGCCCAACTGGGGACCGGCCGTCGGCGATGAGCTCAGTGCAGCAACGGCAGCTCGCCGTCGGGCCGGACCAGATGTCAGCCAGGGCGGTCATGAAAGCCTACGCGGTTGCGCCGCTGAGGTGCTCCTGTGCAGTTCCCCGATCGCATCGAGCAATGTTTCGCGCGCGCGCGCCGCGCTCGGAACCTGTTCTGCCAGCTCCAGCCATCCATGTATCAGGCCGGGGAACGGAAGATACACGGTCGATATACCGGCGGCGATGAGCCTTTGGGCGTATTCAACGCCGTCAGGCCGAAGCGGGTCACAACCTGCCGTAGTCACCAATGTGGGGGGCGCGTCTATGGGATCCGGCGCAAGCAGCGGGGCAAGCAGGGCATCGGGCGTGTGGTCGCCGCGATACGCGGACCAGAAATAGTCTATGTCGCTGCGATCCAGGCCGAGCCCGTCCAGACTTGTATCGCCGTTGGGGACCTTGAGCCCTGGATAGATAAGGACCTGGGCGTCGACGGGATTGCCGCCGGCCGCCCGGTGGGCGCTGATCGCGGCGGCAAGGTTGCCGCCGGCGCTGTCCCCGCCCACGGCCAACCACGTCGCGTCTTGTGCTGCGTGCGCGACGACCCGTTCACAATCGTCGAAAGCGGCCGGGAACGGGTGCTCTGGTGCGAGCCGGTAATTCACCGAAATAACATGCAGGCGCAGGCGGTCGGCGATCGCGCGCGTAAGCCGATCGTGGGTGTCAGCGCTGCCCAGCACCCAGCCGCCGCCGTGAAAGTAAACCAGGACGTGCCCTGGGTGGGCTTCGTGATCCGGCCGGTAGCGCCGGACCGGCACCGAATGCTTGTCCGGCCCCGTCTCGATCACTTCGTCGGTGACCCTGCCTGGGAAGGCCGGTTCTTCGCCGCGGAACATTTCGACAAACCCTGCGTATTCGGCACGCTGCTGGCCAGGCGAAATAGCGGTCCGGTCTGTTGGATCGAGTTCAGCCAGCAGCAAAGCAAGATCTGCCGCGGGCGCGGGGCGATCTGCGCCGCTCATCGTGCCACCCGCTTCACGGCCGGCGCGGCGGACGTGCCGCGCTTCCCGGCGAGCGAGGACAACCAGCCGAGCGCTGCTTCCAGCCCGTCTACCACGCCGTGATAGTGCGAGGGGAATAGCCGCGCAACGACGTCGGGTATCTTCGCACTCGCCCCGATCAGCACACGCGGGCGCCGGCGGGCAATGCCATCGATGATCGCTCCGGCGGCCACTTCCGGGGCAATGGTGAGAACTTTGTCGAATTCCACATTGTCCCTCTCGGCTTTGGCCCGCTGTTCCGGCGTCATCTCGGAGCCGATGCGCGCGGCCAGCGAGATGTTGGTCTTGATGCCGCCCGGATGAACGCAGGTGACGCCGATTTTGGAGGGTGCGAGTTCGGCCCGCAGGGCCTCGGTGAACCCGCGGATGCCGAATTTGCTTGTCGCATAGGCGACGTTGCCGGCGGGAGCGACAAGCCCGAAGACACTCGATACGTTTACTATGTGCGAGCCCTTGTTGCGGCGCAGTACCGGCAACAAAGCCCGGACCAGGTCAATCGGCGCCAGAAGGTTGACAGCGAGAAGCCAGTCGAAATCCTCTTTGGAGTACTGCTCGAACACCCCGCTGAGCGCCACGCCGGCGTTGTTCACGAGAAGGCGGGTGTCGGGATGGTTCTGGCTGAGAGTTAGACCGAGCGTGTGCACCTGCTCGCTGCTGGTCAGATCGGCGACGTATGAGCTGCACTGAGCTCGGGGATATTTGGAACGGAGCTCAGCAAGGGCAGAGTTCAGGCCCTTCTCGTCACGGTCGACAAGAACCACGTCGCAACCTCGATCGGCAAGCTGAGTGACAAGGGCACGGCCAATGCCGCCGGCGGCGCCGGTGACAATGGCGGTTCCGGAAAAATCGAAGTCATGCATAGGAGGCTCCTTTGCGGTCGGACAGAGAACTGGTCACGGGAAGGCTCGGAGATCCGGTCGCCACCGGGCTACGGCGAAACTCAAGGGCGGGGTCGCCCTCGAAATCGCTGCGAAAGAGCTTCAGGTCAAAAAGGTAGTTCTGGTGCAGCCGCCATGGTTTGCGGTTACCCTGCTTCGGGAAGCCAGCGATCCCGCGCTGGACATAGCTGGAATGCAGGTCAACGAATGGGACACCGCCGACGCCTTCCGGTGCACGCGGCATGACGAAATCATAGCCATGTTTGTCGAGATGAGCGATCAAACGAGCAATGCTCTCGCTGACCAGATCGGCCTTCAGCGTCCATGAGTTGTTCGTGTAGCCGATCACCAGATTGAAATTGGGGACCTGCGACAGCATCATGCCCTTGTAGACGACGCTATCGGGCAGTGACACTGGCTGGCCGTCGACGGACAGGGTCATTCCGCCGAGCGGAATCATCTGTAGTCCTGTTGCCGCCACGACAATCTCGGACTCGATGAAGTGCCCGCTGCTGGTTTCGATCCCGTTGGGAACAAAGCGAGCGATCGTGTCGGTTACGACCTCGGCTGTGCCGTTGCGGATTGCTTCGAACAAGTCACCGTCAGGAACCACGCACACCCGTTGATCCCAGGGGTTGTATGGCGGGTTGAAGTGCTTCTCCACCTCGACGTGCTTGCCTAGCTCGCGGTCGATCTCCTTGCGGATGAGCCGCCGGGACAGGCGGGGAAAACGTCGAGCCATCTCATAGGACAATATGTTGGATAGGACGTTCTTCCAAAACATGATCCGGCTGATCCACGCATCTGGAGCCGAGATCCGCTCAAGCCGCCGGACCAGTGAGTCCTCGGCGGGCAATGAAACGATATATGTGGGTGTGCGTTGCAGCATGGTGACGTGCTTGGCTTTTTGCGCGAGCGTCGGAACCAGGGTTACCGCCGTTGCCCCACTGCCGATCACCGTGACACGCTTGTCAGTCCAGTCGAGGTCCTCCGGCCAGGATTGTGGTGATATGATCTCGCCGCGAAAAGTTTCCTCACCCTCGAAGTGCGGACGGTGTCCTTGATCGTAGCGATAGTATCCCGAGCAGACCGACAACCATCGGCAGCTGATCCGCACAGTCGTGGTGGCGCTGCCATCCGGCAACGCTTTCTCCACTGTGACGATCCAGCAGGCCCGGGTGCCGTCCCATGCGGCACCGACGACTCGGTGGCCGTAGCGGATGCGCTGATCAACGCCGTACTCGACCGCGGTGTCCCTTAGGTAGTTTAGAATCGACGGACCGTCGGCGATGACGCGGCGGTCACGCCAGGGACGAAACGAGTAGCCGAGCGTAAACATATCGGAGTCGGATCGAACCCCGGGATAACGGAAGAGATCCCAGGTGCCGCCCAGATCGGCGCGCGACTCGAGCAGCGTAAAGGTGCTGTTCGGCCGCTGACGCATGAGGTGGCAGGCGGCGCCGATTCCGGACAATCCGGCACCCACGATCACGACGTCGAGCACGTCATCGATCGGCTGCGCAGTGGGGTGGCTTGACGAGGCAGAAATGTCCAACACAGCGGGTCCTTTCACGGGAAATTGGTCGGCTCTCACCAGACGTCGCACACAAACCGTCCTTCGGAACGCAGCTTGCCCAGCCACTGCGTCGCTGGATCGCTGGGGCCGTTTTCAGTTTCGCCAGAGCACTGACGGTGGATGTCGAGAAGTGCCGCCTCCACCCCCGCGCCGAGCCGCGCGGCGTCACCGCACACCCGGATATGTGCGCCCTGATTGATCAGGGACCAGATTTCGGTGCGCTCCGAGATCATGCGATCCTGGACGAACTTGTGGTCGTCGACAGGGGCGAAGGCGTACGCCGGCCGTAGCGTGACGACCCCCTCGCGTTCAGCCTTCTCCAGCTCTTGACGGTGAAGAAAATCGACGTCGGGGTGATCGCAGCCGAAATAGAGAACCAGAGGCGCTGCGTGGCCATGGGCGGCGCGATCCCCGATCATCCCGCGCAGGGGCGCCAGACCCGTGCCGGCGCCGATGAGGATCGCCGTGCGATCGACCGGCAGGCGGAAGCTGTCGCTGCATGGGACGATCCGGGCCAGGACGGTTTCACCGGCGATCAGGAGAGCGAGGTGATTTGATGCGATGCCGCGGTACCGCCGTCCCTGTCCGTTTCCGGCGTTGCGGTAGGGGGCATCGACCACCGAAACCATGAGGTCCACCGCCGAGGGTGTGGCTACGTTCGACGATGAGATCGAGTATCGCCTGGGCCTGATCGCAGACAACCGTGCCAGGAAATGCTCGAAAGGAAGATCGATCGAACGGTAGCGCTCCAGCAGGTCGAGAACGCTAGTGCTGACCGCCGTGATCGTCCGTTCGAACTCGGCGGCTTCCAGGCCAGCTAAGTCCTCCAGTGGCTTGCGCTCGGGCGGGCATGGGCAGCGTTCGGCAAGGAAGCGGAGATCCTCAGGGGTCGCGGGTTCCTGCAATTCGACGTAGTCGCGCAATATCTCACGAATGGTAATGGGGCGCTCCTGAGGCAAGAAGAGCCGCAGTCTCCGGGAGGCGCGAACACGCACCGGACGATCCAGATCGAGAGCGAACCGGGCGCCGACGCGCTCGATGAGTTCATTGTGGTTCCTCGGCAGCACCGCAAGGTGATCACCGGTGCGATAGCTGACACCGTCGGGCAGACGCAGCCGCAGAAAGCGCTTGGATCGCCCGAGGGGGTTGGCGAGGTCGACCAGCTCGCCCGAATCAACCACGGTCATGGCGGCCATGCCATGCTGTCTGGCCCGTTCCGCCTCGCTGCTCTCTACCGGTTCGAGGGCGATCTGGAGAGCGGCTTGACCGGCAGTTGCCGCGTCATCCGCCGCGCGGTCGCCGTCCCCGGTTTTGATAGAGTCCCACAGGTTTTGCGACCAGGAGTCCACGCTGGAGCTGAAGTCTCCCCCGACATCCGCCTCGCCCCGGTCCCCGATGCGTGTCGCCCCGGCGGCGCAGAGCCGCTCATCGATCAGCGACGGAATGCGCTGGTAAGTCGCGGAGTACGAGCGGTCGCCAATACCGAGGATCGCAAAGGACAGGCCTTCGAGCGAGCCGGGTTGCAAGGCCTCGGCCCAGTTGACGAACCTGTCGGCATCATCGGTGGGACGGCCGTTGTAGGAAGAAACCACGATCACCAGCAGGGTGCTGGTGGCCAGGTCGTTGAGCTTGCCGACCGCATCGTTGAGTGGCGCGACAGAAGCACTGTGTCCGTGATCCGAGGCGGCGGCCGCGAGTTCTCGCGCTACACCGGCCGATGTGCCAAGGTTCGAGCCATGGAACACGGCGAGCCTTGGGAATGTGTGGCTAGCCGCCACGGTGGTTGGCCGAGGCGCAAGGACCGGACTGGCCACGCGTTCGACTCGGCGCTCGCTCGGCTTCCTTGGCTCCGGATATAGCATGAAACCGTCAGGCTTGATCGTTAGCGTCATGCCTATGTTCAACTTGTAATTGGTGCGGTCGTTGAGGTGGAATCTGTGCACCAGCATGCCCAGCACCAGAATTGCCTCATGGAGCGCGAATTGCCGTCCGATGCAGGCGCGTTCACCGTTTCCGAATGGTTTGTAGATGTGTCCGGGGCGGGCCGCCGTGGCCTCGGGACTAAACCTGTCAGGGTCGAAGCTGTGGACGTTGCCACCCCATTCCGGCTGTCGGTGCAGTGACGGGATGAAGATCTGGATCGAGTCGCCAGGGCGGAAGGCGTAGCGTCCCGCCACGACGGTTTCCTCGACAGGGGTGACCGCGTATCCAGGAGCAGTAGGCCAGAGCCTCAGCGCTTCGTCGAGGATTTGCCTAATATAGGTGAGCTTGCCGACATCCTCGTAGCTAGGGCTGATATCGTCATCGGCACCCCACAGCGTATCGACCTCCCGCTGCGCCCGCGCAAGCACGGCCGGATGCTTTGCAAGGTAATAGAGTGCGAAGGAAAGCGCGGCGCCGGTGGTCTCGTGACCGGCAATGAGGAACGTTATGACCTGATTGTGGATGTTTGCATCGTCAAGCGGTTGCCCGGTGCCTGGGTCGGAAATGTTGAGCATGCGGCCGAGCAAATCATCCGTGCGGGTCGCGCCTTCCGCGCGCCGTCGCTCGATAAGCGAGGCGATGAGCCCCCGCATCGACGCAATATCGCGCTTGTAGGCGCGATTCCGCTTGAACCGCAGCCGGCTCACAAAATCCGGCAGCTCGCTCGCTTCCTGGGCGTGGGTGAGGGCGCGGACCATTGAAGCGACGAAAGGGTGGAGATCGTCCCTGCCAAAAGAATCGAATTCGTAGCCGAACCCGCACATCCCGATGGTGTCGAACGTAAGACGGGTCATGTCCCGCGGCACATCGACTGGATGCTTGTTGCGAGCCCGTTGATCCCAGTAACCGACCAGGCTACGTGCCGCGGACACCATCATCGCGTGATAGCCGCGCATCGCCTCGCGGGTAAACGCAGGCATAAGGATGTTGTGCGCCTTACGCCAGTTTGGTTCTTCGTTGTAGGCAGTGAACAGGCCGTCGCCGCCAATATCGCGGAGCCGCACAAGATCTGTATGAACGCTTTTGACGAAGCGGTCGGTGTCGGACAATTCGGCAACCAGGTCCGACCCGGAGGCCAGGATCATCTCGTTGCCGAAAATGCGCAATCGGAATATCGCGCCCTGTTCCTCGGCTTCGGCCAGAAGGAAGTCCATCAGGCGTCCGCCGCCGGGAATGCTCAAGGCGTGGCCCACAAAAGGAAGGCTCTTTCGCTCGGGGATCTGCGGCGCTGGGGTGCCTGGCTTGCTCCTGCCCACAACGATCTCCTGTGCCGTGCCATTCAGAATCGGGACCGATGTCACGCTTGAACCCTTTCCGCTAACGACGCGGTATGCGTTGCAGATGTCGGAATTGTTCCCGACCGACCACTCATTCGGCGATCTTTGCGGTAAGCGTTCCCGGTAAGCAGCGGTGCAAATGCCCAAAGACCAGCGTCGCAAACACGGCCGCAATGGCAAGCGGCAGCAGGAAAGACCAGGCGAAGATCGAAGGTCCCGCCGTCACGAAGATCGGGCCGGCGACCGCGGTGCCGATCGTCGCTCCCACGATGGCGATCACCAGGATACGCGACATCAAGGAGCCATCCGGATCGTTCTCAGTCAGAATACCGGTCACGAACGGGGTGACGATGTAGAAGCCGACATTCACGAACACCTGTGCGATCACAAAGACCGATGGGGTGAAGACGTTGAAAAGAAAATAGATCGATACGGCCATGACCAGAAAGCCAACAAGTACGAAGGTGAGTCGCTTCGCCTTGTCGTGGGTGGTCATCGGGACGATGGCGCCTAAAAATCCCGCCAATGACGCCACCGCGAGATACAGGCCGACTTGCGGACCGCTCAGGCCCACCCGCTCGCCGACATAGCCGCAAACCACCCATTGCCCGGCCTGCACGGCGTAGACGAGAAAGACGATCAGCATGGTCAGCCGCATCTTGCCGCTATCGAGTCTGGATTGATGCGTGGCCGCCGTCTTCACCGCCGAACGTTTCGATATCAACAGCAGGAATGGCGCCATCATCGCGGTAAACGCAGCAAGGACGAGAAAGACTGGCGCCCCTGTTTCCTGGTGCGGGATCATGGATACGATAAAGAGCAGGATGCCCAACGCCACCCCGCTGATCAGGTTGAGGGCTCCCCAGAGCCGCTCGGCATCGGCAAGCGAAGCAAGGCTCATGGCGACGAGGCTGAAGATGGCGCCTTCGCCGAGGCCTGCGACAAAGCGAGCCCCCGCAAGCGTCAGCGGCGATTGCAACCAGAAACTTGCCGCCTCTCCGACAAGCACCGCAAGCACGCCGGCCACTGCGACGCAACGCCATGATCGAACCGCCAGCTTTGGAAGAAACAGTCCGTAAAAGCCAATGCCCGCCAGTTCGGCACTAGCGACCACCGTGGCCAACCCTTCATCATAGCCAGCCAGCTTGCTCATCGAAAGGACAACGACGGGCATCACCATCGTGCCGTTCAGGGCAAGGGCATAAGCGGCGCTAAGTCCTAGGATCCACCACACTATCGCCTCCCAACGCAGCTCCGGCGCATTGGCGCCGGTCTGTTCTTCTCGTTCCTCGCAGCTTCTTCGGCTGCTGACCCCGCGAAGGATAGAAGTGAAGGAGTAGCCAGCAAGGGATGTTTGGGGCCGGTTTGGGGTCTTTTCCGGCCAAATCGTCGGCATGTTCACGCGACGGCTTGACGGCACGACACGTCTCAAATCTGCTGTCGGTCAAATGAGGTGCCACCAAGCCAAGCTGGGCTCGGGCACTCCAACGTCCCTGCGGATTGTAAATTCCTCAGTTGAAGATGGAGACAATACGCGGCCATTCGGCAGCTGCCTGGAGGGGCAAAGGGGACGGCGGCAGAGGGGCGTTCTTGGCGGCAATCGCCAACAGGTGCCGTAGGGGGAGGAGGTTTAGATGAAATCCGTCGATACGCGATATGTTACGGCAAACATTCCTGCGTTTCTGATCCGCAGCCTGGTCGCGACTTTGTCTGAATTCAGACTGGATCCCTCCCGGATGCTCGTTGGATTGGGAATAGCGGTCAAGGACCTGGAGGACCCGGGCTGTCGGGTGTCCTACCGGCAAGGACGGGAAGCCATCCTGCGTGCAACTCAAATGGCCAAAGGCCAGGCGCTCGGGTTGGAAACGGGAAGTCGCGAGAAGATCACATCCGCTGGCTTGATCGGCTATGCCATGCTGACTTCGGCCACGGTGGGCGAGGCCGTCGAACTCGCACTTCAGCTGCAAAGAGATAGCGGCAGCATGCTCGACTTTGACACGCGAACCACAAAGGAAGGTATCGTCGTCACCGCATCAACTCGTTTCCACGACCCCGAAATCTACACGTTCTTAGTCGAGGAAGCCTTTGCGAGCTTCCTGGGCATCGCGGTCGGCCTGGTCGGCGAGGGTTTCAAACCCCTTAGGATCGATGTTACTTATCCACCTCCCGCACATGCGGACGTGTACCGGCGGCTCTTCGGATGCGAAATTCGTTTCGGCCAGATGGAGAACGCCTTTCTTTACGATCCCATGTGGTACAAGCAGCCCCTGCTCACGGCGGACCCGTTCACGCATCGTCAGCTCCTCGAATTCATAGCTTACAACCGCGCCCGTTTGCGCGAGGCGGCGGAGATCACCGAATCGGTGGAGCGCGCGCTGAGGCAAAATCTGAACGAGCGCAGCAACATCACTAAGATTGCCTGCGAACTCGGCGTCGGCCAGAGAACGCTGCGTCGGCGCCTGGCAGAAAGCGGCGTCTCCTTCCAAGCACTGCTCGATGCCGTTCGCAAGAACCGGGCGTTGGAGCTGCTCGCCAATCCGCAAATGTCAGTCGAGCAGATAGCGTTCATCGTGGGCTTCTCGGATCCTCATAATTTTCGCCGGGCCTTTCGCCGCTGGACGGGCACAACACCAGGTTTGTTGCGGGCGGATATGTCGGAAACCTGGCCGCGATAGAGTCCCTGGCGGCAAGAAGACCTGCGTCGAGGGAGCGCGGACGACTATCTCGGCTCCAACCATTGTTGCCCTCCGATCTTGCGAGGCCGGGCAGGGTGAGGTGAGGGTCGCACTTGGATACCTCGTTTTCGGACACCTGCGATGCGCGGCTTCTCAAAAGTCGAGGGCGATGACGGGAACTTGCATCGCCCAGCCGGCGGAGCGTGCCGGCTGGGCAGAAGCCAAGCCGGGCACAAACACGGCTTAATCGCGACGGCTGTGGGTGTCCTCAAACCAGCTATTTGGCCGACAATGACACTCCTTTGGCCAAATCCCCCATTGTTCGGTCGAGACAGCCACATATCGTGGTGGAGTGTTGGGTTGGTGGATCACGGGGACTGATCGCCGTCTAACGAGAATAGGGGTGGCCTCCGCCTCGCGGAGTTCGCGCGGAAAATGGTCGGGGAGGGCGCCGCCTCACAAGCGCCAGTCGTCACACCGAGATGCTCTTCACTGGCTAATTTCTCACGCCAGCTTGCCAACGCGCGCCAGGGGTCGTCAACGCAATCGTGTATTCGGGCTCGCGGCGCTTCCTTGGCGATCCGGTAAGGCGCCAGCAGGTCTGCAAATTGCATGAACACAATGCAACATGAAGGGGAACGGAGAAGAGATGTACGCAATGTTCGTCCGGAGGGTACCTCGATCAATATTTCTGGCCGGTGCTTTCCTGCTGCCAGCGATAATGCCAGCTTCCGCAGGTGGATTTTCCCGCGGCCAAGCCAACACGGACGTCCTCTTCAGCGACGAACGTTTCACCGTGGATTCGCAACTGATATACGTCAATCCGGGCCGTAGCTTTGCATCGCTGATGGGCCAACCCGTGCAGGAAGGCGCATATTCCGACCCCTTTGTCGTCCCTCAGGCTTCCGTCGGCTTCAGGTTCTGGTCGCCCCTTTCCTGTGCGCTCACCTACACGCAGCCATTCGGCGCTTCCGCGACCTACAGCGATCAAGCGCAGGTCGCCGAATATCTCACGGCGGCCGGCAACGGAGATCCGTTCCCAAATCCCACGTCCAAAATGAAGTTCTCCGCGGACGAATACGGTGCAACTTGCGGAGTTCGCTTTGCGGCCGGCCCGGGGAATTTCTATTTGCTAGGCGGCGCGTTCATCGAGACATTCGATTACAAGGAAAACACTTGGATCGGCTCGGTCCATTTGAAAGATGGTGGAGCGCTCGGCTACAGAATAGGCGTCGCTTACGATATCCCGGAATACGCGATGCGGCTCCAGATTATGTATCGCTCGGAAATCAAACATGAAGGGGATGGCACGTACACGCCCTCTCAGTTGGCGATCGACAATGGGATAACGAGCAATCTACCCGCGAACGGTGCAGGCACGCTGCCGCAGTCGCTCAAGATCAACGCACAGACAGGGGTTGCCCCCGGCTGGCTGATCTACGGGTCCGTAGAATGGACAGACTGGAGTGTTCTGCAGCACTTCAGCTATGACGTGATTGGGCTGGGTACAGCCAACAAGATCTTCAATTACTCGGATGGCTATACCGTCCAGATTGGAGTGGGGCACGACTTCACCGACAAGCTTGCTGGCACTGTCAACGTGACCTGGGATAAGGGCGTAGGCTCGGGTGCGGACATCACCACCGATAGTTGGACCCTTGGTGTCGGAGCGCAATACAAGACCCAGATCGGCACCTTTGGTCTTGGAACAGCCCTGTCTTATCTGGAAGCAGGAGCGCAGTCAGTCGACAACGGTGCCACCTACGACGCGACCGCGGGCGCCGATTTGGCCGTGGGTGTCGGATTGTCGTATTCGTTGCAATTCTAGCGTCTGTCTCTACCCGACTGGGTCGCGATAAGGTGGCGCGGTGGGCGCGATGCTGGACAAGGATGGATGACACGCTTGAATGAGAGCCATGGCTTGCTATTTGAACAAGCGTGTCAATCTCGACCAGGAAACGCAGCGTGGCCTATCGAATGGCCGTCGCCTGCAGGACAGCTGGCCTCACCCGGGCTAAGCCGGTATGTGCCAGCTAAATTAGTTATCGAGGCCGAGCGAACAGGCGACCCACCGTCCTATATTCATTGGGATGATCGCGAACCAACGTTCTCCGTTGCTGGAGTCAGAGAAACCCCCGAGGCGACAGGACGCTGCTGCCCCCGACAGGATCAAAGCTGATGATCGTCGTTTACCCTCGCAGTGGCGCGCTTGCGTCGTTGGTGCGCAGTGTCTTGCGATGCAGGAAACCACCAGGCTGGGGGGCTTGAGGGCGGCTACTGGAACGTGGTCACCACGCCGATGCCGATGCCTTCGAAGCCGCCCATGGCCATCAGGGCGGCCGGAGCCTCTTCGAGGCTGAGCCTCTTGCTGACCAGAAGTTCGGGCTTCAGCTTGCCGCTGCCAATCATCGCCATGATCGCCGGATAGCGGTAGGCCTGCATGCCCAGGCTGCCGAGGATTTCGAGCTCGAAGGCGATCACCTGATCCATCGGCACCTGTGCCCTG
>NZ_JBFUDW010000031.1:0-16282 GCF_056404515.1 Mesorhizobium sp. P2_C7 | reverse complement strand
GGTCTGGCCCATCCTGTCGGGGATTCTCCTGGTCATGGTTGGGTCCGGGCTTATGATCTGGCGCATAGAGAGTTGGCGGATCGACGAGGCCCTCTACTTCACCTTCGTGACAGGGCTCACTATCGGCTATGGCGACTTTACGCCCAAACATGTTTCGGCGCGGTTGCTGTCATTGGTGATCGGTTTCGCAGGGATTGTGCTGACTGGGCTCGTTGCGGCTGTCAGCGTGCAGGCTCTGAGGGTGACGGACCGCGATAGCTCAGGATCGGATTAGCCCAGCCATACCTCAAAACCATGCCCTTGAGGTGGCGCGAGGYTCAGGCTGCGTGCTTCTCATAAGACAATAACGTGCCCTCTTTGCGCACTTATGTATGGCTCATGTGTTGACTTTGGGCGGCCGGCGGCCAGTTAGTGTGGGTGCAAGCGAGCGGCGCGATCAAGTGTAGCCCACAGCCGAACTAGAGGTGGATTTCTAGTCTGAAGCTTTGGGTTCGCTCGCCTGTCCAAACAAGACCACAACTATGCCATCTCTTGCTAGGTCCGGCTTGCACCAGCTCCGGACATCGCCAAGCCACTACTCGGACGTCGAGTTTTGGGCCGAGAACGGACCGACTGCCATAGGCGAGCTTTGTGCAGAAAGCTGCCATTTTCATCGTGAGCAAAATCAGCTTCTGCTCCCTCGATCGGGAAAACGGCAGCTAGCGAAGCGGAAGCGACAGCAGTGATGCTCTCGTCTAGGTCGGATTGTCGATGCGAACACCTGTGCTATCCGGATCGCACCAATACGCGACCGAACCTGCCCAAATCGCCGATGACATTGTCACCAGCCTCACTCAGGTGCCGGTTAACAGCCACTTGTCCGGTAGACCCGCAAGCCGCGCCTCCACAGTTCACAACGATCCATGTCCAGCGGAACACGAGGGCCACCCACGTACTTCTTCGGCTGGCATCCAGACAGTCTGCCTCTGCCTCGGCTCCACCGACAGGGAAACCTTTGAGCGAGTTGACAGTTGTAGCTACAAGACAGAGGAGGTTGAATGGCATCCGTTCGGTACATCGTTGCGGACGTTGACGAGGCGGTCGCGTTCTATCGAGACAATCTCGATTTCAAGATCGACATGCACAATCCGGGCAAGTTCGCCGCGCTGCTGCGCGACGACCTGACGCTGTATCTCAGCGCGCCAGGTGCGGGGAGCGGTGGTCAGGCGGGCGGCGATCCGAATCCGGGCGGGTGGAACCGATTTATGATCATTACGAACGAGGTCGATGTCCTCATTGAGCGGTTACGCCGGGCTGATGCGAGATTCCGCGGCGAAATCAGCGACGGCGGTGCCGGGCGCGCCATATTGCTCGAAGATCCATCGGGCAACGTCATCGAGCTATTCGAGTTCAAGAAGGACGAAAGCCTGAGGTAAAGCTGGTGGCGGACGGTTTGTCTGGTCAATGGTTATGCCGCGTTCCGCCACCGACGGCAGATTCCTGCTGCTTTGACCAAAAGCTATTTACTCTAGTCGCTCCMGAAACCAATTTGCGCCATTAGCAAATCTCRATATGTCTGGCGCAATGGCGTTTCGGGGGCGTTTGCAGGTCGCTCGATCTATCCCGAAGGGTTCAATGCCCCGATCCCRTGGACCGCGGAGAGAAGCGATGTTGGGCTGGTTCCGAAAGCTGCTGCCGCGSGAAGATCGCTTCTTCGACCTGTTCGAACGGCATTCCCGCACCGTGGTCAGCGGCGCCGAGGCGTTGGAGCAGCTTCTTCAGGGCAACGACATCGATCGCTGGTGCCAGAAGATCGTCGATCTCGAGGACGAAGCCGATCATATAACCGCCGAAGTTCTGCTCGCGGTGCGACGCTCCTTCATCACTCCCTTCGATCGCGGCGACATCAAGGATCTCATCCAGTCGATGGATGACGCCATCGATATGATGCACAAGACCGTCAAGACGGTGAARCTGTTCGAGAAAAAGGAATTCGACCCGCTGATGCAGGAGATGGGCGGCGTCATTGTCGACGCCGCCAAGCTGGTTGCGGAAGCGATCCCGCTGCTCAGCAAGGTCGGCGCCCACACCACGCGCCTCAACRCTATTGCCGAAGAGGTCATGCGTGCCGAAGGYCGGGCGGATGACCTTCACGAGCAGGGTCTGAAGGAACTGTTCAGGAAACACGGCCGCGGGGACGCGATGGCCTATCTGATCGGCAGYGAGATCTACGGCCAGCTGGAGAAGGTGGTCGACCGCTTCGAAGACGTTGCCAACGAGATCAGCGGCATCGTCATCGAGAACGTGTAGTGGAAGCCACAATCGCCTTTCCCGTGTTGGTCGGCCTTGTCGCCGTCGCGCTRTTCTTCGATTTTCTCAACGGCCTACATGACGCCGCCAACTCCATCGCCACCATCGTCTCGACGCGCGTGCTGCGGCCGCATTATGCGGTGTTCTGGGCAGCTTTCTTCAACTTCATCGCCTTTATGTTTTTCGGCCTCCACGTCGCCGAAACGGTGGGAAAAGGCATCATCGACGTCAGCATCGTCACGCCGGCGRTGATCTTCTCGGCCCTCGTCGGCGCCATCGTCTGGAACATCGTCACCTGGATAGTCGGCATTCCTTCCAGCAGCTCGCATGCGCTGATCGGCGGACTGGTCGGCGCCGGCGTTGCCAAGGCAGGCGTCGGCGCCATCGTCTGGACGGGGCTTGGCAAGACCGTCGCCGCGATCGTTCTGTCGCCAGCGGCCGGTTTTGTCCTTGCCCTTCTTCTGGTCCTTGTGGTTTCCTGGCTGTTCGTGCGGCAGACTCCTTTCGCCGTCGACAGCACCTTCCGCGTCCTGCAGTTCTTCTCCGCCTCGCTCTACTCGCTCGGWCACGGCGGCAATGATGCGCAAAAGACCATGGGCATCATCGCCGTGCTGCTCTTCTCACAGSGCATGCTCGGCGGAACCTTCTACGTGCCACTCTGGGTGGTCCTCACCTGCCAGTCGGCGCTGGCGCTCGGCACATTGTTCGGCGGCTGGCGCATCGTCCACACCATGGGCTCCAAGATCACCCGACTGAACCCGATGCAGGGTTTTTGCGCCGAAACCGGYGGTGCGATCACGCTTTTCGCCGCCACATGGCTCGGTGTTCCCGTGTCGACCACGCACACGATCACCGGCGCCATCATCGGCGTCGGCGCTGCCCGCCGCGTTTCCGCGGTGCGCTGGGGCATTGCCGGCAACATCGTCGTTGCCTGGGTCGTCACGTTGCCGGCCACGGCCGCTATTTCGGCGATGTGTTACGTTGCGGTTGGGCTGGCATTGTAAATGGATTGGAACTAGCTATCCGCCAAGCTGCTCTGAACGCCAGCAGCGCGCCGTAGAGCATCAGCTTTCGGCGCCTACGGCGACGCACGCTCATACGAGAAGCGCGCATTCTAACCCGAAAGCCCTAGTAGAAATCGCTATCACGCATGGGGATCATCGCCGCCACCATGCTGGCGCCATCTGGCGCTGCGAAACGGCATGGCAGCCTGCTCCTCATGGGCAGGTGACGATGGCCAATCCGCCGTCGCCTTAGATTGATAATCGGTCCTTATCCATCCGTAGAGTGATGATCGCGCCTTCGTCCGACCAATTGTGATGGACCGAACCATTGAGCTGAGAGGTTATGCTGCGCCGAAGAAGCTTGCTCCCGAAACCGCCAAGCTCTGCGGGCGATACGACGGGCGGCCCGCCCCTCTCAGTCCACACAACTGTCACGTCAGTTTCGTCGACAGTGCTGGAAACGTCGAGCGTTCCGGTCGCGGCAGATAATGCACCGTACTTCATCGAGTTAGTCGCAAGTTCATGGATGATCATTGCCAACGTGGTGGCGCCAGCTTCCCCAACCGACATTCGCGGCACAGACACCCGCACGCGGCCGCTAAAAGCGCCCATATCGTCGTACGGTGCCAGCAGGATCGTCAGGAGATCCCCAAGCAGGGCGCCATTTTCATTACGTCCCGGCACAGGGCGCACCAGATCGTGAGCTCTGCCCAACGCCGAGAGCCTACTGGTTAGTTCGTGCGCCATCTCCTCCGTTGACTTGGCTGAGCGCGATGTAATCGTGGTGAGCGCGGTCGCGATACTCAACAGGTTCTTGACCCTATGGCTCATTTCTCCCGCAAGCAGTTCGTTGGCCTCTTCGGCTTGCTTGCGACCGGTGACGTCGAGAAAGACTCCAAACATCGTTCGGCCCTCGATGTCGGCATCATCTCCCTGGCCTCGAGCCGAAATCCATCGCACATCGTCTCCGACCATAATCCGAAAGTCGATCTCGTATGCGCCAACTATCGCGCGCGTTGCAGCAAACGCTGCACGAACCCTGTCCCGATCCGCAGGATGAATTTTTGCAGAGAGATCTTCGAAAATCACGAACGGACCGAACGGCAGATCCCAAAGACCATAGCCGTGCTGGTCCATAGTGAAATGATCTGTGTCAACGTTCCAAGACCACAGCGCGACACCCGCCGCGTCGATGGCAAGCCGGAGGTGTCTAGCATCCCATTTTATGAGTGGACGGGCATCAGTGGGCAATAGCGAGCGGTTCCTTCGCCTGTGTTTATAGCATGTATCGCGGCTCAAGACTCCGTCAATTCGCATAGCCGCCGGATGACGCGCGGCGCTATGAGGCTCATTCCGGCAAGCCAGCGTCGTAGTGGACGATGGCATCGAGGATCGTTCGATAGAGGCTGACTACTTCTTCGTCGATCTCCTCCCGCTTGATCCCCACCGATTTCGCATCGGCAAACAGCTTGTGCGTTAGCTCGTCAATGGAGATGGCATCGGCGTTCGTCGTCTCAGGGACGTTGTTGGCAATCCACCGATCTAGGAAGTTGATTCCGCGTGTGCTCACCGATCCATAAGCTCGTGCTCGGGTTCAGTTGATAGCGCTTTCGACACCAAGCGCGGCGCCGGCCGCTGCGAGGTCACGATATTTCGACGTCCAGTCGAGACCGCGCCGGGTGTAGATCCGCGTGCCGTCGTCGTCGATGATCAACTGCGACCGGTAGCCGTCGAACTTAACCTCGTGAATCCATCCCTCGCCTTCGGGTGGCTTCTCCACCAGAGTTGGCATCAAGGGGGGATGAACTTCAAACGCATGAACTGTCTCGCAAAGCCGCGATTAAATTAGCATGCGCTGAAATGGTTCCGGAACATTGTAGGCGAATTCAAAGTTTCACGCCGATGACGAAGTTATCTGACCTTGGGCCGCCGATCGTCGGCCGACGCCATGGCGATCAGCCAAATGATGATGGTGACCATTTTTATGCCTGCCCGACCTGCGACCAGTGCGTCGACCGACGCGATTTGAGGCAAGTCATCTGGCAAAATCAGTCTGAACACGAACCGCTAGAGATGGACGCCTGCACGAGCTGAAATGGTTCCGGAGCGGCAAATGGATTTCGGCTGCAACAAACTCGCCGGCTGCACGTTTCCGGCATCATCAACCGCCAATAGAGAGGAACCGAAATGGCCGACGATAAGACTAAGCGCGATTTCCGTGATCGTGACCGAGTGGCGGGCAGTGAGGACTACGAGGTCGAGTACTTCGCCAAGAAGGCAGGCATTACAGTCCAGCAGGCAAAGGAACTGAGAGCTAACCACGGCAACGATCGGGCGACACTGGAACCGGAAGCCAAAGCACTCGGCAAGCGGTGACGACTTCCGATGAGCTACTCCAAGATCAGACGAACGATCAAGGAAGCACTCGTCTACAGGTTTTCCCGCCCCAAGCCCCCGCGTCATCCGACCCGGTTCATCGGGCCAGTGCTCGTCGTCGGCTCCGCCCCTGGATCTAACCTGCCCAAGGGATTCGACGAGAATTTTTCGGTTCTCACCGTCAACGGTTCCCAGTCGGTGGCGAGGAAATGGGGCATCGCCAAACCTGACGCGACCTTTCTCCATTTCAACCAAGTCGACGGCACGAACGACAATGCCGTAGCCGTACGGCGCGTTCTCAACGGCGAAGAGACCGGCATCTTGTATGTGATGCGCTGGCCGTTCGGAGAGCAGCGCCTACGCGATGGCCTCGCGGCATTTAACTATCGCTACGACCAGCTCCGGATGGTTAGCACGTACCAGCGCATTGCCCTGCACGAGGCGGTCATGGGCRCGCGCCACAGCGAGTTGGACAATGCACGGAAGTTTTCGAACGGSATCACCGCTGTGCTCTATGCATTCAACAGCGGCGCGTCGACTGTCGTCATATCGGGCATCAATCCCGGCTCGACCGGCCATGTCTACAACGAGCTCGGCTTGAGGAGGCTTCATAGCGACATGGACAGCTCGATCTTGCTGAAGCTACGCGGCCGTGGCGCCAATCTCTTCACGGCCGATCCTGAAGTCGCGGTATCAACCGGGCTCACGCTGTGGCAGGGCGCCGGCGGCCGATCGGAACCTTTACCGCAACTGTCTCGCAAGCCGCGGTTCAATTAGCATGCGCTAAAATGGTTCCGAGAACAATTTAGGTAAATTGAATGTTTGATAGTGATGACAGACCTGAACGAACTCGGGCCGCCCATTCCCGGCCAGCGCCAAAGTGGCAAACCGGGGCATGAGCGGGAGTATTTCTACCCTTGCCCGATCTGCGGCCAGTCGGTCGATATGCGCGACCTTCGGCCAATCATGTGGCATTCAAGGCCTGGACACAAACCGTTCGATCTCGGGGGCCATGAACGCAAAAGGCCCGCCATGGAGGAAGCCATGACGGGCCCCGAAAGATGCCGAAACAACTTTCGTGCACCCGCGTCACACAGGTGCGTACGCAAAACGAGCCGAAAAACAGACCGTTCCAGCATGCACAAAAAAGCCCGCCACCATCGGCAACGGGCCAAGCGCCTCACGCTTCACAATACAGCGTCGGCTGCCGCTAGTCGGCGCCGCCGAGTTGCTTGGTCATTCTACAGAAATTGTCATGCTCCTTGGCAATGGCCTCGTCGCCACATTCCTTCATCATGCCGGCGGCAAATTGAGCCGTGGCTGTGCCTTACCCGCCCTGCCATGTTCCTGACTGGTGGATTAGTTTGGAGTTCTGATTATGGAAGCGGAAGAAATGCGGGCGATAGCCGACACGCTCATGCGTAAGGCATTTAAAGAGGCTCAGCCGTGTGGCTTAGCCGACGGGGCGGAGTATTCCCTCAAAAGGCGTGACCTCTATATCGGGCAGTCGCGGCCTCCACAACCATCGCTTGATCTAGGGGGGCATCGCGCTGTGCAAGCACCGGCCACATATCAAACGCCGTTGTCAGGCCGGTTGTCGGGGCGACAGCCATTGCTAACTGATCGCACGCCGTCTCGGTCGCTATTTGCCTGTCCTCATACGGTCTGGTCTAGGTTGGCCCCGTGTGATGAAATAGTCTTAGGTTTCCGAGTATGCGGGCGCGAATTGATCGCTCGCCAAGGCGGGCGATGCGCCATGGCGAGTTGTGGGTTAGAGAGGCTTGGAGTCCCCGGCGATGATGATCATTTCTTCCAAAATGCTTCGCTCCCTCGTCGGCGCATGGGTGGCACTGGCTGTGGTGTCCATATCACCTCGCCATTCATTTGCAGCGCCCAAAACGGCCGTTGCGACGAACGACTTTCTCAATAGCATCGGCGTCGTTACCACGTTCCCCGATCGAGGCCAGCCTTTGGCCAGGACTGTCGAAATGGTCCGCTATTGCGGCTTTCGATGGGTAAGGGCGGGAATAGAAGGTCTGAGCGACAAGGGCCCCACAACCATCCAGACCTTTCTGGATCTACATCGCGAAACCGGCGTGCGCCTGAGTTGGGGATTGGTCAGTGGTGGGACTGATGTGAAGAGGTTGGTCGAAACAGGTAAGGTGCTTGCTAAAGCTGGCGCGCTACTCGCGTTCGAGGGCGACAACGAGCCGAACAACTGGGGTGTCACCTATCAGGGCGAGAAAGGCGGCGGTGGGGAGCCTTCATGGATGGCGGTCGCAAAGCTTCAGCGCGATCTTTACCAGGCTGTCAAAAGTGATCCGGTGCTTGCGACGTATCCTGTCTGGTCGATCTCCGAACCCGGCGCGCAGCGAGACAACGTTGGCCTTCAGTTCCTTACGATCCCACCCGGCGCCCAAACCAAGATGCCGGACGGCACGAAGTATGCCGACTACGCCAATGTGCACAACTACATCTATCACTCACATTCGCCGTATCCAGCGGACAACAAGACGTGGCACGCTGCCGATCCATCCGCTGTATCCAAAGTGGACGGGCTATTCGGCAACTTCGGCGTCACGTGGGCGAGAGGGTTTCGAGGTTACACCCAGGAGCAACTCAATACGCTGCCGCGTGTCACTACCGAGACCGGGACCACCATCGGAGGTCCGGTCACGGAGCAAATGCACGGCTTGAATTTGATGAGCTTGTACCTCGCGCAGTATAAGCGCGGCTACGCCTATACATCGGTCTATCTGTTGCGGGACCGTACCGACGAAGACGGCAACCAATCTTTCGGCTTCTACAAGGCTGATTATTCACGCCGCTTGGCCGCGATCTACCTTCACAACCTTACGACGATTTTGGCGGATAAAGGCATCCTCGCCAGACCCGGCCAACTCGACTTCACGATCGCAGACCAACCCGAGACCGTTCACGATCTACTCCTGCAGCACAGCGACGGCACGTTCCAACTTATTGTGTGGTGCGAACGGTTGAGCGGTCAAGATCGTGTGACGGTCCATTTTGGCGAGACGCGCGCGTTGGTAAGAACCTACGATCCAACAATTGGCGTTGAGCCTGTCGGAACACTGAGCAACGTGCGTTCGGTCGAAATTTCGCTCAGTGACCATCCGATTGTCATCGCGCTTTCACCCAGCCTGTAATGATGGAGCCGTCTGCGTGAGGACTGTGTCAGCGGCGGTAGCAGAATTCTGCTCTGGAAGTTCTCCCGGATCTCCTTCGCAATGGCCAAAGCCTTCGCCCTGTCCTTAGTGGTCAGCACCGTGCGCCATGGTTCACCTCGCTGCTGAAGCGTTTGGTCGTTGAGCAGCAACCAAGACAATCAGCGACTACTGGGGCGAGCAGTGGCGTGCTGGTCCGATCAGGGGATAATTCCCCGAGGGCCCCGGCGTAGCCGGAACTGGCGGGTACCGCAGCATTTCTTGAACTTCACACCTGAACCGCAAGGACATGGATCATTGCCGCCGCGTTGCAGCCGGCCGATCAGGGGGAGTATCGCTGCTGAAGGCAGGAGCGCCGCCGCAAGGGCAGCCAACTTGGCCGAGATTCCAGGTACGACGAGGCGACGACCGGATTTGAACCCTCGCCACGCGCGTTCGGCCACATCCTCCGGATCCAGCGTGGGCAAGATACTGAAGAGTGGCGTCTGATAGGCGCCGGACCTTTCGAGAAACTCCGTCGACACCGGCCCTGGTGCTACACATGTGACAGTCACACCGGTTCGGCGCAATTCCTGATGAAGCGCCTCTGAGAAGAAGCGCACGAAACCCTTGCTGGCGAAGTACAAAGCCATATAAGGCCCGGGAACGAACCCGGCCACGGAACTGAGATTGAGCACCCCGCCCCGCCCGCGCGCCACCATTCCCGGCAGAAAATGGAGGGTCAATTCGCTGAGGGAATGTATGTTTAGATCGATGATGCCGAGCTGGCCATCAATAGGGAGCGCCGTCGCCGCGCCCCGTAGGCCATAGCCTGCGCTGTTGACCAGGACATCACAGACCAGGCCGTGTGCGGACAGAAAGTCCTCTAGGCGCGTTGGCGCATCGCCTGCCACGAGATCCAACTCGAGCGTGAATGCCTCGCCACCCCCCTTCCGAACCTCAGCCGCCGCGGCGGCCAAACCCTCGGGCGAGCGGGCAACGAGCACAATCGCACCGCGCTCTCGTGCAGCGACGCTCGCAATCGCCCGGCCAATTCCACCCGAGCCGCCAATTACGACGACGGCTGGCCGGAATTCACGGTGCGAAATCATCTCGCGTTCCTCTGTCTTGAAGGAGCGGCAACACCTAGACCGAGCAGCAACACTTCATCGGCGATAGCGCCGTTCAGAATCTTTTCGAACCTCTCCAGCGCTCGTGCGACGTTCGCTCCATCCATTACCCGGTGATCGTAGTGGATGCGGACATTCACCGATCCATCTTCGCCGATCGGACCGTAGTTCAGAAGCGTGGTCAATGGTGTGAGCGGGTTGAGCGATTCCGCACCGAGGCCTGAATAAACGGACAGTTGGAAGGTACCGAAGTAATTTGCCCTTTGCCGGGCGATGTTCAATCCCAGCCACATAAGCAGCCACCTGAGAGGCGCGGGCGCACGGGCCATGCGCAACGCACGCCGGAACTCCGTGACCTCCAGGATCGGCCGTGACCGAGCTGCGTGGATGGACGCCTCAAGTTCTGTGATAGAGTAGCGCTCAGGGCCCTTGATGCAGCTCAACAGAACGGCCAGCTCGCCCTCATATTCGCGCTCGTGGGCAATCGAGGCTACGCTTACCGGATACTCGTAAAGCTGCGGCCAGGGCAATTTGACATAGGCGCGTCGAAGCTCGGGCGTCTCTCGGGCGAGAAGCGCGTATCCCTTCAGGAAGATCGCGGTCCAGGAGGGCCTGGTCTGCTGCGCCATTCTAGCCCTTACGAGTGGGCCGAGGTTCATCTGACGCTGCACCGCGACCCGTGGCACGCCGATCGAAAACCTCATCAGATCGCCAACAAGGCGCCGGGGCGCCGATAGCTTGAGGGCTCGGCCTCGCATCAAACGGACCTCTAATAAAGATAAGGGACTATTCGCTTGGTCTTTTCCATATAGGCACGGTATTGCGGGCCGAAATTCTCCAGCATCATACGCTCTTCCTTGTCCACTCTCAGCAGGAAAAGGACTGCGAACCCAATCAACCCCGATATGCCCGCAATCCAGTTCGCCAGCAGAAAGGCCTGGGCGAGGCCCATGAGCAGGAACGAGGTATACATCGGGTGGCGGACCAAGGCGTATGGTCCGGCGCAGATGAGTTCATGCCGTTCGCGAATCTCCAGCGTAATCGACCAGTTCCGGCCAAGTTCCTTGTGGGATCTGCGAAAAACCCATAGCGCGGAGCAGAAGATGATTGTGCCGAGAGCCAGGGCCCACGCGCTGGCCGGGTGGTCAGCCGCTGCGGGCATGCCGGTGACAACATAGAAGGCAGGCAGGATTGCGAGGCCAAACAGAGCAGATGCAAGCCCGACGATGTCGGAACGTGAGCGGTACCCAGTTACAATTCGCACGCGCCTCGCCCGGCGCTCGAAGGGATACCGGATCACGTACCAAGCAACGATGCCGATCACCCAAATGACCTCGCCAAGTGAGGCTGCCGCAATGCTCACGTCAGGTCACCGGCGCCCTTTCTGCGATCGCGATTGTAGCAGCTGCCCCTGAGTATGGCCACTTCACCCATCGCCTCGATTTCGTAACCGGCCGACCTTCAGGCGCAGCGATCCTCTCCGATTTGGTCCGCAGACGCGAAAGCCGGAGGGGCAGTACCGAACGCATTCGGTCCCATTCATCCCTCGAATCTTTGCTATGTATTCATCTTCCGAAGCTCGGTTATGAATTGTTGGGGCCGGAGCTGAATGGCGGGAGTCTTATATCCCATGGAATGCGCGATGTCCGCCACGAAGCCGTTGCAGTTCAAGACCGTCGCCTGCCAGACATGCGAGCTCGCCTGCAGCTTGCGGATGTAGGCAACGACTTTGTCGTATTCGGCCCGGGTCAATATGATTTGCCAGCTTGCGGATCTGTATGGTTCTTCCAGATCACCGTCGCTCCACCCGGTTTCGGCTGGCACCGGCACGAAATGGCCCAGAACATAGGGAACCGCACTGTTCGAAGCCGGGTGAAGGCCCGCGACTTGGGGATCAATCATTTTCCCGGCCCGGTCTAGGCGCCCAAAAACTGCGTAGGTGTGGCCGTAGCTTAGGGCGTAGCGGGAGCGGAACTCGATGAAGTACCGCTCGTCCTTTTTTTGAGGCGCAGCTCCGCCATCGGCAGAAGATACGAAATTCGGCTGGGGCGGCAGGTCTTTCGTCTGACATGCCGCTGCCGGGAGGGCCACCAACGCCACAAGCAAGAGACGGCTATTTACAAGCGTCATCGCCGCGTCCATTCCCGAACTTCACAAAGCACAGACCTAATAACAGCCTATGCCCGCCAACCGCGCGGCAGGCTATGAAGCCGGCCAAAGCGTATGTATGGGGAAGGGCTTGGCACCCTTCCCCATACAAGCCGGTCCTTACTTAATCACTGGTTGCTCTACCGGAGCGGGTTCCGGCGGCGGGGCCTTCCCCTTTCCTTTGCCGATCCAGTCGGTCGCGCAGCCGCTCAGGCTGGCAACGGCGAGCACAGCAACCATTGCAATCAATATCCTGCTCATCAAGCAATCCTTTCCCCGAGGGCGGAATAGCCGATACAATCGCCACAAATAACTTGCGACCGCACTAAACTACTCGCGAACTGCATCAAGGCCTAGTGCAGAAATGACACAGATGGCACTCGGTGGCCGGGCGGCACGTTTACGTGACGTGCTGGCAGAATTCACCATCGGCCGGAGATCAGGCGTGCGACGCACCTCAGACTATCAAATAACCACCACCGTCGTGCCCAAAGGGGTACGGTCATAGAGGTCAATGATGTCGTCATTTATCAAACGGATGCACCCGTTCGACACCTCAGTGCCTATCGTCCATGGCTCGTCTGTGCCATGCACCCGGAAGTGGGTGTCGCGCCCGCCTTGATAGAGATAAAGGGCACGCGCACCAAGCGGGTTGTTTGGTCCGCCGGGGACCCCCCCTGCATACTGCACCAAGCGCGGCTTGCGCTTCATCATGCTGGCGGTTGGTGTCCACGACGGCCATTCCGCCTTGCGGCCGACGGTCGCTGTACCCTTGAACGAAAGTCCCTGCTCGCCGACGCCGACGCCGTAGCGCGTCGCCCACCCGTCCCTCTCGACGGCATAGAGGAAGCGTTGCGAAGTATCGACGACGATCATTCCGGGCGGCTCGCTTCCAGAATACCTCACTCGTTGCCGCGTGAAGCGAGGATCCAGGCCACTCCTTGCTGCGAACGCGGATGAAATCGGCTCCGCCGCCTGTCGTAACGCTGACGTACATCCGGAAACCATCAGAGCCAGACTACCCAGCACGAGCCCCCGGCGTGCAATGTGGTTATTGTCCATTTCTACCTGCTAAGAAAATGGTCAGCCTACCGCCGTCGTCTCTAACACTCCAAGGCCCGTCGGCCAAGTCTACGCCTTGCCCGAACTGACCTAGAACAACCGGAACCAGGCGTTGTTGCGTTGCCGACCGGCCACGCTCGCCAGACCGCTTCACTGGTGTGATGCCTAGAAATCCAATCAGACCGGCTGCTTGATGTAAACCTTTCATCCGCGTTAGGCGCCACGCAGGTTGGCTGAGGTCGTCGGGCGCCAGGAGAGTTCACAGGACAGACAGGGACCTTGGCTGCAGAAATCTGCTATGAAAAAGCCTCATGCGACAACCACCTGATTCCATTCGGTTATGAAGCAGTGGGCATAAGGAAAGAGATGAAGCCTGACTTCCAAGATAAGATCGCGATTGTGACCGGCGCAGGCTCCGGAATAGGAGCGGCTGTTTCACGGCAACTCGCGCAAGAAGGAGCCGAGGTTGTTGTTGCCGACCTTGATGCCGAGGCTGCGCACAGCAAAGCCGCCGAAATACGCTCGCAAGGAGGTAGGGCCCACGACTTTGCGGTCGATGTCACTGATGCGGCAGCTGTGGAAAACCTGGTCGATTTCACTGTTGAAAAATGCGGTGGACTGGATATGGCGGTCAACAATGCAGGTATCGATGGCGTTCGAAAAGCAACGGCGGACTATCCCCTCGACAACTGGCACAAGCTGATAAACGTCAATCTAAATGGCATTTTCTACTGCATGAAATACGAGATCGCCGCCATGTTGGATCGGGGCGGAGGCGCTATCGTCAATATGTCTTCCGTTCTCGGTTCCGTCGGATTGCCAACGGCGTCCGCATACACGGCAGCGAAACACGGGGTCGTTGGACTGACCAAGGTTGCGGCGATGGAATATGCGAGATTGGGAATTCGAATCAATGTCGTCGGCCCCGGCTGGATCGAGACACCACTTTCGGAGCAAGTGGAGGCAGCAGCTAACCGGCGCATGGCAGACCTCCAGCCGATGGGCAGGCGCGGGAAACCGGAAGAGGTAGCTGCTCTTGTGTGCTTCCTCTTGTCCGATCAGGCTAGCTTTATTACTGGAAGCTACCATCTGGTGGACGGAGCTTACACCGCCCATTAGCCGCAGTCGCGCCGCAGTTCGTCTCAGCTCTTGAATAGTGGGCGGGCCGCGCCGAGACGGCGTCATGCTATTGCCGCCCGTCGACGATGAGACGCGCATCTGCACGGAGCGAGGCGGAGTTTGGTGAGTCGACCTAAGCGCGGTTCCGGCGAGGCCGGTCGTCATCAACGTATCCGAGGCGCATATCAGTTGCCGTCATGGCGCCGCTCCGTGGCGAAGGTTGGATTCCGGTTCCTTCCTCTACCACTCAAATCTCCCGCAATGTTCTCCGCGGAAACCTGGCAGCCCAGAAAGCCCGCAGAACTGCGGGCTTCTGGTCGGAAAGCTGTGGAGCGTACATCGTAAGAGGTTTGCTCTCTGTCGGCCGGTATTCTCCAAAGCTGGGGACTGCGCCTTTTTACTCCCCAGCTTTCTCACATTGAAAAAGCTAGGTATTTTAGGCTCGAAGCTTGGGATCGTTTGCGGCGAGGCCGCTCGAAGGGCTGGGCGGAGTCTATTGCGAGAGTTCCAACGTCGCGTTGGCCCTGCCGGCCGACTCCCAGGAGATACTCGGCGTCCGGCCCTGGGCGATCGCGCCGGATTTGGCTGAGCGACTCTGGTTGGTCAGCAAAAATCTGACTGGTGTGGCGTTTCGACCAAGCGCATAAGTGCCGCCAAGCCGCAAAGATGTTCACTGGCAAGTACGAGCATCGGCAGATCGAAGTCGCCGGTTCGTGAGACTGTTAGGCGAGCCATGACGGCGTGAGCGTGATTTCGCCCCAGCGAGGTGGCCGACGTTCTGTTCGCATGACCTTCCCTAACACCATGGAGGGCGCGAAGTAGCCGTTCGTCGGCGGAGCAGTGAGCGACTGCTATTCACGCAATCGCAACCTCCGGCAAGATCGCCAGCAAGTCTGCTCTGAGGATGTGCAAAGCCGTTTGGCCTAGGCTATTGGACCGGCAAGGTCCGCCATTCGCTATCCTACGAAAACCTTCGCGAGAAGAGACGCAAAGATCCTGCCTAAAAGCCAGGTTGTTTCATTGCCGCCCTCCGCGGCCTCGCCTCGCTCGGCTTTGCCACGCGACAGGAGAAGACGGGCCATATTCTATTAACCAGCAAGGGGCGGACTTGGTGGGATCATAGCTTCCGGTTTTCTTTCACTGATCGATATGATCCCGTGCTTGAAGAAGACAGTGCTGGTTTCGCTGCCAGGAGCGCCTAATTCTGCCGAAACGACAACGAGCTCGAAGTGTCCGTTTGAACTGAGCTGATCCACAAGGCTTTCCAATGGTGCGTTTTCGCTCTGGCCGAGATGCTGTCTTCCGTCAATTGTGGTCACAATAAAATCTGTCACACTGACCTCCTACCAGCCAATCAGGACAACGAAGTCACAGGCTCGACCGACGGTCCAGACCGTGGCGTTTTGCTCTCTTCGGCTATCACCAACAGCGCTTCAAGGGTCAGCGCAATGCCTGACATCAGCGCGGAAATATCGGTGTTGCCGCCGGGCAGTGCGAGTTCCGCCGCCCTGGTTTGCATGCTGGTGCTGAGTTCCTTCAGTTTCAGGCGCAGGTCGTCGTCCATGACATTCCTCCGTTGGCTGGAGGTCTAACGTATCGACGAAGTGGAAGTTGCCCCCACGCGTCTAATAGGCTGTCTTTCGCCGTTTAGGTCCTTGGTTTCACAAGGACCTTCCTTGGCTTCCCGAAAAGCGCGTGTAGCTTGTCCGCGACCTCAATAACCGCAGAGAAAGCTGCATAGAAAATCGACATGGTGTCGCCTGCAAGGCCGTTACGAGAAGCGTAGTCCTCCAAGGCTTCTCGCGAAACGGTCAAGGTGAACGTGCCGGCATCTTGGTCCCAGACCAGAACCTCTACACCGCCGGCATTTATGTAGGGTTCATTCTTACGCCGATGATCCAGCAGGGTAGCCCCATGTTGCGCCCACAGCTGCTCGCAGTCGTTTGCCCTCAGGCTTGGCGTACCCGTGCCCTCAGGCTTGGCGTACCCG
>NZ_JBFUDW010000030.1:0-23270 GCF_056404515.1 Mesorhizobium sp. P2_C7 | reverse complement strand
AGCCGGGCACGGTGAAGCCGCACAAGAAGTTCGTGGCCGAAGCCTACATCCTGACCAAGGACGAAGGTGGCCGTCACACGCCGTTCTTCACCAACTACCGTCCGCAGTTCTATTTCCGCACCACGGACGTGACCGGCATCGTGTCGCTGCCGGAAGGCACCGAGATGGTGATGCCGGGCGACAACATCACGGTCGATGTCGAGCTGATCGTGCCGATCGCCATGGAAGAGAAGCTGCGCTTCGCTATCCGTGAAGGCGGCCGCACCGTCGGTGCCGGCATCGTCGTCACCATCAAGGAATAACCGACCCCGGCACACGCCGGGTCAGGTTCGAGACATAAAGGGCGGTCCTTGGGGCCGCCCTTTTCCTTTTGCCCGGCGGTCGTCCGGCGTTGTCGGTCGAACCCTGTTGCAAGCCTTTGGACCTCGTCTAGGATAGCTTGCATGGCGGGGCTTTTCCAAATGGTTCCAGGGCGCCTTTTACATCGTCGGGCTTTGTGGTCGCTGCGGCTGGTCTGCCTGCTGGCCTCGCTTGTCGCGGGGCATGCCGCCTTTGCAACGGATACGGCGCCGGATCTCGGTCCGACGATGCGCTTCGTCGTCGTCCGCAGCAACGCAACTGGCTGCGAGCCGATCTGCCCGGAATGGATATCCGCCGAAGGCTCGATAGAAGCCCGGACGCCGGTTCTGTTCAAACGCATGCTCAAAACGCTTGGCGGCCGAAGTCTGCCGATCGTCGTCGATTCTCCCGGCGGCAACGTCGAGGCGGCGCTCACGCTTGGCCGGCTGATCCGCAAGAACAAGCTCGATATCGCCGTCGGCAAGACCCGGTTCGACGGCTGTCTGCCTGATGCGAAGGACTGCGCGGAAAACGATGGCAGGGGCGCCCGTTATTTCGGCGATGCCTACGCCAGCGGCGCCATGTGCAATTCCGCCTGTCCGCTGATGTTTGCCGGCGGTATCAGGCGGTTGGTCGGTGAATCGGCCTATCTCGGCGTCCATCAGATCACCACGACCTATATCCGCACGAAACTGCAATACCGCACCACCTATCGCATCGTAGGCGGCAAGAAGAAGGTACTCAGCACAAGGATCGTCAGTCGGAAGAGTGCCGGCAGCTACAAGACCTACGAAATGAGCAAGGCGGTGGAGAAAAGGCTGGCGGCCTATCTCGACGGGATGGGCGTCGGACCGGGCGTGCTCGAAACGATGAAGGACACCCCGGCCAGCGCAATCCACCAACTGGAAGTGCAAAACATGCTTCGGATGAAGATGGTCACCAGCCTGGATTCCGTCGACGTGCTGACCGCTGGAACCATCTGCCGCGCCACTCCATTGCCCGAGAATTGCCGGGAAGTGCCGTCTCCGGCAGACAAGGCCACGCGGCCGGCCGCTGCCGAGGTGGGAAAAGTCGAGCCCGCCGCTGCCGCCCCGACCGAACCAGAAACCGTCCAGCGGGACAATGTCCCCGACATGCGCTTCGTTCTGGTGCGCGGCAAGAGTTTCCTCTGCGATCCCGATTGTCCGGAGTGGATCGCAGCGGAAGGAAGGATTACCGCCGAGACGCCACAGAAGCTGCGCGAACTGCTTGGCACCCTGGGGGATCGGCGGCTGCCCGTCGTGATCAACTCGCCGGGAGGCGACCTTTCCGGTGCTCTTGCCGCCGGAAGGTTGATCCGCGAACGCAGGCTCGACGTGGCGGTCGCACGCACGGAGTTCATGGAATGCGAGCCGGAAAAGCCGGGCTGCACGGCTCAGGACGGCGTCTATGTCGGGCTCACCAATGATGCGTTGGGCGAATGCGATGCAGCCTGTCCGATCATGCTTGCGGGCGGTGTCAGACGCCTGGTCGGCCCCCATGCGCGGTTGCGCTTGCGGTCGCTGGAACTGGACCAGCAGGTCAAGAAATACCTCGAAGAGATGGCGGTTGGGCCTGACCTGTTCGCCGCGATAAAGCTCCATTCGAGCCAACGGCAGCTCGACCCCAGAAAGATGCTCAAAGTCGGGCTGACGACAGGGCCTCAATCGGCGGATGAACTGACCGGCGCTTCCATTTGCAAATCGGCCCCGAAGCCGGGCAATTGCCGCCTGGTATCGGCGCCCAAACTCCAGGCCAACGCGCCCACCAAGTCATAGTTTCGGCGGCACGGTCGGCGGACTGGCCGTCGAGGCAGGTTGAGCCATCCCCGATAGTTCCGCTATCGTCACCCCGGCATTGCCATCTCTGGCGCTGCTTAAGGGGCCAGTGGAGGAAACAAATGAGCCAGGACGTCCCGACATTGTACGAATGGGCTGGCGGCACCGAGGCGCTGAACCGGCTGACGGAAACCTTCTACGACAAGGTGCTTCGCGACCCGGTCGTCGGGCCGGTGTTCAGGACCATGTCGCTGGACCATCCGGCCCACGTTGCGGCGTTCATCGGCGAGGTTTTCGGCGGACCGAAAACCTACAGCGAAAAATTTGGCGGTCACCGCGAGATGGTCATGCACCACCTGGGCAAGCATCTGACCGAGGAGCAGCGCCGCCGCTGGATCAATCTTCTGGCCGATGCCGCCGACGCGGTCGGCCTGCCCGACGATCCTGAATTCCGCTCGGCCTTCATGGGCTACGTCGAATGGGGCTCGCGGCTGGCCAAGATGAACTCCAATCTCGGCGAAACCTGCGATCCCGAGACGGAGCCGATGCCGGCCTGGGGCTGGGGCGTGCCGGGTGGGCCGTACAGGCCGCCGGAAACAAAGTAGCCTCCAGTCGCCACGGGAGGTGTCGGGCTGATGCTGGAAGATACGAATATCGTGCGCTGGCACGAGCGGGATGGCCCCGGCCTCGAACACTTGCTGCTGCAGGAGCGGGCAGGGGAAGTCTCGGCCGACTCTGTCGTCATCTGCTCTGGTGAAACGCCTTTTGCGGTGCGCTACCGCATCGCCTGCAACGCGAACTGGCATGCCAGGAGTGTCATGGTCGACGTGATCGGCAGCGGCCAAACACTTGTCCTTGCCGCCGACGGCGATGGTCGCTGGACCAGGGATGGCCTGCCGATGCCCGAGCTCGACGGCGTCCTCGACCCTGATCTCACCGTCACGCCGTTCACCAACACGCTGCCGATCCGGCGATTGCGGCTTTCGACGGGACAAAGTGCCGAGATCACCACCGCCTTCATCGATTTCCCGGCCCTCACCGTTGTCGCCAATCCGCAGCGCTACACATGCCTCGAAGAGGGCAGGCGATATCTCTATGAATCGCGCGCCAGCGACTTCAAGCGGGAGCTGGAGATCGACCGCGACGGGCTGGTCGTCAGCTATCCCGAATTCTGGCGCAGGGGTTAAGGCGCGTTTGCTTGCAAACCACTCTTTACAGAGCGAGCGGAAGCTTTTAGGAAGCGCCTGCTGCGCCGACATGCGCACGATACGGGCATAGCTCAGTTGGTAGAGCGGCGGTCTCCAAAACCGCAGGTCGTAGGTTCGAGCCCTGCTGCCCGTGCCATTTCTCGAAATGGCACTCAACGCGATATTTCGCCATTTCTCGAAATGGCCCTCAAAACGATATTTCGCGGCTGCCCTTTGAAAATCGGCGACCCGCTTGCCATATTAGGTCGATTGGGGCATAAGGGCGCTATAGCCGGGACGGAACGACTGGATGGTTCCGAGGCGGCGTTTGGTCATAAAGCGGACACTTGCCACTTGCGTGGATCAAGAATCGGTTTTATGTAGACGAAACAGACACGCGACGCGTGGAGCTGGGAAGCCGGCTTTACGCGTCTGATTTGCATGGGCGAAATGATTGCGCTGATTCGGCGCGAAAACAAGCCCAGGCGGCACGTCCCGGCCAGCGGGATCATCCAGGGGACCCGGCCAACGGGTCTTGAAGACAGAGCGGCATATGGCTTCGAAAACCACAAATCCTTTCGTCTTTCTCCAGCAGGTTCGCGGGGAGACCGCCAAGGTGACTTGGCCGTCGCGACGCGAAACGATGATCTCGACGGTGATGGTCCTCGCTTTCGCTGTGATCGCGATGATCTTTTTCTTCACCGCCGATCAGCTCATGGGCCTCGCGGTCGAGCAGATTCTTGGCATCGGACGCTAAGTCCGGCGATTACGGAGAAGTCTTGAAATGACTGCGCGGTGGTACATCGTCCACGCCTATTCGAACTTTGAAAAAAAGGTCGCCGAGGATATCGAGAACAAGGCCAAGCAGAAGGGCCTGTCCGCCGATATCGAGCAGATCGTGGTGCCGACCGAGAAGGTCGTCGAGGTTCGTCGTGGCCGCAAGGTCGATGCCGAGCGCAAGTTCTTCCCGGGCTATGTGCTCCTGAAGGCCAATCTGACCGACGCGGTGTTCTCGCTGGTCAAGAACACGCCGAAGGTCACCGGCTTCCTGGGCGACTCCAAGCCGGTGCCGATCACCGAGGCGGAAGCGCAGCGCATCCTGAACCAGGTGCAGGAAGGCGTCGAGCGGCCGAAGCCTTCGGTCACGTTCGAGATCGGCGAGGCGATCCGCGTTTCGGATGGTCCCTTCGCGTCGTTCAACGGTTTCGTCCAGGAAGTGGACGAGGAGCGGGCGCGGCTCAAGGTGGAAGTTTCGATCTTCGGGCGCGCCGTGCCTGTCGATCTGGAATTCGGACAGGTCGAAAAGGGCTGATCCGAAATCCCGCCGCCAAGCGCGGCAGGGAAGGGCGGCGCGGAAATCGCGCGGCTTTGAGAACGGTGGGAGACGAATGCGGCTTAGCCGGCCGCATGGATCGCACCACCAGACTGCAACCGCCGGTTTTTCCCTGATGATGGGGCCGGCATAGACAAAGGCAGGAAAAGAGATGGCTAAGAAAATTGCAGGCCAGCTCAAGCTCCAGGTCAAAGCGGGATCGGCCACGCCGTCTCCCCCGATCGGCCCGGCGCTTGGTCAGCGTGGCATCAACATTATGGAGTTCTGTAAGGCGTTCAACGCGCAGACCCAGGAAATGGAAAAGGGATCGCCGATTCCGGTCGTCATCACCTACTACCAGGACAAGTCCTTCACCTTCGTCATGAAGACGCCGCCGGTGAGCTACTTCCTGAAGAAGGCGGCAAACCTGACGTCGGGTTCGAAGGAGCCGGGCAAGATCAAGGCCGGCACGATCGGCCGCGACAAGGTTCGCGCCATTGCCGAGCAGAAAATGAAGGATCTGAACGCAAACGACGTCGAAGCGGCCATGCGCATGGTCGAGGGCTCCGCCCGCTCGATGGGTCTGGAAGTGGTGGGCTAAGATCATGGCAAAGATTGCAAAGCGTGTATCGAAGACCCGCGAAGGCATCGATCCCAACAAGGCTTACGCCCTGGGTGAAGCGCTGAAGCTGCTCAAGGACCGTTCCTCGGTCAAGTTCGACGAGACTGTCGAAGTCGCCATGAACCTCGGCGTCGATCCCCGCCATGCCGACCAGATGGTCCGCGGCGTGGTCAACCTGCCGAACGGCACCGGCCGCTCGGTTCGCGTTGCCGTGTTCGCCCGTGGCGACAAGGCTGACGAAGCGCGCGCCGCTGGCGCCGACATCGTCGGTGCCGAGGATCTGGTCGACATCGTCCAGAAGGGCACGATCGACTTCGATCGCTGCATCGCCACGCCGGACATGATGCCGCTGGTCGGCCGTCTCGGCAAGGTGCTCGGCCCGCGCGGCATGATGCCGAACCCGAAGGTTGGCACCGTCACCACCGACGTTGCCGCCGCCGTCAAGGCATCGAAGGGCGGCGCCGTCGAGTTCCGGGTCGAGAAGGCCGGCATCGTTCATGCCGGTGTCGGCAAGGTCTCGTTCGAGGTCAAGGCCCTGGAAGAGAACATCCGCGCCTTCGCTGACGCGGTGACCAAGGCAAAGCCGACGGGCGCCAAGGGCAACTACGTCAAGAAGGTGTCGGTCACCTCGACGATGGGCCCGGGCCTCAAGCTCGACGTCTCGACGCTCGCGGCGTCCTGATAAGTTTATCTGGGATCGGCCGTTAAAGGGCTGATCCGCAAAAGAATTCCGGGCCTCCAACCCAGGTTGGCGGCCCGGTGCCGGAAGTCGAAAGGCTTCCGGACATCCTGTCCGAGATTGCAGGCGGCCCAAAAGCCTTAATTCATGCGGGCCTGCATGAGACGGGTGAAGACCGGACAACGGAGCGACTGCTCCAATGAAAGGTTCGAACCGTGTTTGCCTTTTGTCTGCGCATCGTCGGCCTGGCCGTCGATGTGGCGAAAGGGGGCAGGATCCTCGAGCGTCGTTCGGGAGATCCGTTACTGGATGGCCCGGCCGACAAAAGGCAACCCGACGCCTGTCCTCGTGAATGGGAATGTTCCCGTTAACAGGATGGGGGTCAACTGGAGATAGGCAGTGGACAGAGCGGAAAAACGCGAACTCGTCACGGGCCTGAACGGTGCGTTCTCGAACGCAGGTTCAGTGGTCGTGGCCCACTACGCCGGTATCACCGTCGCGCAAATGAACGACCTTCGGTCGAAAATGCGCGCTGCCGGTGGCACCGTCAAAGTCGCGAAGAACCGTCTCGCCAAAATCGCTCTTCAGGGCACGGACTCCGCATCGATCATCGACCTGTTCAAGGGACAGACGCTGATTGCTTATTCGGAGGATCCGATTGCGGCGCCGAAGGTCGCGTCCGATTTCGCCAAGGGAAATGACAAGCTCGTCATTCTCGGCGGCGCAATGGGCACCACCTTGCTCAATGCCGACGGTGTGAAGGCACTCGCCACACTTCCGTCGCTCGATGAGCTGCGCGCCAGGCTGGTTGGCATGATCGCCACGCCGGCAACCCGGATCGCCCAGATCGTCAATGCGCCAGCGGCTTCGGTCGCGCGCGTCATCGGCGCTTACGCCCGGAAGGACGAGGCGGCATGAGGCCGTTCCTCGCTATCACAAACACACGTTCGAACCTGATGAAGGAATACAACAATGGCTGATCTCGCAAAGATCGTAGACGACCTTTCGAAGCTGACCGTCCTCGAGGCGGCCGAGCTGTCGAAGCTTCTGGAAGAAAAGTGGGGCGTCTCCGCCGCTGCTCCGGTGGCTGTTGCCGCCGCTGGCGGTGGTGCGGCTGCTGCTGCTCCGGCCGAGGAAAAGACGGAATTCGACGTCGTCCTCACCGAGGCAGGCGCTCAGAAGATCAACGTCATCAAGGAAGTCCGCGCCATCACCGGTCTTGGCCTCAAGGAAGCCAAGGATCTGGTCGAAGCGGCTCCGAAGCCGGTCAAGGAAGGCGTTTCCAAGGCTGACGCTGACAAGTTCAAGGCCCAGCTGGAAGCAGCCGGCGCCAAGGTCGACCTGAAGTAAGCGTAAAAGCGGCGGACGGCCTCGCGCCGTCCGCCACTCCCTTCGGCCGGAGGGAGCACGCGTAGCGCGAGACGTACGAGAACCTCTTTCCTGAGGGCCGCAAACCGGCCTTCAGGAAACGGGTTTTCTCCCGTTTTAGCCGGCCGCCGACAGGTGCCGGGAAAAACAGACAAAGGGTCGCCGCCCAGGTGGCCCAGAATGCAAGGCGAGCCGCGGCGAGGTTCGTCCCGAGTTTAGAGCTAAGGAGCGACGATGGCCCAGACCCAGACTTTCAATGGCCGCAGACGCGTACGCAAGTTCTTCGGAAAGATCCCGGAAGTTGCGGAGATGCCGAACCTGATCGAGGTTCAGAAGGCATCCTATGACCAGTTCCTGATGGTGGCGGAGCCCAAGGGTGGGCGTCCGGACGAGGGACTGCAGGCCGTCTTCAAGTCGGTCTTCCCGATTCAGGACTTTTCCGGCTCCTCGATGCTGGAGTTCGTGAAGTACGAGTTCGAAGGACCGAAATTCGACGTTGACGAATGCCGTCAGCGCGACCTCACCTATGCCGCGCCGCTGAAGGTGACGCTGCGCCTCATCGTGTTCGATATCGACGAGGATACCGGCGCCAAGTCGATCAAGGACATCAAGGAGCAGGATGTCTACATGGGCGACATGCCGCTCATGACCTTGAACGGCACCTTCATCGTCAACGGCACCGAGCGCGTCATCGTCTCGCAGATGCACCGCTCGCCGGGCGTCTTCTTCGACCATGACAAGGGCAAGTCGCACTCGTCGGGCAAGCTTCTGTTTGCCGCGCGCGTCATCCCCTATCGCGGCTCGTGGCTCGACATCGAGTTCGATTCCAAGGACGTCGTGCACGCCCGCATCGACCGTCGCCGCAAGATTCCGGTGACGTCGCTGCTGATGGCGCTCGGCATGGACGGCGAAGAGATCCTGTCGACCTTCTACAACAAGATCACCTACAAGCGCGCCGGCGACCACTGGCGCATTCCGTTCAACGTCGAGCGTTTCCGCGGCCTCAAGGCCGTCGGCGACCTGGTCGACGCCGATACGGGCGAAGTTGTTGTCGAAGCCGGCAAGAAGATCACTGCCCGCCAGGCCCGGGCGCTTGGCGAAAAGGGTCTCAAGGCGATCAAGTCGACCGACGAGGATCTGCTCGGCAACTACCTGGCCGAGGACATCGTCAACTACGCAACCGGCGAGATATTCCTCGAAGCCGGCGACGAGATCGACGAAAAGACGCTGAAGGTGCTGCTTGGCACCGGTGAAAACGAGATCAAGGTTCTCGACATCGACCACGTCAATGTCGGTGCCTATATCCGCAACACGCTCAACGTCGACAAGAACGAGAGCCGCCAGGACGCGCTGTTCGACATCTATCGTGTCATGCGCCCCGGCGAGCCGCCGACGCTCGAGACCGCCGAAGCCATGTTCAACTCGCTGTTCTTCGACAGCGAGCGCTACGATCTGTCGGCCGTTGGCCGCGTCAAGATGAACATGCGCCTCGAGCTCAAGGCCGAGGACACCGTGCGCGTGCTGCGCAAGGACGACATCCTGGCCGTGGTCAAGACGCTGGTCGAACTGCGTGACGGCAAGGGCGAGATCGACGACATCGACAATCTCGGCAACCGCCGCGTTCGGTCGGTCGGCGAGCTGATGGAAAACCAGTACCGCGTCGGCCTGCTGCGCATGGAGCGCGCGATCAAGGAGCGTATGTCCTCGATCGAGATCGACACGGTGATGCCGCAGGACCTGATCAACGCCAAGCCGGCGGCTGCCGCCGTGCGTGAGTTCTTCGGTTCCTCGCAGCTGTCGCAGTTCATGGACCAGACCAACCCGCTGTCGGAGATCACCCACAAGCGCCGCCTCTCGGCGCTTGGACCGGGCGGTCTGACCCGCGAGCGCGCCGGCTTCGAGGTGCGCGACGTGCACCCGACGCATTACGGCCGCATCTGCCCGATCGAGACGCCGGAAGGCCCGAATATCGGTCTGATCAACTCGCTGGCCACCTTCGCACGCGTCAACAAGTACGGCTTCATCGAGAGCCCGTACCGCAAGATCGTCGACGGCAAGCTGACCAATGACGTCGTCTATCTCTCGGCGATGGAAGAAGCCAAGCACCACGTCGCGCAGGCCAACGCCGAGCTCGACAAGAGTGGCGGCTTCGTCGACGAGTTCGTCATTTGCCGCAGCGCCGGCGAAGTGATGATGGCGCCGCGCGAAAACGTCGACCTGATGGACGTGTCGCCCAAGCAGATGGTTTCGGTGGCCGCGGCCCTGATCCCGTTCCTCGAGAACGACGACGCCAACCGCGCTCTGATGGGCTCGAACATGCAGCGTCAGGCCGTGCCGCTGGTGCGCGCCGAGGCGCCGTTCGTCGGCACCGGCATGGAGCCGATCGTCGCCCGTGACTCGGGCGCCGCCATCGGCGCCCGCCGCGGCGGCATCGTCGACCAGGTGGACGCGACGCGTATCGTTATCCGCGCCACCGAAGATCTCGATCCGGGCAAGTCCGGCGTCGACATCTACCGGCTGATGAAGTTCCAGCGTTCGAACCAGAACACCTGCATCAACCAGCGTCCGCTGGTCCGCATGGGCGACCGGGTCAACAAGGGCGACATCATCGCCGACGGTCCGTCGACCGAGCTCGGTGATCTGGCGCTCGGCCGCAACGTGCTGGTCGCGTTCATGCCGTGGAACGGCTACAACTACGAGGACTCGATCCTCCTGTCCGAGCGCATCGTCGCCGACGACGTCTTCACCTCGATCCACATCGAGGAGTTCGAGGTCATGGCGCGCGACACCAAGCTCGGTCCGGAGGAAATCACGCGCGATATCCCGAACGTTTCGGAAGAAGCGCTGAAGAACCTCGACGAAGCCGGCATTGTCTATATCGGTGCCGAGGTTCAGCCGGGCGATATCCTGGTCGGCAAGATCACGCCGAAGGGCGAAAGCCCGATGACGCCGGAAGAGAAGCTTCTGCGCGCCATCTTCGGCGAAAAGGCATCGGACGTGCGCGACACCTCGATGCGCATGCCTCCGGGCACCTTCGGCACCGTCGTCGAGGTGCGCGTCTTCAATCGCCACGGTGTGGAGAAGGACGAGCGCGCCATGGCGATCGAGCGCGAGGAGATCGAACGCCTCGCCAAGGACCGCGACGACGAGCAGGCCATTCTGGATCGTAACGTCTACGCGCGTCTTTCCGACGTGCTCGTCGGCAAGGAAGCGATCGCTGGACCGAAGGGCTTCAAGAAGGGCTCGACGCTGTCCAAGGACACGCTCGACGAGTATCCGCGTTCGCAGTGGTGGCAGTTTGCGGTGGAGAACGAAAAGCTCCAGAGCGAACTGGAAGCCCTGCGTGGCCAGTACGACGACTCCAAGAAGGCGCTTGAACAGCGCTTCATGGACAAGGTCGAGAAGGTCCAGCGCGGCGACGAAATGCCTCCGGGCGTCATGAAGATGGTCAAGGTCTTCGTGGCCGTGAAGCGCAAGATGCAGCCCGGCGACAAGATGGCCGGCCGTCACGGCAACAAGGGTGTCGTGTCGCGGATCGTTCCGGTCGAGGACATGCCTTTCCTCGAGGACGGCACGCATGCCGATATCGTGCTCAACCCGCTGGGTGTGCCGAGCCGCATGAATGTCGGCCAGATCCTGGAAACGCATCTGGGCTGGGCTTGCGCGGGCATGGGCAAGAAGATCGGCGAGCTGATCGACACGTACAAGGCAGCCGGCGACATCAAGCCGCTGCGCAAGACGCTCGAGAGCTTCATGCCGGCCAACGACCGCAACGAGCCGGTCCGCGAATATGACGACGAGAGCATCGTTCGCCTCAGCGAGCAGATGCGCCGCGGCGTCTCGATCGCGACCCCGGTGTTCGACGGCGCGCACGAGGCTGACATCAACATCATGCTGGAGCAGGCGGGCCTGCACACCAGCGGTCAGTCGCAGCTCTATGACGGACGCACCGGCGAGCCGTTCGATCGCAAGGTGACGATGGGCTATATCTACATGCTCAAGCTTCACCATCTCGTGGACGACAAGATCCACGCGCGTTCGATCGGTCCGTACTCGCTCGTCACCCAGCAGCCGCTGGGCGGCAAGGCGCAGTTCGGTGGCCAGCGCTTCGGCGAAATGGAGGTCTGGGCGCTGGAAGCATACGGCGCCGCCTACACGCTGCAGGAAATGCTGACGGTGAAGTCGGACGACGTCGCCGGCCGTACCAAGGTCTACGAGGCGATCGTCCGTGGCGACGACACCTTCGAGGCCGGCATTCCCGAGAGCTTCAACGTTCTCGTCAAAGAAATGCGGTCTCTCGGCCTCAATGTCGAGCTGGAGAACACCAAGCTCGACGACAACCCGGTCCGGCTGCCCGACGCGGCCGAGTAAGGCAACGGCGCGCCGCGGAAAGCCGCGGCGCGCCATGAGCATGATCACGAAAAGTGGCTACCGGTTTTCGGACAGGATCATGCTCAACCAAGAAGTATTCGACGGCCAGTGGCCGACAAAGACGGCGGGCGTTTGGCTCGCGACTAGATGCAAGGGGTTTTCGAGGACCCCGAAAAGGAGAACGGCATGAACCAAGAGGTCATGAATCTCTTCAATCCCCAGGCGCCGGCACAGGTGTTCGATTCCATCCGGATATCGCTCGCCAGCCCTGAGAAGATTCTGTCCTGGTCGTTCGGCGAGATCAAGAAGCCGGAGACCATCAACTACCGCACCTTCAAGCCGGAGCGTGACGGTCTGTTCTGCGCGCGCATTTTTGGCCCGATCAAGGACTATGAGTGCCTGTGCGGCAAGTACAAGCGCATGAAGTACAAGGGCGTCATCTGCGAGAAGTGCGGCGTCGAAGTCACGCTGTCGCGCGTCCGCCGCGAGCGCATGGGCCATATCGAGCTCGCAGCGCCCGTCGCCCACATCTGGTTCCTGAAGTCGCTGCCGTCGCGCATCGGCACGCTGCTCGACATGACCCTGAAGGACATCGAGCGCGTCCTCTACTTCGAGAACTACATCGTCACCGAGCCTGGCCTCACCGCGCTGAAGGAGCACCAGCTGCTCAGCGAGGAAGAGTACATGATCGCCGTCGACGAGTATGGCGAGGACAGCTTCACCGCCATGATCGGCGCCGAGGCCATCCATGACCTTCTGGCCGGCATGGACCTGGAGAAGATCGCCGGCGACCTGCGTACGGAACTGGCTTCGACCACCTCCGAGCTGAAGCAGAAGAAGTATCTGAAGCGGCTCAAGGTCGTCGAGAACTTCATGGAATCCGGCAACCGTCCGGAATGGATGATCATGAAAGTGGTTCCGGTGATTCCGCCGGACCTGCGTCCGCTCGTCCCGCTGGACGGCGGCCGTTTCGCCACCTCGGATCTCAACGATCTCTATCGCCGCGTCATCAACCGCAACAACCGTCTGAAGCGGCTGATCGAGCTGCGCGCCCCCGGCATCATCGTGCGCAATGAAAAGCGCATGCTGCAGGAAGCCGTCGATGCGCTGTTCGACAACGGCCGTCGCGGCCGCGTCATCACCGGCGCCAACAAGCGCCCGCTGAAGTCGCTGTCCGACATGCTCAAGGGCAAGCAGGGGCGGTTCCGTCAGAACCTGCTCGGCAAGCGCGTCGACTATTCCGGCCGCTCGGTCATCGTGACCGGTCCGGAGCTCAAGCTGCACCAGTGCGGCCTGCCGAAGAAGATGGCGCTCGAACTGTTCAAGCCCTTCATCTACGCCCGTCTCGACGCCAAGGGTTACTCCTCGACCGTCAAGCAGGCCAAGAAGCTGGTCGAAAAGGAGCGTCCGGAAGTCTGGGATATTCTCGACGAGGTCATCCGCGAGCATCCGGTGCTCCTGAACCGCGCGCCGACGCTGCACCGTCTCGGCATCCAGGCGTTCGAGCCGATCCTGATCGAAGGCAAGGCGATCCAGCTGCACCCGCTGGTCTGTACGGCCTTCAACGCCGACTTCGACGGCGACCAGATGGCCGTTCACGTGCCGCTGTCGCTGGAAGCGCAGCTTGAAGCCCGCGTGCTGATGATGTCGACCAACAACATCCTGCACCCGGCTTCCGGCGCGCCGATCATCGTGCCGTCGCAGGACATGGTTCTGGGTCTCTACTATCTCTCGATCGTCAACCAGAACGAGCCGGGCGAGGGCATGGTGTTTGCCGACATGGGCGAACTTCAGCATGCGCTCGAGACCAAGGCGGTGACGCTGCATTCCAAGATCCGCGGTCGTTTCCGCTCGGTCGATGCCGATGGCAAGGTCGTGTCGAAGATCTACGACACCACCCCTGGCCGCATGATCATCGGCGAGCTTCTGCCGAAGAACGTCAATGTGCCTTACGAGACCGCCAACCAGGAGATGACCAAGAAGAACATCTCCAAGATGATCGACACCGTCTACCGCCACTGCGGTCAGAAGGAGACGGTCATTTTCTGCGATCGCATCATGGCGCTCGGCTTCAGCCATGCCTGCCGTGCCGGCATTTCCTTCGGCAAGGACGACATGCTGATCCCCGATGCCAAGATCAAGCTGGTCTCCGACACCGAGGCTTTGGCCAAGGAATACGAGCAGCAGTACAATGACGGTCTGATCACGCAGGGCGAGAAGTACAACAAGGTCGTCGACGCCTGGGCCAAGTGCTCGGAAAAGGTCGCCGACGAAATGATGGCCCGCATCAAGGCGGTCGAGTTCGAGGACAATGGCCGTCAGAAGCCGATGAACTCGATCTACATGATGTCGCACTCCGGTGCGCGTGGCTCGCCCACCCAGATGCGTCAGCTCGCCGGCATGCGCGGCCTGATGGCCAAGCCGTCTGGTGAAATCATCGAGACGCCGATCATCTCGAACTTCAAGGAAGGCCTGACCGTGCTCGAGTACTTCAACTCGACCCACGGCGCCCGCAAGGGTCTGGCCGACACCGCCTTGAAGACGGCGAACTCGGGTTACCTCACCCGTCGTCTGGTCGACGTGGCGCAGGACTGCATCGTCAACTCCGTCGACTGCGGCACCGACAAGGGCCTCACCATGCAGCCGATCGTCGATGCCGGCCAGGTCGTCGCTTCCGTTGGACAGCGTGTGCTGGGCCGTACGTCGCTCGACGACATCAACCATCCGGTGTCGGGCGAGGTTCTGGTCAAGGCCGGAACGCTGATGGACGAGCGCGACGTGGAAAAGATCGAAAAGGCCGGCGTCCAGTCGGTCCGCATCCGCTCGGCTCTGACCTGCGAGGTCAGGGTTGGCGTGTGCGCGGTCTGCTACGGACGCGATCTCGCCCGCGGCACCCCGGTCAACCAGGGCGAAGCCGTCGGCGTCATCGCGGCGCAGTCGATCGGCGAGCCGGGCACCCAGCTCACCATGCGTACTTTCCACATGGGCGGTACGGCGCAGGTGGTGGACTCCTCGTTCCTTGAAGCCTCCTACGAGGGCAAGGTCGAGATCCGCAACCGCAATGTGGTGCGCAACTCGGACGGCCAGCAGATGGTCATGGGCCGCAACATGGCGGTGCTGATCCTCGACGAAACCGGCAAGGAGCGCGCCACGCACCGTCTCACCTATGGTTCGCGTATCTTCGTGGACGATGGCGACAAGGTGAAGCGCGGCCAGCGTATCGCCGAGTGGGATCCCTATACCCGCCCGGTCCTCACCGAAATCGAGGGCAGGGTGTCGTACGAGGATCTGGTCGACGGCATTTCCGTTCAGGAAACGGCCGACGAGTCGACCGGCATCACCAAGCGTGAGGTCATCGACTGGCGCTCGACGCCACGCGGCAACGACCTCAAGCCGGCGATCGCCATCCAGGACGCCAAGGGCAAAGTCGGCAAGCTGTCGAAGGGCGGCGACGCCCGCTTCCTGCTCTCGGTCGAGGCCATTCTTTCGGTCGAGCCGGGTGCCCAGGTTCGCCCCGGCGACGTGCTGGCGCGTATCCCGATGGAAAGCGCCAAGACCAAGGACATCACCGGCGGTCTGCCGCGTGTTGCCGAACTGTTCGAGGCACGCCGTCCGAAGGATCACGCCATCATCGCCGAGATCGATGGCACGATCCGCTTCGGCCGCGACTACAAGAACAAGCGTCGCATCATCATCGAGCCGCATGACTCGACGCTTGAGCCGGTCGAATACCTGATCCCGAAGGGCAAGCCGTTCCATCTCCAGGACGGCGACGTCATCGAGAAGGGCGACTACATCCTCGACGGCAATCCTGCGCCGCACGACATTCTGGCGATCAAGGGCGTGGAGGCACTTGCTTCCTACCTCGTCAACGAGATCCAGGAAGTCTACCGTCTGCAGGGCGTGTCGATCAACGACAAGCACATCGAGGTGATCGTTCGCCAGATGCTGCAGAAGGTCGAGATCACCACGCAGGGCGACTCGACCTACATTCCGGGCGACCACGTCGACGTGATCGAGCTGGAAGAGGTCAACGAGCGTCTGATCGAGGACGGCAAGAAGCCGGCCGAAGGCCAGCCGGTGCTGCTCGGCATCACCAAGGCATCGCTGCAGACGCCGTCCTTCATCTCGGCCGCCTCCTTCCAGGAGACGACCAGGGTGCTGACGGAAGCCGCGGTTGCCGGCAAGACCGACATGCTGCAGGGGCTGAAGGAAAACGTCATCGTCGGCCGGCTTATCCCGGCCGGTACCGGCGGCACGATGAGCCAGATCCGGCGCATCGCCACCTCGCGCGACGAACTGATCATCGACGAGCGCCGCAAGGCCTCCGGTGTGGAAGTCGCCGAGCCGATGCTGGCCGACATGACAACCGCCGCGCAGTAAGCGCGGCGGCCAGACAAAAGAATTGAGCGGTTCATTGTTTCGGTGAACCGCTCAAGGAATCTCAGGCAACAGGGCCGTCGGGGCAACCCGGCGGCTTTTTTGTTTGTGCGAGACTTTTGTGCTTTGAATTGGATCGGAGAACAAAACGATGAGCAAAAAGACTTGGGCTTCTGTCGACGACTACATCATCGACGCTCTGTTCGAGGCGGATCCGGCGCTCGATGCAGTTCTGGCAACCAACCACGACCAAGGCCTGCCGGCGATCGACGTGTCGCCGGCGCAAGGCAAGCTGCTCTCGCTTTTGGCGCGAATGCAGGGAGCCAGGACGGTGCTCGAAATCGGCACGCTGGGCGGTTATTCGACCATCTGGCTGGCACGGGGCCTGCCCGCCAACGGCAAGATCGTGACGCTTGAACTTGATCCGCACCACGCCAGGGTCGCGCGCTCGAACTTCGAACGGGCAGGCGTGTCGGAACGGGTAGAACTGCGTGTCGGACCGGCCTTGGAATCACTTGCCGCGTTGAGTATCGAGGATGCCGGGCCGTTCGACCTCATCTTCATCGATGCCGACAAGCCGAACAACCCGCACTATCTGTCCTGGGCCATGCGCCTGTCACGTCCAGGGACCGTCATCGTCTGCGACAATGTCATTCGTGACGGCGCGGTACTCGATGACGATGGCCATGACGCCAACGTCGAAGGCGCACGGGCGGCGTTTTCCTTCATCGGGAACGATAAGCGATTGGACGGCACCGCCATCCAGACTGTCGGCGCCAAGGGCTATGACGGCTTTGCAATCGCTATCGTGGATTGACGGTCAGTCGAAAAACGCTTCCACCACATTGCGCTTGCCGAGCATGAAGGCATCGGCGACATGCTGGAGCGGCGCGAGATCAACGTCGGAGCTGCCGGCGCGGACAATCTCGGCAAACCGCTTGTACAGCATCGGGTATTCCGCTTCCGGTTCGTCATGGACGATGTGGCCGTCGATGGCGAGCTTCGATCCGCCGCCTGAGAGCACCATAGCGCCCTTGTCGGTCTCGGCGACGATGTCCCAGCTTTGCGGGCCTGTCTGGAGCCAGTCGAGCTCCATCGCCACCGGCAATCCATTCGAGGTGCGGAAGGTGACCTGTGCCGCGACCGGGGCGGCGCGGTTTTCGGGAAAATCGAGCACGGCCGAGGTGATGAACATCGGCGGGAGGATGTGGGTCACGATCGACAGCGCATTGATGCCGGGATCGAAGACGCCGAAGCCGCCGGGAGCCCAGATCCATTCCTGGTTGGGATGCCAGCGACGCACGTCCTCCTTCCAGTTGATGGCGGCGGACTTGATCTTGGCCGAACTCAGGAAGGCACGCGCGGCCTCGACTGCCGGCGCATAACGCGAATGCCAGCTGGCAAGCAGCGAGACGCCGTTCTTCAACGCCAATGCCTTGAGGTTCTCAACCTCGCTGACAGTGGCGCCGGGTGGCTTCTCCAGGAAGACGTGTTTCTTGGCTTCCAGTGCCGTGCGCGCCGCGTCGTAGCGAAACTGCGGCGGCATGCAGAGCGATACCGCCTCGAGCTCCGGCACCGCGTCGAGCATGGCTTCGATATCAGGAAAATTCGGAATGCCGTCGACCTTGCCGTGCCGGCTGGCGGCGGCGATGAGGCGATAGTCCTGGTCCTTCGCCAGGGCCGGCAGGTGCTGGTCGCGGACGATCTTGCCGACGCCGACGATGCCAATCTTGATGGGCTGGGACACGGCCGCTCCGTCTGTTGAATGATGGGTGGTGGCTTCTTAGAGCAATTCCGGGAAAAGTGTGAAGCGGTTTTCCGTCCGGAATTGCGATAAAACAGAGAGCTAGAGTGGTTCGCCGTTTCCGTGAAACGGCCAAGCGCTCTAGCAGAACACTTGCCCCCGACAAGCCGAAGCCGGCAAGCCGACGCCGAAAAGTCAGCCCCAGCTTTCCTCGAACGGCAAGGTCAGTTTTCCACCCGCCAGGAAGGCCTCGATCGCCGGCTCGAAAGGCGAGGGGTCGAGGCTGTTCGCAGCCAGCCATTCGTCGGAATAATAGGTGTTGGCATAGCGATCGCCGGAATCGCAGATCAGCGTCACCAGCGAACCCGCCCTTCCTTCCTCGATCATGCGCGCGGCCTGGAAGCACATGGCGATGAAGTTGGTGCCGGTCGAGCCGCCGACACGACGGCCGAGTCGTCGCGACAACACCCGCATCGCCGCCAGCGACACCGCGTCCGGCACCCGCAGCATATGATCGATGACGCCAGGCACGAAGGACGGCTCCATGCGCGGCCGGCCGATCCCCTCGATCCGCGACGGCTGTTCGCAGCGGCAATTGCGATCATGCGTAGCAAAACCGTCGAAGAAGGCCGAGCGCTCGACGTCGGCAACCGACAACCGCGTCGCATGCTGCTTGTAACGCAGGAAGCGGCCGATCGTGGCGGTGGTGCCACCGGTGCCGGCGCTCATCACGATCCAGGCCGGAACCGGATGCGGCTCCTCGCGCATCTGCCCGAAGATCGATTCGGCGATGTTGTTGTTGCCGCGCCAGTCGGTGGCGCGCTCGGCGTGGGTGAACTGGTCCATGAAATGGCCGCCCAGTTTCGCCGCGAGTTCGGCCGACTCGGCATAGATGCGCCTGCCGTCGTCGATGAAATGGCAGTTGCCGCCATAATGCTCGATGGCAGTGATCTTTTCGCGCGAGGTCGAGCGCGGCATTACCGCATAGAACGGCACCCCGATCATACGGGCAAAGTACGCTTCCGATACCGCGGTCGAACCCGACGACGCTTCGATCACCGGCGCGCCTTCGCGGATCAGGCCATTGCACAGCGCATACAGAAATAGCGAGCGCGCCAGCCGGTGCTTCAGGCTGCCGGTCGGATGGGTGGATTCATCCTTGAGATAGAGATCGATGCCGGCCAGGGCCGGTAGATCGAGCTTCCACAGATGCGTGTCGGCCGAGCGGCGCTGATCGGCCTCGATCGCCGCAACGGCCTGGTCGACCCAGGTCCGGGACGCAGGTCCAACCGCTTTTGGTCCGGCCATCGTCAGCGCACCCCGATTCAGATCGGCACGTCGAAAGTAACGATCGACACTTCGCCTTCGAGCGCGCCCTGGAAGGCGGAAAGATGCGGCTCATCGTCGGGTGCGCCGTCCATGTCGCCGATCTGGTCGAGTTCGGCCTCGGCGTAACCTTCCGCCGCAAGCGATTCGAGCGCCCGGCGCACCGCCGAATCGTCGTCGGGGGCGACCAGCATCACATGCACGCCTTCCGGCTTGCCGCCCTTTTTCTTCCACACCCGGCCGGTGATGATGGTGACCGGGCGCTCTTCATTGTCGTTCACGGGCCGATTCCTCTTGGCAGATTGCGGGCGGGCGAGGGGATTTTCACTGCTCATGCGGCCTTTTCGCATGAAGCAGGGCCGTGCAACAGCGCAAAGCCGGTCACTTTCTTCCTCGCCCTTGCAAAATTGCGAAACAAAATTACATGCGTTTTTCGGATGGCTGCCGAGCCTTGGTTGGCGCGCAATATTTGGCGCTCCGGGCTTGACGGTTCGCGGTCTTACGAGTAGAAGCCGCCCAGTCAGAACCGATGTGAGGCTCTCCCTTCCGAAGCGACACGCTTTGGAGTTTGCCTCAAACAGGGTTCGTTTTACGAGCGAAAAGACATTTCCGGCGTGCACGAAGCGGGTCCGCTTCCTCTGCCATTTGTTCGGGCAAAGACCGCGAGGCGCGGTTTGTGGCCCGAATTTGCGTATGGAAATGACGCTTTGAGCGGCCCTGACCGGGCGAGACACGGAATTGAGAGACAAGAGGGTTTAATGCCTACCGTCAACCAGCTGATCCGCAAGCCGCGCATTGCGCCGGTGAAGCGCAACAAGGTCCCGGCCATGCAGCAGAACCCGCAGAAGCGGGGCGTCTGCACGCGCGTCTATACAACGACGCCGAAGAAGCCGAACTCGGCGCTGCGCAAGGTGGCCAAGATCCGCCTGACCAATGGTTTTGAAGTGATCGGGTACATCCCCGGCGAAGGTCACAACCTTCAGGAACACTCCGTGGTCATGATCCGCGGCGGCCGCGTCAAGGATCTTCCGGGCGTTCGCTACCACATCATCCGCGGCGTGCTCGACACGCAGGGTGTGAAGAACCGCAAGCAGCGCCGTTCGAAGTACGGCGCCAAGCGTCCGAAGTGACCGAAGCGTAGCGAAGGTCATCCCGGGCAAGCATCCGGGATCAAGGCCACCACGCATAATTGAGGCAGAGAAAAAATGTCGCGTCGTCACAGTGCAGAAAAGCGTGAGATCAATCCGGACCCGAAGTTCGGCGATCTGATCGTCACCAAGTTCATGAACGCCGTCATGTATGACGGCAAGAAGTCGGTTGCCGAGACCATCGTCTACGGCGCGCTCGACCAGGTTCAGTCGAAGACCAAGCAGGAGCCGGTCACCGTCTTCCATCAGGCGCTCGACAATGTCGCGCCTCATGTGGAAGTGCGTTCGCGTCGTGTCGGCGGCGCCACCTACCAGGTTCCGGTCGACGTGCGCCCCGAGCGCCGCCAGGCTCTGGCCATTCGTTGGTTGATCGCCGCGGCCCGCAACCGCAACGAGACCACCATGGTCGACCGCCTCTCCGGCGAGCTGATGGACGCGGCCAACAACCGCGGCACCGCCGTCAAGAAGCGTGAAGACACCCACAAGATGGCTGAAGCCAACCGCGCTTTCGCGCACTACCGCTGGTAAAGCGCGTACGAGACTGAGAGGCAGCTACGATGGCCCGCGAATACAAAATCGAAGACTACCGCAATTTCGGTATCATGGCGCATATTGACGCCGGCAAGACGACGACCACCGAGCGCGTCCTCTATTACACGGGCAAGTCGCACAAGATCGGCGAAGTCCACGACGGCGCGGCCACCATGGATTGGATGGAGCAGGAGCAGGAGCGCGGCATCACCATCACGTCCGCCGCRACCACGACCTTCTGGAAGGGTCGCAGCGGCAAGATGTACCGCTTCAACATCATCGACACCCCCGGACACGTCGACTTCACCATCGAAGTCGAGCGTTCGCTGCGCGTGCTCGACGGCGCCATTGCGCTGCTCGACGCCAACGCCGGTGTCGAGCCGCAGACGGAAACCGTCTGGCGCCAGGCCGACAAGTATCGCGTTCCGCGCATGATCTTCTGCAACAAGATGGACAAGATCGGCGCCGACTTCTACCGCTCGGTCGAGATGATCGGTTCGCGCCTCGGTGCGCATGCCGTCGTCATGCAGCTGCCGATCGGTGCCGAGACCGAGTTCAAGGGCGTTGTCGACCTTGTCGAGATGAACGCGCTTGTCTGGCGCGACGAGACGCTGGGCGCTGCCTGGGACGTCGTCGAGATCCCGGCCGACCTCAAGGCTCGTGCCGAGGAATACCGCGAGAAGATGATCGAAGCCGCCGTCGAAATGGACGAGACGGCACTCGAGAACTACCTCGAAGGCAAGATGCCGTCGAATGACGAGATCCGCGCGCTGATCCGCAAGGGCACCATCGCGGTGAAGTTCTACCCGATGTTCTGCGGCTCGGCCTTCAAGAACAAGGGTGTGCAGCCGCTGCTCGACGCCGTCGTCGAATATCTGCCGTCGCCGGCCGATGTTCCGGCCATCAAGGGCGTCGATGCCAAGACCGACGCCGAGATCGAGCGTCACGCCGACGACAACGAGCCGCTGTCGATGCTCGCCTTCAAGATCATGAACGATCCGTTCGTCGGTTCGCTCACCTTTGCCCGCATCTATTCGGGCAAGCTCACCAAGGGCATCTCGGTCGACAACACCGTGAAGGGCAAGAAGGAACGCATCGGCCGCATGCTGCAGATGCATGCCAACTCGCGCGCCGACGTCGAAGAGGCTTTTGCCGGCGACATCGTCGCTCTGGCTGGCCTCAAGGACACGACCACCGGCGACACGCTGAGTGACCCGCTGCATCCGGTCATCCTCGAGCGCATGGAATTCCCCGATCCGGTCATCCAGATCGCGATCGAGCCGAAGACCAAGAACGACCAGGAAAAGATGGGCCTCGCCCTTCACCGCCTGGCCGCCGAGGATCCTTCCTTCCGCGTCAAGACCGACGAGGAAAGCGGCCAGACCATCATTTCCGGCATGGGTGAGCTTCACCTCGACATCATCGTCGACCGCATGCGTCGCGAATTCAAGGTCGAGGCCAATGTCGGTGCGCCGCAGGTGGCCTATCGCGAGACGATCACCCGCAGGCACGAGCAGGACTACACGCACAAGAAGCAGACCGGCGGTACCGGTCAGTTCGCCCGCGTGAAGATCGTCTTCGAGCCGAATCCGGACAGCAGCGAATTCGAGTTCGAAACCAAGATCGTCGGCGGTGCGGTTCCGAAGGAATACATCCCCGGTGTCGAAAAGGGCATCAACAGCGTCATGACCTCGGGTCCGTTCGCGGGCTTCCCGATGATCGGCGTCAAGGCGACGCTGATCGACGGCGCTTACCACGATGTCGACTCCAGCGTCCTGGCCTTCGAAATCGCCGGCCGCGCCTGCTTCCGTGAAGCCGCACCCAAGCTTGGCGTGCAGTTGCTCGAGCCGATCATGAAGGTCGAAGTGGTGACGCCGGAAGACTACGTCGGCAGCGTCATCGGCGATCTGAACGGCCGTCGCGGCCAGATCCAGGGCCAGGAAGCACGTGGCGTGGCAGTGGTCATCAACGCGATGGTGCCGCTCGCCAACATGTTCAAGTACGTCGACAACCTGCGCTCGATGAGCCAGGGCCGCGCGGCCTACACGATGCAGTTCGATCACTATGAGCCGGTCCCTACGGCGGTGGCCCAGGAAGTCCAGAAAAAGTACGCGTAAGAATGCCTGTGCCACCGGAGCCGCAGTTCTTGCGTGTTTCCGGTACGGATAGTGCGAATATCAATTTCCCCCAGCGGGTAAAGTAAGACGGAGAACCACAGTGGCAAAAGGTAAATTCGAGCGTAACAAGCCTCATGTGAACATCGGCACGATTGGTCACGTTGACCATGGCAAGACGTCGCTGACGGCGGCGATCACGAAGTATTTTGGCGAATACAAGCGCTATGACCAGATCGACGCGGCACCTGAGGAGAAGGCGCGCGGCATCACGATCTCGACGGCGCATGTCGAATACGAGACGGCCAACCGCCACTACGCTCACGTCGACTGCCCCGGGCACGCCGACTATG
>NZ_JBFUDW010000029.1:0-24966 GCF_056404515.1 Mesorhizobium sp. P2_C7 | reverse complement strand
TTCGAGAACCGCGGCTTCAAGCAACGCGTCGCCGCCCGCTTCGGCGCCGAGCGTCGCGTCTCCAGCTTCTTTGCCGGCGCCTACGCCGCCGTGAAACTTTGCGCCGAGGCGGTGTCGGAGGCCGACCGCGACGACCCTGCCAGCGTGCGCGGTTTCCTGCATGCCCGGCCGCGGCAGACTGTGCTCGGCACGCTGGCCATCGATCCGCGCACCAACCACGCCGCCTTGCCCTTCCATCTGGGCCGCATCGTGGTCGATGCCGTCGCTTGTGCCGTGACCATCCAGCGCGACGCGCGCGCACAACAACGCGACATGCTTCCGGAGCGCCGGATCGCCTACCGCATAGGTGTCAATCTGGGTGACGTCGTCGTCGAGGGCGACGATCTGATGGGCGACGGGGTCAATATCGCGGCGCGGCTGGAACAGATTTGCCCGTCCGGCGGCCTGCTGGTTTCAGCCGCCGCCTACGATCAGCTGCAAGGCAAGATCGACATCGCGTTCGACGATGCTGGCGAGCAGCAGGTGAAGAACATCACCCGGCCAGTGCACGTCTACAGCGCGCGGATCGATGGCATGGTGCACGCCTTGCCACGCAGATCGCCCCGGCCTCGCTGGCTCATACCGTCTGTCGCGGTCGCGGTCCTGGCTGTGCTCTTGGCGGGTGGTGGTGCGTGGTGGTTGTGGCCGGCAACGACCGCCGATGCCAAACCGTCGATGATGGTGCTGCCCTTCGACAATCTGAGCGACGACAAGGAACAGGGCTACCTCGCCGATGGCATGAGCGAGGACCTGACCACTGAGCTGGCGCGCGTGCCCGGCCTTCTCGTCATGTCGCGCACGGCCGCGCTCACCTACAAGGACAAGAAGATCCGTCCGGATCAGATCGCGAAGGAGATGCACGTCCGTTACATCCTGGAGGGCAGCGTTCGCCGTGCGGGCGACGATTTGCGCATCAATGCGCAGCTGATCGATGCGACCACCGGGACGCATTTGTGGGCCGAGCGCTTCGATGGCGCCTGGAGCGATGTGCTCGCCCTGCAGAACAGGGTTGTCGACAACGTCGCGATGGCACTGGAGCTTCGCCTCGTTCGGGCCGCGGGCGATACGACCCCTGGCAGCACGGCCAATCCAGCGGCCTATGAAGCGTATCTTCAGGGACTGGAGCTCGAGGGTCGCGGCTCGCCTCAGGACTTCGTCGGCGCGCTAGCGCATTTTAAGCGGGCGATCGCACTCGATCCGGGTTACGGCAAGGCCTTGGCCGAGCTCGCTTGGATCTATGATCAATCAGCCGGCAACGAAGAGAGGGAGCGGGCGCTTGGCACGGGTCATATCGAGACCTTGCATCTTGCCTGGGGCGCGCTTCAGGAAGCGCTGAAGCATCCTTCGTCGAACGCCTATCAACTGATCGCTCGAAAGCACACGTTCAGTTGGCAGGCGGACGCGTCGATTGATGCTCTGGAGCACGCCATCGCGCTCGATCCGAGCGACGTCTGGAACTACCGCGAAATGGCGTTGGCACAGATCTTCGCCGGCCATCCGGACGAGGGGCTCGCCTATGTGGCGGCGTCGCTTCGCGTCGATCCGCGCGACGGGGGATGGCCGAACTGGCTGCGCGGCCTGGCCGCGTTCTCGCTTGGAAAATACCCGGAAGCGGTAGCCTCTCTGGAGAAGAACGTCGCGCTGGGCACAAACCCCGAATACGGCGACTTGCTGCCGCTCATGTCTGCCTATGGGCATCTCGGCGCGACCGACAAGGCCGCTTCGCTCCTGCCAAGGATCCTAGCTTACTCACAAGCCTATGGCGACGGGGGTGGAATGACTGTTCTGCTGGCCGCCCAAACCATGACCTACATGAAGCTCGAGGACGTCATGCGCTTTCAGGAGGGGCTGCTCAAGGCCGGTATTCCGGAGCTGCCGTTCGACTTCGATCCGAGATCGCCGGACAGGCTGAACGGCGACGAGATGCACCGGCTGATGTTCGGCCATACGATCGCCGGGCGTGTGCTGGACGGCGCGACGAACGCCGGCACCCTGCAGGCGAAGGATTTCAAGAGCGGGGTCGCGTGGAGCGTCACAGCGTCGGCAGATGGATCGACCTATGCCTACACATGGGGTGATGTTGCCGACAGCGGCGGGCATGCGCATTTCGAGGGCAACCGGGACTGCTTCTATTTCCGGGACACCAGGGCCTGTGCCGCGATCTTCCGCAACCCGACTGGCACGCGCGCGGAACAGAACGAATATTACTGGCTGCACCACTGGAACCTGATTGTGTTCTCCGTGGCGAACTAGGGCGTGAACTCACAAACGCGCAGCCATTAGGTATTTGCGCCTTCTAGTTATCATCTGGCGCTAATTGCTTTTTCCCGTCAGCAAGGATCATCAGCGAGTCCGGCAGGAACCAGGAGGTAAGCTGCGGGTTTGCTTGCATGCCGACATGATCGGCGTAGCCATTCACCCACAGGAGACCACCATGACCCTTCCGAGCAAAACCGCGGCCGTTGCCGCTGTGTTGATGATGTTGGGCTCGCCCGCGCTGGCCGAGTCGAGCGGGACACCTGTGCCCGCAGCAAAGGCACAGGATCAGGACCCCGAACAGTCGCCCGAAGCGACCGAACAAACCCAAGACTCGATGCGTAAAATGATGCGCCAGATGATGGGTGAGATGCTTCAGGAAAAAATGCAGGAGGATCGCGGTCCCCGGGCCGAGCGGCGCGGTGGCGACCGGTGGCATCGGGACTACAGAATGGGCCCGCCTGAAGGGCGGCGGATGACGGGAGGTCACGGCGGTATGGGAGCCAAGATGATGCATGGCGCAAAGATGCGAATAATGTTCGCCATAGTCGACGCCGACGGCGATGGCGCGCTTTCGCAGACCGAGATCAAGGATTTCATCGGACGGATATTCAACGCCGTCGACGAGAATGGCGATGGCAGCGTCGACTTGGAGGAAATCCAATCCTTCTTCCATGGAGCCGGCAACGATGAGAGGCAGTAGACTGGACGAGGGCTCACGCCAGCCGGTAGGATCGTAATTATACACTGTCCCTCGCGTCCCTGGTCGGCACCGTCATCTTTGCGAGGTTGCAGAAGACGTGCCTCCTTTATAGCCCGCAGCATCGACGCGCGGCCGTCCCACTGTCCCACTGTCTAGGGCGTGGGGACACTGGGACAGCTTGTCGTCGTGACGGATCAGCTGCTGGTCTTCCTTCGGGTGTGTTCCTAAGCCGGAAAGCGCGCGATACAACTCGCCCCGGCAAAGATTGCGAACGGTCCGCTCAGCCAGACCACCGCCAGCAAGCGTTCCGTGAGCACGTCGCACTGGCCTCAACCATGAACCTCATAGAAGGATCCCAAGAGGCCACGGGCCACCTTGGGCGGCATCGGCGCCACCCCAACGCGGACCCATCATTCGAAGCCCAGTTTTGTGCCTAAGCACAACCCACCGAAGCCCAGTTTTGGGCCTAAGCACAACCCACGTTCAATTAGAATTTCAGGCGTGGGCTTGGCGAACAATTAATGGCCGAACGCATATTTCTGCGGGATGATTGTCGCCCGACCTTCTTTATTGCATATGCGGCCTTGACCGCAGTAACCGCCTAGATGGTTGCAGGGCCGCTGCTGGCGATCCTTGGCGGCATTCTGACCCTTGGACTCGGAGTGCTAACCCCGATCTGGCTCAACGTTACTGCGATGATGCCAGGACTGTTGCTGCACAGGAGTGGCGTCCACTGGTCGCTTGCGGCGCTCGTCGGCGTCACCGCGACAGCGGCGCTCGCCATCATACCCGCCAGGATCGCCGCAGCGCGCGCCGAGCAGACCCTGCTCGAACTGACCGCCCGTGACTTCCGCAAGCCCTTGCCGCGCAGGCCGGAGCGGATCGAGCTGATCCGCGACCAGGTGGTCTTCGAAGAAATCAGAAGAAAGAAGCCGGAGTGCGCATCACGCTAGCTTGGCTGACCGATCCACCGCACGATTTCATACGCAGGCATCGGGCGGCGAAAACCCTTGAGCGTCAGTTCGCCAACAAGAACGGATTCGACCAGCGACTCGACAGCTCCGAGGACCCGTTGGCTAACAAGAATCTGGCGCGATTTGGCCTCCTCGCACAATCTGGCGGCATGGTTCGACACAGTGCCGATGACGGCGTAGTCCGAGCGCTGATCAAAACCGATGCGCCCGATGGTTGCGTGGCCCCTGGCAATTCCGATCCCAAAGCCAAGCAAATAGTCCCGCTTGCGCCATCGCTCTGAATGCTCGTCAATCGCGTCGCGCATCGCGGCAGCCATTGAGACAGCTCTCTCGCTGTGGTCGGCGCATGGCAGTGGATCGTTGAAAACCACGACGATGCCGTCGCCAACGAACCGCTCGAGAGTCCCCTCGTGGCGGACAATTTGTTCGCCAAGACAGGAATGATACTCGGCTAGAACTGTCATGACTTCTTCGGGTTCGGCGGTCTCTGCGAAGGCCGTAAAGCCGCGCAAATCGCAAAAGACAACCGTCACCTCGCGGCGGTGGCTCTGCAAGAGCGCATCTCCATTGCCCGCCGCAACGATGAGGTCGGCGACCTGTTCGGGCAGGAACCGCCTAAGCCGCGCCATTCGCTCGAGCTCCGTCACCTGGTCGGCCACGGTTTGCTCGAGCGAGCGATTCCAGTCGGAAAGTTGCGCGGCTTGGTCCTCAAGGCATTTGGCTTGGCTCGCGACAGTGTCGTGAAGCGCCTTCTGACGCAGCATCGAGCGCACCCGCGCCAACAGCGCCCTGTGCTCGAAGGGCTTTGTCAGATAGTCGTCGCCACCGGCGTCCAGCCCTTCGACCACGTCGCGCGTGTCGGCTTTCGCGGTGACCAGAATCACGGGGATCGATCGCAGCGATTGATCGTGCTTGAGCATACGTACCACACTGATCCCGTCGAGCTTCGGCATCATGATATCGAGCAGGATCAGATCCGGCGTGAGTTCGCGGGCTTTCGCAAGCCCCTCTTCCCCATCGGCGGCGGTTGCAACTTCATAGCCATTCGCCTCGAGGCGCATGCGCAGGATTTCGAGGTTTTCCGGAGTATCGTCGACCGCGAGAATGCGAGGCGGATCGTGCAAGGCGCTGTCTCCTCAAGAAAGGAACCCGCGAATTTCGGAAAGCAGCTGGCGCGGACTGAATGGCTTGGCAATGTAACCATCGCACCCAGCAGCAAGGGCTTTCGCCTCGTCGCCCGACAACGCGTAGGAGGTGACGGCGATAATCGGAATGTGCCGGAGCGCCGGGTCGGCCTTTATGCGTCGGGTCGCTTCATACCCGTCGATCACCGGGAGCTGAATGTCCATGAGGATCAGGTCTGGCCTGTGCGCTCCGGCTGCAGCGATGCCGGCGGCGCCGTCCGCCGCCTCGATCAGTTCGTATTCGGTGGTGGCAATCAGATCGCGGATGATCTGGCGGTTGTCCTCGGTGTCTTCCACCATCAGGATTCGTTTGCTCATGCGGCCCTCACGTCCTCATTCACCCAAATTGGTACCTTCAGACGGAATGTCGACCCTGACCCGATCACGGACTCGACGTCTATGGTTCCGCCATGCATTTCGACGATGCGCTTCGAGATCGCCAGGCCAAGACCTGTGCCACCCTTCTGCCTGGTGCTGCTGTTGTCGACCTGCTGGAATTGTTCGAAGATGAGAGCCTGGTCCGTGGACGCGATGCCAGGACCGGTGTCTCGGACGGTGATCTCGAAGTGCCCGTCGACCGCATCGGCAAGAATGTCGACCGCACCCGTTTCGGTGAATTTGACGGCATTGCCTGCAAGATTGAGCAGGACCTGCGTCAAACGGCGTTCGTCCCCGCGGCCGATTGGAAGGTTCTCGGCAACAGTCGTTGAAAGCTCAAGACCCTTCGCTCGTGCCAGCGGCTCGACAGCCGTAACGGTCGATCGAACAATCTGCGCGACGGAGTAGTCCTCGATCGCCAGCGTGAGCTGGCCGGCTTCGATCTTGGAAAGGTCGAGCACGTCGTTGATGAGCCCGAGGAGGTGACGGCCGTTTGCCTGCACGCGCGCGACGGTCGTCTTTGCCTTGTCTGGGAGTTCGCCGTAGATGCCGTCGACCAGCAGTTCTGTGAAGCCCAAGACCGAATTGAGCGGCGTCCTAAGCTCGTGGCTCATATTCGCCAGGAACTGCGACTTGTGGCGGCTAGCTGCCTCCAGCTCCCGGCCTTTCTCCTCGATCTCGCGGAACAGCTTGGCATTCTGGATCGCGAGGACCGATTGGGCCGCGAAGGTTTCCAGAAGGTGGATAACTTGCTCATGGAAGGCACCTGGCTTGTGGCGCCTGACGACCAGTGCACCAACGATCTTGTTGGGCCTCAGCAGCGGAACGATCAGGATACCGCGATATCCGGCTTCGACGATCGTCTTTCTTACAAGGAAGGATGAGGTCTCCTCGCTGAGGTCGGGAAACTGCACCGGCATGCAGCGCCCGGGTGCGTCGCCGATCCCCATGTCGGTCAGCCCGATCGTCTGGTGTGAGACTGCGGCGATAAGCTCATCGCTCATACCGAAGTTTGCGCGCGGACGGAATTGCTGCCGCGTGCTGCTGAACACGTAGATGGTGCCAGCATCCGTCTCTGACAACTGGACCGCTTTGGCGACGATCGTTTTCAGCACCGTGTCGAGATCCAGCGTCGAGTTGACCGCCTTGCTGACTTCCCCGAGCGCCTCCAGTTCGCCGACCGACCGAGCAAGCTCGGCCGTGCGCGCCTGCACCTCTTGATACAGTCTCCCTAGCTGCTCGGATGTCTGGTTGACACTGTCCGCAAGCGCTCCCAGTTCGTCCCGATTGGCGACGGCGACCTGTTGGGCGAAGTCGCCGGCAGCTATCTGGCTGAGACGCGTCTCGATCTTCTTGACGGGTTCGATCAACGACCAGGAGATGATGTAGCCAAGCCCCAGTGCCAGCAGGATGCTGCCCACAGCAAAAGAGACCACGATCAGTCTGGAAGTGCCGTACGCCCCCTCGGTCGTTTCGATCGCCGCGACCATTTCGGCTTCGGCCATGTTGACCAGCTGGTTCGTCAGCCGCTCGAGGCGGTCAGCCGACGGAATGATCTCATCGAGCTGGATCTTGCGCGCCTCCTCCGTGCGACCGGCGCGGAAAAGCTGCACAACGTGCGTCACGCCGGCCGCGAGCCGTTCGTACTCTTGCCGGACCTGTCCCAGCACCTCCGCTTCGGTTTCGGCGACGAACTCCATGCGGTCGAGGTCGTAGCCAAACTGGTTGAGCTGGCGCAGCGCTGCATCCAGCATCCGCTCGTCCTGAAGCAGAAGTGCGGTCGAGATGCTGTAGAGCTGGTTCGTGGTGTCGTGCTGGACCTGGCGATAGGCTGCGATCCGGCGCTGCAGCTTGATCAGCTCGTTTGTTTGATCATTGACCCCACTCAGCACCTGCAACCCAACGGCCCCGAGCACGATCAACAGGCCGACAATCGATAGGAACGCGATCAAGAGCTTGGTCTGGACGCGCGCCGGCAGCCGGGCAATCCAGCCAACGAGCCGGTCCGTTATGCTATTTGGATTCATCCAAGAGGCTGAGAAGGTCACCCCGGAACTCCTCCAGGTCGAACCGGACGCCAAGATACTGTACTCGCAACATGCCATCAGGGTCTACGAGGGACGTCAACAAGGTATGGTCGACATCTCCGTTCGCCGCCTTCTTCGCGATGACCCCGTATTTCCGTCCCACCTCATGGACGACCGCCGGATCACCGGTAAGAAACGACCAGCCCTTCAGGTCGGCGCCAAAATTCTGCGCATATTCCTTCAAGACATCGGGCGTATCGCGCTCCGGGTCGACAGTGATCGAAACGAAGACGATTTTCGATCCGAACGTCGAGCCCAGCTTCTCCTGCACGCTGGCCATATGAGCGGTCAGCATCGGGCAGACGTCGGTACAGTACGTATAGATGAATGCAACGGCGACCACCTTGCCACGAAAGTCGTGCAGCGACACAGGTCCGCCATCCTGCGATACCAGGGTAAAGTCGGGCGCCTGTCCAATCGTCGGCAGGCGCTGGTCGTGCGGCGCGTCATGCGCGTGTGCCGGCCACGGAGCAAGAAGTGCCAGTGCCAATGCGCATGCCAGCCAGCCCGTCACGTCTTCAACTCGCGCTTGAGCTCCTCGAAGTAGTGCCAGTCGGTGAACCCGGAGATGACCTCTTTAGGGGTCTTCTTGAGCATGCCCAGTTCGTTGAGCCGAAGCGCGAAGAAACGGACGGAGTCCTCGGGATCGTACTCGCGCCAGAGGTCGTAGCGAGTGTCCTTCATGGTTATCAGCACGCATTCTCGCGATAGACCGAGGGCGGCCATCCGGTCCGCAACCGTTTCAGGCTCCCGGTGACAGACATCGGCGGCCCTGAGGATAGCACGCAGCGCGCGCTTCGTCGCCACCGGGTTCTTCCGCATGAAGTTGGTATTGGTGACCGCCATGCAACAGAAGTAATTGGACCATGGGCGGTCATGGGCGATGTTGACGATGAGGTGCCCGACGTTGCGCGCGCATGGCTGCCCGGGTTCCGGCGGAAAGCCGATGAAGGCATCGACTTTTCCGGCCTTGAAGAGCTCGACCTGGCTGACTGACGGATTGACGACCCAGACGATGTCGGAGGCGGGTTTGAGTCCGACATATGCGGCCATGATGCTCACCAGCATATGGTCGGTCACGCCGTAGTTGTTGATGCCCACCTTCTTGCCGCGTAAATCCGCGATACTCCGGATGCTGTCATTTGCACGCAGCTCCAGGCATCCCACCTGCACTCCGCCGAGCACCGTCATCGGCTGCCCCGCGTCCACCAAGGGCAAGAAGTCGGACCATGACTGCATGTCGAAATCGATGTCGCCGTCAGTCAGCATCGCCGCCCCGGTCATCGGCTGCGGCAGATACCGAACCTCGCTGAACCCTTCCTCGTGAAGAAATCCCTCGGCGATGGCCAGCGGCGCGAGGCACGCAGCCGAAGGCTTTCCGAGGCGAATGGTCGTTGTCTCCGGTGGTGGCTCCCCTGCGGCAATGGATGGCTGAACCTTGAACAGCCCAGCGCTGCCTGCCGCCGACAGGCCTGCTAGAAAAGTGCGGCGGTTCTGGATGATCTTCATGGGGTTCTCCCCTCCCATCGAAAGAGAAATGCGTGCCGTTCACATCTTCAACTCCCGCTTCAGCTCCTCGAGGAAGCGCCAGTCCGTTCCCTCGGCGATGATCTGCTGTGGGCTCGACTTGATCATGCCCGTCTCCTGCATGCGCAGCGCGTAGAAGCGCATCGAGGCTTCGGCATCGTAGTCCCGCCAGACGTCGTACCGCGTGTCGCTCAGCGTTTGCAGCGCGATTTCGTAGCTGGGGACGAAACCTCGATTGACCATCTGCGCAGCACTCCCTGCAGGATCCGAAATGCATAGGTCGGCGCCCTTGACGATGGCCCTTACCACGCGCTTGGTCGCCACCGGGTATCTGTTGACGTAGTCCGCAGCGACCGAAGTCATGCAGCAGAAGTACTGCGACCAAGGGCGGTCGAGGGTCGTGTTGAGGATCGTGTGGCCGATTTTCTTGGCGCGCAGTCGCCGCGTCTGCGGCGGCGTGAAGAGATATGCATCGAACTTCCCGTCGGCGAAGGCTTCCACCGGCTTGCTTTCCTCGACCCATTCGATGTCGTTGACGGGATCCAGTCCGATATAGGCGGCCATCAGGGCGACCAGCACACGCGACGGCGCATGGATGTCGTGCATGCCCACCCGCTTGCCCTTGAGGTCCAGGATGCCTTGGATGCTGTCGTTGGCGATCAGCTCGAGGCACCCGGAATGCAGACCGCCAAGGACCCTGATTGGCACGCCCGCGTCGATCGACGCGACATGGACCGGCGCATAGTTCATGCTGAAATCCGTGTCGCCGCGTGCAATCCAAACCGCCTGATCGACTTTCTCGTCGCCCTGCACGTAGCGGACGTCGGTGAAACCCTCCGCTTTGAGGAGCTCTCCGGCCAGGTACATCCCTGCCCAGCAGTAGGCACCATCGATCCACCGCGGCAAGCGAACGGAGGTCGTTTCAGGCGGTGCCTCGGCCCAAGCGTCAGTCGTTGCGCCGATGAGACCTGCAGCGCCTGCTGCCGCAGCACCGGCCATGAAGTGGCGACGGTTCTGGATGATTTGCATGGGGTTCTCCCTCCCGTTGAAAATGGCACGGGGCTGGCTACCTAGTCAGGTCTTCAGCTCGTGCTTCAGTTCGTTGAAGAAACGCCAGTCGGTGCCTTGGGCCAAGAGCTTCTGGGGGGTGCTTTTGAGCATCCCGACCTCGTGGAGGCGCAAGGCGTAGAAGCGCAGGGTGTCCTCAGCGCTATACTCACGCCAACCGTAGGGGATCGCCTTCATGACCTGGAGGGCATGGTCATAGCGCTTAGTATAGCCCTGCTCCACCAAGAACTGGGCGGACTGCTCGGGCTCGCTGGTGCAGAAATCCGCCGCTTTCAAGATGGCGCGGAGGGCGCGTTTGGTGGCCACCGGATTCGTGCGGACGAACTCCCGGTTCCCAGCCAGCATGCAGCAGAAGTATTGCGACCAGGGCCGGTCCACGGTGCTGCTAATCACCACATGGCCGATCTGCCGCTCCCGCATCTCCTGCGGTTCGGGGGGAAAGCCGAGGTAGGCATCGATCTTCCCCTCACTTAGGAGCCGGATGGACTCGGGTCCCGGATGCGTGACGAAGTGTATGTCCTTATGGAGGTCCAGGCCCACATATGCCGTCATCGCTGCGAGAAAGACGTATCGGCTGGAATCTAGCGCTGGCACGGCCACGGTCTTCCCCTTGAGGTCGCGGATCGCTTGGATGCGATCGGTGCCGAACAACTCAAAGCAGCCGACGTGGAGTCCTGCCAGGATGACGATGGGATCCCCCGCTTCCAGGCGGAGAAGGAGCGGGGCGGCGAAATGCGCACTGAGATCGGCTTCACCAGAGGCGAGGGCCGGCGCGATGTCTGCGGTCCCCTCCTTTTGGAGGTAGTGCACCTCGGTGAACCCTTCGCTGCGCAACAGTTCTTCGGCTACATACTGGGGGGCCTGACAGATGCTGGGAATCCGGACGAGCCGGATCCGCGTCGTCTCAGGCGGTGGCTCCGCAGCGGCTCGCCTGGGGTGCCAGCCTAGAAGCCCCGCTGTCCCCGCCAGCGTAATCCCACGCATGAACCTCCGTCGGCTGATCCGTCCGGCGTATTGGGAACGCATGGGAACCTCCCTTCCAAATGCTGGCCAGTGTGACACCGAGAACGCTGGCCCGTGGATGCGGTGTTGTGCACAAACCCGAGTGTCAGCCATGCCTGCATGGCGAGCTCTCGGCTACATACTTGCCTGTTGCTCACATCTTCAGCTCGCGCTTAAGCTGGTTGACGAAACGGAAATCCGTGCCGTCGGCCAGGATTGTCTGCGGGCTCGACTTGATCATGCCCGTCTCCTTCATGCGGAGCGCATAGAAGCGGACCGAATCCCCAGCATCGTAGTCCCGCCATTTGTCGTGCGCAGTATTCTGCAGGGTCGTCAGTGCAAGGTCGTAGCTCGGCAGAAAGCCGCGATCGACCAGCTCGCGCGCCGCCGAGGTCGGGTCGGACGCGCAGAAATCGGCAGCCTTGAGGATGGCTCGCAGTACACGCTTGGTCGCCAGCGGGTATTTTTCTACATAGTCCGCCCTGCCTGCGACCATGCAGCAGTAATATTCCGACCATGGACGGTCGACCAAGTTGCTGACAATCGTGTGGCCTATCTCGTCGGAACGGACTTTCGAGAACACGCTGGTGTCGGCGAGGCAGGCATCGACCTTGCCGTCGATGAAATCCTGCATCGGTGAGGGGCCCACGACCCATTCGATGTCGTGGCCGGGATCCAGCCCAACGTAGTTGACGATCAGGCTAAGGAATACGTGTGGGTGGTCGTTCAGGGCCCAAATCCCCACCCGCTTGCCCTTCAGGTCAGCAACGCCCTTGACGCTGTCGCTGGCCCGCAACTCCCAGCATCCCATGTGCACGCCGGTCAATATCTTGATAGGTGCTCCCGCATCGATGGACCGGATATGCATCGTCGGCATGTTGAAATCGAAATCCGTCACTCCGCCAGCGAGCCACAGCGTGTTGTCGACCTTGGTGTCTCCCTCGACGTAGCGGACGTCGGTCATGCCGTCGGCGCGCAGCAGCTCTCCGGCGAGATAGAGCGAACCCCAGCAATAGGCTCCACCTACCCAGCGGCCCAGCCGCACGGTAGTCGTTTCCGGGGGCGCCTCGGCCCAGGCCTCAGTCGTTGCGCCGATGAGACTTGCGGCGCCGGTCGCCGCAGCGCCGGCCAGGAAGGTGCGACGATTTTGAATGATCCGCATCGGAACGCTCCCTTCCGAATTCCAACGGGCAATTTGGCCGGAACCGGCAAAAGAGGGTTCGCCAGAGGCAGATGGTCTTGTGAGCGCGACGAGTAGTTGTGGATTCTAGCGCGCCCAGTCCGATGCGGGAGTCTTGCGCTCTCAGTCGCCGGAGCATGCATTAGCAGCCGACGATATGTCACGATACGCCCAATTCGCGTTTGTTGCGAGCGCAAAACCTACTCCGCCAAACGTTCCGCCAGCACCTCGCTGTCAGGGAATTGCCTGCGCGTTTGTGAGTACCACTTCGAGTCTTCTGCGGCCGGCATCAGATCAGCTCCAGACCTTGGTCTGACTGGGCAGAACGTCCGCTATCGTTCTTCGGACGCCCAAAGCCCGCCATTCCGCTTTCGGCCCAACTGCCGTCATGTGCGAAGTCGCATCCGATTGGCTGCTTCTGGCGCTTTAGCCGATCGCTGAAGTCGCAGAACATCATCTATGGAACGGCAATCGTGGTTCAAGCTCAAGCTCTGTCTTCGCGCAGGGCATGCTTGCGTCATCAAATCGCCAGTTGCTGTAACCCTAGATCAGCCCGCGCATCGTCAGTTCAGCCTTCAGATAGGCATAATAGATCGGCGCAGCGACAAGACCCGGCATACCGAACCAGGCCTCCATGAAAACCATCGCCAGAAGAAGCTCCCAGGCACGCGCATTGATCCGCGAACCGATAATCTTGGCGTTTGCGAAGTATTCGAGCTTGTGAATGACGACGAGAAAGGCAAGCGAGCCTAGCGCTGCAAGGAAGGAGATGCTGAGGCTGACAACCACGATCACCGTGTTGGAGATCAGATTGCCGATGACCGGCAGAAGGCCGGCGACGAAAGTCAGCGCTATCATCGTCCTGATGAATGGCAGATCGATGCCGAAGGACGGCAGAACAGCGACGAGATAGATCGAGGTTAGAAACGTATTCAACGCCGAAATCCGGATTTGCGAGAACACGATGTTGCGAAAGGCCTTGCTCAGTAAGTCGACACGATCCGCCAGCGCGTCCGCCAATGGGCCGGGCTCGCCCGATGGCGCCGCCGAGCTTACCGCGATCAAGCCGCCGATCACCATGCCGACGATAATGTGGACCACCAGGACGCCGAAATCCCGACCGACGAGTTGAAGCTGGCCGGCATGCTCGCGGAGCCATTGGGCAGCGAAGACTTCCAGTTCCTCGATGTTCGACGGAAAATAGTCCATCGCCCAAGTTGGGAGATGGACGCGCGCGGTATCGATGATCTCGGCCATCTTCTTGAGGAGCGTCACGACGTTCTCCGAACCGCCAGTCAATTGCGACACGCCGCTAAAGATAGCAGCGGCTATCAGGAGCACGAAAATCAATGCCACCAAGGTCAGCGCAAGGCTTTTCGTCAGGCTGCTGGAGACCCCGATTCGATGGAGCATCGGTGCGGCGAAATGAACGAGGTTGAACACGAGAAGGCCCGAAAGCAGTGCCGGAAGCAGGCCGAGTTCGAGAACGGCGACGAGCGCGACAAGCGCGAGCAGGCACGACACGAGATAGAACCCTGGGAAGGTCAGCACTTTTCACCTGCAGAGGCAGCCAAGTCCTCTTCGGTTTCAATTAATTTGATACCCGGTGATGCGCAAGCGAACAAGCGCCCAATACGTTTGTGACGCTAGTCAGGTCGATAGCCACCGCCCCGGCTAACCTCCCGCATATGGTCTTGCCATAAGGCTTTCCCTATAGTCATGCGCTGTGGAACAGGTACAACATCTCGAACGGAAGCTGGTTGCTATCCTCGCCGCCGACGTGGTGGGGTACAGCCGGCTGATGGGGCTGGACGAGACGGGCACACTCTCGCGGCTCAAGGCGCTCCGGCGCGAATTCATCGAACCCTTGATCGAGGGCTACCATGGCCGCATCGTCAAGCTCATGGGCGACGGCGCTTTGGTCGCGTTCGAGAGCGTCGTCGATGCCTTAGCATGCGCCGTTGAAATTCAACGGGTCACCGCGCAGCAGAACCTCGGTGTTCCCGAAGATACCCAGATCGTGTTCCGCATCGGGATCAACCTTGGTGACGTGATCCCCGACAAGGACGACTTCTACGGCGACGGCGTCAACATCGCAGCCCGCCTGGAAGGACTGAGCGATCCGGGCGGCATCGTCATCTCGGGAACGGCCTACGACCAGGCCCACAACAAGCTCGGCCTGACTTTCAAGTCGCTCGGCGAACAGCGCCTCAAGAACATTCCAGAGCGAGTCCGTGCGTATCGCGTGCTGTTGGAACAGACCGGAGGAACCAGGAAGTCGCGCTCTCGGCGATGGCTTGTGAGTATCGCCGCTGCGGCGCTCTTTCTGGCGCTGATGGCTGGCATGTTTTTTTGGCCGCAGGCGGTTGCCCTCCTGTCTGGCCACGGTTCCAACCTGACCGGTTCGGTGGCGGGCAAGCCTTCCATTGCCGTGTTGCCGTTTACCGATCTCGGTGAGAAGGCGGGCCAGGATTATTTTGCTGAGGGGCTCGCAGACGATCTCATCACCGACCTCTCGAAGATTTCGGGGCTGCTCGTCATCGCCCGCAACTCCTCGTTCTCGTTCAAGGATCAATCCCTCGATCTCGACAAGATCGCGGAGCAGTTGAACGTCCGTTACGTGGTAGAGGGGAGCGTCCGCCGGGAGGGAGATTCGGTCCGCATCAATGTCCAGCTCATCGACGCCAAAACAGGAAGTAACATTTGGGCCGAGCGCTACGACCGGGACTATTCCAAGTTATTTGCCCTTCAGGACGAAGTGATCGAGCGAATCGTTGAGGCGCTTTCGGTACGTCTGACAGCAGGCGAAAAAACTCAAATCGCCCGCCTCCCGACCCAAAATCTGGAAGCATACGATTTCTATATCCGAGCCGAGCAGAAAGTTTATGCAATCGACTACAAATCTCTCGGGGAGGCTCTCTCCCTCTATCAAAACGCAATCAAGCTCGATCCTACGTTTGCAGATGCCTACTCGGGCTATGCCCGCGCCACGGTGGACGTGCTCGGCTTCGACTACCAGGTGCTCATGCTCAGCGCCGTCGCTCGCCAGCGCTCCTACGAAGCGGCAGGGCGGGCGCTGGAGCTCAATCCGCTGTCCTCGCGCGCCTATGCTGTGCTCGGCATTCTACAGATGCTGGATAGCGAATGGGACCAGGCGATCGCGTCGGTCCAAAAAGCCGTCGCGCTGGACCCGAACGGCGCGGAGGCGGAGCTCAATCAGGCGATCGTGCTGACCTACGCAGGACAGAACCTGGAGGCGCTGGCAGCGATGGAACGCGTGTTGCGGCTCGATCCCAAGCCGCGCGCCCAGGTCTTCGACTATTACGGCTTCGTGCTCTACATGAACCATCAGTACGAGAAGGCCTTGCAGGCGCTGAGCGAGGTCCAGCCGGAAGAGCGCACCGACCTTGGTCTCGAAACGCTGGCCATGGCAAATGCGCGGCTTGGCCGCATGGCCGAGGCGCACGATGCGGCTGCAGCAATCCTGAAAAAGATGCCCGAACAGAACCTCGCTGGTTATCGTGTCGTTTACGCCCACCATCGGCGGCAAGAGGACCTCGATCACCGGCTGGGCGCCCTTCGCGCCGCGGGGATTCCCGAGCGGAGCTTCGATTTTCGCGGGCGGGAGGAGGACCGCCTGGGCCCCGCCGCGATCCGAGCCCTAACGGGCGATCGGACATGGGTAGGACATCAACACAATGGCGCAGCGTTCGTCATGGAGCTGAGTGCAAATGGGGATGTCGCACTGAGCTCGCAAAGCAGCATCATCACCGGCACGTCCAGCGTGGACGGCGACCTCTTCTGCACGCAATCCACCGCGACCTTGCTCGGCCGCAAGTTCTGCGCCCCGGTCTATCGCAATCCCCAAGGGAGCAGCGATACGCAGGACGAGTACGCTTGGCCGGACTCCGTCACAGTCTGGTATTTCTCAGTGTCTCCGTGACGGGCGCCATTCAACTTGCGGGCTGACGACATCGCGCCGGAGCTAGTTGGCGGCCGCCCTAGCCTCGAATTCCTTCGCCTCCACTGCGGGCCATTCGGCTTCCGCTTTCGCAATGACAGGCGCCGGGTTGGCATCGAAGTCTTCCTCCAGGCCGCCCTTTCCGGAGAACAGGAAGAGCTTGCCATCGACGATGCGGAAGGCTTCCGGGTCAAGGTTCGCAGATGCCTCCTTCGCTGACATTCCCCCTGTGCAGAAGCCGCCGAACTGGGGGGCGTAGCGCACCGGCTCGGAAATGAAGGCATCGCGGTGTTGGGCGCTGGCGAAATACCACGTCGCCCCGAGCCACTTCTTCGAGATCTTCGGCGAACCCATGGTCGCACGACCGTCGGTGAAATACGCCACCGGATCGTAGCCCTGTATGGCGACGTTGCCGAAATATCCGGTGTTCACCCCGTCGCCCGCGAAGGATGCCCCAACGCCGAAGAGCAAGAGGGACGCGGTGGCCACTCCCGCGCAAAGCAAACCGTCAAACGTTCTGGAACGGTTATCTGTCATGTTTCTCCTCCAGTAACCTTTCTCGATGTCAGTTGCCGAGGGCGATGCACACCTTGTACGACGACCCCATCGTTTCCTTGGGTTGGCATTTTGCGCCGTGCTTCTTGAGCAAAGCCATCACGTCGGTGCTCTGATAGAATGTCGCGCGGCTGAGAGGCGTGTACCCGTATTCCTGGATTGCCTCGACCTGTGCGCCGTGTGAGATCAACAGCTCGGCGATCGCCGTCTGGTTCTCTTCTGCTGCCACATGCAGCGGCGTGATCTTGTGCGTGCTCAACGCGTCGACCTCGGCCCCGTGGTCGAGCAGCAATTTTGCAATGTCCAAGCTTCCTGAGTAAGCTGCCGCATGAAGCGCGGTGAAGCCGCGATCGTTACGGGCTTCGATGTCGGCCTTAGCCCCGATCAACGCAACCGCGACCTCGGTCTTGCCGGCAAGCGCCGCATCGATCAGCGGGGTCTCGCGACTCTCGTTGCGATCATTCACATCGACGCCTTGTGCCAGGAGCGCGGCGACCTTGCCAGCATCGCCCTCCCGCGCAGCGTCATGGAGCGATCCGGCAATCACCGCATCGGCGAGAAACCAGCAAATGAAAGTAACGACGAGAGCCCGACCGAAAGTCCGAAGCCAGCCGGTTCCAAAAGGCCGGACCCGCATCGGGAAGGCCCTCGGCAGCAACAATCGCCTAGAGACCGTCATCGTCTAACTCTCCGGGCGCCGTTCGCCCGCGGATGGACGTATATGAGACCAGTCTAATACATTCGGCGCGGCGGAGCCATAGGGTTCGGGTTGTGCGCGAGTCGAAGTCGCGCGAGGTGCCCTATGTCACCCCTCCAGCAGCGGGCTATCCGGGCAGCAACTGCACCACGCCAGTGGCCGCCCGTTGTCGCTTCGCGATCGAGCTGCGTCTCTTGTTCGCAAAAGGGGTGATGATATGGAGCCTCGGCTCGCGTTGGCGGTCTTTACTATGGCTATCAAAAGAATCGCAGCCGATAGCGTGACGACCTCGCATGATATATAAAGATTGTCTAATGTGCGTGCTGTTCGCCGGGGGGCAAATTCGGGCATGTCCAGTTCTACAAGCCGAAAGGTGCTGTCGAGGAGCGTGGTCGAAATGGGCCTGTTCTCCGCAGTGATGAACACCCTGGTGTTAATTCTGCCTCTCTATATGCTGCAGGTATATGATCGAGTTTTGCCCGCCGCCAACCTGGATACTCTCACCTACCTAACCTTGCTTGCGCTTTCGTCGCTTTTGCTTTTCGGAATACTCGAAGTTGTTCGTGGCGTGTATGCAAGCCGACTCGCCGCGCGACTGGATGTGTCTTTGGGCACATCGTCTTTTCTCGCCGCAATGAGTGGCCCCCGTGCTGGACTCGGCGATGTCCAGGCCTTGCGGGACTTAGCCACCCTGCGAGGTTTCATCGCTTCACGAACGATTTTCTTTCTCTTCGACCTCCCTTTCGGGCCAATCTTCGTGGGCCTGCTTTATTTCATCCACCCGTTGCTCTTCCTTGTGACGGTCGTTGGAGCGGTTCTCATGGTTTCCATCGCCGTGCTGAACCAGGTCGCGAGTTCGCGACCTAGCAAGGAGGCGGCGGAGAGTCTCGGCGCGGCAATGAATTCGGCGCAGGCCTTTGCGCGAAACTTCGAAACGGTCCGCGCGCTCGGCATGGTGTCTAATGCGATAGAGTTCTGGGGCACCCGTTTTTCCGGCTCTCTGCACGCCTCGGATGGGCTTGCTCGCACGAACGCATTTTATGGCGGTGTGTCCCGCACCACACGATCGGTGCTGCAAATCGCGATATTGGGTGTCGGCGCTTATCTGGTTCTGCACAATGAGATGACCGCCGGTATGATATTTGCGTCGTCGATGATTTCGGCACGTGCCTTGCAACCTCTTGACCAGATCATTGGAAGTTGGCGGCAGGTCATCGATGCAAATCTTGCATGGAAGCGGCTTTCAGCTGTCCAATCGAGGTCCGCACCAAAGGACAATGTTGCCTTGCCAACGCCTCAAGGGGCGTTGAGCGCGGATCAAATAGTCTATCATCTTCCAGGTTCGGCCGACGGGTCGCTGCCGCTGATAAAGCGCTTGACCTTTGAAGTCGGCGCCGGCGAAACAGTCGCGATCGTCGGGCCAAGCCAGGCTGGAAAATCGACGCTGGCGCGCCTCATAGTCGGTGCCATCGAGCCCCGTTCGGGGGTAATCCGCATCGATGGCGGCGATATTCGAAGCTGGGATCCGGAGGAACTTGGCCGTCATATTGGCTATCTTCCGCAGGATGTGGAACTTTTCCCAGGGACCATCGGCCAGAACATTGCGCGTTTTGAGCCAAATGCGCCTGATGAGAAATTGGTTCAAGCAGCTCAGCAGGCGCAGGTGCATGAGCTTATCCTGGGTCAGAGGGATGGATATTCGACAGTGATCGGCCCGACCGGCGTTCGCCTCTCGGGTGGCGAGCGTCAGCGCATTGGGCTTGCGCGCGCCTTTTACGGCGATCCCAAGATACTGGTTCTAGACGAGCCCAATGCAAATCTTGATTCCGACGGCGAAGCCGCACTCGAGCGGGCGATCCTCCAGGCGCGTTCGCGAAAAACGACCGTGCTCGTCATAACCCACCGTCCCTCCCTCGCTTCCAAATGCGATCGTATACTCATGCTGCGCAGTGGCCAGGTCGAGATCTACGGTTTGACCAAGGACGTGCTCGACCAACTTGCCCAGCGGCGCGGCCAAGCGGCGGCGGCCGCTCAGTCGCATGACAACGAAGGAGTGGTGCCTTTCCCGTCACCGGCTCGCGTGGAGGTGAAAGTCGCTAATGACGGTTCCTAACCAAACCACCCAGATGGGCGCCAAGGTGTATCGCTGGCAGCGCAACATCGATACGCGCACGGATCGGATCACGCTGGCGGGATATGCAAGCGTGGCCGTTTTCGTGCTCGGCTTCGGGTTCTGGGCAGCCACTGCACCGATTGCCGGAGCAACGATAGCGCCGGGTGTGGTCGCGGCAGCAGGGCAGAATGTCATGATCCAGCACCTTGAAGGAGGTGTTGTCGGCAGCATTAGAGTTCGCGAGGGTGACAGGGTCTTAAGAGGCCAGGCCCTGATCGTGCTCGATCCGACGGTGGCGCAGTCCCAGCTCAACCGCGTTCTCAAGCAGTGGGTTGCACAAAAAGCTGAAATTTCTCGGCTCGAAGCGGAGCGGGACGGCCTTGATAAAATTGTCTTGTCTAGTGACCTCGGAGCCTATTCAGGCGCTTCCGAATACAGCGATGTCTTCGGAGAACAAAACAAGGAATTTCAGGCACGGCTAGCGCGTTACGGCGCGGAACAGGGGATTCTGAAGCAAAGGGTGGCAGCTCTTCAGGACGCCGTTGTTGGGTTAAAGGCTCAGAAGGAGGCGGCGGAAAATCAGCTTGCGATCGTCAACGAGGAGACGGAAAGAAAAAAAGACCTGCTGAAAAAAGGACTCACCAATCGTTCCGAATATACCGATCTTCTGCGCAGCACTGCCGAACTGGTCGGCCAGGCAGGATCTCTGGAAGCGCAGATTGCCAGCTCGGCCACACAGACTGTGGAAGCGCGTCAGCAGATTGAACGGCTTACAACCAGCCGGGTCGAGGATGCTGTCACGGAACTGAACAAAGCCCGGGCGCAGGTCGCGGACCTCGAGGAACAAATCAACGCCGCTCGATCAGTCCTGGAGCGGACGACCATCCGGGCGCCGGTGGACGGCATTATCGTCCGATCGCTTTACAATGCCGAAGGCAGCGTCATCCGAGCGGGGGAGGTGGTTATGGAGCTTCTGCCGACCACCAACGAGCTCATCATCGAGGCCAAGATAAAGCCCGAAGACATCGACTCAATCCGGGTGGGGCAGGACGCGAACATGATGTTCACGGCGCTCAATGCGCGCACGACGCCAAAAGTGCCCGGAAAGGTGTTCTACATTTCGGCGGATCGGCTGATCACACCCAGCACGGGACTGCCTTACTTTACCGTCCGGCTGAAAATGGCCGACAAGCTCCCACCGCAGGTCAAGCCCGAGCAGATCTATCCAGGCATGCCGGTCGAAACATTCATCTCAACGGGCGAACGAACGTTTTTGGCTTATCTGACCAAACCCCTGGTGGATTCGTTTCAGCGAGCCTTTCGGGAGAGATAACCGCTCCGCCTCCTGGATATCGGAAGTTCAGATATGAAGCGGGCGCCGGATTGATCCGGCGCCCGCTTTCACATTGTCTGCGGCCTTCAAGGGTCAGACGAAGTGGAAGTCGTCCGCCGGATTGTAACCAACCACTGTGCGTCCAGCACCGTCGTCGGCTAAGGTGAAGCTGTCCGCATCGTAAGTGCCGATGATGTGGAGCGTAGCATCGTGGGTGCCGTCCGAAACCGTCAACGTTCCTCCACTTCCATCCTGGTTTGCCTGATAGACAGCGGATGTTCCGGTGCCGAACCAGATATCTCCGAGGTCTACCTTGTCATCATTGGTGATGCCGGCGATGCTTCCGCTGAAATCAAATGAATCATCCAGCCGCAGTGTGCCGGCTGCATCCACACCGAAAATGACGTCTGCGGACGAGGCGGCGTGAAATTCCAGCTGTGACATGTTTCCGATGATGGCATCGCCGTCGCCGGTAACCTGACCACCTATCGCGACATTGCCGCCATTGGCCCAGATCAATCCGGAATTGGCGACGGCACCGTTGATCATCAGGCCACCCGACCCCGTCGCCTCCAGCGTTCCCGAGTTGACGACGGTGCTGCTGCCGGTGTCGACAACCAGTGCATGGGTGCCGGTGGCGATGATCGTGCCCTGATTGTTCAGACCCAGCAGGCCGCCGCCGAGTTGGCCAGCGCCGGAGATGGTGTTGTCGACATTGGTCAAGGTGACATCGGCGGCCGTGCCCGAGATCACGTTCGCATCGCTGTCGGACAGGACGATCTGTCCACCACCTTGCAGCGTGATGCCGTGCTGGATCAGCTGCAGCAGGGTGTCGTTGCCGGCCGACTCGAGCGAGATAAGGCCGGTATTGTTGATTGTGCCGCTCAGTGGCAGCAGCGCGCCGTCGCCGATCGTCATGGTCCCGGCATTGTTCACCACCGGCGTCTGGTCGAAGACGAAATTGCTTCCGGTGAGCGCGCTCGAATGCACCCCGTCGAGCGTGACCGACTGGCCGTCCGCAAGCGTGATCACCGCATTGCCGTTGGGGTCGTCCGCCATATGCGCCTGGACATCGGCGAAGCTCGCAAAGCCGGAATAGCCGATGAGATCGACATGGTCGGCGGCCGTGTCGAAGCTGTGCACCGTGTCGTTGCCAATCGGCTGCGAGAAGACGAACAGGTCGTTGCCGTGCGAGCCGGTCAGCGCGTCGTCGCCGGACCAGGCAAAGATCGGCGAACCCGCCGCATAGGCTTCGACATTATCGGCGACGAACTTGGTTCCGATCGTGCCGTCTGCATTGGTCCAAGTCATCGAGACGTCTAGCAGAGCCGCCCCGCTGAATTCGGCCGGCGTGGTGACCGTCAGCGATTGCACATCGTTGCTCTGAACTGTCCAAGTGCCGTCGCCGTTGTCGGTACCCCCGCTGATGCTCCAGCCTACAGGGACGCCGGAGACGACGACAACGATGGCATTCGCGACATCCCCCGAAGGGTTCGTTAGGGCCAGATTGATAGGCTCTCCGGCAACGCCGGCAGGCTTGACGTGGGTGTTGGTGATCAATGTGGCAAGATTGGCCACTGTGACGCCGGAGAGATCGACAAGGATGTCGTTCGCCGAATTCGGGGTGGCACCAACTTGTTCGTAAACATAGGTGTGGGCCGTTCCGTTTATCGTAGCGGTGAACGCCACCGTCGCACCCGCAGCGCCGATATCGTTGTTTTGCAGATACTGAACTGCAGCGGCGACTCGCGACGTGTCTGTGGCACTCAGATTTAGCGCTGCACTGAAGCTGTTGGCATCATCAAAGGTGATGATGCCGTTCGAAATCGTGTGCGACTTTATGGTTTGACCACCAATGGTCAGCGTCGAATCGGTTCCATTGACGTTCGCGCCCGTCGCGGCTGCCGGGGTCCCTTGCAGGTCGAGGAAGTCCGCGGCCGAGGCAAAATCGGTAACCACGTCATACCCTGTGATCGTACCGGCATTGCCGCTACCTCCAACAATGGCCACCGATTGTCCGGAATTGACGATGAAGGTGTCCGCACCTCCGCCACCCGTTACGGTGTCGGCACCGCCGCCGCCCGTAATGGTGTCGTCTCCGTTGCCTCCACCGCCGTTGATCGTGTCATTGCCGGATCCGCCCATCAGGGTGTCATCACCGCCGTTTCCGGAACTGCCGATAATATTGAAGGCCCCGGTCGTGACTGCGCTTGCGTCGACGACAAGGTCTCCGTTTCCTGTAATGCCGGATCCGTCAATCGTCAGCGTCCCGTTGTTCTGGAAGGTGGACGCGAAGATGAACGTGTCGGTATGATTTCCGCTGTTGGAATCGATCAACACGAGCGATTCGAAGTTCGTGAGCAGCGTAGTACTTCCCGTGCCATCTCCAAATGTATGGGTCCCGAGGCTGCCGTCGGATATGGTCAACGTATCGTTGCCTGAACCGCCGGTTATCTTGTCGCCATTGTTCAAAGTGGCATCTGTTCCATTTACGTTGTTGGTGCCGGACGTGTAGAAAACGGTATCTGTGCCCGTCGTCAGCGTGAACGGATTTGGGCTGTTTACGGAATTCACGGAAATTGCAATCGTGTCCGTGTCGGTTAGCGCTCCAGCGTCGCTGGTTGCGATCTGGATGGAAGCCGAGCCGCTGAAGCCCGATGTCGGTGCGAAACTCAGCCCGTTCAGGGCAGCATTGATGGCGGCATCCGTGCCGCTGAACGTCATCGTGCCGTCAGAGGTGCCGTCGCCGACTGTGAACGACAGGCCAGAAGTGCCGTTGAGCGTGATGGCCCCGTTGGTTGCGGACAGCGTGACTGTATGGCTGGTATTGTCTACATCAGAAACACTGATGGCGTTGCCGTTCGCCGTGCTGAACACCTTTGCCGTATTCGTGTTGGTCGTCTGTGCAGCTGGCACACCATTCACCGGGGCATCGTTGGTGCCGGTGATGGCGAAGGTCACCGCGGTGCTGGCGGTGCCGGTGCTGCCGTCCTTGACATAGACGGTGAAGTTGTCACTGACACTGGCGCCCTGCGCCAATCCATTGGTGTCGGTGTCGGCGTTGTCGAGGGCGTAGCTCACCACGCCCGTGCCGGTGGTCAGTGTGGCGGTGCCGTAAGTGCCGGTCTTGGTGTAGGTCACCCCGCCATTGCCGGTCGCCCAGCCATTGGTGGTCAGTGCCGTGCCGTCGTAGACAGCCGTGTCGCCTGCGTCCACATCGCCCTTGGTCAGCGCGATGCTGGCCGAAGCCGTGCCTGGCGTGCCAATAGCGGCTTCCACCAGTTGTACGCTCTGTGCGCCAGCGGTGATGGTCGGCGCGTCGTTGGTACCAGTCACCGTGATCTGCAGCGTCGTAGCGTTCGACACCGCATTGAACGGATCCTTGTCGGTATAGGTGAACATGTCCACCGCTGTGACCCCAGCAGCGAGGCTGTTGGCGGTGTCCGCCACGTAGCTGTACGAGCCGTCGGCATTCAGCGTCAGGTGACCGTAAGCGCCGGCGAGCGAGCTGCCGACTCCGACGCCCTGCGTTACGGCGCCGGCGCCCGCGACCACACCGGACACCACCAGCGTGTTGTTGGCATTGTCGACGTCGGTGTCTGCCACCGATCCACCCGTGTTGCCCCTGATCACGCCATTCGCGGCGGACACAGTGAGGGTCGCATCTTCCAGCACCGCTCCGGTGTCGGCATTGGTGACCGGGCTGTCGTTGGTGCCGGTGATGGTGATGGTGACGGTTTCGGTCGCCGTCGCCCCCTTGTCGTCGGTGACCGTGGCGGTGAACGTCTGGGTGTCGCTGGCGCCCTCGGCCAGATGATCGGCCGCGCCCTGATCGAGCGTGAAGGTCCAGTTGCCGGCCGCGTCGATGGCGAACGCGCCATAGGTGCCCGTCGTCGAGCCGCTCCAGGC
>NZ_JBFUDW010000028.1:0-35937 GCF_056404515.1 Mesorhizobium sp. P2_C7 | reverse complement strand
CAGCAGGAGCGCGGCCGAATTTACGTTCTCGACATGGGCTCGCCGGTGAAGATCGTGGATCTTGCTCGAAATCTCATCCGTCTCTCGGGGCACCGCCCGGACACCGACATTCAGATAGTCTACACCGGGCTTCGGCCTGGGGAAAAGCTTTGCGAGGAACTCTTCGACAACAAGGAAACCTTGAGCGGGACCGGCGCGTCGGGGATCCTGGCCGCATCTCCGCGGTCGATCGAGGGAGCGCTGATCGTGCGCATCTTCGACGAAATGAAGCGCAGGATCGACGCCCAAGATTTGCCCGGCGCCCTACGGCTTCTGAAATCGACCGTCGGAGAGTTTACTCCGGGGAATGAGATTCACCTGCTGATGAGCGGGGAGGACTCGGGCAAGCACTGATCCTTGTCGCGGTGCCACCTGCGATGCTGACAATCGGAAGACCCTGATTCGCCATCGCGCCGGCTGCCTCCCAGAAGTGAGGGCAGGCCGCGCATCGTCTTTGAGAATCGACGCAAGGCCATTAAGCAACCGGTTTCCTAGAGCTGTGCGACGTGTCGCAAGCGTGCTTCAGTCCGACGTCTGTTGTGCGCTCAGCACGGAGATGGGGAGCCCCTCAGAGCGTGTTGCAGCATGCGAGCGTCCAATGCAACAGTTCGGTGCCCGAGCTCTCCAGTAAGGTCGCCTGTGACGCTCAGCTCTGTAAATAGCCAGTTGAAGAAATCACTATCTAGAGACACCGCTCGGCGCGATGCTCGCCGCCGTTTGACTCAAAGGTGGCGCAAGTTCAGTATATTAGCAAATCAGATTTCCCGTGGGCGTAGGCCATGGCGGACAGGGAAAACGGCGAAACTTCGTTGTCCGGCCGCGGTGGGGCTGACTACGACCTGATCATCGTTGGTGGTGGTCTTGCCGGTTCTTCGCTGGCCATCGCTCTGGCAGGTCGCGGGGCCAGGATACTCATTGTTGAACAGCAGGACCCGTTCAGGGATCGCATCCGTGGCGAAGTTCTTATGCCATGGGGAAGTCTTGAGGCGCAGCGGCTGGGCATCTATGATTTGCTTATCAAAAGCTGCGCCATCGAAGCGGGCTATTATACAAGGTTCAGGATTGGCTCACCGCCCGCGGTGCGGGATCTGCACGCCACGACACCAGGCAAGACCTGCTGCGTGACATTCCCCCATCCCGAGATGCAAACGGTTCTCTTAAATCGCGCTGAGATCCTGGGAAGCGAGGTCAGGCGCGGAAGCGCCGTCTCTGCGGTGACATTTGGAAAAATGCCACGCGTTCATATCGGGAGCGATACCAAAGGTGTCTCAGCCCGCTTGGTCGTCCTGGCGGATGGTCGGGATTCACGGCTGCGTTCGCTTCTTGGCTTCGAGGTCAGGCACGACCCGGAGCAACTCATTACGGCCGGTATGATACTGGAAGGCGATGTCGATTGCTCGGAGCTACTCGGGGGCAATGCTGAGCAACCGGCAAATACGATCAACCTCTTCTACGATCCCAGGGCCGCTCGGATGGTCATCGCCATGCGAATTGCGCCCGGGCGTAACCGCATCTACCTGATCTACCACAAAGACGTCCTGCCGAAGCGTCTGTCAGGTCCCCGTTCTGTCGCTGAAATGGTGCGCCAGCTTCAAGCGGTAGGCGCGCCGCGGCATTGGTTTGACCGGGGACGGCAGGCAGGTCCTTTCGCCAGCTTCGATGGATCGCACCGATGGGTCGACAGGCCCTATCGCGATGGAGTTGTGTTGATCGGCGATGCGGCCGCTGCCACCGATCCCGCCTGGGGCAGGGGGCTTTCGAGGACATTACGCGACGTCCGACTACTGAGGGACCGATTGCTGGAGAACGTCGACTGGCGACGGGCGGCGGAGGCGTATGGCCGCGACCATGATGATTTCTACGGTCGGATGCGACAGTTGGAAGCGATGGAAACAACCCTGCTGTTCGAACGCGGAGAGGCGGCTGACCAGCGACGTGAGCATGCCTTTGCGCTTTTTGCTGCCGATCCAACACGTGTTCCCGATGTAGTCGGCCTTGGGCCCGAGGCGCCATCGGATGAGCGGGCTCGTGCCCGCTATTTTGGAGAAATTTGAGGTTGAGAAGACCGCCCGTTGGGCGACGCTCGCGTAGATTTCATTCGAGGCTGATGATCGACGCAGGCGCAAAGGTCGTCATCTTCTTGAGACCGCTGATCATGCCCTCGCCATATCGCGGCGCGCCGATTGCGCCTTTAAGCCAACATTGGCTTTTGCGCTTCATGTAGGTGAATCCGATGCAACGATCGTTTGCAACGCAGGCCAACCTGCACTGGGACCCGGTCACGTTCCTTCCAAAAGGTCTCTGGGAGAGATCTCCCCCAGGCAGGTCGATGTTGTCGAACAAGGCCGTCTTCGGGTCGATCACTCCCATCGAGAATGTGTTGGGATCTGGCTCAGCGCTGCTGAGAAATTTGCCAGAGATGGCAGCCGAGTTACCGTCTGCTCTACCTTGGCTGGCCTTCAGGAAGCAGTTTGGACCGGCCGCGACGCGCGTATCGACATTGAATGTGAATGCCTTGCATTGGCCGCCCATGGATAGGCATGCTCTCGCGCAGTTCGCAGCGTCGCCCGTTCGCTGGGAACTGATGTCATCGCCGTAAAGGTCAAGGCCGGTAAAGACCGCCATCCGTGTCGGACGGCGAGCGTATTGCTCGATCGAAGACAGTTTGGACAGCGACGGGCCATCGACTGCGTCCGTCTGATTTACTGTGGGGGCTGCAGCTGGTGCGGCCGCAGCCGACAGCGGTTCCGCTGACTGTGCCACCGGGGCATCTTTTGATGCCACGGTTGTGGGGGCGCCCTGCTTGCGATCAAGGCCATAGCGCGTGACCTCATCAGGGGTGAAGACATGCATCTCGTTTGGCGGTGTCTTAAACATCACCGTTAAAACTTCAACCGGTGTATTGAAGCGATTGAGAAGTTCGATGATGTCAGAGATGGAAAGCTGGGCGCTGACCAGATCAGCGGAGCCAGACGAGATCTGATGGACGCCCAACTCGCCATCGACCTGGCGCTCAACACCCGCAAGGAAGATAAATGCGCATGCAGAATAGCAGCCGGCCTTTTCCGGGATGTAGGTTGCGAGTTTCCGCTCGTGCACGTCGTCTGCGATCAAAAGGGCGATCTGAACCACGCCGCCAGGGCTATTAAGAACGACCAACTTTGCATTTGGAGCAGCCTCGGCCGCGCGGCGGAAGTTGAGAGCAGCCCCGACATCGATCTCGCCATTGAGAGAAATAGTATCCGAATGGGCGTCATCGACCGTGAATGGACCAAACGAGTGCACTGCTGCGTGGGCAGAACACATGAGCAGTGGCAATAAAGAAGCGACCGATAATAATCGGGTAGCACAATACCAAAACGCACTCAGCACTTTCGCCCCCCATGGCGACTACAGATTTATTGAAGCACCCCCTCGGGGCAAATAGCAAGGGCGGCGCCACCTTGCGATACAACGTGCGAAGGAGGTGGAACATGAGAAAGGCATTTTTGACGATTTTGACCGTCTTGATTGTATGCGCCATGTCCTTTCCGGAACCGGCTATGGCCAAGGGGAAGGGCTTTAGAAAGCAGTTGCAAAAAGCGGCCGACGAAGCAGCCATAGCAAACGGCACCGCCACTCCCGAGCAGAAGGCAAGGGACGCCAAGCGCAAGAAGAGACAAGCCGAGCTTCATGCTATCCGTGCCAAATTGCACTCCGGCAGCGACCCAAAATAAGACTGAAGTAACTGGCCTCAGGATCTAACACACGCCACGCCAGCGCTCTTTCCTGGCGGCGCTGGAGTCTCTCTCAGCTCTTCGTCGGTTTTGGGGTGATCTCCTCGACGCGAGCCTTGTCGCCGACCTTCTTGGCTAGATCGAGCGCCTTTTCCTCGTCCTTGGTCATCAGCATGGTGCGCCAATGCGGCTTCTTTCACCACGTAGGTTGTGGCCGGTTTGTCGTTCATCCTCCGGCCTTGGGAAAATGGCCGGTGCGGCGTGTTTCACCCAAGCCCGCAGCTCGCTTCGCAGCATCGTCACCCAGTGGGTGTTGCGATCCCCTCAAGCGCAATGATCCTGGTGCTGGCGCACCGCTTGCGGATCTCAATAAGGTGGGCGTATTCCGGCGAATTATACCAGCCCATCAATGACCCCATGTCGGGGAATTCGACAATAACCAAACGGTGTGGTTCCCAGTCACCTTCCAGAACCTTGGTCGCACCACCACGACCCAGGTATCGCCCACCGTAGCGCTCCTCGGTGGCCGGAACATCCCGCCGGTATTCCTCGAATGCGGCAGCGTCTTTTATGTCTACATCCGCGATAAGATAGGCGGCCATTTGTGCTCCCTCGCTCTGTCGCCGAACTCCTTCGCCATCGCCAGCGCTTTGGCCGTGTCTTAGGTCGTTACCGGCTTGTGCTCCACCTTTTGCTGCTTCCATCGTTCATACGGATAGGTCCCTATTATATTAGCAGAAGCATATATGTTCGCCAGCCGGCGCGACCGCTTATGCCCCCCGCGCGCCGGTCAGGCCCGGCGTTCTTGCTGGCCACCCCGCCGGTGCAGAGATGCCGGGCCGCCTTAGTCTGAGCGCCGCTGTCCTGGCGTCTTCGGATGGCTGGTGAACGAGATCTTCCGGTCAGGGCGCCCCGATCCCAGTGCATGCAGCCGTGATCTTCGCCTAGGCGGTCGACGAGCGCCTGGATGTCGAGCTCGACATGCCGGCGGCACGTCATGCAGTCGACCGAAAGCCCCGATCCGATCTGCAGGCTTTTTTGCCGAGTGTGTTCTCGACAAAGGGATATTTCATGGTCATGGGATGGCTCTACCCAGCCGTAGGAGGCCGAACCGGTCCTGTCCCAAACCATTGAATGAACGGGGCATCCTTGCCGGTGATGTCCTTGACCGTCTTCAACAGCGCCTCATGCGTGCTTTGCAGCGCCCGGTAATGGTCACTGGTGGGCGATAAAAGCGGCTGGACGATGCTTTTGTGCAGCCGTTCCGCTTCCACCAGAAAGCGGCCGATTTCAGCCTGTGAAAGCTGCTTGGAAGGTTTCGTTCTGGCCATCTGATTTTCTCCTAAGCTGGATCCTCGCGCCAGATCGGCACGCGGTTGATCTTGATTGCTACGAGGCGGCGGATTCGCAGGCCGACCGCTTCGCGCCCGGTCGGCACGAAAGCCTCGACCTCCAGCCTTCCATGATCATTGCCGTTCTCGCATTTGATCCGGAAGGCGAGAGAATCCACGTCGACGTCGCCGAAAATCTGGATCAGGTCGGAAGGCGCGTAATTGTGCAGTCGCTTACAATAGCGACAGCGCACACGCACCAGGCGCATGCTGTCGTTTAGCTTCGACAGCGGAAAGTCGCGATTCTTCGGCGCGTAGGTCTCGGGCATACCCTGAGATGAGGAACATATTCCTGTCGGTCAAGAGGCTCTTGACTCTCACGTTCTCTTTTTGTTCACTGTGCGCCTTGACAACAACAGGGAGGCAGAGATGGCAGCCCAAAGACCACGCCGGCCTCATTGAGCCGATCAAGTTGTCTCAGGAAGGACAGGCCGATGACCCGCATCAGCTTTGCAGTGGACCTTGAGAGCGCCGCCGACGCAATCGCGGACATCTCGCGCGCGGATCTTCAAATCATGCTCCGGCGGGCCGCGCTGATGCTCAGGAACGTTCCGGGAATCGATTTGGAACCGAGGGTCGATGAATCGCTCGCTGGGCTTGCCGCGGAGATGGGCATTTCCAAGCCCGATTTGATCAGGACGATCATCGGCGACTGGCTTGTTGCCAACGCCTATTTGCCGGTGCCTTATGCGCTCGATGAGGATGACAGCGTGGACGGAACGGCATGATCAATCCGCCAAGGCACGCACGGGACTACTCCGATAGAGAGATCGACTGCCAGGAGGCGATGGAGCCGGGCTTCCAGGCAATAGTTGATTGTATGCTGGAAGTCGGCTGGAACCGCGGCGAGATCCTGCAATCGCTAAGGCGGTTGATCGCCGCCGACAACATGACCCAGAAAGAAAATGCCAGGACGGAAGCACAGCTGGCAATCACGCGGGCCATGCTACGCGCAGGGAAGCCACTGTAGCGGAGCTGGAATTTTCGAGTGTTGTCCTTCGCGCCGCAGTTGCGACTGAAGTCCCATGAGGATGCGCAAAGGTCCCAACAGCGAAACAGAAGGAATTCTCGCTCATTAACACGAAACCGACGAGCCGAGTCCCCTCATCGTCGGTTGACTCGGGTGCTCGCCATATTGGGTTGGGCGATATGGCGAGCACTCCATTGCCTTCTTGGCGTAAGCGTAAAGCGCTCCGTAGCGGGGAGCCGGCTTGCGGTGCTGGTAGGGGGCCGCAGAGGCGGCTATTAACCCTTTATTTACGATCAAATTGCGGTGCCGTTCGGCGGGTGCTTTATTAATAGCGCTGGGAGGGGGAGCATCTTTGTTCATTGACTACTACGAGACACTGGAAATTAGCCCGAACGCTAACTCGGAAACGATCGAACGGGTTTTTCGTTATTTTGCCATGCGCTTCCATCCAGACAATCAGGGCACCGGGGATGAAACGCGCTTCAGCGAAATAGTAGAGGCGCATAATACACTGAAAGATCCAGTTAAGCGGGCACAGTATGACATCCAATATAGAGAAAACTTAAAACTTCGCCGCGAGTTGGTAGAGGAAATTACTGGCAATAAAGGCATCGAACGAGACGTTGTAACGCAGGCCAAGGTGCTTTCGCTTCTCTATGTAAAACGCCGACAAGACGTTAACAGTCCCGGTATCGGCGACACGGAGCTAGAGCGGATATCAGGCTGTCCGCGTGAACACCTCGAGTTTCATCTCTGGTATCTGAAAGCAAAGGGATGGATCGGCAGGACCGAAAACGGGACGTTCGCGATCACTGTCGAAGGCATCGATCGAGCCAGCTCTGAATACCGTCGTGAGCCGACCGTGAAACTGCTGGATCATGATCTTCACAGCGCCTAATCTTTTTGCTGGGGCCCGCCGGGAAGCGGGCCGCGCTCACAACGTAGGTGGTCACCGGCTTATCGGTCATCTGGCTCATCGAGCGCGTGTTGCCTGATCAATCCCTGCGCAGCTTTAATCACGGCCTTGCGGCTGTTACCATGTTTTAGGATCAACTCCCAAGCCAGGTCCGGAGTCAAACCGTTCTCCGAGGCGAAATATTCTACCTGATGGTCGTGAATAGCGTCCTGCCTGCGCTTATCGCCGGCCATTTGAGCCTCCGCGCGCCAGTTCGGCAGCCTGATGCTACCGTGGGGAATGGCCGGTGCAGGGGATGCTTGGGTGAAGCGAGCCGCACCGGCCATCGCGGGTCAGTCTTTTTGGATCGTCCCCCGCATTGCCCAAGTTAAATGTATATTAGCTATAGCTCAACTAAGACTGAAGTCCCTAAGCCCCCCCGATCGAACGTCGGCTTCCAGTCGCGGTTGCGCCGCTGCCGATCGCCTTCGTAGTCAGGAATGCAGGTGAAGAACGCCGACCGGCGATCGCGGCTCGCAGCCTTGCAATCCGAGCATCCAAAGCGCCCGACCAAATCCCAATGCATCGAACCGTGTTCGGGGCCGAGCCTCTCGATCAGCGCTTGAATGTCGAGCCTTTTCGATTTGCAGCACGCCGGGTGCCCGCAATGGACACACATGGTTTCTCGGGCGGCCAGGGTGTCGGCGAGGGTCTTGGACATGGCGATCTCCGTTGAAGGGGTCGCCGCAACGGGAGGATTATATTCCTGATATCGATGGYGCCGGCAAGGCCATCAGAGCGAGCCATCTCGTTTATTTTCGCTACGACGGCGAACCGCTCGCAGCGGTTTTGGAATGGTTGAGCTCCACGCCTGTTCCGGTGAAATATTGGCACGCAAACAAGCCCGATGCTTCCTTTTCCTCATGGATAAGCAGTTGGGTGGACGTAGCTATCAACGCTATAGCGGTTCCCGCTGCACTTAAGACTATCAGCACAATGAGACCGGTGATCAATTGCATCTCCTCACTCCTCCCGAAAATCCTGGAGCGAAGCGTGGCGAAGGTCTTCCTCGCCGCGTAGGTGCTTCACGCGGCCGATCAGCCCCGGCTTAACCCATTGCGTAGCCGACCGCTTCATGCCCTTGGGCGCCGTCCCTGCGTGGGCCTGGACGCGTGCCCAGAGCCGTTCGCGCATCTCGTGGTTGAGCGTGATGAAAGCCGAGCCTACATAGCGGCCGGTGCCGCGCTCTGCCATCAGTGCGAAGGCTGGCTTGCCCGCTTCACGCTCGACGCCGAGCAGCTCGTATTCATCGATCGAGTAGCATTTCGCCTTCAGCCAATTCGTCGACGGGCCGCTGCGATATTTGCTGTCGCGGCGCTTGGACACCATGCCCTCGAGCCCGGCCTTGTCCAGCAGATGAAAGATGGCCTTGGCTTCGCCTGGCAGCGCCTCGCTGAACTGGATACGCCCGCCGGGCTCAATCATGCCGGCGAGGATCTCGCGCCGCTCCTCTAGCGGCATGTCGCGAAGATCGTGACCATTGAGGTGAAGCAGATCGAAGGCTACGAAATAGAGGTCGTGCTGGCGGCTGGTGATGGCTTTGCGCAGCGCCTTGAAGTCGGACAGCCCGGCCTCATTGGTGACGATCACCTCGCCGTCGATGATGGCGCTTTCGACCTTTATCTCACCGGCCGCCTTGACGAGGTCGCGGTATTTGGACGTCCAGTCCAGACCACGACGCGTGTAGATGCGCACGCCGCCAGCACCCCTAATGATTTGGGAGCGGTAGCCGTCGAACTTCACTTCATGAATCCAGCCATCGCCCTCCGGCGGCTTCTCCACCAGGGTCGGCATCAACGGAGGTATGAACGACAGCCGGTTCCCGCCGGTTGGCTTGCGCATCGGAACCCCACGCAACATCGAATTCGATTCAATATCGCATGGTTGTTTCGGTTCCGTTAGCTCTCGCTAAAAGAGCAGGGGCGGAACCTTAGGCCGAGGAACCGGTTTTTCTGACAGGAGGAAATGGCCATGACCGCGCACCAGATCGAACACTATCCCGACCGTCGCAGACCAGTGCTAACTGACGATGCCTGCGAGGTCGCCCACTTCGCCCGAAAGTTTCATCTCACAATGCCGGAAGCGAGAATGCTTATGAAACAGCATGGCAATAATCACGCCCGCCTGGAGAGGGAGGCGCGAAGGCTTGCTTATCAGCGCGATGACAAGGCTGGCTGATCTCGGCCCGCCGATCATTGGCAGGCTGCACGTTAGAAAAGCCGAGAGTGACAGGAACATTTCCATATCTGCTCGGCAGGCGGTCACCGGCGCGGCAGGGGATCTGGCACGAACAACCCGGCACACGCCAATTAATCTCGATTCCTAAAGTGATCTTTGGACTGGAGACGCCGTTTGGGAAACCTGACCGCAGAGCAGTCGCGAGCAGCACGGGAGCTATTACACACGTCCCGTGTGCGGCTTGGCGCCAAGTCCAATCTTATCGAAGCCACGATCCGCGATTTTGAGATCGGCCGCAGGATTCCGCATCCGGGCACACTTACCCGCATACGACAAGCACTGGAGGGAGCCGGTGTTGTCTTTACATCGGGAGGGCCGTCGTTGACCAATCTCTCTCAAGGCGAACTTGGCGTAATCGGCTCCAATGAAATGTAGTGCGCTGCGCTGAGGAGGGGCGAGCGGACGGGGCGGTTTGGCCAGCACGGAGTGTATCATTTTAGCACAATCCCTAATTGGTAGACTCGCGCGATGCAGCGGCAGTTAATCTCGCCCGTCAGGCCCAAGGGAGGGAAAGGCCTAAGGGAGGAAAAAACGATGTCCGTGCAAAAAGAAGACTATCGAACGAACAGAGCCGACTATGCGATCGCCGCACATGGCCGAAAGACCGCTGATGATGACAACCGCGAAGAGCTACTGGCAAAAAAGAGGTCGCAGTGGCTGAGAGATCGGCGAACCGCTAGATTGACCGCAAACCCGTCCGAAAGCCTGCCAGGACCGAAAGCCAGGTTGCGGGCTAGTTAGCGCGTCCCGAAACCTGCGGGGCCGGCCCGCTGGACTCCAGACCAAAACAGTCGCATCCTCTCGTCGGGGAGAGGGGTTTGGACAAATTCCGATACGACAATCGGTCTGACCAATGGCGCAAACGGAGAGGCGCACGGCGGCTGCGCGCACACCTGCTGGCAAGCGTTCCGAAGCGGCTCGTGTTCGTTATGCTCGCGGCAATGGCCGCCTATGCGACGCAGTTCGTCGTGCAGCGCAGTGAAAGCGCTCCCGACCTCAACCTGTCTCACTGGATTGGGTCGACACCGGCACCGATCGCCGGGGTGGCATCAGTCATCGACGGCGACACGATCGAGATCCATGGACAGCGCATCCGCTTCAATGGCATCGACGCGCCCGAGTCAGCTCAGCAATGCGACGACGCCAAGGGCTTTCGCTACCAGTGCGGTGCGAAGGCCGCGGCGGCACTCGACGGGTTCCTAGCGGCCTCGAGGCCAGTCCAATGCAGCTTTGTCAGTTGGGATCGCTACGGCCGCTTTGTAGGCGACTGCCGGCGTGCCGACGGCGCCAGCATAGCCGGGTGGATGGTCGAGCACGGCCAGGCGCTCGACTGGCCCCGCTACAACCACGGCGCCTATGCAGGACAGCAGGCGAAAGCTGAGGCGGCGAAGGTCGGTATGTGGGTCGGAACGTTTCAGGCGCCTAGGGATTGGCGGGCAGAGCATCGCGACGGTGGACAGTCGACCAGCGCACCTCTCTTCGCTGCGCGCAACGGTGGGTGCAACATCAAGGGCAACATTTCGGTCGACGGCGAGCGCATCTATCACATTCCTGGGCAGAAATTTTATGGCCTGACGAAGATCACTGAGGCCAAGGGCGAAAGGTGGTTTTGCTCTGAAGACGAAGCCCAGGCCGCAGGTTGGCGACGATCGAAACGATGACGATCCTGGAGCGGTGCCAGCGCGGGGACGGCGAGCGAGCGATATGCGAAGGCGATAGGGGGCGGTAAGATGATCCATTTCTTTCCAATCTCAGCCATAAGCGAAGCCAGACCAGCGAGTGCCACCCTTTCGTCCAACTATAGCGGCAATTTCTTGGCGGTGGCGTGGGACGTCGACGCCTGTAAGATCGCGACTTTCGCCAGAAACAGCCAGTCTCTGTTTGAGTCATATAGGCACTGCCAGAGGCTGTCAGTGATTCAGGCACTTCGTAGCATCGGCCCCGATCAAGACACCCTGCGAACGCCTGTGAGGACTGTTGGGGTCGACCGGAACCGCTAGCCTCGAACCGGAAGCGATTTTCCCGGACCGGAAGGGTTGAAGCTTGTATCTCCCGGTCCTCACAGAAGTTCGTCCGCTCGAAGCGCGGTAAGCGCCGAAGGCCGCGCAGGGAGGGGCGCGAAGCGCCCGCCTAGACGGGCTTACCCGCTTCGTGTGGCACTAGCCGCGATCGAACCTTGCTCGTTCACCTGCAAGCGCGAGCCCTATCAGACGGTCGAGGCGCTCGACACATGCTAAGGGCGCGGTGTGATCCGCGCCCTTCTTCATTCACGCCCGGTTATGCGGTCAATCAGTGTGCTGAAGACGCCGGCTGGTCGATAGCAGGTGGCGGACCTCCGCACCCACGCATTGTCATTGCAATCCGTCCCGAATTTGTGAGGAACCGGGCGATAGCCCTTCGTTCTCATGCAGGCTATTACATAACCGGATTGTTCCCACATATCGCCCTCGCTTGGTTTGTCAGGGCCGTAAATGTTGACCTCATCGACCCTACATTGAGCGATGGCAAGCTCCTTGCCATCGTCGCACCCCGCAAGCGCCAACATCGGCATTACGACAAGCCATTTTCTCATGAGGGCTTCCGCTGCCCCGCCGCGATCTGTTTGGCCTTTACGGCGGCAAGCTTGGCGGGACGAACGAACAGCCGGTCGAGCAGGTCGGCCGTAAGCTCTTCCAACGCCTCAGCTTCAGCAGACGTGTATGGATCGACATCATGAGCCGCGTCATTGCCGTCCAGGGCTGCCACGTCAGCAAGCTCGATGATATCTTCCTCGAGAATCTTCATATCACCAAGCGCCTTCAACCGGCTGCGCAGGGCGTCTGCCGGGCTCCTTCCGGTGAGCCGGGCGTCGTTCGCATATAAATGTTTGCTGGCGACGTCGATGGTTTTGCGGAAGATTGCGCCGGCTGCTTCAAAGCGGCCGAGCGCTTTACAGACTGCTGCCTCGACAAAAAGGGCATTGATACGGGGAGGAACATACTCGGACAGGATCGGCTCAATGGCCACAATCTTCACCGCCTCCCTAGCGACCGCTACATTTCTAGGATGGCTATCCAGATTGTCATAGCTCTGCGGCCCATTGCCCCCGCCAATCAAACAATCGTAAATCGAAATCCTGCTACACGCTTGGCATGCGACCGAAATCTCCCACGCATTTCCGGCAATAAGTGAAGACCCGACCAGGTTAAGTTGGACGTGCGTAACTCCGCAACGTATGCAATCACGCACAAGAAATGCCATGTGCCCACTTGTCCCTTAATATAAATTGGCTCACCGAGACTGATCCTGAACGTTCAAGGCTCTGTGAAGCATGGGATGTATATGTATCTTTGTTTCTAGATCAATCGCATCAGGGCTGATAACGGGGACATCCTGATATGAGTAAATGTATCGCTCTCCGGCAGATGTTTTTAGTCCTATAGCGCCAATTCTATATAGCTCACTGATCAATATGCGCGCGACACCAAGCATATTGTCTTCCGAACCATCCTGCATGTAACGGACAACCATTTCCTTAATCGGGTCGTTTTTCCAGGCAGGCGACTGGTCTACTTCGAGAACGAAATCATCTAGAAATTCTTTCGCGGCTATCTCAGTCGACGCAAAGCGACCCCTTCTATTCGACAGTAGGCGAAAGGCGATCGACAATGATGGAAAGGCGCTTTGCCATTCTTGAATCAACGCTTGCATGCGTATGCGCGAATATTCCGACTCGGCCTCCTTGACTACCCTTGCGGTAACCTCCTTGTCCCCCTGAGCTCTCTCGAAGCACTCATTTATAAACGAGATTACGTCTCTAGGTCGGTAGAGAGTTCTCTCAAGGATGTAGTCCAGTGGATCTTTTTGACCAATCTTATTGCGGAACACATCATGGAACGTCACATTGTCCGATGTGTATTTTCTCCGATATAGGAGATTGAAACGCTTTCTGACCACTTCTTTTAGCTGATCTTCTGTCCATATTACGCGAAGAAAATAGTCATCATACTTCTCTCTTTGAAATCCAATGTCCCTCGTTTCCTGAACGACTCTTTCAAGAACATCCTCGCGGATGGCAACCACTGCTTTCAGATTCGGTATCTTGTTAAATGTGCGAAGGCACTCGATTAGCGCTCTAATAAGATCAAAACGAATTTCTTCGTCTACCCACTTTTCGTCCAGGCGATCAATTAGGATATAATATGTCCCAACATACTTCTCTGCATTGTCAACATTTGATAGCAGCTCAAGAACTCGATTTAGGTCGGCGAGCTGGGCAGAATTGACGATCTTCTTAGCACGAGCAACCAACTCGGATCTCTTTTCCGAGCTTAATGTTCTTGTGTAGCCAGCCCTAGTAGAAAACTTCTCGACTTCAACGCCCAGCTCTCCTGTAATTTGCGATTCGAGCTTCGACGTTAACTCCTTAATGTTCTCGTCCATTGTGATAAAAAAGCGACCCTGCCATAGCGCAAGGTATTTCAGAGCAGATGCTCTGCGATCGTCAGCCCGGAAAAATTCTTTAAGCCATCCAAAAACTTCATTGGAACGCTCTGCATTCTTAACGTTGTATCTCAACCTGATATATTCCAGGCAAAGGACATGTTTCCATAGCGCTTGAAAAAAGAGATCCAAGTCGACTTCGAGAGACTTGAGGAAGCGAATGATGTCGGAGTTTGCCACATAATCCATCGATAGCCCAGGAAGGTCTACTACGGATGTCGTTTTTGGAAATTGCTGTTCTATTTTTCTCAAAATGGCAGTTTTCCCGCTGCCCGTTCGGGCCGAGACGAACATCTTCGAGTTCTTAGAACTGCGAGCAGCTTCCAGTGCTGGGTGGTCAACGAAGCACTCGAATAGAAAGTCACCGTCCGCCTCAGCGGATATGTTCCCGATCGTGGTATCAGGACGTATTACAACGGGATTATGTTTGAAATCTTTTGCCATCTTCCCCCCCCAGTCGCTTGATGTTTAGCTGTTGGCCTGGGTAGGCGCAATGTGGCGTCCGAGTTGTGAACAGATGGCGCAGCGGCTAGTCTTCTCGCTGACTACTCGCACTGGGTGGGAACATGAACCGAGTTGGAGCAATAGCGTTTATCGCCGCTGGGCTGGTTCCGTCGCAGGCTTTGGCTGTCAGCACACAGGAGCTTCTGAATGCGTGCCAAAGCGCAAAAGAATCGGGCGATAACTTATTTTGCCTGGGCTATGTCACAGGCGTCGCCGAGGCGATGAATCAGTTGCTGGGGCCGGATGCCAAAGGCAGGTATTGTCCCAAAGCATCTATAAGCTACGGCGCCTTTCAGCAGGTATTTGTGAACTGGGCGCAGCGACACCCTGAAAAATGGTCGGCGACAGCGTTCTCGGGGGTAAGCCAGGCTCTTCGTAAAACGTGGCCCTGCCCGTAATTTGCGAAGCCCACATATCCGTCCCTACAAAACTTGGCCCGTTGTGTGCTACAAAACCGAGCCTGGTGTGCGATTGAAATCAATAGCCTTAATATACTCTCTGCGTTTCCCGCTCTCTCCGCCAAGGGCGAAGGTATGGCAGACGGCAGGCTTTTTACCTAGCTTACCAGGCCAAGAGGTTCGCGGGCTTCCTCTACAGTGAACCAATGTTTCCGCGTCACCACAAGCCGGTGAAGTGCGCGATGGCAGCATGCACAGAGAAGCGCCATGTCGGTGGTCGTGGTTGTCCGCTCTCCCGCCGCTACAGGTGATGTGTTGTGGTGCACTTCGAATATCGCGCTGCGAACAGGCGCCTCGAACTCACTTCCCGTTCTGCCACATAGATCGCATGACAATCCCATTGCCTTCCGCTGTTTCAACACGCGCTCTCTTACGCCAATTGCCCGCTCTCGAACTAGATGTGTTCTGAACTTCTGCCCACCTTCAGTAAGTCCCAGATCATCCTCGGTTGGCGGCAAGATCGTGCCGTTAGCGAGGTCCCACTGCATGACACGGCCTGAGCCCCATCCCCCTTTGGAAGGCGCGAATCCGAGACAGACCACGATCTGCTCATGTGCCTGACGGTTCAGGTAGTTGTAGAGGACATTTGCAGGTGAAAAGAACTTACCGCTTCCTTTGCCACCACGACCCCAGCGCCGGACCATCTCAGCCCAAACATCTGGTGCTTCTTCCTCTACCAGCGCTTGAAAGAATTGAGTGGTGAACGGCCCTGACAATCGCTCTCGGATGGCGTCCCAGCGCTTGTTGATCATCGGGAAAATTTCTTGTGCTGTCATAAGCTTCGCCTGCCGTCGTTCTACTCAGACCGGATCCCATGTGGATCATCCGCTTGAGTGTAACACTTAGCATTTTCTAATTGATGCTAAGTAGTTGAAAAAACCATCAGAAAAGAAGCTTGGCTGGGGAACCTGGATCCTAATCCCGCTAGCGGCGCCGCCCAGAGGTGAAGGCCCCAGCAAGCCGCTGCTGCAGCCATATCCGGCATGTGGGCCAGAGATGTTGCTGCGGCATGATGTGGGAACCTTGCAGGACGATCTTTGTCATGAGCCAAAAACCGACGAAGCCGCGGTTAGACGGTCGTGGGATCCAGTAGGGGCACTGCCGGCGCTAGCCTTTAAAGGGGTTTGAGCCGTGACTTGGACGTGGCCCCCGGTCGGAACATCGGAAGTTCTGGCGCATTGCTAGTGGATGCCATTGCCGCTCACCCTACGGATTCGAAGTGCGACCCTCGATCACAAATGTATGGGACTTGGTGCGAGAAAGCGTAGTCGGCTTCATCGACGACAATGCTCTTAGTCATGGCGCTGCGATGGCTTTCTACGCCGCCACGTCGCTGGCGCCAATTTTGCTGATTGTGGTCGCTATCGCGGGTCTCGTTTTCGGTCATGATGCTGCACAATTGGCTTTGTCTGCCCAGATCTCCGGGCTGATGGGACCAGAAAGCGCAAGTCTCCTTCAGACCGCGCTCGAGAGCGCATCCGGCAAATCATCCGGGACTTGGGCGGCGGTCATTGGCATCGTCACCTTGTTCGTGACCGCTTCTGGCGTCTTTGGTGAAATGCAGCAGTCGCTGAACACAATTTGGAAGGTCGAACCTCAGGGGAGTTCGTTGTCGCGTATAGTCCGGGCCCGTGCAGCAAGCCTGGGTTTGGTCGCTGCGCTCGGTTTCATGTTGCTCGTGTCTCTCGTTGCGAGCGCAGCGATCTCGGTGCTGGGCAATTTTATCAACGCTCAGATCCCGTTCGGCACAATCGTCCTCGGCGTGATCAACACGGTCGTTTCGTTTGTCCTGATCTCGGCGATGTTCGCTGCAATCTACAAAGTCTTGCCGGATCGGACCCTCCAATGGCGCGACGTAGGGATTGGTGCTGTGGTGACCGCTGCCCTGTTCACCCTCGGAAAATCACTTATCGGGTGGTATATCGGCACCAGTGCGATCGCATCCTCGTATGGGGCCGCCGGCGGACTGCTCGTCATACTCCTCTGGGTTTACTACTCATCGGAAATCTTTCTTCTCGGCGCCGAATTCACTCGCGCCTATTCCGTTCGACATGGCAGCAGATCCGATCTGGACGCGCTGGTTCACAGTGCTTTGCCCGCAAGAGTCGTCCCAGTGCGCGCTAAGCAAAAGTCCAACTCTGCCGGCGTCGTCGTGTTGTTGGCGGTGGCGTGCGCGAGCGCAACGATGACCGCGCTTATGCTGCTGGGTCTTCGCCGCCCGTAAACCTGCCGGCCAGCAGACATTCGGCAGGCATGCGAAGAGAAGGGATGGCGAGGCAATGGATTCTGATGATCTCAACACGAAACGGATCGTCACTGTGTCGGCGGAACAGGCTTTCTCGGGCGCAGGATTGTGAAGCGGCTCCTAGAAGGGGGGGGCACGGTCCGCGCCGCATGCCGCCACTTGGCTCGCGTGGGCCCGATCTTTTCATCGACTGGAAGGATGCCCGAAGCAGTCGAGGCGAACATATTGGATGCAGCCTCGATCGGCTCGGCCATTGCCGGATCACAGGCGATCGTGAATGCTGTCAGTCTTTATGTCGAGCAGGGCGTCCAGACATTCGAACGCGTGCACGTGAAAGCCGCGGCGGATCTCGCCGCCGCGGCGCACGAGGGCAAGGTCGACCAGTTCATCCATGTTTCGGGGATCGGCTCCGATCCTAAATCGGATTCGAATTACATCGGTGCACGTGGGCGCGGAGAAGTAGCGGTGAAGAGCGCATTTCCCGGCGCTTTCATTGTGCCTCCCGCCGTCATGACAGGACCTGACGACGCTTTCCTCACGACTATTGTGAGACTGATCCGCCTCCTGCCGGTCTATCCGGTGTTCGGCGATGGTGGCACACGGCTTCAACCGGTCTACGTGGAAGACGTCGCAGAAGCAGTGAGCGTGCTGATCGACGGGCGAAACCACAGGGGTTCCTCCATATTCGAATTCGGTGGCCCGCGCATCTATACCTATAACGAACTGCTTAGGGAGATCGCCCCACAGCTCCATACGAATATCAAGCTGATGCCGGTGCCGTTTGCGGTGTGGAAGGCCTTGGCTGGCGTCGCGGAACTCCTTCCGGTCGCGCCCATAACGCGCAACCAGGTCGATCTTATGCGTCACGACAATGTGGCAGCAATCGACGTGCCAGGCCTGAAGGAACTCGACATCGAGCCACGGGACATCGACGAAGCGATCCGCTTGATCGAACAGCGCGCGTAATGCAGCTTCGCGCTCGGCCGGCGTCAGCCCGGCGGCCTGCCAAAGGAGCCGAAGCCGCGCACCGTCGTGGACCCTTATCGTCACATCGATCAGATCAAGGTGAAGACTCGGTATTGCCGAAAGAATTCCCCGACAATTGGTCCGTTTGGACTTCTTCCGTGACAACTTCGAAGCCAGCAAGTCTGGATGCACCGAAACTGGTTGAGAGAGCAACATCAGTCGCGTCGCAACCCGTCGCCATCAGGATCCGACCTATGCGCGGGCGGTTGTGCCGAGCATCAAATGTGAACCAGTGACCGCTTAGATATGCTTGGAACCATGCGCTGAAATCCATGGGATCCGGCACGGGAGGCACGCCGATGTCGCCGAGATAACCGGTGCAATAGCGCGCGGGAATATTCATGCAGCGGCACAGTGAGATTGCCAGATGCGCAAAATCGCGGCAGACGCCGGTTCGATCTTCGAGAGCGCCGTAGGCGGTTCGCAGCGGGTTCGCGGCTTGGTAGTTGAAAGTGATGTGATTGTGCACGAAATTGCAGATCGCTTGGACCCGGGTCCATCCGGGCGTGGTATTGCCAAAGTTCGTCCAAGCGAAGTCACCAAGCCGATCGGCGTCGCAATACCGGCTCCCGAGCAGAAACCTGAGCACGTCGTCCGGGAGTTCCTTGATATCGTGCTGAACGGCGTCTGGCAGGACAACATCGGATTTGCCGGTGTCGTATATTTCAAAGCTAGTCGATACCGTCGTCAGCCCTGCGGGCGCTTCTATTCTCGTGCACGCGTTGCCGAAAGCATCAATGTAGCCGCGCGCCTCGATCGGGCGATCAAAGCCTATGACCTGATCCGTCAGCAGATCGACGCGGCGTGAGGGATGGATCTCGAGGACCAGCAGCATTGGCGTCGGCTGCGGACATTCGTAGGTAAGGCTGAAACCTGCGCGGATCCGCATTGATGCTCCAATCTTTGCTTCATGAACCGGGCAAACTCCAGATTGGCCTAAACAGTTCCAGAGAATATTAGGCGGAGCTAATTCTTATTGACGGGTTTTCCTTCGCCACCCTCACCTCAACGGTCATGCCCAGAAAACTTGAGGCGCTGCCTGCGTAGGTCCCTGAAAGAGGGATGGCTTGCCGAGGGTGCCTGGCTACAGCCACCCGGATCAAATCCCGGTTGCCGACAATGCCATTGGTAGGATCGAACTCGATCCAGCCGGCGCCGGGCAAGTAGACCTGGCACCATGCATGCGTGGATCCTCCGCCGCGGATAGCATCGCTATCACGGCTGGGCACATAGACATAGCCGGTCACGAAGCGGGCAGCAAAGCCGAGCGAGCGAACCGCTTCCATCATGAAAAGCGCAAAGTCCCGGCATGTCCCTTTGCGCAGATGCAAGGTCATGAGCGGTGGTTGGGTTCCGGTTTCGAACCGGCGGGAATATGCGAAGCTCTCATGGATGGCGTAGCAGAGCGTCATCAACAGTTTTCCGGTCTCGGTGTGTCCTGATGCACTGACGAACTGTCGCGCCCATTTACCGACCTCATCGCCGGCATCGGCATGATGGCGTTCCATTGTTTGCGCCAGGTCGACCGCCTCGTCGGGATCATAGGCGAATGGATAAGTCAGGGCGGCCTCATCGATACGGAAATCAGGCGAATGCTGCGGCGTATGATCGAGGCAAATATCTGTCGCGAAATGAAGTTCATTGGCCGAACTGTTGAAATCGATCACGGCTACGCAGTTTCCAAAAACGTCATGGATCCAGCGAACTTCGTTCGGCTCGGGGTCCACGGACAGAGCGTGGTTCAGAAGCCGCTGATCGAAACTGTCGCGCGGCCTGAACATAAGCCGGTGCTCGCCAAAGCTTACCTTCTGGGTATAGCGATAGACGGTCGAGTGCTTGACTGAAAAGATCGGCATGAGCGTCCGTCGGCAAATTCACCTGCGCGCAATCATACAATCTTTTCGACGTGCATCCGAAGGGACATGTTTGGAGGCGCTGCGCGGAACTGATTCCCATGCAGCCCGCCCTTTATGAGCAAATAACTCGCTTCGCACATGCGGCCGAGGTAGCAGCGAGCAACGCGATGCCGGTCAGGTCTTTTGTCCGAACTTTCCGTCTTATGGCTTTCTCTATTTGATCTCAGCACCAAAGAAGACCCAACCGGGCGACGAGTTGGAGCTTAGAGGTGAGGTCAGCCACATCGACGAGGACTATCAAAAGGTGACGGTAAAGGCTGGTGGGCTGATTACAGTCGATGCCGATACGATCACTGACTGGACGCCTGTGTCGCGCAACAAGACGGCACTTCGAGATGAGGCGGAGTAGCGACGGCGATCAAAGGGAAAGCATGGAAGCCCGAGAGACGATTTGCAACGAACGGGCCTGGCTCAAATTGGTTCGCATGGCCATAGAACAGACCTGCCCGGCTGGCGTGCTGCCGAGCGAGCAAGGGGTGTTGCTGCTCTACGAGGGCGAAGCCTTTGCCAAAGCCATCATCGCGATGATTGAAAAACTTACCGCCTGCGGATAGCGCGCTACCCAGAAAATCCCGGACGCCTCCGACGGCTGGCACCATCCGTCAGGTATGGTAGTCTGCCGCTGTCGGAGGTCGGCATCCCCGATGATAGCGATCTTGGCCGGGAGCAGGCGCCTGTGCAAGACTTGCAGATCACCCTGAGCGACGGACGCGTGCTTGCCTACACCGATATCGGCGAGCCGGGCTGGCCGACTGTTCTGTTTTTCCACGGCGCGCCGATGAGCCGCCTGCACCTCGCCTACCTCGAAGAGCAGTTCATCGCGAGAAAAGTTCGGGCCGTCTCGCCCGACCGCCCCGGCTATGGCCGATCGTCATCGTTCCCAGGCCGTTCGCTGACCGACTGGTCCGCCGACGTCGCGGCGCTGGCCGATGCGCTGTCCATCGACCGCTTCATGGTTGCCGGCCATTCCTCGGGTGGCCCCTATGCCGTCGTCTGCACGGCTCTTCTTCCGCAGCGTGTTTCGGCTTTGGCGGTCTTCGGCGGCGTTACCGACATGGGCTGGAGCGATGCCTGGGTCGGATTCAGCCAAGTCGAGGGCGAAGCGATGCGCCAAGCCGACGAGGCTGCGGCGATCGCCTGGTGCACGGAGAAATTTGGCGCGGACGGAAGCCGGTTCGAAGCGGTGTCTGATTTTGTCTTCGCTGAGCCCGATGCCGACCTCCTCGCAGACGAACGTGCCGGCCCGGCGATAGGGGCGGCCGCGCGCGAGGCGTTCCGGCAGGGAGTGATTGGCTACGCGCAGGACACTCTGGTGCAGGGACGGCCCTGGGCCTTCGACCCCGGCGCCATCGTTGCGCCGGCCCGGATCATCCATGGCGCGTTGGATGCGGCGTTGCCGATCGCCCACAGCGAGCACACCGCTCAGCTGATCCCCGGATCGATGCTCGCGGTGCTGCCAGGGCAGGGGCACATGACGACGATCGCCGATCTCCCGACGATGATTGCGGCGCTCGGCGCCTGACCCGCGACCCACCTACTCAGGGGCTCGACAGCCGCCCGCCCAAACCCAAGGTCGCTAGGACCCTAGCCATTAGGCACCAATATCGATTTCAGCGCCTGCCCGTTCGGCTTGGACGCTCGATCGGCACTTCCCCAAAAGCCTGCGATCCTAAGAACGCAAGGCATCGGTGTAATCAGCGTGCTGTTCGCGGTGCTGGCCGACAGGGCGCAAGGCCTGTTTCGTACGATGATAGGCAATGACGGCCGCTGGCGCAGTTTCCTGCCGCTTGCGATCACGCCCCTGGGCTTCGTGCTGTGCGCGTGGCTGGCCCACGTCTTCTTTCCCGGCTCGCAAAGCAGCGGCATTCCGCAGGCTATCGGGTCATTTCGACTGTCGTCACAATGTTACAAAACATCTCATAAGTCATTGATTTTATTAATACAACTCGGAGTTCAATCCTCTCGCAGAACCAGCCTATCTAAGTTCCAGTTCCTAGGCAGTGCGAAATGGAGTTGGCACGCAATCGTGTCTATCGCCGCATAATGCGATAGACAGTTGCATCACCTTCCACACCTCGAAGAGGCGCGTCAAAAGCCACGACACGATGGCCAGCAAGCATTTCGCGAACCCCGGGCGCGGAATAGAGCGCCTCGGAAATGCAGACCTGTCCGGCTTCTGCCAAGGACTGCACGCGCGCAGCGACATTCACGGTCTGGCCGAAATAGTCGAGGTTGTCGTTAAGCGTCACGGCAATCGACGGTCCACAGTGGGCACCGATCTTGAGGATGATCCCCGGCCCGTCGTGGTCTCCGTTGAAGCGATCGATTTCTTCAAAGACGTGGAGTGCGGCCGAAATCGCATCCGACGGCCGCGAGAATACAGCCATCACCGCATCCCCAATGGTCTTGACCACCGCTCCGGTATGTTGCTGAACCGCCGCGTTGACCAGAGCGAAATGCTCGCGGACCAAAGCATAGGCGTTGAGGTCACCCAGGCGCTCATACATGGCGGTCGAACCCTTGAGGTCCGTGAACAGGAAGGTGATCTGTCGGATGCTGAGCCCCTCCTTCTCGTCGACACGCTCGGACCGAAAGAGCTGGCGGAAGGTTTGCCGCGCAAGCAGCGCTCCACCGGAAACATAAGGGTCGAAATCGAGCGCCGGCTTGGTAGTCAGTGCGACAAGCTCGGGCGGCCAGTTGATGACAAGCAACGAACCTCGCACTGGCCCCCTATTCGCTACCTCGATGACAATCGGACCAGGTGGCACAGCGGGCAACGACGGCAAGAAACGCTTGCCGTCATAATCGATCTTCAGAAGCGCCGGCTCCAACGCCGGATCGCCTGATATCGGCACAGCGAATGCGGCCTGCGTCTGCACGTTGACGCCCGAAAGGGCGCCCGGTCCCAGGTCGGCGCGGAGCACTGTGGTGGTGCCAGGCGGCAGAAACGCCATGCCCCGAACGAAGCCGCGCAGAACGTCAAGAAAGCGAACGTCTTGGCCCGGTAGCCGCCCATCATGTCCGAAGTGGAGCTTCCAATGAAAATCCTCGACGGGGAGTGTCTCGGGATCATGGTGCGGCAAACGCCGTAACTTCGGCGATACCGAGAAGGTGACCTCGATGAAGTCGTCGAGGTCGGTGTCGCCCGATACATCGCACAAGCCACAGACATAGTGGGTCTTGAGCGTGCGCAGGGCGCCGAAACTATCGAGCACCATCCCGGACTGAGGACACAGCACATCCCAGCTCATGTCGAATAAGCCGCAGCGGGCGGCATGAAGGAAGAGGTCTATTGCTTCAGGCTCGGCGATTGCGCGTTCTCGAGCAAAGCTCAGCGGATTAACGCGATACAGTGCGTGGTCATCGCCGCTCCTGATCAGCGTCTCGAATTTCGAGATGACGCGTGGGCTCCAGGCTCGAGCCTGCTCCACCTTGGTCATCCTGCTTTCGAGAAGACGATCGTCGACTACCGTCACGCCGGACCCTCAACCTTGCCGTCTTGCCGCGCGACAGCCTACTAAAAAACCAGGGCGATGCGAATGGATTGCCGTCGAAAGCGTCTGCCGGCACGGCAGAGATGCTTAAACCCTGCTCGTCTAGCCGCCCATCCAAGACATATCGATCGCCCCTAGAGATACAACAATCCCGAGGGCCACCAAAGCAACGCCCAAACTACCTTCGAAGTGGCGGCCGCGGGGCAGCAGCTTCTCGACGAAGACGAGCAGCGTCAAAAGCAGCATCCAGGCGACGCTCATGACGCCGGTCGCGACCAGCACTACAAACAGCGCCCAGCAGCAGCCGAAGCAATAGAGACCGTGGCGCAGCCCCATCGTGAGCGCGCCAACACGCCCGTCGCGCCAGTGCTGAGCAACGAAAGCGAGCGGCGAACGGCAATGGCTGAGGCAAATGTGCTTGAGGGTCGTGAATTGGTAGACCCCGGCGACGCCAAGCGTGGCACCGAGTGCGAGCGGTGCCCATTTCGCACGCTGGGGCGGATCGAGGCTCGTTGCAACGTCGCTACCGAGCTGGACCAGGACATATACGACAAGGCCCGCCGCCGCCCAGACGAGCAGATAGCCCGCGACGAAGGTCCACGTTGGGATGGCCACGTGTTGTTCGCGCCTAGCCTGCGCCGCTGCGAACATAAATATCATGGGCGCCGCAGCTGGCAGCATCATGGCCGCCATCATCACGGTCCACACAGCGAGAAAAGCAGCGGCGCCGGCAACTGACCAGCCGTCCGCGGCAATACCGCCCATCGCCATGCCGGCCATGCCTTCCATACCCTCCATACCACCGCGCACGGCAATGCCCATGGGCATATCCATGCTGAAGGTCTGGTAGAGGGTAAGCGCCCACGCCGCTGCTGTCAGCCCAACTAGCAGTGCGCAAAGACCGAGGGGGATGCCGCGCAGATTCCGGGTGAGCCGCCGCGATTTCCTGAGGAACGCGTCAGCCATTGTCATGCCCTAGTTCGGGCCGGTCCAGTCGAACGGAATGTGCTTGCTCGAGCGGGCCGTGCCAGTCCAGTCGAGCCCGAAGCCTTTGGTGCTCACCTCGACAGAACGCCCCCAGGTGGCAACCTGGCCAGGCCCGACCTCCGAGCCGGGCGGGTTGATCGTCTGCACCCGTTTGCCGGGTGGTGTGGTGGGACCCGAAAGCGCTTCCGCGCGCCCAACGACGAGGCCAGGAATATCGACCCGCCAGGTGGCCAGGTCGCCCGCCACCTCGAAAGTGATCGGAACGAACTCCATGCCACGCATCTCGCCGACATTGGCGGCAAAGCCCGCCGGCCAGCCGCCGGCGTGGCCGCCGAAGATCAACTGCAGTGCTTCGCGCTGCGGCTCATTCGCCTTCTCGTCGAGATACATGCCCATCACGGCCTTCGCCTCGCCAGCCCATAGATTGCCTTCGAACTCGCCGAGCGCCACCAGCGTCAGGCCGTCGAGCTTCACGTCGCCATACTGACCCTCGCGCACATGCCAGGCGAGCACACCTTGGCAGTGATTGCCGGTCGGCCGCTGGGCGAATTCGCACGGGCAAGGGATGTCGCAGCTGCAGATGTCGAACCAGTCGCCTGCGAGCCGCCATTGAGGCACTGCATTCATGGCTCGTCCTCCCGAAAAATTGAGGATTAGATCATACGTCGATGGCTGGTCACACTCCAGTAGTTCGTGCGTCGCTCGTTGATTTTGACGGACTGGCCCTCCACATTGGTGGTCGAGCAGTGCACACCAAGCCTGCAGCTGGGCCACTTCAGGTCCCGATGTCGGCGACGACCGATCCGGAGACAGGATCGGTGACGCCGAGGTCGCCGCCGAGATCCACAAGCATGTCGCGCATGGTGTATAAACGGCCGATCATTTGTGGCCGTGCGGCCGCCAGGATCTCAATGTCGGTCCATTCGCCGACGACGCAGAAGATGGGTCGCCGGCGCTACTGTGCGGAAGCCGTTGACGTCGAGGCACGCCTTCTTGTGCGCATCGATGAATGCCTGTTGTTTGCCGGGCTTTGTGCGGAACCGAACGACGTTGTAAGCAGTCATGCCTTCCTCCAGTTGATTGCGAAGACACTTGCCTGGCCAGCCTTACGGGCGTGCCTCGAGCACCATGTTGAACGGGGTTTCGGTGGCGCGGCGGAACCGCTTGAACCCGCCGCCCGACACGACCTTGCGAAGCCTCGCCTCGCCGGCTTGGGCGCCGAGCCCCAGCCCGACGTCCTGGGACAGCGAGGCCGGCGTGCAAATGAAGGTCGAGGCGGCATAGTAGATGCGGCCGACTGGGTTGAGGTTGGCCGAGAGCTGGTCGTGGGCGAACGGCTCCACGATCATCCAGGTGCCGTCCGGCTTCAGCGCCTTGTGCACATGCCTGGCAGCCCCCTTCGGATCGCCCATGTCGTGCAGGCAGTCGAAGAAGGCGACGAGATCGTAGGCGCCGGGGAAATCCTTGGCCGCCGCCACCTCGAAGTGCGCGTTGCCGGCGACGCCGGCCTCTTTGGCCGCGGCGCGGGCGCGCTCGATCGACGGGGCGTGATAGTCGAAGCCGGTGAAGCGCGAGTTCGGGAATGCCTTGGCCATCAGCACGGTCGAGGCGCCGTGGCCGCAGGCCGACCTCCAGCAAAGAACAAGCTGGCACGACGATGACGACGCCACCCGTCACAAAGCCGACGAAAAAGTGATAGTCAGTTAGGTGGAGTAGGACACCTAAACAGGTGACCTAGAATGCCCCACATCAGGAAATTGAATTCTGTGTAAGCGGCTGATTCTAAACAATAAATAATAATGGCTGGGGCGCCAGGACATTAACCGCAAACGTCAATCGGTCGGCGATGCCGGTTAAGGGACCAGTCGCAGGAAGCTCCGCCCGGCTGACGGCCGACACCTAAACACATTTTTGCTAAAGCGGATTGACAAATTATGAAACTGCATTCAGTTTCATAATTGGAACGGACAAGCGCTGCCGGCAAGGCGGCCAAACACGGGGAACTGACATGAAGTCACCGATCGCACTGGCGACTGTTGCAGGTATGACTTTCGCTTCCGCAGTGGCCGCTAAAGCGGAGGATGCAGCGCTTTCTGGCAAGACAGTCTGTGTGAACAGATATGTGTCGGCGCCTGTCATTGATGACATTCTGAAAGGCATGAACGACGGCCTGAAGGCTTCGGGTGGTCAAAAGGTGGTTCAAAATATCCAGAACCCCGAGGCTGACGCCGCGACACAACAGACAATCGCGCAGCAATTTGCCAATGGCGGCTGTGATCTCATTGTGGTCATTGGCACCGCCGCCGCCCAGTCCATACAGCAGGCGACCAAAACAGTTCCCGTAGTGTTCGTCGGCGTGTCGACACCCGTCGAGGCGGGCATCGTTCAGTCCCTCGACAAGCCCGGCGGTAACATGACCGGCGTGTCGGATCCTCTGCCGGTCGAATCGGAAATCGACGGCATGTTGAGTATCCTGCCCACTATCGAAACCATCGGTCTTATCTACAAGGTTGGCGATCCTGCGGGTGATCCTCTGGCGGCACGCGCGGTCGCGCACATCGAAAGCAAAGGCTTGAAGCACGTCACCGCGGGTATTGCCAATGCCGGCGAAACAACCCAGGCAGCGCAGTCGCTTGTGGGTCGCGTTCAGGCGATCGAATTCCCCTGCGACACGACGACGATCTCGGGCATGGCAGGAGCTCTAAAGGTTGCCAAGGATGCCAAGCTTCCCGTGTTCGGCTGCACGTCCGATGCAGTCAAGGGTGGCGCGATCCTGGCCGGCAGCTACAGTTATGTGACTGTTGGAATGAGGGCCGCCGACCTTGTGGTAGCGGTGCTAAAGGGCGCCAACCCCGCCACGACACCGGTCATCATTCCCAAGATTGCCGGCTTCGAGATCAACAAGACCGAAGCGGGCGCTTTGGGGCTCAAGATTCCCGAGGCTATGATGACCTCAGCAGTCAAAACCTACTGAGGCGGATTTCGATGCTGATCGATGTGCTCGTGATCGGGACCCAGATTGGGCTCCTCTATGGACCGTTGGCGCTGGGTATTTACCTCGCGATCAACGTGCTCAGTCTGCCGGATCTCACACTTGAAGGCTCGTTCGGCCTTGGTGGTGCGGCTGCAGCGAGCAGCCTTCTCATGGGGGTCGATCCGGTCAGCTCGCTGTTGCTCGGCATGTGTGCCGGCGCGCTCGCCGGACTTGTGACGGCGCTGCTGCACGTAATCCTTCAGATGAACGTTCTGCTCGCCGGCATTTTGATGACCACAGCGGCGTGGTCCGTCAGCATCGCCGTGATGGGCACAGGCAATGTCTCACTCGTCCGGGTGGATACGTTGTTCACTTGGGCCGAGAATCTCGGCCTGCGTAACCAGGCGGCCTCCATAATTGTGGCGGGCGCCGTCACCCTGATCTTCGCGACGTTCCTGGTCTGGCTTCTGCACACCGGCTACGGCCTCGCGACACGCGCAAGTGGGCTGAACATACAGACTGCTCGAAGTCTCGGCATCCGCACGGAGATGCATCAGGTTCTTGGTCTTATGCTGGCCAATTCACTAGCGGCTGCATCGGGGGCGCTGGTCGCGCAAAGCCAGGGATTCATGGATGTCTCCATCCAAGGTGGTGTGATCGTGGTTGGCCTGGCAGCCTTGACGATCGGGACCAGCGTCATTCGTTCCGACAAAGTCGCTGTCGGGGTGACCTCCGTTATCATCGGCGTGATCATCTATCGCTGCATCGTGGCGCTCAGCCTCAGAATGGGCATCCCGCCAAACTCCGTTCGATTGATCACCGCGCTGCTGGTGTTCGCCTTCATCGCAGCCCGCATCCACGGAAAGGGCACGCTAACGATTTCCGGGTTCGAAGGCTGGCGCGCCCGCCGGCGCAAACATGTGCAATTCTTGGAGAACGATCGTGTCACCACCCTTCTCTGAGCGACGCATTGGTGGCGCACCACCAGCGATACGTCTTCGCCACGCGACGAAGCGCTTTGCCGGCCTTGGCAAAAAGGAAGTCTTCACCGCACTGGATGATTTGAACCTTGATATCGCACGCGGTTCCTACGTTGCGCTGATCGGCTCCAACGGCGCTGGAAAATCCACCCTGCTTTCAATCCTCATGGGGACGTTGCTCCTCGATGAGGGGTCTCTGCACATCGACGAAGAGGACATGAGCGAGAAGCCCTCGTGGCAGAGGGCTTCCAAGATTGCGCTCGTTCGCCAGAACCCCGAGCACAATGTGCTTTCGTCCCTCAGTATCGAGGAGAATTTTGCACTGGCGGTGATGGGAAGGGAGCGTGCCTTCCGCCTTCGCCGCTATGACCGCGATAGCGTGAGGCTGGACGCGAGAAGCGCGCTTCAGCGATTTGGCATGGGATTGGAAGATCGGCTCGGTGAATCCACAGGCACCCTATCAGGGGGGCAGCGCCAGGCAGTGGCGATGGCGATGGCCGCGGTCCGCAATCCACGCGTTCTGCTGCTGGATGAGCACGTGTCGGCGCTCGACCCCAAGCGTGCGAAAATTGTGGCTGACGTAACCGAGGAGATCGTGCGCGCGCAAGACATCACGACGGTCATGGTCACCCATGATCTTGGTCATGCACTCAGCCACACGGATCGAGTGCTGATGATGCATCGCGGCAAGGTTGTGATGGATCTGTCGGGTGAGAAGAAAGCTGCGCTCGACCTGGCCGAGCTTGCCCGCCAATTCGAAAGACTGGTCGGGGAGGCACTGCCTGACCGCACGCTGCTCGCGGCGGCTTCCTGATGGGGAACGAGATGACGGATCAAAATGCGCCAAACACCTTGCCGGCTGGAATCCCGTCAGGCCGGAGCCAAGCAGCCCCTGCCGGACCGCATCTGGCATTGGGTGATCGCTACGTCGCCGCTCTGAATGCCCAGATCAAGGGCGCGGGTGGCGAAGGCAAGAGCGCGCGGACTCGCGCAAAACTGAAGCGGGCGGCGTTCGATTGCTTGACGGAAAGCGACCTTGCCAACCTCACAATCAGCTCGATTACCGGCAAGGCAAAGGTCGCCGCAGGGACGTTCTACCTGCATTTCGACGGCACACGTGACCTAGTGCTTGAGGTCTTTTCGGAGTTCGCCGCGGTCGACATTGCGCCGGCAATTCCCGAAGGCGACGAATTTGTCGACCTGTTCTCCCAGATGAAGGCGACATTCATTGAAATCGTTGGAGCGTTCCGCCGCCGCCGGATGTTCTTTCGATCTCTGTTCCAGATGAAGCGACAGGACGCGGAAGCCAACGCGGTCTGGCTGAGGCTGACAGCGCAGTGGGCGGAAATACTTTCGACCATCGCCAGGGATCATGCGACGCAGCCTGTTCCCGCAGCGTTCGATCGGTTTATTGGGCACGCAACGAGTGCGTTCGCCGACGAGATCATGACCCGCATCTATGTCGACGAGATTTTTGGGGCAGCGTTCCCCGACGATCCGCGCAATGACGAGCACGTGGCGGAACTCCTAGCCTTTACCCGCCATCGGATGCTGTTCGGCTCTGACCCCAACCCGAAGCTGCTAACGGCGAATTCCCCGCTCAATGGTTTCTCTTTCCCTGCCTAGCGGTCCTGAAAAGACCCGCTCCGCAGGCAACGTGCGAGGACTGTTTATGACACTACGCTATCAACATTTCATCACGCCCGAAGGCGCGAAAGAATTCCCGAAAGTCGTCCGTGGTGAGGGCGTCTATATCTGGGACAGCACAGGTCGCCGTCTGCTGGATGGATCGTCGGGTGCCATTTCGGTCAATGTCGGCCATGCCCATCCCAGGGTCCTGGAAGCGATGCGCGACCAGATGGGGCGCATCATCTATGCGCACAGCATGAGATGGGACAACGACCCCAACGAGCGGCTGGCCGCCAGACTCGAGCGCTTGAGCAACTGGAACTATGGCGCCGCCTTCTTCGTCTCCGGCGGTTCGGAGGCCAACGAGGCCGCGATCAAATTCGCCCGTCAGGTGGCGGTGGCGCGAGGTCAGGCATCACGTTTCAAGATCATCAGCCGCATCCCTTCCTATCATGGTGCGACAACTGCGCTTCTCGGCATCACCGGTGACCCCGACTATGCGGCTGCCTATAGGCCGATGTTTGTCGACATGCCAAAGGTCGACGCGCCGCTGATGTATCGGCGCCCGGCCGGCGAAAGTGAACAGGATGTCGTCGACCGCTGTGTGCGGCAGCTGGAAGAAACGATCCTCAGGGAAGGCCCCGAAACCATCCTCGCCTTCATGATCGAACCGGTCGGAGGCGTATCGACCGGAGCCCTGGTTTCCCCGGACAGCTATTCCACCCGCATCCGGGAGATATGCGACCGCTATGGCGTTATGCTGATCTACGACGAGATCATGAGCGGCGCTGGCAGGACAGGCAAGTTTCTCGCCGGTCATCATTGGCCGGATTGCCGGCCCGATATCGCCACGCTCGCAAAAGGTGTCAGCGGCTCCTATGCGCCACTCGGCGTGGTCCTGGCGTCGGCAGACATGGTGAGCGATGTGCGTCGATCGGGCGGCTTCAAGCACGGCCATACCTATTCAGCCAATCCAGTCAGCTGCGCAGCATCCGACATGGTTCTGAGGGTTGTCGAGGAAGACGGTCTGATGGAGCGGGCACGGAACCTGGGCGCCCTGATCAAGTCCCGATTGGAGGAAATCAAAGGCAAGACCGGCATCATTGGCGACATTCGCGGGCTTGGACTGCACATGGCTGTGGAGATTGTCGCAGACCAGGTCACCAAGGAACCTTTCCCGGCGGAGATGCGAGCAAGCGAGCGGATAGGAATGATCTGCCGCGACCACGGACTGCTGCTGTTCTCGCGGCGCACCGCCGGCGGTTCGTTTGGAGAATGGCTGATGGTCTGTCCTCCCCTGACAATCAGCGAAGCGGAAATCGAGGAACTGATGGAGTCCTTCACTGCCGGCCTTCGCGCTTTCGAGAGGGAGATTTCGGCGAAGCCGGAACTGCGCGCGAGCGCCTGAACCGCAATGGCAGCAGTCGGTGCCCCAATCAAAAGAACGGGCTGATTGGACGGCGTTCTTCGAGCGCCAAAAGGAACGGGTATGGCCAAAGCACAAATGATCGGTTGGGCTCACACCAATTTCGGGAAGTCCGCCGCCCCCGACACCGAAACGTTGATGGCGGAGGTCGTTGGCCCGGCGCTCGACCACGCCGGCGTCGGACCCACCGACGTCGATGGCATCTTCGTTGGCGTCTACAACAACGGCTTTTCCCGTCAGGATTTCCAGGCCGCGCTGGTCGGCATGAGTCATGATGGGCTTGCCGCGACACCTGCGGTCCGCTTCGAAAACGCCTGCGCGACGGGTTCAGCCGCTCTTTTTGGTGCACTCGATTTCGTCGAGGCCGGTCGCGGACGGATCGCTCTGGTGATCGGCGCTGAAAAGATGACTGGCCTGCCTTCCAGCGAGGTTGGCGATGTCCTGATGTCCGGCTGCTATCGCAAGGAAGAGGCTGACGTGGAAGGTGGTTTTGCGGGAGTATTTGGGCGCATCGCGCAGAACTATTTTCAACGCCATGGCGACCGATCCGAGGAACTCGCGCTGATCGCCGCGAAGAACCATCGCAACGGAGTCGCCAACCCGGTTGCTCATATGCGTAAAGATCTGGGTTTCGACTTCTGTAACACGGTATCGGAGCGCAACCCGTATGTCGCCGCCCCTCTTCGGCGAACCGATTGCTCCCTGGTGTCAGATGGGGCTGTAGCCATCGTCATAGCGGACGAGCGGGCAGCAGCCGACATGTCACGTGCGATCGCATTTCGTAGCAGGAGCCATGCCAATGACTTCATGGCGCTAAGCCGGCGCGATCCGATCGCCTTTGATGGCGCTAGGCGGGCGTGGGTAACGGCGCTCGATACCTCCATGTTGACCATAGATGATCTCGATCTGGTCGAGACACACGACTGCTTCACCATCGCAGAACTGATCGAATACGAGGCAATGGGCCTGGCGTTGCCAGGCCAAGGCTTTCGCATCGTGCGCGAAGGCATTGCGCAACGTTCCGGCCGCCTGCCGGTGAATCCATCTGGCGGCCTGAAGGCGAGAGGCCATCCGCTCGGCGCGACTGGCGTCTCCATGCATGTGATGGCGGCACAACAACTGATGAAAGAGGCCGGCGGAATGCAAGTTCACAATGCGAGCCTTGCGGGTGTCTTCAACATGGGCGGTGCGGCGGTCACTAACTACGTCTCAATCCTGGAGCGGGTCCGATGAACTGGGCGACCGAAAGTTCAATCGAACCGGTGTCCAAGCGCGTGATGAACCTGTCGCACTTCGTCACCCAGGCTGCTCGCCGATTTCCCGAAAAAATCGCATTTGTCTGGGGAGACAAATGCTGGACATGGCGGGAGATCGATCGGCGGATCGGTGCGATGTCATGCGCCCTTGCTGAAACCTACGGGGTCAAAAAAGGCGACCGCGTTCTCGTGCAGTCGCAAAACTGCAACCAGATGTTTGAGTCCATGTTTGCCTGCTTCCGCATTGGCGCGGTATGGGTGCCAACCAATTTCCGGCAGACACCTGAAGAAGTAGCCTACCAGGCAGAGGTAAGCGGCGCCGTAGGGATGATCTGCGGCAACATGTTTGCGCATCATCAGGCCGCTTGTGCGGCCTCCTCCGCGCCTCTTCGCTTCTTCATATCCATCGGCGAAGCTGCCTTCGGTGCGGACTACCACAAGGTGGTTTCGCAGCACGACGGCAGGCAGGTCGAAACGGCAGCAGTTGAACGAGACGACCCCTGTTGGTTCCTGTTTACATCAGGCACAACTGGCCGGCCTAAGGCAGCCGTGCTGACGCATGGCCAGATGGTGTTCGTCATCACCAACCATCTGTGCGATCTCATGCCGGGGACAACAGAAGACGACGCATCGCTCGTAGTGGCACCACTGTCTCACGGCGCAGGCGTTCACCAGCTGACACAGGTGGCGCGAGGCGCCAAGACAGTGCTGCTTGCGACAGATCGCTTCGACATTGAAGCGGCGTGGGCTCTAATCGAAAAGTGGCGCATCACCAACGTCTTCACCGTCCCGACAATCCTCAAGATGCTGGTCGAGCATCCTGCTGTGGATCGGTATGATCACTCATCGCTTCGCCATGTCATCTATGCCGGAGCCCCGATGTATCGCACGGATCAAGAGCACGCCCTGGCAAAGCTCGGGCCTGTTCTGGTCCAGTATTTCGGGCTCGGCGAGGTGACGGGCAACATCACGGTTCTCCCGCCCAATCACCATCGACTGGGTGACGGTCCCGATGCGAGGATCGGCACTTGTGGGTTTGAGCGAACAGGGATGCAAATTGCCATCAGGTCACCTGAGGGCAAGGAGCTCGAACTCGGCGAAACGGGAGAGATTTGCGTTATCGGTCCAGCCGTTTTTCCTGGATATTTCAGTAATCCAGAAGCGAACTCGGCGGCATTCCGGGATGGCTGGTTCTGCACCGGTGACGTCGGGCACATGGATTCTGAGGGCTTCTTATACATAACAGGCCGGGGATCGGACATGTATATTTCCGGCGGATCGAACATCTATCCGCGAGAGATTGAGGAGAAAATCCTTGCGCATCCCAGTATTAGCGAAGTGGCCGTTTTGGGGGTGCCCGACCCAATCTGGGGCGAAGTCGGTGTTGCTGTTTGTGTTGCAGTGCCTGGCACCGACGTCGTAACGTTGGACATCGATGATTGGCTGATGGACAAGATCGCCCGCTACAAGCTGCCGAAACGGTATTTGTTCTGGACCGAACTTCCCAAATCGGGCTACGGAAAGGTCGTCAAGAAAGCAATTAAAATGACTCTATTAGCTGGCGAGACATCGAAGTGAATTCGACCGTTATTTGCCTGCAGAGGATATGGCCCTTGGCCGCTCCGTCTAGCAAACAGGAAATGCGGCACGGCCAGCCCCTCTAGCAGCGTGTCACGCGTCTGCGTAAGTTGGCGAGAGCCGAAAACTATCACACAATAAATAGACCTGTGGAATCAAGCACGTGCCCGGTGTCCATAGCAACGATCTCTAAAGGTTGACCAGACCCGCTGCCGTCCGCATCATAGTAGAGGACGTCGTTGGTAGTGTTGAACCAGAAAACTTGGTCAGTATTGACTGACCCGGAATCGTTCGCAACGAAGTGCAATGAGTCTAAGACGCCAGTATCGGCGCCGCCACCCGCAAGGCCTCCGCCATATTCTGTGTGGTCGAATTGGAAGATATCGCCTGACGCGAACCCAAAAACGTGATCTAACCCATCGCCCGGTGACCCGAACCGAATAGCCGTATCGGCGCCGAGTAGATTGACAGTGTTGCCGGCGCCGTTCAGGACAATGTTGTCACTGTTGCCGGAGACGTTCACCGTCTCATTGTCGCCCGAGACCGATACCGTGTCGTGGGCACCACCAACGTTGACCACACCGCTACTGCCCGACGCAGAGACTGTCACGCCGTTGTCCGCGGCTCCGAGCATCACCGAGTTGCCGATGCCGGCATTGACGGTGAAATTCTGACCGTCTCTTAAGGTCAGACTTTCGCCCGTGCCGGTGAGATTGACGTTTTCGAAGCCGGTGAAGCTGGCGAGACTGTTGAGATCGGACGAGCCCGAACCAGAGATGCTGAGCGTGTCGGTGCCACTGCCGCCGGTCAGATGGTCGCCGGCATTCAAAGTGGACGCCGTCGCGAACACCGTGTTGGTGCCGCTCAAGAAGCTGACCGTCGCGCTGCCTGCCCCGAGCGTGACGCTGTTGTTATCCGATCCTGCGCCGAATGACACTACGTGGCTATTGCCGTATGATATCGTCACTGAATTGCTCGACCCAGTGATGTTGACCGAATCATCGCTTTGGCAATCAACCTGCACAGTCGCATTGTTGCCGGTAATATTGACAGAGTTTAAAAACGCATAAAAGCCAAATATCACCGATGCGTTGTCCCCAACTATAGATACGGTCGTTAAATGACTGGAGCCAAAATCGAGGTTAGTGTCGTTTCCAGTCACCGTTAATGTATCGTTGTTGTTGTTTATGCCAAGACTGTTTCCGTCGCCTGATATGCTCACGGCATTGCCGCTCCCGAGATGTAGGGTCCGGAAGAGCGCGTTGTCAGCATCGAGATGGAAGCTTGTCCCCGATGCCAAGAAAGTGACGACGTTTGCTGTGCCCGTGAGCGTAAGACTGTCGTCCGTCCCTGAGACATTCACGGCTTGATGATCGCCCGCCACAGACACCGTATCGTTGGCGCCGCTGATGGTAACCGTGTCGCTGCTGCCCGACACAGAGACTGTCACGCCGTTGTCTGCCGCTCCCAGCGTCACCGTGTTGCCGCTGCCCGCGTTCACGGCCAGGTTCTGACCATTCCTCAGGGTCAGGCTCTCGCCCGTGCCGGTGAGGTTCACATTTTCGAAGCCGCTGAAGGCCACAAGACTGTTGAGGTCGAACGATCCCGACCCGGACAGCACCAGCGTGTCCGTGCCGCTGCCGCCGGTGAGTTGATCACCGGAATTGAGTGTT
>NZ_JBFUDW010000027.1:0-38437 GCF_056404515.1 Mesorhizobium sp. P2_C7 | reverse complement strand
GGTCTGGCCCATCCTGTCGGGGATTCACCTGGTCATGGTTGGGTCCGCGCTTATGATCTGGCGCCTAGAGAGTTGGCGGATCGACGAGTCCCTCTACTACACCGTCGTGACAGTGCACACTATCGGCTATGGCGACTTTACGCCCAAACATGTTTCGGCGCGGTTGCTGTCATTGGTGATCGGTTTCGCAGGGATTGTGCTGACTGGGCTCGTTGCGGCTGTCAGCGTGCAGGCTCTGAGGGTGACGGACCGCGATAGCTCAGGATCGGATTAGCCCAGCCATACCTCAAAACCATGCCCTTGAGGTGGCGCGAGGTTCAGGCTGCGTGCTTCTCATAAGACAATAACGTGCCCTCTTTGCGCACTTATGTATAGCTCATGTGTTGACTTTGGGCGGCCGGCGGCCAGTTAGTGTGGGTGCCAAGTCTGTTGAGCCCGATCGGAAGATGCTGGGTTACCTCTTACCTATCGGCTACCGCCCGATCCTGTCGCTTCTTCGCGGCACTGGATTCCTGCTTGCAGCGACAGGGTTGCATGGCTTGCTCTTGCCGTTGCGTGGGCAGGCGGAGGGCTTTTCGACAGCGTCGCTTGGCCTGCTCGGAACTGCCTGGGCGGGCGGCTTCGTCGCCGGCTGCATCTTCGCACCTAGGCTTGTCCGTCGGATCGGGCACGTCCGTGCGTTCGGCACCTTTGCAGCGGCTGGTGCAATCATCGCGCTGCTGACGGGTTTGATAATCGAGCAGTATGTGTGGATCGCTCTGCGCGCCTTCACAGGCTTCGCCATGGCCGGCGCCTATATGGTCATCGAGAGTTGGTTGAACGAGAAGGCGACCAATGACAACCGCGGCCGCGTCTTCGGCCTCTATATGATCGTGTCCTATGTCTCGATCATGGCCGGCCAGATGATTGTCGCCATAGGCAACATCGGGGACGCGTCATTGTTCATGGTCGCGGGGATCTTCTTCTGCCTCGCGTTGATCCCGACGGCGGTATCATCGGCAGTGACACCGCAACCGCTTGAGGATGTCACTCTCGATCTGAAAGGTCTTTATGCTACTTCCCCGATCGCTCTGGTCGGCTGCCTCATGACAGGTATTGCCAACGGAGCCTGGGGGACGCTCGGAGCCGTCTATGGTGCCCGCATCGGAATTGGCAACGCGGGTATTGCACTGATGGCAAGCGTAGTTGTGCTCGCCGGTGCCGCTCTCCAGTTTCCCGCGGGTCGGCTGTCCGACATCACCGACCGCCGCTTTGTGCTGGCGGGCGCGGCGGTCGGAGCGGCCGCATTCGGACTTCTCATCTTCGTACTCCAGCCACGATCGGCGGCACTCGTGATTGTCACCACCGCAGCCTACGGGGGCCTGGCCTACACCCTCTATTCGGTCGCAGTGGCGCATGCAAACGACCACGCCCGCCCGGACGAGTTCGTCAAGGTGTCGAGCGGTCTGCTGTTATTCTATGGGTTCGGCACAATTGTCGGGCCGATGCTGGGAGCCGCGGTGATGACCAAGATGCGACCGGAGAGCCTGTTCCTCGCAACGGCCCTCCCTCACGCAGTGCTCGCCGCATATGCTCTCCTGCGTATCAGCCGCCGCGCTCCGGTATCGCAGGCTGCAAAGGGGGCGTTCAGGACACTGCCGGCCGAACGGGCTGTCACGCCCGAGTCGCTGCGGCTCGATCCACGCACCGTCCCGGCCGCAGAGTGAAACAAAGCATGCGCGGCAGCATAGTTCGGGTCGAGCAGACGCACTGAGCCCGTTTCGCGGACTACGATCAGACTGGCTGTCCGCCTCCTTCAGGCACCAGATGTGGTGGCGGCCTTGCTTGCGTACGGCACCCTCGACCTCCTGTCATCGGGCGATGACAACACGGCGTAGGCGATCAGTGGGGCGATGCTGGCATAGATGCCGGTCTCGGGGGGGCAGTCCGGCGATAGCGGGATAGGCGCGACCGCCAGCCCGCGCGAGCGCGAGATTGTTGGCTGGACTCTTGCGGCTCCTCGGTTGCCGGTGTTTACGAGCCTCTCAGGCTATCGACTGGGCTGGTTGCGTAGCGACGTGTCGGCCGGACTCGCTATGGCAGCCGTGGGGCCTCCTTGTCGTTTCCGAGCAAGTGACATTGGTGGCCGATAAGATGCTGGCAATCGGCGCCATCGGCATCGGGCCAGTTCGGCGCGCTGGTCGCGAAGGTGCAGTGGATGTGCCACCAGCGAGCGGGTAAGGACAGGAGGAAGAACTCATCGCCGCGACGGCGACGAACTCCGAGCCGCAAGGATGTCGTTCGAATGCCGCCGATCCGCGCCCTCGTCACACGGTTCAGTGGCGTGTGACCTCCGTCGAAAGCCCGGCTTCTCGCAATGCTGCCAAGACCTTGTCGGCCAGGTCGGGATTGGCGTTGACGCCGGCCAAGTCGGCCAGAATGCCGCCGCCGCGACAAGGAGCGAGTTCAACAATCCTCTGGACAGCCCGGGCGGCCTCTTCCTTCCGCCCTAGGCGAACGAGGGAGATCGCTCGGGCCACAAAGCCATGCGTCACGTCCGGCATGTCCACATCACGCGCTTCGGCCAGCGCCTCTTCGTAGCGTCCGTTCACGAAATGATAGAGGGACAATCCCACGCAGTTGGCGCCGAGCCGCGACAGTTGTTGTGCGGAGGCCTTCTCGAGCAGTGGAACTCCTTTGCCCCATTCACCCAGCAAGGACCAGATCAGACCCAGATCGGTCATGATGTCTGTCGCGTTGGGGTTGAAGGCGAGGGCCATCTGCATGGCCTTCAGGCTGGCGGGCACGTCCTGAGCAAACCAATAAGCCAGTCCCCGAGCATGATGGCCGCGGCTGGAATCGGGAGCCAGTTGGACCGCCCTATCCGCAAGCTCTATGGCCTGCCGGCGCAGTCCAGAGGGGGACTCCGTGGGTGCGAACCCAAACCGATGCCCATCGGTGTACAGTTGAGACAGGCAGGCGAACGCCTCGGCATAATCCGGGTTGGTGATTGCGGTTCGTTCGAGACACTGACGCACACCTGAAAAGAGGTCCCTCCGGTAGGTCCGCTTGTACTCGTAAAACCTGATGACGCACTCGACAGGACTTAGGGACCGCGGTTCCTTCGCTTGGGCAGCGGCATTGGCTATGCTGCTGATGACGCCGTAGGGTTGTGCCAACGCGCGCACGAGCGAATTCGCCACCTCGTCGCGGATGCTCAGCACGTTCCCGCATTGGAGGTCTCGTTCGAAGCTCTGCCCCCAGAGCACCCGCCCGGTCCGCGCTTGAACTAGAACGGCTTTCACGTTGAGAGAGCCGGCGAAGAGTGCGGTGCTGCCGCTCAGGACAAACTCCCCATTCGCATTGCGGCGTTGCTCACCGGCTGCCGCCGATGCGTAATGCGCGTCCGAAGGCCGTTCAAAGACGGCGATTTCGGGGAAACGAGCTAGACCGATTGTGACCTGTTCGGCAAATCCGCGATTGAAATGCAGGAACATAGATTGATCGCCTTCGGCATCAAATGGCGCCACAAGGATCGTCGACGCGCGCTCCGTTCCAGCCGGTTCGCTGGGGGCATTCGCCTGTGCGTCACCAGCTGACGGTGACCAGAGGGCAGCAGTCTGAAACTCGGGCACATAGCCGCCTTTCGGCATGGCAATCCTGATCGAGCTGTTGTCGCCGCAGGTGAGATAGAAGCGCTCAAGCGATCTGCGCAACCGGCGGGCTTCCATCCGTACCACCGGATCAAGCTGGGGATCGAAGTTGACGTCGCGGCCAAACACTTCGGTCGCGATGTTGTATGCCTTGATGCGCCCTCCCCTGCCTGCCAGCGCTTCTTCGACCACATATGCAAGGAACCGCCGATTGCGCTCTGACGCGTCGAACCGAACGGAATCCACCACGCGGTCCAACTCGCGGTGGATTTCATCGGAGCGCGATGTTGCAGGATCAGCAGTCGCTGCGCCGTCATAGCGGTCCAACGCAGCGGCGGGAGAAGGGGTAGTCAGGCAGCGTATCTCGTCCGCGTCAATCATTTCGACCCTCCACGAAGGCAGAGACCTGCTCATCGACTCTCGACCGTTGACATTCGCGCGAATGGGAGCAAGCTCTAAACTTAGAGCGGGGAGATTGGAATTGTACCGGCGATCAGTGGCCGTCAAGACATTGTCCCTAGGGACAAGTTACAACCAGATAACGCACCGCCGAAAAGAAAGAATGCTTTTCACGTTAATACAAAGTTAGGTAGTGCAATTCTGCCTAAGATAACGGCAAATGGCAATTTTGGCATGGGCACCTTTCGATGAAGCCCTGAGCGACCAAGTTCATGCTGAGAACGCGAGCTGGGCGCTGGTTGTGGGGTTGTCGCTCTTGACTAAGCAGGATCGCGGCGCGGCGTTCTACATCACGCTGCTCGCGAATGCCGGTGCGATGTGAATCCGATGGGCAGCCTAGTTCATATTGTAGACGACGATAGCCTGTTCCGTCATGCAACCGCGCGGCTGCTGCGCCTGCACGGCTACGAGGTTGCCGAATACCCCAGCGCAGACCAGTTTCTGGCGCAGGTTTGCGCCGGGGCGGAAGTTGGCTGCATTCTCCTCGATGTCAGCCTGCCCGGCTTGAGCGGGCCTGCCCTGCAGCGGCGACTGGTCGAGATTGGTTCGCCGTTCCCGATCGTCTTCCTCACGGGTCACGGCGACATTCCGACCACGGTCACGGCGATCAAGTCCGGCGCCGAGGACTTTCTGACCAAGCCGGTGGCGGGTCAGGCCTTGCTCGAAAGCATCGGACGCGCAATCGCGCGGCACGATACAGAGTCCAAGCACCAGCAACGGATGCGAGATGCGCACGCACTGCTGGAAACGTTGACACCGCGCGAGCGCCAGGTGTTCGACTTCATCGTGCGGGGGCGCATGAACAAGCAAACGGCTTACGCTCTCGGCATTACCGAACGGACGATAAAAGCACATCGGCACAGGATATTCGAAAAACTGGGCGCCCGGACGATTACCGACCTCGTCTCGCTCGCCGAACGCTTGGGAATTCTGTCAGAGCAGGCCGACGCCGACCTGAGCTCGTCCGCGAAGTCGCCTGCCTGACGTTTTTGCATTTGCTGTAAGATTTGCGTCCAACATGTCCGACTGGACAATAGCAGCGATCGCGTTCGCCTTGCTATTCTGGATCGAGATCAACCCCGACAACCGAGTTGAGCAGCTACTCTGGATGTCCAATCTGGATGAATAGGGTCCATGCGCATACTGGTCGTCGATGACGATCCCGGTTTTCTCAAGGGAATCGCGAGGCTGCTGAGAGCAAAGGGCTTCGAGGTTACCGGGTATTCCTCCGCCGAGGAATTTCAAGCGTATGCAGACCTGCGCGATGCGGCCTGCCTCATCCTAGACATCCATCTTAGCGGCATCTCGGGAATAGAACTCGCGCTTCAGCAGCGCAGATCAGGTTCCGATGTCCCGGTCATCTTTATCACCGGCAATGGGCATAAGGCGACCCAAGACGCCGCCATGGCTGCAGGCTGCGCAGCCTATCTCGAGAAGCCGTGTCCGGCAAAAACATTGATGGACGCCTTGTCTGCCGCCCTGCAACCTCGCTGAGCCACGCTTGCCTCCCTAGCGCGGTTATGAATGAAGGCATGTGATGAGGCGCGCCCCAGGATGTATGGCATCCGACATCGCCGCTACTCCTTGTTAACCGTCGGCCGTTCTTCGTCACCCAGCAAGCGGCGGATGATCTCGTCTTCGAGTTCGGACACCAGGGTCGTGTATTCGGAAATCTCTGCCGGCCGCCTTGGCTTCGCTTTCTTCAGTCTGGTGAGCGTCGCGCGAGCCAGCCGGTAGTCTTCACACATATCCCGCAAGACCTCGTCCGAGATGCTGCGGGTCTTGATCAACTCCGCCACATCAACGAACCGGACCATCGCGGCCGTCAGCGGCATTGACCTGTTGCTCGGGTCTTTCATTGGTACTTCGCAGACACTCGCATTAGTTTGCCCCTTCGCCTGCAGGATGCACAGCGGCCACAAGTAAGTTACAGTAGCCGGCGCAACGGCCGTGAGGCAGTTGCGCCTTCCATTTCGAAACTCCTGGCGGCTCACCGGAAATACCGCTGCCCGAGCCGCCGGATCACGCGGTTGATGGCACAATCCAACCGCCCATTTTCGCGAGGGCAGCGGCAGAGATCATCTTCTGTTCGGCAACCGTGCCTCCGTGACGGCGCGTCACATCGTTGAACCGCGACTCCCAACGGTTCTCCAACAGAACGACGACTTCGGAATGCCCAGGACGCAGTCGCTCCGCGCGCCGGCGAAGGTCGTCAGCAGACAGACCAAAGTCACCGGCCCCAGCCGCTCGCGCCGCCGCCTTTGCGCTCGTCCGGATTTCTGCCGTGTCGCCGCGCGCTTGGGCTGCAAGCGCTGCGATCAAGGCATTGACCTCGACGACGTCCTCGCCGTCCTCCAGGCGCCCACCTTGCATTCCCGATATCCTGCCCTCGCTGTCCTTTCTCGTAATCGCGAATGCATCCGGGCGAACCAACCCGCCCTCGAACAGCTGTTTCAGTTCGGCGAGGAAATCGAACGGCAGCAGATATCGCGGGAAATGGATGCTTATCAGATCTATGGAACCTAGCTGGCTCAAATCGAGCTTTGACAAGTCGAATTGATCGGTGCCTGGGCGTATAGCCGACTCGTTTCCCTTTATGAATATTGCGACGCGATGCATTTCGGCAGACCTGGCATGCGCGATGCCTCCCATGATCTGATGCCAATGCTCGTCGAATGCCGATCTGGGCACGAAGCCCTTGCCCATCCGTATGTACGGGTCCTGGAAGTAGACGTAGTCGGCGTCGACCGAGAGAACCACAATGTAGTGCCCGCAATCCCACTCGTCGGCCGCCGATTCCGGCGTGTCCTTCTCGCTCCTCCAGACCTGCCCCAACGCGATCACCGGATGACCGGCGGACGTGAACCGCTCCAGATCGTCGAGACTAGAGTTCTCTTTCATCTCGGCATCGAAACCCAGCGCGCGAGCGCCACGAACCAGATCTTGAGGAAAGGTGCCGACCTCGGGATTAGTGCCGAGGAGCCTCATCAGAGCCTCCTCTTCCATCTCCTGGCCCCAATAGCTGAACACCGACTGCAAGGCCGATGCGCCGCAGGAGTACTCGGTCATCTGTCGGGTCTGTTTCAAAAGGCGGAAATGCGACATGACCCGTTGCCTTGTGGGGTGGGCTGCGGCCGTCGCCGGATTATGCTGGCGCTGTAGCCGAGCGCTGAAAGAGCCTGCAGTTTGCTCCGCTATATTGATCGCGGTGTCACCCGCCACGATCAATAAGCAGAAGGTAAGTTACGGTAGCACAAGGCACAGCTGCTGGCCGTCGTTCGGCGGCTCAGATGTTGTCCTCCTCGGTCGAGGTTCTCCGCTCGCTGCCGGCATTTCCCGTCAGGCCCCCGTTTCCATCCGCTGATCTCCCGCGGACGTGCAGGTTGTTGACGAAGACGCTTCTTGCTACATCGCCGCGCTATCGGCGTATCACTGCCTCGCCACGACAGGCGTCGGATCTTCCTGCATCCAGGCGTTCAGCAGGGTATAGGCCACGGCTAGGACGGTAGGGCCTATGAAGATGCCGAGGATGCCGAACGCAATCAGCCCGCCAACCACCCCGGCAAGGATCAGAAGCAAGGGCAAGTCGGCCCCTCTCCGGATCAGGATCGGTCGAATGAACTGGTCGATCGTCATGGCGACAATTGCGAAGAGCAGCAGAACGGTCGCGCCGAGGGTGCTGCCTGAATAGTACATCCAGATTACTGCCGGGATAAGCACCAAGCCTGGACCGAGTTGTATCAGGCAGAGCACGAACATCAGCGCTGTGAGCAGCACCGCGAATGGCAGGCCGACCAGCCGCAGGCCGATGCCGGCTATGATGCTCTGTGCCAAGGCCGTCACAACTACCCCCAGCGCCACACTGCGAATCGCCTGACCCGCCAAATAAATGGCCTTCTCTCCACGATCGCCGGCCAATCGTCGGCCGAAGAGTATCATCGCAGCCGCCGCCTGTTCCCCCTTGGCGTACATTACCGCCGCGATGGCGGCAGTCAGCAGGAATTGCAGGAGCATGCTGCCGAGGCCTCCGGCAGCCGATGCGATCCACTGAGTCAGCGCGCCAGCATAGGGAGTAAGCTTGGGTGCCAGTTCATCCAGGCCAGCCGAAGACAACCTGCCCCATGCCTCGGCGGCCCGAGCCCCAACCACGGGAATTCCGGCCAGCCAATCCGGGGGGGGCGGTACCCGCAGGGACAGCAGCGTGCGCGCCATGTCGCCGATTACATCTATGTTGGTGACGACTGTGCTCACCGCCGCCCAAAGCGGCACGATAAGAACCAGCAGCACCGCCAAGGTCATCACCAATACCGCAATGCCACGGCGGTTGCCGGCGTAGTGCTGCACGCGAAGCAACAATGGCCAGGTCGCGAGAACCAGCGTCGTAGCCCAAAGGAGCGCCGGCAGGAACGGCCGCATGATCCAGATGCTGGTAACAAGCAGACCGCCGATGAACAGCACGGTCAACGTGATCCGCCCAAGGTCCTGATGCCGCGAGGTCACCGCTGGAACGCTGGGCAGCGGCGTAGGGTTGTCCGATTCCAAGAGAGGACCACCGATCGGCATGACTGGAGCCCCTATCAGGCCATCGTGATGGCGCGTCGCCGCTGCCAGACGTACACCGGAATACCGAGCAGCAACAGGACCAAGCCATAGAGGACCGGCTCTGCTCCACAACCATAGAGCGTGAACATGGCGAATACGAACGCCACAAGTTCGACGGCGGTCACGCGCGGGATACGCGCGCCGCCGCTGACACGTGCCGAGACAAGGCTGCCTGCCAAGGCGCAGAAGGCGTAAGGGATGACCGCTGCCATCGTGCTCAAGCCAACGACCAGTGTGTAGAACGCCGAGAAGCCTCCTGACCCGGCAGCCTGAACGAGAACGAGCAGGGTCGCCAACACAGCCGAGACCACGATTCCGATCGCCGGGACATTTCGCGTCGACAGGCTGCCGAAAAGCGGTGGGAACAGCCCGTCGCGCGCCGCCGCCATCGGCACCTGCCCCATCAGCAAGGTCCAGCCATTCAGCGCACCGATCGATGACAGGATCACCGCGATCGCAATCGAGATCGCGCCTGCGCGCCCCCACATCACACGAGCTGCGTCGGAGAACGGAGCGATCGAATGGACGAGTTCCTGCCGCGGCAAGACGCCCATGACCACGATCGTTCCTAACACATAGAGGGTCGCTGCGATTGTGATCCCCAGCACCGTTGAGCGGGGAATCGTGCGCTCCGGGTCGCGGACATCGCCGGCAGGGACAGTGGCCGACTCGAGCCCCAGGAAAGCGAACATTGTCAGCGGCGCAAGCGCCGCGCCTGCTTGCAGGATTGGCATGCCGCTCGGATTGAACTCGCTGAAGTGCGAGGTGTCGACGTAGAGCAGGCCCACCACCGCGACGGCTCCGAACGGCACCAGCTTGGCGTAGGTTGTGACCTGCGACATGAGGCCGGCGGCGCCTACCCCTCGCAGGTTGACGAACACGACAACCCAGATCGCGCCCAAGGTAAGGGCGACGACCATCCCACGACCCCGCAGCATAGGGAACAGGTCGACCACAGCCCCAGCAAGGGCGACGGCGATTACCGGCAGCGAAGCCCAGATCGATATCCAGTAGCCCCACGCGATGAGAAAGCCGGGAAAGTCGCCATAGGCCAGGCGGGTATAGGCGTAAGGTCCGCCCGTCGCCGGAGCCAAACGCGCCAGTCTGGCGAAGGTCAGCCCCAGACAGATTGCCCCTGCGCCCATTACAATCCAGGTCAGGATCGCAAGGTTGCCATAGGGGGCGACGGCAGCGGGCGACAGATAGAAACCCGACCCGACCATGTTACCGACCACAATCGCCGTGCACGCCGCTATCCCGAGGCTTTTGCGGCTTTCCGAATGCGGTGGCAGGCCCTGTTCGGGTGCGGAAACGACTCGCCCGGTGGCGGTTTCGCTTTTGGTCGGATCCAAGGCTTGCATTACCAAGAATTCCAATCTGTTGGGCGGGAGATGCCTAGTGGTAGCTAAGGCCCGTGAAGCCCCCACCGATAATTGTGCCCTTCTCGCCCCGCACGATCGCCTCGATGTCGGCAAGTGCGCCGATGGCTGCCATGTGACCCGTCGCCCTCGCAAATTGACAGGCAGCATCGACCTTCGGACCCATCGAGCCGGCGGGGAACGTGTGCTCCGAAATTGCTTCAGGACTGGCCCTGTGGATCGCCTTGGCCTGCGGCGTGCCCCACCCCAGGAATACCGCCTCCGCGTCGGTCGCCATCACGAGCAGGTCGGCATCAAGTTCGCGGGCAAGGAGCTCCGTACAGAGGTCCTTGTCGATGACCGCCTCGACGCCAACGAGCTTGCGGTCGGAATCGGGCGCGTACATCGTAGGAATGCCGCCACCGCCGGCGCAAATGACGACCGTACCTTGATCCAGCAGCCAGCGTATCGGTCGCATCTCGAAGATGCGCTTCGGTTGCGGCGATGGGACGACGCGGCGCCACATTGTGCCGTCGAGCTTGAACGTCCATCCCTTTTCGGCCTTGATCTGTTGCGCTTGCGCCTCGTCGTAGACAGGGCCGACAAACTTGGTTGGATTCTTGAACCCTGGGTCGTTACCGTCGACCTCGACCATGGTCAGCAGTGTGGCGAATGGTACCTCGAACGGCAGCAGATTGCCGAGCTCCTGTTCGATCATGTAGCCGATCATGCCTTCCGTCTCAGCACCTAAGACATCCAGCGGATAGGCCTCGTCCGCCTTGTAGGCTGCCCCTTGCAATGCGAGCAGGCCAACCTGTGGACCATTGCCATGGCTGATGACCAGCTGGTGTGCGGAGGCAACCGGCGCCATAGCTATAGCCGCGGTACGGATGTTCCTGCGCTGGACTTCCGCCGTCATCGGTTCGCCGCGTTTCAAAAGCGCGTTGCCGCCAAGCGCGATCACGACCCGCATTCGGTCAGTCCCCCAAAGTCGCGACGAGAAGTGCCTTGATCGTGTGCATTCGGTTCTCCGCTTGCTCGAACGCGACGTTGGCTTCCGACTCGAACACGTCGTTGGTAACCTCGAGTCCGTCAGCCATGCCGTAGTTCTCGGCGATTTGCTTGCCAAGGACGGTTTCCGTGTCGTGGAACGCAGGGAGGCAGTGCATGAACTTCACCTGCGGGTTGCCGCTGGCTTTCATCATGGCAGAGTTCACTTGGTAGGGCTTGAGCAGCTTGATACGCTCGCCCCAGACCTCCTTGGACTCGCCCATCGAGACCCAAACGTCCGTATGGATGAAATGCACGTCCTTCACCGCGGCCTTGACGTCCGCAGTGATCGTCAATCTCGCGCCGGATTTCTCAGCCAGCTTCTTGGCGATGCTCGTATATTCATCGGACGGCCAGAGTTCCTTGGGACCGCAGATACGCACATCCATTCCCATCAGGCATCCGACAATCATGAGCGAGTGCCCCATGTTGGAGCGGGTGTCTCCGACGTAAGCGTATTTGATGTCGGTGATCGGCCTGTCGCCATTCTCGCGCATGGTCATGACGTCGGCGAGCATCTGAGTCGGGTGGTATTCGTCGGTCAGCCCGTTGTAGACCGGAACTCCGGCATATCTTGCGAGGTCCTCCACCCCCTTTTGCGCCGATCCCCGATACTCGATCGCGTCGAACATGCGTCCCAACACGCGCGCTGTGTCCTTGAAGGACTCCTTGTGCCCGATCTGGGAGCCGGCCGGATCGAGATAGGTGACGTTGGCGCCCTGATCGTAGCAGGCGACCTCGAAAGAGCAGCGCGTGCGCGTCGAGGTCTTCTCGAAGATCAGGCAGATCTCCTTGCCTCGAAGATGCATCTGCTCGGTGCGGGCATATTTGGCGCGCTTCAGGTCGCGGGCGAGGTCGAGCAGATGCTGAAACTCGCGCGGCGTATAGTCCTGTACCGTCAACAGCGAGCGGTTGCGGAGGTTGAAGCTCATGCGTTCTCTCCCTTGAGAAGTGGTGACCGGTTCAGTCGACAGGGTCACGCCAGACAGGACAGGTCATGCAGTGCCCGCCGCCACGGCCTCGTCCAAGCTCCGCGCCCCGGATGGTGATGACTTCCACGCCGGCCTTTCTCAGAAGCGTGTTGGTGTAGGTGTTGCGGTCGTAGGCAACGACCACCCCAGGCTCGAGGGCGACGACATTATTGCCATCGTCCCATTGCTCGCGTTCGGCCTCAAATGCGTTGCCGCCGGTCGGCACGGAGCGGAGCCGTTTCAAGCCAAGTGCCTCTTGTACGACCGCGAGAAGCGGCTGCTCGTCGCGACGGACTTCGAAATGCCCTTCGTCGTCCAGGGGGTGTATGCTGAAGCACCTGACCTGATTGACGACTTCCTCGAAGATCGTGACCAGATCGCGGTCGCAGAACGTGAACACGGTGTCGAGATGCATCGCTGCCCGGCTCTTGGGCATGAGGCACCCGACGACGCGCGTGGCGGCCTTGTTGCGAAAGAGCTCGAGAGCCAACTGGCCCACGGCCTCATGGGTCGTCCGTTCGCCCAGGCCGACGAGGACGACGCCGTTACCGATCGGCATGACGTCTCCGCCCTCTATCGACGCGCTGGCGAACGACTCGTCGGAGTCGCCCCACCAGATCTTGAAGTCAGCCTCTCGGAACGACGGATGGAATTTGTAGATCGCACGCTGAAGCAGCGTTTCCGGCTTGCGCGCGGGCCAGTACATGGGGTTGCAGGTGACGCCGTTATAAATCCAGCACGACGGGTCGCGCTGGAACAAGGTGTTGGGTATCGGCGGCAGGATGAATTCAACTCCTCCGAAGGCCTCGACCATCATCGCCTTGCCGATCCCGTCAGGCAGGTCGGAGATCGTAATCCCGCCGATGAGGTGCTTGCCAAGTCGCGTCGCCTCAAGCTCGTCCAGCCAAGGCCGCATAAACGAAGCGTTCTGGAAGCCGACCGAATTCGGCGTGATCAGCCTGTCGAGCACGAACCGACGCCCGTCGGCCTGCTCCAAGGTCTCGGCAAGGAGGTCATGCAATTCAAGGACTTCGATCCCCCGCTGCTGCATTTTGAGCACGAAGTCGAAATGATCCTTCTGGGCCTCGTGGACCCAGAGCACGTCATCGAAAAGCAGATCATGGCAGTTCCCCGGCGTCAGGCGTTGATGAGCGAGAGAAGGTTTGCAGACCATGACCGTCCGCAGCTTGCCTACCTCCGAATGCACCCCAACTGTCCTCATGCCCCTCGTCCTTCAAGGTACTGGCGTGGCCCAGCCCGCGATCACGTATGAAGTCCTGCGCCGCGAGACGGCACACGCCACCGGATACTCGTTCTCCCGAACGGCTCGCTGTGTCTGACATCGGACCAAGGAGAACTGGCGCTTGAAGCATTGATTGTCGTCGGCGACGTCGCAATCAAGGATCAGGGAGTAAGTTACCGTAGCGTTCCCTGCCCCTTGCCGGGAGCTCCGGCACCACGTGAGCAGGGGCGAATGATCGCACGCGGGCGATTGGCCACGGATTGCGCTCTGCAGCTGCGCTGCAAGCTGTGAAATGCGCAGGTGTCTTACTCCTCGGACATCCAGCTCTTCACGTCCGACAGTCGGGAGTTCGACACTTGGTTCAACGTAGCCCTGTATTGCCGGTCTGCTGTTGGAATTGGTGATGCCGCGCGACACGTAGTCGGTCGTAAGGCAGCCCCAAAAGAGACGTTGAATGGAACGATATCCTGGGGCATCGGCGCCGGCGGCGTCTCAGGCCCAAGCTCCTCGTCATGAGCGCAGGTTCGCCCTGCAATCAGGATGGCGGCTGCTTTGACTGCGCTATCTCATTTTTTGGCTGGCGACGTGCCGATATGCACCACCTGCTCATCTAGTGCGGTAATATATATTCTACGTGAGAACTATTCTGGCAATGCGCTCTGACGGAAAAAGGCTGTTACCTCGTCATCTGGTGCCCCGAACCATTTCGTGTACAGATCGCGAAACTCCTTTGATGAGAATTGCAGGCTAAGGGATCGATCCACGACCAAGCGAAAATCATCGTCGTTTCGCGCCATCGACAGCGCAATCGGCTGAGAGGTGAATTGCCTGTCGAGAACCATCAAGTCGGCACCTGACGGGTTGCCGGCAGCGGCTTCAACTAGGATCGACCGATCCCCGAAGAACACGTCGCTCGTGCGGTCCAGCACTCGCATCGTGCCGGCATCGTAGCTGTCCACAGGAACTACCTCTGCCGTCAGTTGGAATTCGTTCAACCGCTTCTCAAGCCATGACTGCCCAGTAGTTCCGGAAACGACCGAGAAGGTCTTGTCCTCGAGGATCTGCGCCGGCGAACCACGCCAGATGGGGCCTGATGCCGGCCGGCCAGCGAGGACATCCTGCAGCGCCCGCGGAGCATCCGACCTGAGCATCGCAGCGATCCCACCGGGAAAGATGGGTATGGAAAACGACACCTGCTTCCGTCTTTCCAGCGTGACCTCTGCACCGCATAGGAGATCGATCTTGCCCTGCTCGAGCGTAGCAAAGCGATCTTCGACAGCGACCGGAACCCATTCAACTTTCAGGTCGGCAATGCCAAGCTCTGTTTTGACTTCGTCTGCCACGTTTTGGCAAAGCGTAATCGAATACCCGGTGGGCTTGCCCCCGTCGTCGAACGAGAACGGCCGGGCGTCAGCGCGATAGCCGAATACAAGTTTCCCGGCTTGGCGAACCCGATCGAGGGTCGCGGCTGAAGCCGGGATCGCGTCAAGGAGCGCAAGGGCAACGCCGATGCCCACGGCAAGGAGGCCAAGGGCACCGATACCATGCCGGCGAGCGGCTTTCTGCTGTGCGGCTTGCATGTGTTGTCCTCCTGTCGAGCGCATTGCCATGCCCCAGTTCAGGCTGCCGCTGCACGCGCCGGCGTGCCTGCCTGCCCGCTGAAACGAGGCGCAAGGAAACCCCAAATGATGAAAGCGAGCGCCGTCACCAGCATGCCGCCCATCACCGCCGAGTGGCCCGAGGCGTAGAGTGCATAGGTGCTGTAGAGCATCGCCACCGTCACGATGAACACGTTGAATGCGTACTTCGATCCGGACACGCCTGCCGACTTCATCATGATCACGAGAGCCGATAGCGCTATGATGTATGGCAGCACGTTGGTGACGACCGCCAGGTTCACCAACGCTGCGAACTGTTCGCTTAGTGTCGGTGAGATCGTCATCAGTGCGAGCAGCGATTGCACGACAGCCATCACGATCATGCCGGTAACCGGCGCCCCCATGCGGTTCACCTTGGTGAAGAATGCTGGGAACATCCTTTCGTCGGCCGCCGCCTTGCCGGTCTGGGCGATCGTGAATTGCCAGCCGAGCAGCGAGCCCAGACATGCCATGACGGCCAGAGCCATGATGATCGATCCCACGAACGGGTTGAACATATGCGCATAGGCCAGGCCGAACGGCCCGGTCGACTTGGCTAGTTCCTCGTTCGGCACGATGCCCTGAATCACAGTGGTCGACAAAATGTAGATCGCTGCGGCCCCAAGCGTTCCGAACAGGCATGCCAAAGGCACGTCACGTTTTGGGTTCTCGACCGCGGCGGAGTTCTGGGCGGCAGATTCCATCCCCAGGAAAGCCCAAAGCGTCAGCGCGATGCTGGAGCCCATACCCTCACCCAGGCTCAGCCCGTGCGGATTCCAGGCCGCGCCGAAAGTGCTGGGGCTAAACCAGAACCAGCCGAAGACAGACAGCAGGCCCACCGGGATAATGACGCCCCAAACCGTGATCGACCCGATACGCCCGGTTATGCTTGGGCCGCCGAAGTTGGCAACTGTCGTAAGCCAAAGCAGGAAGATCAGGCTGACACATGTCGCCACCGGCGTCGCCGAAAGCGCGGGCAAGAACGACGACAGGTATCCGACAGCCGATATGCCGATGGCGACGTTTCCGATCGCAAGGGACAGGAAATACAGGATGAAGACGAGGAAGTACCCCGACTTGCCATATGCATCCTCGGCGTATGCCGACATGCCGCCCGGACGCTGATTGAAAAGGCCGGCCTGGGCAAAGCCGTACGCGATTGCCATTGAACCGAGCGCCGTGACAATCCACGACAGCAGGGATATCGCACCGACCTTTGCCATATTGGTTGGCAGCATGATAATGCCGGAGCCCATCATGTTGACCGCCACGATGAAGGTCAGCTGGATCAAATTCATGCGTTTCGGCTGCGGTTCTTGTGGCATGGTGCTCCTCCTCCGGTGTGGATCCGGCCCTCACTCTTTGACCACGTAGGTGTGGAACTTGATGCGGCCGTCGATCCTCTCCTGGTAGACGCCCTGCACTTCGTAATTGAATCCGGGAAAGCGATTGAACGACTCCTCGAATGCAAGGAAGTAATCGAGCATCGGCCGGGCTTTCTCATCCCAGCGCTCGCCCGGGACCACCACGCCAATCCCCGGCGGGTAGATCAGCGCAAGCGTGGCCGATATGCGGTCCTTGATGTTGTCAAAAGCGACGTAGTCCACATCGTTCGAGACCAGTGCCTCATAAGCCTCCTTGGAGGGCATCGCCAATTCCGGGAAACTCGAGGCTCTGAAGCACTGCCGCTGAAGTTCCTTTATGTTCGCCGAGCGGTAGAAATCGTGCATCTCCTTGCAGATCTTGCGGATCGTGTATCCAGCATACCGCTGACTGTTTGCCGCACAGACGGTGGGCAAGATCTCGGCCAGCGGCGCATCGCGATCCCAAAGGTTCTTGAACTTGACCAGCTTGGCTATCAGCGTGTTGAGCTTGCTCTCGTCCTCCGCCGGAGTCATCAAGAAGAGGACGCTGTTCAGGTCGCACTTCTCGGCAACGACGCGCTGCTCGCGCAGGTAGTTGGCGACCACGGTCGCCGGGACGCCGAAGTTCAGGTATTTGCCGGTCGCGCGATCGATGCCGGGCGTCACCAACGCCAGCTTGTTGGGATCGACCATCGCATAGCCGTCGACGTAGCCCGCGTAGCCATGCCACTTGGCCTCGGGTTTGAAGTTCCAGCATTGCTGCTCGCGCTTCAGTATATCGGTAGGCAGACTTTCCCAGGGAACGTTGGCAACGTCCTTTGTGATCTTGGAATCGCGGATCGTCACCCGATCGGGCACGAATGGGTCGAAAAACCACTTCTCCTCTTCGTCCCGACCGTTCTCCTTGTAATACTGGCAGAATTCGCGAAGTTTCTTTCGGCATTCGATTCCAAGCGCAATGCACCGGTCCCAAAGCATCTCCCCGGCTTTGCCTTCGTGTATCTTGGCATTTACTTCTATCGAGGCGAACAACGGGTAGAACGGCGAGGTCGAGGCATTGATCAGGAACGACTCGTTGAACCGCTTGTGCTCGACATATCTGCGCTGGCCGCGGATATGGTCGTCCCGTTTGTGGATTTGGGACGCCTGCGAAAATCCCGCACCCTGCTTGTGAACAGATTGCGTGGAAAACAGACCCGCCATTTGCGGAGCAAGCTTCTCCAACCGCATGGGGCTGTGGTCTTCAAACAGCGGGTGGAAGGCGTTGTAGCCGATCCACGCCTCGTCCCAGAGGACGTAGTCGCAGAGGTGGCCGATCTTCTCAAGGACCTTGCGCACATTGTAAACGGTTCCGTCATAGGTCGCGAGTTGGATGCAGGCCAGCCTGAAGGGGCGCTCCGCATCGGCGCGCTCAGGATCTTTCAGGAGCGGATTTGCGCGTATCTGCTTGCGCAAATAGTCCTCGTCCCAGGCTTCCCAATCGACGGCGCCAATCATGCCGAAGGCGTTGCGCGCTGTCGGCAGGAAGATCGGGATGGCCCCGGCCTGGACCAGCGCGCCCTGGTGAAGAGACTTGTGGTTGTTGCGGTCGAACAGGACCAGATCCCCGCGCCTGAGCACGGCATTCGCCACAATCTTGTTGGAGGTGCTAGTCCCGTTCAGCACAAAATAGGTCTTGTCGGCGCCGAACACCTGTGCAGCAAAGCGTTGCGCCTCTACTGCCGGGCCTTCGTGGATGAGCAAATCGCCCAGATCGACGTCGGCATTGCACAGGTCGTTGCGGAATATGCTCTCGCCGAAATGTTTGAAGAACAGCTGCCCGGACGGAGACTTCCGATAGAACTGGCCTCCCTGATGCCCAGGACAATCGAACGCAATGTTGGCCTCACCGTCATAAGCCATCAGCCCGCCGAAGAAGGGTGGCAGCAGCGTTCGTCCATACATCAGGAGGCTGGCGATGACCTGTTTGGCGTAGAAGGCCGGCGTCTGCTGACCCAGATAGATGTATCCGTCGACCTGCCCTGTGAGGTCGAGGACAGCCATATCCGAAATCTGGTGGGAGTCTGCCAAGGCCCACAGCGGCGTCCGAAATCCAATTCCGCGGACAGCAAGGGCGAGCTTGCGGGTACCCTTCAGGCGATCTCCATCGACCAACGCGATATAGGCACCGACTGAAGCATCCTCGGAGACGTCGCGCTGGAGGTTGTTGCTAACCTCGATCTCGAAGTTCTCAGCGGCTATGTGGTCGAGAAGCTTCTTTGTCTGAGGGTCCTTCTCGTCGACAATCGCGACGATCTTGAGAAGCTTGTGGAAGGGGATCGCAGTGGTTGGTGATTTGACGTCACGCGGGATCATCGCTCACCTCGTTCGCTATGCAGTCGACAAGGTAGCGCCGGCCACTCGGCGTCGGCTCGAAGCGCAGTCCGTGAATATCCGTTTCGAAACCGGGGAATTTCGTGTCGAAATCGCGCGCGTAGAGCAGGTAGTCGTGAATCGACTTGGTAGCTTTGGTGAGGCGTTCGCCAGGCATGATCAGCGGAATGCCCGGCGGATATGGCACCACCATCACCCCGAGCGTGCGCCCCATCAGCCCGTCGATCTCAACGCTTTCCACACGGCCACGCACGAGGTTCTCATAGGCATCGCACGGCTTCATCGCCATCTCCGGCAATGTCGTGTACATCTCCCGCTGCGCCCTCGGCAGATTGTCCTGGCGATAGACCTTGTGCACCTGTTCACATAGGTCCTTGAGGCCCATTTCGCCGTAGTCTGCGGGATGCGCGTCGACCAGCGCAGGCAGCACATTCTTCAGCGGCGCGTTGTCATCGTACAGCTCCTTGAAATTGAGGAGCTCGGTTACCAGCGTGCTCCACTTGCCCTTGGTTATGCCCATCGAGAACAGGACAAGGAAGGAATAGAGCCCGGTCTTTTCAATCTCGATACGTCGCGCCGACAGGAATTTGACGACCACCGCTGCCGGGATGCCATGTTCCTGCATGTCACCGTTTGCCGATAACCCCGGGCTAAGGATCGTGACCTTGATCGGATCCACCAGCACATGGTTCTCGGCCAGACCCTCGAAGCCATGCCATCGACCGCCGGGCTTCAAGACCCACTCCGCCTTGCTCTCGGCTGGCCGTTTGGCGATGGCGTCCGGCTGCCACACGTCGAACCACCAGGAGTCCTTGACTTGTTTTCTGACCGCCGTCATGGCGCGACGAAAGCTCAGCGCCTCTTCTATCGTCTCCTGAACGAGAGCACGGCCCGCCGGTTGCTCCATCATTGCCGCGGCGACGTCGCAGGACGCGATGATGCCGTATTGCGGAGACGTCGACGTGTGCATCATGAAGGCATCATTGAAGCGGGCCATGTCCAGCCGCTTGTTCTCGCCATGCTGGACGTGGATCATCGACGCCTGTGACCAGGCAGCGAGAAGCTTGTGCGTCGAATGCGTGGCGAAAGTGATCGCGTTGGGCGATCGGGTCGGATCAGCGGACGAGATGCCGTGATAGCCGTCGTAGAATTCATGGAAATTGGCGTAGGCGTACCAGGCCTCATCGAAGTGGAGCACTTCGACCGAACTACCGATCGTTTTCTTTATCGCATCAACATTGTAGCAGAGGCCGTCATAGGTCGAGTTCGTGATCACCATTAGGCGGACCTTGCCGTTGCTCCCCTTGGCGAACGGATTTGCCGCGATCTTTTTCTTGATGGATTGCTGCGTGAACTGGTCCCTCGATATCGGGCCGATGATGCCAAGACCATTGCGCGACGGGATGAGATAGATCGGTACGGCGCCCGTCATGATCAGCGAGTGCAGGATCGACTTGTGGCAATTGCGGTCGCACAGGACCAGGTCACCGCGGCTCACGGTCCCGTGCCAGACGATCTTGTTGGCCGTCGACGTGCCGCCAACGACGAACAGTGTCTCGTCCGCCCCGAAAATGCGGGCGGCGTTGCGCTCGCCTTCGGCGATCGGACCGGTGTGGTCGAGAAGCGAGCCTAGCTTACCGACCGATACGGAGATATCGGACCGCAAGGTGTTCTCGCCGAAGAATTGATAGAAGAGTTGCCCGACCGGGCTCTTGCGGAACGCGACGCCGCCGCCGTGACCGGGCGTGTGCCAGGAGTAGCTGGCCTGCAATGTATACTCCATCAGCGCCTTGAACATCGGCGGGGGAAGTCCCTCGAGATAGAGCTGCGCCGCGCGCACGATCGCTCGTGCCATGAACTCGGGCGAGTCCTCGAAGAGCCGCATAAAGGCGTTGGCGTGCTTCAGCACGCTGATCGGGACCATCTCCGCGGTGAGTTCGTCGCCGAAGAGGAAGATCGGCAAACGTTCGTTGCGGCTGCGCTTGGTCGCCAGCACTTCCTCAAGCACCTGCCATCGCGTCGCGACGTCTTCCGATCCGTCGACGGAGATCAGCCAGCAGGATTCGTTGTTGAAGATTTTGACAAGTCGCCGGGCATCCTCGTAGTTAAGGCCGCCGACGACGCGGAAGCCTTCTTTCTCGATTGCGGCAGCGAGCTGCTGCATGCCCCGTCCAGCAGCGTTCTTGCCTTCGTAATCTTCATCGATGATCGCAATTGGGAACCCTTCAACCTCGTGCACCGTCCACTCCCAATGCCTGGCGTTCGCAGCATCTTGCTGGACGCCGTTCGATGGCGGCGCCGGCAAAGGTTGTTGCGCAGGTCAGACGACCTAAACAAGGAACGGGGTGTATGTTACTGTACTACATCTGCGCTCGGTCCCGACGCACTGTTCACGGCAAGATCGCGGCCCCCGGCCCTCATCCGCCCAGCGCGATAGTCAGGGCGACCAGCAAGCAGCCGAGCAGAACCATGGCAGCGGCAGTCAGCCATGGTCTGTACCCAGTCAGTTGTCCAAACGCGTAGCCGGCAAACAACATCATCGCCACAGCGATGGCGTTGGAGATTCGAAGCGCGGTCCAAGCGTCCTGCAGGAACAGGAAAGGCACTACGATCGGGATCGTCGAGGCGAAAACAAGAAGGAAGACGGCGACCGCACCCAGCAAGTCTTCGCGCTTGAGTCCCATCGACTCGCCTGGCATCCGCTCCTTCAACAGTGCTGCACGCATTCTGTCGAGATCGGCGTCCGTCAATGCCGACGCTACCGCGGAAGGCAGGTTCTGCAGGATAGCGGTCCTCGCCTCTTCGGCGGTGGCGGCTTGCTGCACTTTGGCAATTATGCGCCGCTCTGTGGCCCGGTCAGCGAGGCATCCCATCAGATACATGATGGCATCTACGAGGCCCCAGGCGAGATTGCAGCCGAGCGCGCCGACCAGCGTGGTGCGCACCTCAGATCGGTCACTTACAACACTCAAAGTCCCGGTAAAGGCCAATGCCATGATTAATCCGAAAAGCACTTCGGATATGCGCTCGATGGGTTCGAGCACCCGCCTGGAGGACACTGCATGTCCAGAGGACATCGGTTACCTCGCTCGAAGATTTGGCTGCGGCTGGCTGGAGCCTGCGGGTATCGCGGCCATCGCTGCGGCGCCGGAGTTGCCGACCCGCCCGCATTTCAGTTTCGCGCCAGTCGATACCGGGTGACGTGGCAGTCCGAGCGTGTCAGAGTTTGGGATTGTCATGACCTGAACGTCAACCTTGCAGCAAATTTCCGCAAGATTGGTCTTCCCTGCACGCGGACCATATCGACGTAAGTTACAGTAGCATTTCAGCCCAGACCCTTGCTGCACTGGCCGATCGGCAGTAGTGCCCAGTCGAATCGAAGCCCGACACGTCATGGCGTCGCAAGTTCGACAGGAGGCGGTCCATGTTGATTTCCAGGGATCCGCACGTTCAGAGCGTAGTGCGGATAGACTGCGACGCGGCTGGCCCGCGGGTCGTCATGTTCTGCGGCATTCATGGAGACGAGGTCAGTGGCATTCATGCGATAGAGAAAGTCCTCTATGACCTTTTCGGGGGCACGAGACTTTTGCTGCGCGGCTCCCTGACACTTGCCCGCGCGAACGAGCGCGCGATCGCTGCGGAGTGCCGCTATGTCAAACACAACATGAACCGCATGTTTCGCGAGGACTATGGACCAGAGATCGACCGCGGCTCCTACGAATTCCAACGGACGCAGGAGCTTAAGCCGTTGCTGGAGAGCTGCGACTATTTTCTGGATTTCCATTCCGCGCCGATCGCAAACGAACCGTTTCTGGTCGCCGAGCAAGACGCCGTCGAGTTTTATCGGCATCTCGGAATACCAAAGATGATGACCGGCTGGAGCAAGTTCTCGAGCGGGACCATCGGCGGCGATACCGAGAATTACGCCAATGCGCGAGGCGCAATGTCAGCGACTCTGGAATCCGGTAGCCACTTCGACAAATCTTCAAACGATGTCGCCTATCGGGCTGCCATTTCGCTGCTGTCCCTCCTGGGCATGATCGGGCACGATCCTCGTCCGGCGGCCGTCGATGCGGAGATCGTCGAGATGTATTCGGTCGTCACGAAGGAATTCGACGACTTCCGGTATGCGGGTGAGGCAAGCAATTTCAAGCTGTTGCCAAAAGGACAGGCGTTCGCCCATCAGAATGGACAGGCAATGACGGTGTCCGAGGATAGCTACCTGCTGATACCGATGAAGCCGAGCGACACGAAGCTTCACGAGGAGGTTTGCTACCTGGGCCGGAAGGTGCGGGGCTGACCTGGCACAACGCGATGCCCGACATCGGTCTGGCGCGCCACCCGGCTTTCACTCCGCCCAGTTGACGTCAGCGGTAAAGGCGATGGTCAGCCACCGATTGTGGCCTTCGTCCCCGATGGCCGCGCCGATCTGGTCGCGGGTGCGGTCCCACTCCTCGATGGTCCTCGGGGGCAAGTCCTTCGGCACGATGAAGTAAAGCTCTATCTGCGTGGCCCGCCCGACCTTGGCGACGTATGCCCGATGGGACAGGAACCCCTCGCGCTGCACTATTTCGGCGGCCACCCGATCGACGTGGGCCTTGAGATCCACGGGGGTGATGAGCAGGATCTCGGACAGGGCCTTGCGCACCGTCCCGACGGGAATAGGAATGATCACGAGGCAGACCAGCGCCAGTACGACAGGGTCCACGTATGGAGAGATCCAGCCAAGCGGCGTTCCGCCCGCCGCCTGTCCGATCAGGAATGCGATCAGAAGTGCCGAGGTTATTCCCGCCGACATCGTCCAGGCTTTAACGTCCAGGGCAACGAAGTCTGACTGCAGTCTCCTGTTTGCCCGCGCACCGGCCATAGCCATGGCTATACAGACCACCAACGTGATTGCGGCGTAGACGATGGCGACACCGAAGCGCAGCTCGTTGCCGCCGTACACAATGGTGATCACGGCGTTGATGAGGGCGTAGGTAGCGACCGTCATCAGCAAGGTGCCGTTAAGGCCCAACACAATAGGCTCCAGGTGCCAGAACCCCATCGTGAATCGATTGCGCAGCCTGCCCGACAGCGCGTCGGCCTTTGCCGATCGTACGATCAGGCTCGATACCCAAAGCGCCAAAATCGTCATTCCGGCATCGACAAGAGAATAGGCGCCATCAAAAGCGATGGAGAACGACCCGGACAGCAGGCCGAAGACGATTCCGAACGCCGCGACGCCTACCGTCGCGACAATCGAGGCTCGGAGGAAGCCCTGCTCGGTCAACATCTTGCCCTCTGAAAGCCTCAGCAACATCGTACATGCAACCGGCGCTATCGCAATAGTACCTGCAGTGGCCGTGGCCTGACCGCAAACTGGCGGTCGTTTCCCAAGCTGCCAAGCAGATCAACCCCCCGGGACAGCGCCTCGCCCAGTGCAAGCATCGCTGTTGCGGCCTCATCCACCAGATCACTTCGGGCATGTGTGGACGGCTCCTCGCTGGCAAGGGATTTCTTGACCTACTGCGGTCTCGGTTGGTGCGGCCAGCCCACATGGCCGGGCTCATCTTGCTAATCCCCACCAATAACGGCAGTCTAGGCTCTACTGGCTCGTCATCGGGTGGATGTCAGGCACCTTGGATGCTCCAATCGGGCGCCCGCAACCATGGATGGACTGATCGCCACCGATAGAGGCCGTGTAGTCGCATCGGGCTCATTGATGATGAATTGGCTGGTCAATAGGTGGATCGCCACCGCCGTCATTCTTTTGGTCTCGATTGGCGAGCCTGCCGCTCAGCCTAGGTCTGGCGAGCCTTCCGTTCAGCCGAAGCAAATCCTGTTCCTATATTCGTATGGCCGGGGTTTCCAGCCGTGGGCCACATGGGCCAGGGAAATCCGCGATGAACTGAACCAACAGTCGCCTTGGCCGCTGGACATCCAAGAAGATTCCCTCGTCACGGCTCGGGATGGCGACGACGCTGCTGAGGCCAAATTTGGTGAATATCTCAAGGCGCTCTACGCAACACGACGGCTCGATTTGATCGTCGCAATAGGTGCACCCGCGGCTCGCTTCGTCCAGAAACGGAGAATAGACCTATTTCCGACAACGCCGATGCTGCTTGCGGCTGTCGAAGTGCGCCGGGTTGGACAATCCATGTTGTCCGAGCGGGACGCCGTGGTTGGCACGCGCGTCGATCACGTCGCCCTTGTCGAAAACATTCTACGGCTGTTGCCGGAGACGAAGGCCATCGCGATGATAATCGGGAACTCGCCCCCTGAGCGATTTTGGATCGGCGACGTGCAACGGGAACTGAAGCCACTGCTAGACAACAAGGTTGAATTGATCTTTTACAACGAGCGGCCGTTCGAGGAGATCCTGAAGAAGGTTGCCAGTTTGCCGCCCGACAGTGCAATCTTTTACCAGCAGATGATGGTGGACGGCGCAGGTGCCGTTTATGGAGACAAGGATCCATTGAAGCGCATCTATGAGGTCGCCAACGCTCCCATTTTCACGTTCGACGAGTCTCTTTTCAACGGTCAAGCTGTTGGCGGCCCGATGTCTTCACCGACCGAGGGTGCCCGAGCGACGGCGGATGCCGCGGTCCGGATATTGGGAGGTGAGAAGGCAGGTGACATCAAGGTTCCTCCAATCGAATTCTCAGCACCGAAATACGATTGGCGACAGCTGCAGCGCTGGAACATTAGCGAGAGCCGCCTGCCCCCCGGGGGCGAAGTCTTGTTTCGGGAGCCAACGGCGTGGGAACGGTATTCCTGGCAAATTTCCCTTATTACTGCGGCTATTCTGCTACAGGCCGGGCTTATCCTGATCCTGTTGAATGAACATCGTCGGCGTCAAGCAGCCGAAGTGCAGTCGCGGCAGCGCATGGCAGAGCTTGCTCATGTCAATCGCTTCTCGACCGCTGGCGAGCTGACCATGTTAATTGCCCACGAAATAAACCAGCCTCTCGGCGCTATAATGAGCCACGCCGAATCCGCAGAACTTATCCTGCAATCATCGAGCCCCGATATCGCTGCACTCGGGGAAATCGTGAGCGATATTTTGGAGAATGACCAGCGTGCCAGCGAAGTCATCCAGAGGATGCGGAGCCTCCTGAAGAAGGTACCTTTTGAACTGAAAAGTCTCGATCTCAACGACCTTGCGCGGGAAACCGTCGAATTTCTTTCGACGTTGGCTCGCGGGCGAAAAGTCGAACTTCTTGGCGTGATCACGCCGGATGCGCTTCCGATACTCGGCGACCGCATTCAACTTCAACAAGTCATTCTGAACCTTGTGGTGAACGGGATCGACGCGATGAAGGAGACGCCGAGCGAAAATCGCATCATCAGCATCCGGACTTCGCGCGACCAAGAGTTTGCCGAGCTGTCCGTGTCTGATAGCGGACCGGGCATTCCCGACGACAAATTAGAACAGGTCTTCGAACCGTTTTTCACCACCAAGGCGGAAGGCATGGGCATGGGGCTATCCATCGCGCGCAACATTGTCGAGGCGCACGGTGGGCTGATGCGTGCGAAAAATCAGGATCACGGTGGTGCGTCGTTCCGGATTAGACTTCCTCTTGTTCGATAGTTGGCAATCTAATTTCTGCCAAGCGTTTAGCTGGGTAGCAAGGCCAGCGCCCGAGGCGAAGCGGCATTGATCGGTGAGCGCACAAGGTCGCGTTAGCGTCTGGAAGCTGACGTCGCCGGACGTGCACGATCCTTGTCGACATAGGCCTGCAGGGCCTTCTTCACGGTTTCAAGCGGGCCGGTCATGGCTGGAGGTCAATTGGCCGTCTTATTGGCCAGTTGTCTCACTGCGTCTATCAAGTCTCGTGTCGCTTGAGCAACCTTGGCAACTGGTAGTCGATGAACGCAGTAGACGCCGCCCGGGTTGTCGGGTTTGCACAATCCGGGCGCAACACACTGGCAAGGCAACGGCGGCTCAACGGTGCGGTGAAGCACCCCAAAAGGCCCCCAGATGTCGGGGGGCGTCAGGCCATACAGGCCCACAACCGGAGTTCCGACTGACGCAGCCAGGTGCATTGGGCCGCTCTCGTTTCCCAGAAAGATAAATGCATCCGAAAGCAATGCTGTTAGTGTCTCAAGCGAGGCTTTGCCAACAACGCTCACCAATGGCGACGCTGCCGCATTCAATATAGCTTGCGCGGTCGCGCTCTCATCAGGTCCACCAATCAGCAATGACCGCAGGCCCTTGGTTGCATAAACCTCGTCGATTACTGCAGCGAACCGTTCAGGTTGCCAACACCGCCCTTCGAACCTTGCTCCAGCGTGTACTGCGACGAAAGCCTTTACGGCCAGATTGCTTTGCGCCAGAATCTGGGTAGATGCGCTTCGCCCGACTGGTGTGGGTTCAAGCCTCGGTGTCACTTCTCGCAATTCTATCCCAAGCGCTTCAAGCGGGGACAGATATCGGTACAAGTAGTGCGCGCCTCCATGGCCGAAGGTTTCAGCAAATATATTAGCAGGCTGAACTTCCCAAAATTTCATGGGCTTTTCCGGGGGATTGTATCCAACGCGCAGGGGGGCGCCGATTGACCTGTGCAATATCCGTGATGTCTTCGAGTCGGTTACGTCAATGGTGAGATCGAATTTTCGGCGACGCAGGTCAGCGACCAAGCCTGAATATTCCTTCACTCGCTGAGGCAGACTTCTACCAGCACCTCGACGGTCGAATCCGATGGCCACGTCTGCGATATTCTGGCTGACTACGAAGTCTCGCAGGCCAGAAGCGCAAAGCATGGCTATCGCAGCGTTTGGGTAAGCGAGGCGCAGATTTCGCACGAGCGCCGAGGTCAGAATGACATCCCCGATGAACTTCGTCTGAATAACGAGAATGGACTTGATAGCCAGCCGATCAGCCATCGAGATATTCAGCACATCGACCTCACGAAGGGCGGGTCAAATTGGTCATTGGTGGGCGCCCAACGTCCAATCGAGCTCACGGTTCCGGCTAATGGATATCCCTCTTTTCAACAGCGAAGCAAGGTCGTCTGTCGTCGTCATGGCATCTGTCCCTGCCACAAGGGCAATCCACTTTCTGCAGCGAAGTCTCTATCCTCTGCGTAGATTGGCTCGCCTCTTTTCACCACCCGTCGAAGCAAATCCGCATCTTCGTCGGCATGATATCGAAAGGCATTTCGGGTGTCGTATCCATGCCCGGCTTGGGACAGCGAAAACCCGCTGACGACAACAGGAGCGAAACCGGCGAAACGCGCCAGCATGATCGCGAAGGCTCCGGTTGAGATTTTCCGGTGCCAGCCGCGCGACACATGATATTTGCCGCTAAGCCGCCAGACGATGTTGGCAAGCTGCCATCTTGTAAGCGCCTGCAAGGTGCCATAGCGATAATCAAAGGTGCGACAACCGGCTATCAGCTTGTCTTCAACGTCCGGCCAAATCGGGATGATAAGATGCTTTGCCTGCCGTCCTTTCAACAAATCGCGCTTGTAAAAATCCTGCTCGTCCCGGCCGACCAAAATGCCGCGGCGGAGCACGGCGATGTCGGGAACTGGGAGACCGAAGGTTTCCGCCAAAAGCTGGGAAGCATTGACCGTCACCAGTCCCCAATCGGCATCATGCCCCTGCGGGAGGCGAAAATTCGGCGCTGCCCCCATCACCAAGGCGGGACCGGTGACACTGGGCAAGCGAAGAATTGGCTTTGAGAAGGTTGGCAAGAGGTCCGAAAGCGAAGTTTTCATGCGGGAATCTGAACCGCATGTTCCTCAAACGCGCGCAGAATGCTCTCTTCTCGGCTCCACAATTCGTCCCATTGCGTGGCGCCGGACCAGCCCGCAAACCAAGGACCGCCGAGCGTGTAGTGCGCCAGCGAGACATCGGCGGGGTCGAGTTCGGTAGCTGAAGCCCCTACGAGGTAGTTCCATGCCAGAGGCAATTCCCCGATCTCATGGTCCTCAAGCCATTTGAAGGCGTGGAGGTCACGTCCGGGCCACGTATTGAGCATCTCGTTGGTCAGCCGTTTGTTGGCCGGATGATCCAGATTCCACAAAACGACCGACGACCAGTTTTTGCGGCGATAGAACGTCTGCGTTTGTCCGTCCATCTTGACCGCTTCGGATTCGCGTTGCTGGTGCTTGACCGCCATAATCGCGTAGGAAGGATCGACCAGGTCGAGCAGCTTGACTGGATCCTTCAGAAACAGGACGTCGCAATCGCAGAACATGGCCCAGCCGCCTTGCCTCATGAACGGAACGGCAAAGCGCGATATGGCAAACTCGGTCGACATCGGTGCCTCGGAAATCGGGCACCAGAGCTTGCCATCACGTACCACCATCGGTCGCTTCATGATTCCTTGCGCTTCAAGGTCTTTGAGCACGAGTGGCTGTATCTGCAACGGCGTGCTTGTCCGCCGGTAGGCGCTCCATCGCGCTACGTCCAGAACTCGGGATTCGCGTGGGTCATACCCAATGTAGATTGGTATCACGTGGCAACTCTATAATTTGATGTGAATTTACTCGAATTAAGCATGGCAGCACTGCAAGCGGAAGACCGAAGTACAGTGCCACAAGTCACTCCCACCCCACGCCTGCCGATGAACCGCCGGCGGCGCCCCTCGGGCGCGCCTTCGCGGCGCGCCGGCTGGACGAGCCCGGCCCGATGAACAACCGGGCTTGGTGATGATTTCGTCGCCGCGGATGGCGGCGAAGTCGGAGATGTCCTGCTGGTCAAGCCGGTCCAGCCACTCGCGGCTTCCCGTTGTCGGTTCAGGCATCAGTCGGCGATCCTCGGTCTTCGACATAAAACGCGGCTACCAACTCATGTGCCCGGTATGAACCAGCCCAAATTCCGGATCTCGTTGCCGATAAAGTTGCCCACCCGTTTCCCCCGGTTACGCAGGATGCGCAGCAACCCGCTATCCACAAAATACGTCAGGAGGATGCTGTCCCGTGTTGTCACTTCCGGCCCCACTATGTCCGCCGAGTGCCACGTGTCCTTGTCTACCGCGAAAGCATAGCCCGTGTTCGGCGCGAAACGCATCTGCATCTTTTTCGCCAGCCCGCCGCCCGGCAGCTCCTCGTGAAAGATCGTCCCGATGTTGGTGTGCGCCTCGTCTGGTGGCAGGTAAAGCTGCACCGTGATGCCCTTCCAATGTGTATCCGTGTGCGGCGGAATTTCGTAGCCCGGAATGTCACGCGTTAGGATGGGGATTGGAAACATGCCCACCTCGGCCAAGCCGGGCCCGAACCGTCGCCCCATCGCCGGTGCCAGTCGGCGACGGAAAGCGTTCTTCACCGGCTCGGAACAAAGCGCTTTGCCAACCACGTTCCACACCGTCCGCTTCGCCGACGGCAGATGTCGGATGTTTTCCGGAAAGAGATCGATCTTCACCCGCGTGGACGCACCCATCGCATCCCGCTGTTTGGACCGGCCGTGCATCGGTCGGTAATCCGCATACACCGGCAGCGCCGCCAGCATGGATTTATAAACATCCTCCGGAAAGACCCGGTCGAACTCGAGATGGTAAAATGGCCCTTCCACCGCGCGCGCGGCCTCTACGGACTTCGCTACAAATTCCGCCAGCTTTCCTGCGGTTATAGTTTGATCAGCATTTGGAACACTCATATCGTCTCCTATTGAAGCCATACATAAAACAGCCCAAATCCGCCCACAAGCACATTTGGAAATGCTGCCGCTTGCTGCGAAATCCGGCGCATCGGTCTCCGACCCGGCATCGGCCGTGGTCAACTCAGGATCGCCTTGCCGCAATAGCTGCGGTTGAAGTCATGGGAGTCCTTATCTACTCGGTCGTAGCTCGCATAGAATACGGTGAGGCCGCCGCTATGATAACGGCGACCTTGTTGGGAGGTGGGCTAAACGGCCTTGCTTAACCGCAGACGAGCAAGCGATTAACTCACCGGCGGCGCTTGGCTGTCGAGTATGCGGGCAATCTGCTCACAGGTCCTAATTCGCTGGCTGCGCGCGTTACACTCCTTTCACGCATCATCACATCGAACACTCTGAGCAAATTGAGGTCGATATCATCGAAATTCATGAGACCTTCCTCGTTTTCACTATGCCTCGCTCGCACACTAACATCGTTTTCAACGCGCCGGACGAACGATGCCATTGCAGGCACAGGGGTGACTTGAACGCGACCTTTGGCCTGTAGGAGCAAATCGCGAACAGCTCTGATATTCGCCGGCAGGTCCCGGGCGGCCTTATTTGACGGCCGAGAACTCAAAACGATCGAAACGGAAGACTGCCGTATACTCGTTGCGTCGCTCCGGCGTCCCGGCAGGATTGCGGAAGATCGCGCCGCAGGTTGTCTGAGTTTTCGGAATGGCATCGCACAGGAAGTTCTGCTGCACCCAACTGGTTCCTTTGTCTATCCATGCGCCTCCCCCGCGCAGGTCACGACCGAGGATGAGCGACTTGATCTCCGAACCGGTAAGCCGGTCCTTCGCATCCAGATCGACCGCTTCCGGCAACTCCGGCAGACCGGCCTTGTCCAGGCCGTCCAGCAGACGCCCGATGTCAGCCGGATTCTTGAACACGAAATACCTCTGCGTGACCAGTTGATTTGCCCCACCATCCTTTCGTTCCAGCATGACGTTCCTTAGCCTGTCACTATAGGCCGCGACCTGGTCACTGCGCCCCAGATGCGCGTAGGCCGAAACCAACACCTGCAGGCCGTAGAATTTCGGCCATGGATCGGGCGATTGGAGATCGATCCTTTCAAGGTAGTCGACGGCTTCCTCGAAACGACCCTGGCCAAATTCAGCCAGCCCGGCCTGGTAGTGCCGATGGTCATTGCCGCCTGGATCGACACGGTTGGCCGCGACGAGATAGTCGCGCGCCTCGTCCGGCCTGCCGTTGAAATTCAGGGCTTCTGCCAGCCCGACATAGTTCAGGGGATCGCTCGGGTCGAGCGCCACTGCCTTGAACATAAGCGCGACTGCCTCGTCGGACCGGTGCTCGCGAACCAGCAAACTGGCGACGAGCTGATAGTAGGACGGCGAAGGATGCTTGGCCGCCTCCCCAAGGTACTTGTAGACGTTGTACAGCGCACCGATGTCCGAAACGGTCAAAGCTTGGCCCCGCGGCCCGTCCATGTCCCAATAGGCCCATGCGAGCGAGGCTGCCGCCGCGCCGAAATTCGGATCGAGTTCCAGCGCCTGCTGGAAAAACCGCACCGCCTGCGCAAACTCGTTTGGAGTATTGCGGCGACTGTAGATTTCCATGCCCTGGAGGTAAGCTTCGTAGGCTGCAGGATTGCGCGTGCCGCCCGCGACATCTGCCTTGCCCTGGGCGCTGACGAGACGGAGCTTGAGCGCGCCTGCGATGCTGACGACGACCTTGTCCTGCAGTGCAAACACATCCGTCCACTGGCCGTCGAAACGCTCTGCCCAAAGATGGCCGGTGGTCGAGCCGTCGATCAATTGCGCGTTGATACGCATGTCGTCGCCGACCCGACGTATCGAGCCCTCCAGTATGTACCGGACACCAAGCGCTGCGGCGACGTCAGCGGCTTTTGTCTCCGTGCCCTTGTAGGTGGAAGCCGCGTTTCGCGATACGACGAACAGGCCGGGCACGCGTGCAAGTTCTGTGGTCAGGTCCTCGGTGAAACCGTCAACCAGATAACCTTGCGCCTTGTCGTCGCTGAGATTGTCAAATGGAAGCACGACGAGGGATGGCCGGGTGTCGGCTTTCGCATTGGCCGTCAGAGCGGTGGGCCGAAGCGGTGGCTCCCACGGTCGCCACCACGCTGCTGCAAGGCCGACTGCGACGACAAGGGCCCCAACAGCGATGGCCAGATTGCGCCTGAAGTGTGGGTGTCGATTGACGGCCATGGGCTTTCCCGCCACCGCGGGATCGAGCAGCACCCGGTACGCCTGCACCGGTTCGGCGATGTTCTTCAGCTTCTGTTGGCCCATCGGCTCAAAGCCGAAAGCCAGCTTCTTCTCAACCTCTTTTGCGACCTTTGCCGAGACACAGATGCCGCCAGGATCCGCTAGTTGTTGGAGCCTGGCGGCGACGTTGACGCCCTCGCCATATCGGTCCTCGCCTTCGACAATCACCTCGCCGAGATTGATCCCGATCCTGACGCGAATCCGATGATCCTCGGCAACGGCGGCGTTGCGTTCCGCCAGGGCGCGCTGCAACGACACGGCACATTCGACCGCGTCCACGACGCTGCCGAATTCGGCCAGCAGTCCATCGCCCATCAGCTTGAAGATATGGCCGTGATGGCGGGCAATCTCAGGCTCGAACAGGTCCTTGCGTTGAGCACGGAGGCGCTCGAACGTGCCGGCCTCGTCGCGTTCCATCTGGGCGGAATAGCCCACGACATCGGCAGCGAGAATGGCGGAAAGCTTACGGTCCATCGATCTGGCCTGTCCCCCGTGAAGTATAGACCTGGTCATACTGAAATGAAACGACCGACCTCTCCGGCGTCCGTTGCCGGTGTCTCGGGATCATCCAGCAAAAGCCGTCGATGGCCCTGCTCCGTACCGTCGCGGGGCCGAGAGAGGCGATGCTCTATCCAAAATGTTCGATCAGCAATTCGGTGGGGACGCGGATCTTCCGCGCAGGGTGCTGTCCAGGTGGGCGGACGACGAATATGCCGGCCTCGGGGAGCGGATAGCGTGTCATCACCGGGACCAGGGCGCCGGAAGCAACATGGCTCTCGGTTACGAAATCCGGCAGCGAGGCGATGCCGAGCCCCGCGACTGCGGCGGCGGCAAGGGCGGTGCCGCTATCCGCCTTGAACCGCCCCTGTGGGTGAACGGTGATCGTTTTGTCGCCGTCCATGAATTGCCAGGTTTCCGTCCCTTGCATGACGGTCTGGTGGGTCAGGAGTTCGTCCGGCGTCTCGGGTGCCCCATGCGCCTTGATATAGTCCGGGCTGGCGACGAGCTTACCGCGGATCGGTTCGATGCGACGCGCGATCAGGTGTTCCCGCGGCCGTCCTTGGGGCCGATCCGGCGGTGCCCGGCGGCCGCCGTGTCCTGTTTGCCTCAGGGGACGAGCCATCGGCACGGGCCACCATTATCGACCTGATCGAGCGCCTCGGCTTCGCCGCAGTCGATCTAGGTGGTATCACCGAAGGCGGCCGTGCCCAGCAATTCGGCGGCGGCGTTGCCGCAAAGCAATTTGTTCAACTCGGATGACCAGCACTCGCCGATGATGGCAAGGAACGGTTGAGGAAGGCATCGACCGAATGACATCGGGCATCCACCACATCACGCTGGTTACACGCAAGGTCCAGGCCAACGTCGATTTCTATGTTGGCTTTCTCGGACTGCGTCTGGTCAAGCGGACCGGTGGTTTCGAAGACGCCGAGCAACTCCATCTGTGCTACGGCGACAGCATCGGTTCGCCAGGATCTCTGATCACCTTCCTCGTATGTGAGGACGGATCACCCGGCCGGGTTGGCCTCGGCCAGGTCGCCGAAATTGCGCTTTCCGTCGAGCCCCGCAGCATCGGCTTCTGGCTGACGAGGTCACTGCAGTTCGGACTGACGCAGGAATTCGGCGAGCCAGTGCTGCGCCTGACCGATCCGGACGGTGTAGCAGTCAAGATCGTGGGAAGCGCACTGCCCGCACGTGCGTCACCGGCCGACAGCCGAGGAATCGAGCCGGCCGATGCAATCCGCCGCGTCCGTGGCGCGACGATTTTCTCGGCGGTTGCCGAGCAGACGTCGGCATTCCTGCAGGACTATTTCGGCTATCGCCCGCTCAAGCACGCCGGGGCCGTGCAGCGCCTTGTCTCGGACAGCGGGGATGTTGTCGATGTCCGTGATGCCGTCGGTTTCTGGCCAGGCGCGCCCGGAACCGGCGTGGTCGACCATATCGCCTTCCGCACGCCGGACATTGCTGCCCTGGAGACGGTGGAGCGCCGACTTGCAAGCCGCAACTCCAGCGTCACCAATGTTCACGACCGCAAGTATTTCGTATCTCTCTATGTCCGTGAGCCGGGAGAGACCCTGTTCGAACTCGCAACAGACGGACCCGGGATGACGGTCGATGAACCCATCGAAACCCTCGGCTCGGTGCTCTTCGTTCCGCCTTCCGACGCCGAGCGGGCCGACGCCATCCGCACGCGGCTGCCGCAATTTTCGATGCCTGGCGAGGATCGCATCCGGTATCTCGACCTGCCCTTCGTGCACCGGTTCCATGTGCCATCCGACCCTGACGGCACAACGCTCGTCCTGTTGCATGGGACCGGCGGTAATGAAGCCGACCTGATGCCGTTCGCGGCAAGCCTGGCGCCGCGCGCTACCTTTCTGGGGGTGCGCGGGCGCAGCGTCGAGGAGGGCACCTTGCGCTGGTTCCGCCGATTTTCGGCTACCTCGTTCGATCAAGCCGACATAAGGGCCGAGGCAGCTGCCTTTGCCGCCTTCATGGATGGCGCAATCAGCGGCTATCGGCTTGTCCCGGAGAAGCTGGCGTTCCTCGGATATTCCAACGGCGCCAACTTTCTGGCGGCGGCCATGCTGCTCCATCCGCCCCTGGCCCAGCGCGCGATCCTGCTTCGCCCCTCCTTGGTCCTCGAGGCCCGACCGGACGCGGATCTGTCCGGCTGCCGGATAGTGATGATCGAGGGGCGCGATGACCCCTATGCATCGCTTCTCCCGGGTCTTGCGGCGTTGCTGAGCGCGCATCATGCCACAGTGTCCGCCCTGACAGTGCCTGCTGGCCACGAACTGAGCGATGCCGATCTGCACGTCCTGGGATCGTTGATAGAAAACTGGCTTGCCTGATGCATGAACTGCGCTGCGAACTCATGGGGAGTTGTGGCAGCGGTTGCGAGCATAGCGTCCACGACCTCGGCCCCCCATCGTCGTCGGAATGCACTGCCGCACAATCCGGCGGCGTCAGCCTGGTCTACAGCCCTGCGGCCGTGTCCGCTCGGGTATGCTCGACAGCCTCGGGTCGATATTATAGCATTAACTATATTAGTGATTGCTTGACAAAATGCCTAACCTCTGGTTTCCTGACTTGCCGGGTATTGAAACAAAGTTTGTTGCGTTTCCGGACGGTGTTCGCATGTCGACCTTGGTTGTCGCGGACCCGCGGGGGGTGTATCTCGCCGGTCTGGAATGGGTTCTGCGGAAGGCTGGGCACGATGTCGTCGCTCAGTGCCGCCGTCCTGTCGACATTGTCCCCAATGTGGAGCGCCATCGGCCCGATATCGTGATCGTCGGCCTGGATATCGCGGACCCGCGCATGGCCGGTATTTCCTCCCGGCTGAAGGCCTGCGACAGCGCTCTCGGCATCATCTTCATCGTGCAGCCGAACGGCAGGCTCGACATCAAGGAAATACAGGCGCTCGACGGCGACGGCCTGCTTCTGGACGGCATCAGCCATCGCTATCTTCTCGAATGCGTGAATGCGGTGGCGGCAGGCAAGAAATGGATCGACAACAAGATCGTCCAGCAACTGCTGATGCCAGAACCGCAGCACCAGCCGACGTCCAGGCTGACCGGGCGGGAGACCGAGATCGCCGATCTCGTCTCGCGCGGGTTGCGCAACAAGACCATCGCGCAGCGGCTGCATGTATCCGAAGGCACGGTGAAGATGCACCTGCATCATGTCTACGAGAAGCTGCATCTCGATGGCCGGGCCGAACTGGCCTGGGTGTCGCATGGCAAGGGCGCCGAGCGTCCAGGAACCGGCCCGCTCTGATCATCGCTTTCCGCTGGCATCGACAGGGTGCAGCTACAAAACGAAAAGCCGCCTGACGGCATCGACCTCGATGCCGTCGCGATCGCCGGCGGCGCCCGCGCCGGCCTGATCTATCGAACGATATATATCGTTCGATCAGGTATGGGCATTCACCCCAATACTATCGAACCGAGAATGGACGCGCCCACTTCATTGGCGGCAAATTGACGGATTGAAGGCCGCAGATTCAGTGGGCCAGGGGATGCGCTGGGGTGGGTGCATCGGCATCTGGGGGCTGGGCCCCCGTCACGTGATAGGGGAGCACAGCAATGACCATCAGCTTTATTCTCAACGACGAGGCCGTCAACGACCAGACCACCGGGCTGCAAACCGGCGACAACGTCGACGATGCCTTTACGGACACCGATTGTCGCGTACTCCGCTTTGCCGGCCTCGTTCCGGACCTATCTCGAATCAACTCTCGGGCTGAATTCCGCGTTCCCGGCCAGCATCGGCGTCGCGACCAAGACGAACTCGGTCACCGTCAACGCCACCGCCGGCTCCCAGCTCGTCGGCACTACGTTCACCGACGGCAATGGCGGCACCCTCAATGGCGATGATAGCGGGCTCAACACCCTCGGCGGCAAGGATATCCTGCTCTTCGCCGATGGGAACAACACCGTGATCGGTCGCTATGACAGCGATGGCAACGGTATTGTCAACAATCTGGACGCGATCGCCTTCGTCGTCTTCAAGCAGGACGTGATCAACGCCGGCGCGACCAGCGACCAGGTGACCTTCAACATTGTCACCTATGTTCCGATCTTCCATGGCGGCAACCCCAACCCGGACGACGCGGTCGATCTCGGGAACACCCTCAAGCTCGCGGCGAGCGAGACGCTCAACTTCGGCTTTGCCGGAGCGCCCTCCGGCAGCAACCTGTTCATGACCTTCGGCGATCCAAACTCCACCCAGATCGTGGTGATAGGGAAAGATCCATTGAACCAGTCCGAGGGCGGAAACATCTCGACCAAGGATGTGCTCAATATCAGCCAGGCCGGCAGCACCACCTCGTTCGGCGTCAACGGCAACGCGATCAACCCTACCGAGGGGGCGTACATCACCTACGTCTCGGGCACGAACACGAACTTCCTCGTGCCGAATCTGGACCAGAACGAGGCCGATGTCGAAGCCAACATCGACTTCCAGAATGTCGTCAGTGCGACGGGAGCATCCTTCACCGTCAACCAGACCAATCCGGGCATCGGACCCGTGACCGTCAAGATCTCTGCCTTCACCACCGTCGCGGAGTCGGGAGTGAACTTCGTCGACGGGCTCACCAACGACACGCACGTCGCCATCACGTCGTTCTCGCTGACAAACGTCGTCGTCAAGACAGGCAATACGCAATATACTCCGGCCGCCTCGATCGACGCCAACGGCGACTTGATCATCACGGGCCTAAGCAGCGGCGACACGGTGCAGTGGACGACAAGCGGAACCCATAATCGGGTGCTGATCGAGAACGTCAGCAACGCGGATAGCGATCCCAGCAACGACAACAACACTTTCGACATAGGCGGCTTCGGCATCGTGACATCCAACTCCGCCTCGGAGTTCGTCGGCCAGCAGATCGTGATCGAAGATGACGGCCCGACGGCGGGCATCGTCCAGGGCGCTCCCACGGTGGCGCATGACGAGACCGCGGGCATCCAGGCAGATGCCGACGACACCACGGCACCCGCGGTTGTTGCCCTGTTTGCGGGCGTCAGCAATGTCAGCTCCGATCTGAGCCCGACCGGCTACGCGCAGGACCCAGGCGCGGTGGTGTCCTCCACCGGAAGCTCGTTCGGCACCGATCAGGCAGGTGGCACGACGGCATTCTCGCTGGCGGTGTCCGCCGCCGGCGTGGATTCCGGCCTCGACACGACCGCCGGCACCAGCATCTTCCTGTTCAAGGAAGGCGATCTGGTGGTCGGCCGCATCGGCGGGGCCGGTGGGGCGGCGGCGTTCGCTGTCGCCATCAACAGCACGACCGGCGTCGTCAGCGTGGCGCAGTATGCCTCGATCCATCATCCGACCCCGGGAGCCAGCCACGACGAGTCGGTGAACATCACC
>NZ_JBFUDW010000026.1:0-42239 GCF_056404515.1 Mesorhizobium sp. P2_C7 | reverse complement strand
CGCTGAAGGCGGTGCCGGATGCCAATGCGTCGTGGACCGAAAGCGCCATGGTCAAGCACAAGTATGCCGATGTCGGCGTTGCGGTGTCGATCCCGGGCGGCCTGATCACGCCGATCATCCGCAAGGCGGACGAAAAGACGCTGTCCACCATCTCCAACGAGATGAAGGACCTGGCCAGCCGCGCCCGCAGCCGCAAGCTGAAGCCGGAAGAGTATCAGGGCGGCACCACGGCGGTATCGAACCTCGGCATGTTCGGCATCAAGGACTTTGCCGCCGTCATCAACCCGCCGCATGCGACGATCCTGGCGGTCGGCGCCGGCGAGGAGCGGGCGGTGGTCAAGAATGGCGAGATCAAAATCGCCACCGTCATGTCGGTGACGCTGTCGACCGACCATCGCGCCGTCGACGGTGCGCTGGGGGCCGAATTGCTGGTTGCCTTCAAACGCCTGATCGAAAACCCGATGGGCATGCTGGTCTAGGAAGGGAAAGGGCGGTGCGGACATTCTTCACCAGCCTTTTCGCTTTCATTCTTTCCGGTTTGGCCGGCGGGCTGGTCGCGCAGTGGTTGGCCATCGCCACTGGCGCCGAGGAAGAATACATCCTCGTTTTCATGTTCTCGGTGCTGGTGACCTTCATGGTTACCTTCGTCTTCTTCGTGGCGGAGTTCATGACGGATCCGGTCGCGGCGGTGGCCAGGACGGGTAAGTGGCTGCTGATCATGTTTGCGGTGTTGCTTGCCCTGCTGGTCGCGCTTGCCCTGCTGGTCGCGCTTGCCCTCTACGCCGACAGCGGTGCCGCGGTGGTGAAGAAGGACATTCCCATGGTGGTCGGCTTTGGCCTGCCGGGGCTGGTGACGATCATTCTTCACTGGCTGTTCGTGAACTGGCGGGTGAGACGCGGTTCGATCAAGGCACAGGTGGGTGTGGGTGCATGAAGACAGTTCTGTGCTACGGCGATTCGCTGACCTGGGGACACAACCCGGAGACTTTGAGTCGACATGAACATGAAGACCAGTGGCCAACCACACTGGCGAGAGCGCTCGGACCGAGCTTTCACGTCATTGCAGAGGGACTGGGCGGCCGCACCACGGCCTATGACGACTTCTTGTCGGGCGCGGACCGAAACGGCGCCCGGATATTGCCGACGATCCTGAGCACGCATTCGCCGATCGATCTGATCGTCATCATGCTTGGCTCCAACGACATGAAGCCGTCGATTCATGGCAGCGCGGTCATAGCGTCCTATGGCATGCGACGCCTCGTCGAAATCGTGCGGGGGCACGCCTATCCATTCGGCGGTGCCGCCCCCAGGATTATTCTGGTTGCGCCACCGCATATCGTGGAAACTCGCAAGGTGGACTACGCCGAAATGTTGGGAACGGGTGCAATCGAGTCGCCCAAGCTCGCCGGCTTTTATCAAACAGCCGCCAACGAGATGGGCTGCGGCTTTTTTGATGCAGCGAGCGTCGCTAAATGTACACCGCTCGACGGCGTCCATCTCGATGCCGAAAACACGCGCAACATCGGCGAGGCGTTAGCGCCCCTCGTGCGCGGCATGCTGGAATCGTGAATCAAGGAGAAAATCGTGGCTGAGAACTACGACGTCATCATCATCGGCTCCGGCCCGGGCGGCTATGTCACGGCAGTGCGTTCCGCCCAGCTTGGCTTCAAGACGGCGATCGTCGAGCGCGAGCATCTCGGCGGCATCTGCCTCAACTGGGGTTGCATTCCGACCAAGGCGCTGCTGCGCTCGGCCGAGATCATGCACTATTCGGATCACCTGAAGGATTACGGGCTGAAGCTCGACGGCAAGGTCAGCGTCGACACTTCTGCCGTGGTCGACCGTTCGCGAAAAGTCTCGCTGCGGCTCAATGGCGGCGTTGCCTTCCTGATGAAGAAGAACAAGGTCGACGTGATCTGGGGCGAAGCCAAGCTCTCGAAGCCGGGTGAGATCGTCGTGTCCAAGACGGCCAAGACGCCGATGGAGCCGCAGCCGCCGGTGCCGAAGGGCGTCAAGGGCGAGGGCACCTACACCGCCAAGCACATCATTCTGGCGACCGGCGCCCGGCCGCGCGCGCTGCCCGGCATCGAGCCGGATGGCAAGCTCATCTGGACCTACTTCGAAGCCATGGTGCCGAAGGAGATGCCGAAATCGCTGCTGGTGATGGGTTCAGGCGCCATCGGCATCGAATTCGCCTCCTTCTACCGCACCATGGGCGCCGAAGTGACGGTTGTCGAACTCCTGCCTGCGGTGATGCCGGTCGAGGACGCCGAAGTCTCGAAATTCGCCCAAAAGCAGTTCGAGAAGCAAGGCATGAAGATCATTCTCGAGGCCAAGGTGACCAAGGTCGAGAAGGGCGCGAACTCGGTCACCGCGCATGTCGAGATGAAGGACGGCAAAGTCGAGAAGATCACCGCCGACCGCATGATCTCGGCCGTCGGCGTGCAGGGCAACATCGAAAACCTCGGGCTTGAGGCGCTCGGCGTGAAGACCGACCGCGGCTGCATCGTCGTCGACGGCTACGGCAAGACCAATGTGCCCGGCATTTATGCCATCGGCGATGTCGCCGGCCCGCCGATGCTTGCCCACAAGGCAGAGCATGAGGGCGTGGTGTGCGTCGAAAAGATTGCCAACTTTCCCGGCGTGCATGCCACCGACAAGCTCAAGATTCCGGGCTGCACCTACTGCAATCCGCAGGTCGCCTCCGTCGGCCTGACGGAGGCCAAGGCCAAGGCCGAGGGCTGGGATATCCGAGTCGGACGTTTCCAGTTCGCCGCCAACGGCAAGGCCATCGCGCTTGGCGAGGACCAGGGCTTCGTGAAGACCATCTTCGACAAGAAGACAGGTCAGCTGCTCGGCGCGCATTTGGTCGGCGCCGAGGTGACCGAACTGATCCAGGGCTTTGTCGTGGCGATGAACCTGGAGACGACCGAGGAAGAATTGATGCACACCATCTTCCCGCATCCCACGCTCTCGGAAATGATGAAGGAAAGCGTGCTCGACGCCTATGGCCGGGCGCTCAACGCGTGATAAATCAGGACCGCGGGTAATCGATGGAACCCGGCGGCAAGGATGTTCGTTTGCGGATGCATTTTCACCCATCACACAAGGAGAGGGCATATGCACTTGAATGGCGTCGGTTGGATAGCAGCAATCATTATCGGCGGCCTGGCAGGCTGGCTCGCCGAAATGGTCATGAAGAGCAACACCGGGATCTTCATGAATATTGTTCTGGGCATCGTCGGTGCGATCGTGCTGAACGCCATCCTGCAGGCGCTCAACGTCGGTGTCTTCGGCATCGGCTGGACGGCCTATCTGATCACCGGCTTTATCGGCGCCTGCCTGCTGATCTGGGTCGGACGCCTGGTGCGCCGTTAACATCGTTGAACAACTGCTATGCGAAAAGGGCTGCCGCGGCATGCGCTGCGGCGGCCTTTTTCTTTGAGTTGAAAAGTCTTAGATGACGTTATGACAGCGAAAGCCGGACTGGCTGTCGCGAACAAACCAGGTTTCCAGATGGTCACTGTCCTCGATACGATTGCCAACGCACCGCGCTTGCGGCACYCGGAAAAGGCGCACAAGCCCGATCAGGACGTGCTGCGCAAGCCCGACTGGATCCGCGTCAAGGCGCCGGTCTCGAAGGGCTATGCCGAGACCCGCGAGATCGTGAAGTCGCACAAGCTGGTGACCGTCTGCGAAGAGGCCGGCTGCCCCAACATCGGTGAGTGCTGGGAGAAGAAGCACGCCACCTTCATGATCATGGGCGAGATCTGCACACGCGCCTGCGCCTTCTGCAACGTCGCCACCGGCATCCCGACCGCACTCGATCCCGACGAACCGGCCCGCGTCGCGCACGCGGTCAAGCAGATGGGCCTGACCCATGTCGTCATCACCTCGGTCGACCGCGACGATCTCGCCGACGGCGGTGCGCAGCATTTTGCGGAGGTCATCCGCGCCATCAGGGCGGCGACCCCGTTGACGACGATCGAAATCCTGACGCCCGATTTCCTGCGTAAGGAAGGCGCACTGGAGATCGTCGTGGCGGCCAAGCCCGACGTCTTCAACCACAATCTCGAGACCGTGCCGTCGAACTATCTGACGGTTCGTCCGGGCGCCCGCTATTTCCATTCAATCCGGCTGTTGCAGCGGGTCAAGGAACTCGACCCGTCGATCTTCACCAAGTCCGGCATCATGGTGGGCCTGGGCGAAGAGCGGAACGAAATCCTGCAATTGATGGACGATCTGCGCTCGGCCAATGTCGACTTCATGACCATCGGCCAGTATCTGCAGCCGTCCAAGAAGCACCATCCGGTGATCCGCTTCGTCACCCCGGAGGAGTTCAAATCCTTCGAGACGATCGGCCGGACCAAGGGTTTTCTGCTGGTGGCGTCGAGCCCGCTGACGCGCTCGTCGCACCACGCCGGCGACGATTTCGCTAGGCTGCGTGCGGCGCGGGAAGCGCTTCTCAAGAAATCGCTCTAATGCATGTCGCCCAAAAGTGACCTCGGTTTTGGGAGAACGACATGCATAAAAACAAGGAATCCAAAGCGCGTCGCATGAATCCGTTTCAACGCAACGCGCTTTAGGGCCGGTTTATGCCGAAATTCGAAGCCACCCGCCGGGTTGCCCATACGCCGCAACAGATGTTCGCACTGGTTGCCGATATCGAGGCCTATCCGCAGTTCCTGCCGCTTTGCGAAGCGCTGACGGTGCGCTCGCGCAAGGAGCGTGACGGACGCACCGTTCTCGTCGCCGACATGAGCATCGGCTACAAGGCGATCCGCGAAACCTTCACCACGCAGGTGCTGCTGAAACCCGACGAGAACACCATCGACGTGAAATACATCGATGGCCCGTTCAAATATCTGAGCAATGTCTGGCGCTTCGAACCCGATGGCGGAGGCTGTATTGTCCGCTTCTTCATCGATTATGAATTCAAGAGCCGCATTCTGGGCGCGGTGATGGGCACCATGTTCGATCGCGCCTTCCGCATGTTCGCCGAGGCTTTCGAGAAGCGCGCCGACGTCATCTATGGTGTTGCATCGTCGGCCTGATGCATGTCGCCCAAAAGTGCGCAGCGGAACAACGATAGGCATAAATACAAAGACTTAAAGCGCGTCGCACTTTAACGCTGGCCGAGCGCACGCAGTCCCAGTTCCAGCGCATGCCCAACTGTTTCACGGCGGATAAAATCGCGACCCTTGTCGGCAAACAGTTGGCGCTCTGCGGTCACGGCCTGGCCGTCCAAGCCGACGCCGAACCAGACCAGGCCGACAGGCTTTTGCGCCGAGCCGCCGCCGGGGCCGGCAATGCCGGTGACCGCCAGCGTCAGCTTGGCGCGCGAACGGGCCAGCGCGCCCTTTGCCATTTCGATCGCCGTCTCGCGTGAAACCGCGCCGTACTCCTCAAGCGTGGCGGGGGAAACACCGAGCATGTCCATCTTCGCTTCGTTCGAATAGGTGATGAAGCCGCGATCGACCACGGCGGACGAGCCGGCAATGTCGGTGAGCGCGGAGATGATCATGCCGCCGGTGCAGCTTTCCGCCGTTGCCAGCATGATGCCGCGCTGCTGGCAGGCCTGAAGCAGCGCGTTTGCCAGCTCGTCGTTGGTCATTCCGGCACCTCGCCGGGAAACACCACGCTGGCGGTGGCGATGGCCGCTATGCCTTCCTCGCGGCCGACAAAGCCGAGCTTTTCGTTGGTTGTCGCCTTGATCGAGATGCGATCAGGGGAAATTGCCAGCATCTGTGACAGGGCTGCCGTCATCGCCTCGCGATGCGGGCCGACGCGCGGCGCCTCGCAGATCAGCGTGATGTCAGCGTTGGCGATGCGACCGCCGCGCTCGCGCACCAACTTTGCCGCATGTTCGACGAAGATACGAGATGCAGCGCCTTTCCACTGCGGATCGGACGGCGGGAAATGCGTGCCGATGTCGCCGGCCCCACAGGTCGCCAGCAGCGCATCGGTCAAGGCATGCAGGCCGACATCGGCGTCGGAGTGGCCCGAAAGTTTCTTGTCATGCGGGATGGCGACGCCGCACAGGGTGACATGGTCGCCAGGTTCGAAGGCATGCACGTCGTAGCCATTGCCGGTTCTGATATCGGGGAAGCGCGCACGGTCGCCGGAAAGCCGCTGGTCCGCCATTGCAATATCCCGTGCCCAGGTGAGTTTGACATTGTCCGGTGAACCCGGAACGATCCTTACCGGAATATGCGCCCATTCGGCGATCGCGGCGTCGTCGGTGAAGTCCATTTTCCCCAGGTGATGGGCTTTCTCGTGCGCGGCAAGAATGGGCCAGAACGGAAAGCCCTGTGGCGTCTGCGCGGCGTGAAGTCCGCTGCGGGAAACGGTTTCTCCGACGACGCCGGCGGCCGACTCGCGCTTCAGCGTATCGGCGACGGGCAGGGCGGGCAGCGCGCCCTCGCGCTCGCCGATGGCGTCGATGGTCCGGTCGATCAACTCCGCATCAACAAACGGGCGGACGGCGTCGTGGATCAGAACCCGGCCCGGCGCGTGGCCTCTCAGTGCGAGCAGTCCGAGCCGCACCGAAGCCTGCCTGGTCGCCCCGCCCATGATGGCGATGACCCGCCCGGCGTTGGCGCCTGCTGCCTGCTGGAACAGCTCGTGGTCATCGGCATGAATGGCGACAACAACTTCGCTGGTCCGCGGGTGGGCCAGGAAAATCTCAATCGTGTGGGCGATGACGGCGTGGCCGCCAATACTTTGATACTGCTTGGGTCCGTTGGCCTGCCCGGCGCGAGCGCCGCGGCCGGCGGCGACGATCACCACGGCGACCTTGCCATCGTCACTCGAATTTTCACTTGCGTCAGTCATGCAGATTGGCTTAGCGCACGATCCCGGAAAGTGTAATCGGTTTTCGGAAAAGATCGTGCGCCAAATATGAACTTCGAAGGCGTCCTTTGCGCCTTCCAAGGGGCGTCTGGCGCCAATTTGGAAGGCCAGCATTTTTCCCAATTGCGCCTTAATGTGGCGTCATTCCGCGTTGCACATTGCGCCGGTTCTGGCTAGAGAATGTGCAACGAATGAATATGCTTGGTTTTTGTGCATGCCTGATTTGACCAAATTGGCCGCGCCGCTCGACGTCGGCGGTGTGCAAATTCGCAATCGCGTGTTCCTGGCGCCGATGTCGGGCATCACCGATGAGGCGTTCCGGCAGCGCGCCCATGCGCATGGCGCCGGTCTTGTCGTATCCGAAATGGTCGCCAGCGGCGAGCTTGCCAAGGGCAGGGCCGGTTGCGACCTGCGCATTCGTCATTCCGGCCTGCCGGTTCACATGGTGCAGCTTGCCGGCCGCGAGGCGGCGCACATGGCGGAAGGCGCGCGGATCGCCGCTGGCGAGGGCGCCGACATCATCGATATCAACATGGGCTGCCCGGCCAAGAAGGTTACCGGTGGCTATGCCGGCTCGGCATTGATGCTGGATCTCGACCACGCGCTGTCGCTGATCGACGCCGTGGTCGGCGCGGTCAAGGTGCCGGTCACGGTCAAGATGCGGTTGGGCTGGGACGAAGGCGCACTCAACGCCCCGATGCTGGCGCGCCGCGCCGAACAGGCCGGTGTCAGGATGGTGACGGTGCACGGCCGCACGCGCTGCCAGTTCTATCAGGGCAAGGCCGACTGGCGCGCCATCGCCCGGGTCAAGGAAGCGGTGTCGATCCCGGTCGTCGCCAATGGCGATGTTTCTTCGCCGGCGGAAGCGGCTGCCATTCTCGACCAGTCAGGTGCCGATGCCGTGATGATCGGCCGCGCGCATTACGGTGCGCCTTGGATCGCTGGCAGCATCGCGGCGGCCGCGACGGGCGAGGCAGCGGCCAAGGTGCCGCAGAACCGGATAGCGCTGGCCGATTATGTCGTGGCCCACTACGAGGACATGCTGGCGCTCTATGGCGTCGAAAGTGGCCTGCGCCAGGCGCGCAAGCATCTTGGCTGGTATCTCGACCGTCATGCCGGCGGCATGGCTGACGACAGCCGAAAGGCCATACTGACCGCATTCGAGCCCGCGCGCGTCATCGCCATGCTGCGCGATGTGTTTTCGCACGATGCGCAACCGTCGAACCTGCGGAGCGCCGCATGATCGCCGCCGCTGGCCAGAGTGTTGAAATGGCGGATGCCGCCCAGATCGTGCTCAACACCATCCGGCGTCCGGTGATCATGATCAGCGAGCAAGGGTTCATCACCTACGCCAATGCCGATGCCGAGGACTTTTTCCGCTCAAGCGCGACCATGCTCGCCCGCAACACGCTGTCGAAACTCATTCCCTTCGGCAGCCCGCTGCTGACGCTGGTCGATCAGGTGCGCGAACGCCTCGCTCCAGTCAACGAATACCGGGTCGACGTGTCGTCGCCGCGCCTGGGCATCGAGAAGGTCGTCGATCTCTATGTCGCGCCGGTGCCGGAATTTCCAGGCTCCGTCGTGGTGATGTTCCAGGAAAGGTCGATGGCCGACAAGATCGACCGGCAGATGACGCACCGCGGCGCTGCGCGCTCGGTGACCGGCCTGGCGGCGATGCTTGCCCATGAGATCAAGAACCCGCTCTCCGGCATCCGCGGTGCTGCCCAGCTGCTCGAACTGTCGGCTTCCGACGAGGACCGCGCGCTGACGCGGCTGATTACCGACGAGACCGACCGCATCGTGTCGCTGGTCGACCGCATGGAGGTGTTTTCCGACGAGCGGCCGATCGATCGCTACCCCGTCAACATCCACGTCGTTCTCGACCATGTGAAGGCGATTGCCAAGAACGGTTTTGCCAAGAGAATCAAGATAATGGAGGATTATGATCCTTCGTTGCCTCCGGTGTTTGCCAACCGCGACCAGCTCATCCAGGTGTTCCTCAACCTGGTCAAGAACGCCGCCGAGGCAATCGGCAGTGACCCGCAGGGCGAGATCGTGCTGTCGACCGCCTTCCGGCCGGGCATCCGTGTTTCCGTTCCGGGCACGCAGGATCGCGTATCGCTGCCGCTGGAATTCTGCGTGCGCGACAATGGCTCCGGCGTCTCGGAAGATATCCTGCCGATCCTGTTCGATCCCTTTATCACCACCAAGCCGAACGGCTCGGGGCTGGGGCTGGCGCTGGTCGCCAAGATCGTCGGCGAGCATGGCGGCATCATCGAATGCGAATCGACGCCGMGCGGGACCACATTCCGCATTCTGATGCCGGCCTGGAAAGAGGTGCCATACGGCGCCGATGAAGACGGTGAAGGAGACCGCAAATGACCGTTCGCGGCAATATTCTCGTCGCCGACGACGATGCGGCGATCCGCACCGTCCTCAACCAGGCGCTTTCGCGCGTCGGTCACGAGGTGCGCGTCACTTCCAACGCTTCGACATTGTGGCGCTGGGTGGCGGCGGGCGAGGGCGATCTGGTCATCACCGATGTGGTGATGCCGGACGAGAACGCCTTCGACATGCTGCCGCGCATCAAGAAGGCGCGGCCGGAGCTGCCCGTTATCGTCATGAGCGCCCAGAACACCTTCATGACGGCGATCCGTGCATCCGAAACCGGCGCTTATGAATATCTGCCGAAGCCATTCGACTTGACCGAACTGCTCAACATCGTCAACCGGGCGCTTTCCGAGCCGCGGCGGCCGAAGATCGATGCGCGGCCGGAAGAGCAACCTGACGCGATGCCGCTGGTCGGCCGCTCGGCGGCCATGCAGGACATCTACCGCATGCTGGCGCGCATGATGCAGACCGACCTGACGGTGATGATTTCTGGCGAATCCGGCACCGGCAAGGAGTTGGTGGCGCGTGCGCTGCATGAGTATGGCCGCCGCCGCGGCGGCCCGTTCGTCGCCATCAACATGGCGGCGATCCCGCGTGACCTGATCGAGTCGGAACTGTTCGGCCACGAGAAGGGCGCCTTCACCGGCGCCCAGAACCGCTCCACCGGTCGCTTCGAACAGGCCGAAGGCGGCACGCTGTTCCTCGACGAGATCGGCGACATGCCGATGGAAGCGCAGACGCGCCTGCTGCGCGTCCTGCAGCAGGGTGAGTACACGACCGTTGGCGGACGCACGCCGATCAAGACCGACGTGCGCATCGTCGCCGCCACCAACAAGGATCTGCGCACGCTGATCAACCAGGGGCTTTTCCGCGAGGATCTTTTCTATCGCCTCAACGTCGTGCCGCTCAGGCTGCCGGCGCTGCGCGAGCGCTCCGAGGACGTGCCCGACCTCGTGCGGCACTTTTTCAAGCTCGGCGAGATGGAAGGCCTGCAGACCAAGCGCATTTCGTCGGGCGGCATCGAACTGATGAAGCGCTACCCCTGGCCGGGCAATGTGCGCGAACTGGAAAACCTCGTCCGCAGGCTCGCCGCGCTCTATTCGCAGGATGAGATTTCGGCCGAGATCATCGAAGCCGAGCTCAAGACCGGCGAGCGCCCGGTGGTGCCGGGCGGCGGCAACCTCATTCCCGACGACCTGTCCATCGGCCAGGCGGTCGAGCATTTCCTGCAGCGTTATTTCGCCTCGTTTGCCGGCGATTTGCCGCCTGCCGGTCTCTACCAGCGCATTCTGTCCGAGGTCGAGTATCCGCTGGTCCTGGCCTCGATGACGGCAACCCGCGGCAACCAGATCAAGGCCGCCGAACTGCTGGGCTTGAACCGCAACACGCTGCGCAAGAAGATTCGCGACCTCGGCGTCAACGTCTACAAATCATCGCGACAGCCCTGAGCCCTGATCCGAGCCCGGGCTCTTTTCAGGGGACCATCTCGCGAAAGATTTCCGTCTCGGTCACACTTGTTGCATAATCGCCACAATGCGTTGCATACATCCGACGCAATGATGGCTCTAGACGGCGACATGGCTCCGCAGGCACCGACACTCAACCAACCGCTTTTCAGCGAACCCGGCGCACGCGACGGGCGCAGGCTGCTTGCGCTGCCCGGTGTGGTCGCGGTCGGCGGCGCGCTGGTGACGGCGGCGATCTCGTTCACCATCCTCGTCGGCGCCACGCCGATTACGCCCAACGAGTCGACGACGCTCGCATTGATCGCCCTCAATGCCATATTCGTCCTGTTCCTCATCGCGCTGGTCGGACGCGAAGTACACCGCATCCTGATGGCTCGCCGGCACGGCAAGGCGGCCTCGCGGCTGCATGTGCGCATCGTCGCAATGTTTGCCCTGGTCGCCGCAATTCCCGCCATCATGGTGGCGATCATCGCCTCGATCACGCTCGACATCGGCCTCGACCGCTGGTTCGAAATCCGCACCAAGACGATCGTCAATTCGTCATTGTCGATCGCCGATGCCTATGTCCAGGAAAACGCCCGCAACCTCCAGGGCACGACGCTGTCGATGGCCTATGATCTCGACGCGTCAAGGACGCTCTATGGCCTTGATCGGACTGGCTTTCTCGACCTGATGAACAAGGAAGCCGTGGGCCGGTCGCTGGCCCATGCAGCGCTGATCAAACCCGACGGCTCGTTCGTCATGAGCGCCAAGACCGACACCGATTTCGCCATGCCCGAGCCGCCGGAAGGCGCCGTGGCCAGCGCCTCCGACGGCAAGCCGGTGCTGATCGAGCCGAAAACGCGCAACATCATGGGCGCCATCGTCAAGCTGCGCGAGATCGATGGGCTCTATCTCTACACCATTCGCCTCGTCGATCCCGAAGTGATCAAGGCGCGGCAGATCGTCAGATCCAACACCGACGAATATCGCGGGCTGGAAGATAACAGGCGCACGTCGCAGGTGGCCTTCGCGCTGCCCTATCTGTCGCTGACGCTGATCATCATCCTGTCCGCGATATGGACCGGCATTGCCGTTGCCGATCGCCTGGTGCGGCCGATTCGCCAGCTTATCGGCGCCGCCGACGAGGTGGCGACCGGCAATCTCGACGTCGCGGTTCCCGTCAGGCCATCGGACGGCGATGTCGCCTCGCTCGGCGACACGTTCAACAAGATGCTTCTCGAACTGAAATCACAGCGCAACGAGATCCTGTCCGCCAAGGACCTGATCGACGAACGGCGCCGTTTCTCCGAAGCGGTGCTTGCCGGTGTCACCGCCGGCGTCATCGGCGTCGACCCTTATGGCATCGTCACCATCGTCAACCGCTCGGCCGAGGCGATGCTGGCCATATCCGCCAACGCGGCACTTGGACAAAACCTCTCCGCCGTGCTGCCGCATGTCGGCCGCGTCTTCGAGATCGGCCGCAAGTCCGGCAAACCGGTCTACCGCGAGCAAGTCACGTTCTATCGCGCCGGTGCCGAGCGGACCTTCAACGTGCAGATCACCATCGAGGCCGGCGACGACGGTGCGGAGGAGAAATCCTATGTCGTGACGGTCGACGACATCACCGATCTGGTTCAGGCGCAGCGCTCATCCGCCTGGGCCGACGTGGCGCGGCGCATCGCGCATGAGATCAAGAACCCGCTGACGCCGATCCAGCTGTCGGCCGAGCGCATCAAGCGCCGCTACGGCAAGGTCATAACCGAGGACCGCGAGGTTTTCGACCAGTGCACCGACACCATCATCCGGCAGGTCGAGGACATCGGCCGCATGGTCGACGAGTTCTCGGCGTTCGCCCGCATGCCGAAGCCCGAAATGAAGGCCATCGACCTGCGCGAATCGCTACGCGAGGCCTCGTTCCTGGTCGAGGTCAGCCGCGCCGACATCACCTTCGAGCGGGTATTCGGCAGCGAGCCGCTCAAGGGCACGTTCGACAGCCGGCTGATGGCGCAGGCTTTCGGCAATGTGATCAAGAACGCCGCCGAAGCGATCGATGGGCTGGAACAGAAGGATGGTTCGCACGGCATAATCCGGATTCAAGCCGGCCGCCAGAATGGCGCGATTCGCATCGACGTCATCGACAATGGCAAGGGGCTGCCGCGCGAGAATCGCCAACGGCTGCTCGAGCCCTATATGACCACACGCGAGAAGGGCACCGGGCTCGGTCTCGCTATCGTCAAGAAGATCGTGGAGGACCATGGTGGCAGGCTGGAGCTTCATGATGCGCCCGCGGATTTCCACGGCGGGCGCGGCGCGATGATCAGCATCATCTTGCCGCCTGTGGCGGTCGCGCCTCCGCGCGGCGAAAGCAGGACGGAAAACGAACGAGAAACTGAAAAGGTCGGTAATGGCGTCTGATATTCTCATCGTCGATGACGAGGAAGACATCCGTGAACTCGTCGCAGGCATACTGAGCGACGAAGGTCACGAAACCCGCACGGCATTCGATGCCGACAGCGCATTGGCGGCGATCGCCGACCGGGCGCCGCGGCTGATTTTCCTCGACATCTGGCTGCAGGGCTCGCGTCTGGACGGCCTGGCCCTGCTCGACGAGATCAAGACGATGCACCCGACCCTGCCGGTGGTGATGATCTCCGGGCACGGCAACATCGAAACCGCGGTCTCCGCCATTCGTCGCGGCGCCTATGACTTCATCGAAAAGCCGTTCAAGGCCGACAGGCTGATCCTCATTGCCGAGCGTGCGCTCGAAACCTCGAAATTGCGGCGCGAGGTTTCCGACCTCAAGCTGCGCAGCGGCGAAACCTTCGATCTGATCGGCATGTCGTCGGCAATGAGCCAACTGCGCCAGACCATCGAGCGCGTCGCGCCGACCAACAGCCGCGTCATGATCATCGGCCCCTCAGGTTCGGGCAAGGAACTGGCCGCTCGCGCCATCCACACGCTGTCGGCACGCAAGGGCGCGCCATTCGTGACACTGAGCGCCGCCAACATCACGCCCGAGCGCATGGAGATCGAGCTGTTCGGCACCGAATCGAACGGTGTCGAACGCAAGGTCGGCGCGCTCGAGGAGGCGCATCGCGGCATCCTCTACATCGACGAAGTGGCCGACATGCCGCGCGAGACGCAGAACAAGATCCTGCGCGTGCTGGTCGAGCAGCAGTTCGAGCGGGTAGGCGGCACCAAGCGGGTCAAGGTCGACGTGCGCATCATTTCCTCGACTTCGCAGAACCTCGAAGCGATGATTGCCGACGGTCGTTTCCGTGAGGACCTTTATCATCGCCTGGCGGTGGTTCCGGTAATGGTGCCGGGACTGGCCGAACGGCGCGAGGACATTCCCTACCTCGTCGACAATTTCATGAAGCAGATCGCCCGCCAGGCCGGCATCAAGCCGCGCCGCATCGGCGATGACGCGCTGGCCGTGCTGCAGGCGCACAACTGGCCGGGCAACGTCCGCCAGCTGCGCAACAATGTCGAGCGTCTGATGATCCTGGCGCGCGGCGATGACGTCGATGCGCCGATCACCGCCGACCTGTTGCCGTCCGAAATCGGCGATGTCATGCCGCGCACGCCGAATCAATCCGACCAGCACATCATGGCGCTGCCGCTGCGCGAGGCGCGCGAACAGTTCGAGAAGGACTATCTGATCGCCCAGATCAACCGCTTTGGCGGCAACATCTCGAAAACCGCCGAGTTCATCGGCATGGAGCGCTCCGCTTTGCACCGCAAGCTGAAGTCGCTGGGCGTCTGACAGGCGCGACGTCCGATCGGCCGCGCTTGGGCCAACCATTTGCCGGTTACGGCAGCGGCGGAATCGCATAAGAAAGCCCGAGAATTATCCAGGGGTCGCCAATGCCGCGCATTGCCTATGTCAACGGGCGCTACGTCGCTCATGCGGACGCTTCCGTGCATATCGAGGACCGCGGCTATCAGTTCGCCGATGGCGTGTACGAGGTCTGCGAGGTGGCGCGTGGCTTCATCGTCGATATGCCGCGCCATCTGGCCCGTTTGAACCGCTCGCTGACCGAACTGTCGATTGCCTGGCCGGTGACGCGCGGTGTCCTGCCGCTCATCCTGCGCGAGGTGGTCAACCGCAATCATGTCGCCAATGGCCTGGTCTATGTCCAGGTCACGCGTGGCGTCGCCAGCCGCGACTTTGTCTTCCCGTCGGCGGACACCAGGCCGTCCCTGGTGGTCACAGCCAGGAAAGCCGATCCTGCCGCCGGAGCAAAGCGGGCTGAAACCGGCATTGCGGTCATCACCGTGCCGGAGAATCGCTGGGACCGGGTCGATATCAAGAGCGTCGGACTGCTGCCTAACGTGCTGGCCAAGCAGAAGGCCAAGGAAGCCGGTGCGCAGGAGGCATGGTTCGTCGACAGCGACGGCATGGTCAAGGAAGGCGGCTCGTCGAACGCCTGGATCGTCACCACGGATGGCGTTCTGGTCACCAGGCCGGCCGAGCATGGCATCCTGCGCGGCATCACCCGCACGACCATGTTCGAGGTGGCGGCCAGCCTTGGCTTGAAGATCGAGGAACGTGGTTTTTCCGTCGCCGAGGCCAAGGCAGCGCGTGAGGCGTTCATCAGTTCCGCGACCACAATTGCCATGCCGGTGGTGGCCATCGACGGCGATCCGGTTGCCAATGGACACCCCGGCTCAGTAACACTTTCCTTGCGTAAGGCCTTTTTTGACATTGCGGAAAAAAGTCCAGCCTGATAACCGCACAGGTGGAATGAACATCAATTTATCTCGTTCTGCTTGTCGTTACTGACGACAAGAGGGTGTTTGCGCGCTTGACATGTGCCCGTTAATTTGGCGCATTGGCTTGCAAACCGAAGGGGATCGGCGAAAGACAAGAACAATGGCGGAACGATCGCAAAACCTTCAGGACCTGTTCCTGAATTCAGTTCGCAAGAGCAAGAACCCGCTCACCATCTTCCTTATCAACGGCGTGAAGCTGACCGGCGTGGTCACTTCGTTCGACAATTTCTGTGTCCTGCTGCGCCGCGACGGTCATTCCCAGCTCGTCTACAAGCACGCCATTTCCACGATCATGCCGAGCCAGCCGGTTCAGATGTTCGATGGCGAGGAAAGCCAGGGCGCCTGATTGGCACGTGAGAAAGACGCGGACGCACCAGTTCGCGGAAAACCAGCACATCATCCCGGGACGGAAGCCAAGGGCCCGACCCGGGCCGTTGTCATCGTGCCGGTGCTTACGCGCCAGCCGCGCGGTGACGACGATACCAACCGTCCGCGGCTGACGCGTTCGGCTGACGCTCGTCACGACGAGGCCGTCGGCCTTGCCCGCGCCATCAGCCTTGACCTGATCCACACGGCGGTGGTGACCGTCAACGATCCGCGCCCGGCGACGTTGCTCGGCAGCGGCAAAGTCGCCGAGTTCGCCGAAATCGTCAAAGAGGGTCATGCGGAAGTGGTCATCGTCGACCATCCGCTGACGCCGGTGCAGCAGCGCAATCTCGAAAAGGAACTGAATGCCAAGGTGCTGGACCGCACCGGCCTGATCCTTGAGATTTTTGGCGAGCGTGCGCGCACCAAGGAAGGCACGCTGCAGGTCGAGCTTGCCCATCTCAATTACCAGAAGGGCCGTCTTGTGCGCAGCTGGACCCACCTCGAGCGCCAGCGCGGCGGTGCCGGCTTCCTCGGTGGTCCCGGTGAAACGCAGATCGAATCGGATCGGCGCGTCCTTCAGGACAAGATCATCAAGCTGAAACACGAACTCGAAACCGTGCGCCGCACCCGCGACCTGCACCGCGCAAAGCGCAAGAAGGTGCCGTTTCCGGTGGTGGCGATCGTCGGCTACACCAATGCCGGCAAGTCGACCTTGTTCAACAGGCTGACCGGAGCCGGCGTGCTGGCTCAGGACATGCTGTTCGCCACCCTCGACCCGACGCTGCGCCGCGTGCGGCTACCGCATGGCACGCCGATTATCCTTTCGGACACCGTCGGCTTCATCTCGGACCTGCCGACGCATCTCATCGCCGCTTTCCGCGCCACGCTGGAAGAGGTGGTCGAGGCCGACCTCGTCATCCACCTGCGCGACATTTCCGATCCCGATACAGCCGCGCAGGCCGAGGATGTCGAACGCATCCTCGCCGATCTCGGTGTCGATGCCGGCGACGCCAAGCGGGTCATCGAAGTGTGGAACAAGATCGACAGGCTTGACGAAGGCAACAGGAACCGGCTGCTTGCCGACGGCACCGACGCCAGCAAGGCGCCGCCGGTCGCGGTGTCGGCGGTGACCGGCGAGGGCATCGATGCGCTGAAGGCGATCATCGAAACGCGCATGGCGGGCGAACTCGAAGACCTGACGGTGACGATCGAGCCAGCACAGTTCGGTCTTGTCGACTGGCTTTACCGCAATGGCGACGTCGTTTCGCGAACCGACAATGACAACGGCAGCGCCACCATCTCGCTCAAGGCGACGCAAAGCGCCCGCGAAGAAATAGAAAGCAGATTGCGCGCCAAAACCAAAGGGTAACGTCGCTTACTTCACGGTTTTTGCATCCTGCCAGAGCGCTTCCATCTCGGCCAGGCTCGCCTTGTCCAGCGTGTTACCCGACTTTTCCAGGGCCTGCTCGACATAGTGGAAGCGTGAGCGGAACTTCTCATTGGTGCCGCTCAGCGCGGCTTCTGAATCGAGCTTGAGGTGCCTGCCGAGATTGACGACGGCAAACAGCATGTCGCCGAACTCGTCCTTGATCGACGCGGTGTCACCATTGGCCAGCGCCTCGCGCAACTCGCCAATCTCTTCCTCGATCTTGTCGAGGATAGGAGCTGCCTCGCTCCAATCGAAGCCGACGCGGGCGGCCTTCTCTTGCAGTTTCAGCGCTCGCGTCAGCGCGGGCAGGGCGACCGGAACACTGTCCAGAAACCCCTTGCCATTGTCCTCGGGGTCGAGACCGCGGGCGAGGCGGGCGCCTCGTTTTTCCGCCTTTTCCTCGGCCTTGATCTTTTCCCACATGCCCTTGGCCATGCCGGCGCTGCGGGCCTCCTCGTCGCCGAAGACATGCGGATGGCGACGGATCATCTTCGTCGTGATGGCCCGGACCACATCGCCGAAGGCGAATTCACCGGCCTCCTCGGCCATTTGCGCGTGGTAGACGACCTGCAGCAGAAGGTCGCCGAGTTCGTCGCGCAGATCGTCGAGGTCACCGCGCGCGATGGCATCCGCCACCTCGTAGGCCTCCTCGATCGTATAGGGCGCGATGGTCGAGAAATCCTGCTCGATGTCCCATGGACAACCAGTTTTCGGCGCTCGCAGCGCCGCCATGATCTCGATCAGGCGCGAAATGTCATTCGATGGCGTCATGCGACCGATGCTACCGCGCGGCCACTCGCGCGGCCAACGTTGTCAGCCGGCGAGGGGGCCTTGTCCACAGGTGCTGGGTACCCGGCCTGTCAATCAAGAACGGAAACGATCGCCTTGGCGAGTTCGTCCATCCCGTCCTCGGGCAGACCCGCGACGTTGATGCGGCTGTCACCGACCATGTAGATGCCGTGCTCGGCACGCAGCCGCTCGACCTGCGCTTCCGTGAGGCCAAGGCGGGAGAACATGCCCCGGTGGCTGGCAACGAAATCGAAACGGTCGGAATTGGACTGCCGGCGCAGCGCCTCGGCGAACTGGACCCGAAGCCTGAGCATGCGCAGCCGCATCTCCTCGAGTTCGGCCTCCCAGTCCGCGCGCAACGCGGCGTCTTCCAGCACGACACGCACAGCGGCAGCGCCATGATCCGGCGGCATCGAATACATGGCGCGCGCCGCCGATAGCATTTGACCCATCGCCAGATCGGCCTGGGCGCCGTCCTTGGCCAGGATCATCGCGGCGCCGACGCGGTCGCGGTAGACGGCGAAGCTCTTCGAGCAACTCGACGCGACGACCATTTCCGGAACCTTCGCGGCCAGCAGGCGCAAGCCGAGAGCATCGGCCTCAAGGCCATCGCCAAAGCCCTGATAGGCGATGTCGACAAACGGCAGCAGGCCGCGCTCGACCACCAGATCGACAACGGCGGCCCATTGGGCGCTGTCCAGATTAGCGCCGGTCGGATTGTGGCAGCAGCCATGCAGCAGCACCACGTCACCGCTGTTTGCCGTCCGCAGCGCTGCCAGCATGTCGTCGAAGCGAACGGCACCCGAAGCCGCATCGAAATAGGGGTATTCGCGGATCTGCAGGCCAGCGGCGCGCATCACCGGCATGTGGTTCGGCCAGGTCGGGTCCGAAAGCCAGACCGTCGCGTTCGAACGCGTCCGCTTCAGCAATTCCGCCACCAGCCGCAGCGCACCGGACCCGCCGGGCGCCTGTGCGGCGCGGATGCGCGTCATGTCGGCGCCTGGGCCGAAGGCAAGCTTGGCCATCACCGCGTTGAAGCCGACATCGCCGGCCAGGCCGAGATAGGTCTTGGTGTCCTGGCCCTGCAGCAGGCGCTTTTCGGCCTCGCGCACGGCGCGCATGACCGGCGTCTTGCCATCGCGATCCTTGTAGACGCCGACACCGAGATCGACTTTGTCGGGACGCGGATCGGCGCGATAGAGGCCGATCAGGGCAAGGATCTTGTCGGCGGGGGCGGGCTGCAGATCTTCGAACATTGGCAAAGGTTCCGTTGACGCGGCGGAGTGATACGCAAATCGAACGTATTTCGCCAGAGCTTTTCCTGCCGCCTCGGCGTGGCTGTGCATGGACGTTGTCCGAGACGACAAGGCCATCAGGACCTACACGCTACTGTCACATCGGCGTAGTCTGAATAGCCTTTCCAGCACGAAGCCTGAGAATGATGGTGTGAGATAACGATGAGCCGGCAAGAAAAATTCGACCTCGCCATCGTTGGCGCCGGCATTGTCGGTCTCGCCCATGCGCTCGCCGCCGTCCGTCGTGGTCTCAGCGTCGTCGTCATAGACCGTGACGCTCAGGCCAACGGCGCTTCAGTGCGTAATTTCGGCTTTGTTACGGTCAGTGGTCAGGAACGCGGCCAGGTATGGCGCCGTGCGATGCGATCTCGCGACATCTGGCTGGAACTGGCCGCGCCCGCCGGCATCAAGGTCATCCAGCGCGGCTTGGTCGTCGTCGCGCGCCGTCCGGAAGCGCTCTCGGTGATCGAGGCGTTTCTTCAAACCGAGATGGGCGAGGGTTGCCTGCTGCTCGAACCCGATGTGCTTCGCCGCGACCATCCAGAACTGGCGGGCCGGAATTTTGCCGGCGGCCTGTGGAGCCCGCACGATGTGCGCGTCGAGTCGCGCCAGGCCATCCCGCAGCTGGCAACCTTCCTCGCCGAAAAGCATGGCGTCGAATTCCGGCGCGAGACGGTGGTGCGCTCGATCGAGCCGCCCGATATCGAGACAAGCCGGGGTCCGGTTTTCGCCGACAAGGTGATCGTCTGCCCGGGCGACGACCTGGTCACGCTTTACCCCGATCGCATCGCGCGATACGGCGTCACCCGCTGCAAATTGCAGATGATGCGCCTTGCCGCTCCCGGCTTCCGGTTGCCGGCAGCGGTGATGTCGGATCTTGGGCTGGCGCGTTACAGCGGTTACGCCGCTTTGCCAGAAGCCGCCGCTTTGCGAAGCCGGCTGGAAATGGATCAAGGCGACGCGCTCGACAACGGCGTTCATCTGATCGTCGTCCAGAGTGCCGATGGCACGCTCGTGGTGGGCGATTCACACCACTATGCGACAACGCCCGATCCGTTCGCCTCGGGGCGTGTCGACGATCTCATCCTTGAGGAGTTCAGCGCCGTCTTTGGTGGCCCGCCACCGCCCGTGCTGGAACGCTGGACCGGCATCTATGCCTCGGCAACCGGCCAAACAATGTTCGCCGACGCGCCGCGGGAGGGCGTGCGGCTGGTCATGATCACCAGCGGCACCGGCGCCAGCACCTCGTTCGCGATCGCCGAAGAGGTGGTCGACGAGCTTTTCGGTTCAACCACGGCCGACGCCAGGAAGATCGCATGATGCCCACCCACGGTTTGCTTCGCGCCGTCGTCCTCGACTGGGCCGGCACCGTCGTCGATCACGGTTCGCTGGCGCCGATGGGTGTCTTTGTCGAGGCCTTCGCCGAATTCGGCCTGGCGATCAGCGTCGATGAGGCGAGGGGGCCAATGGGAATGGCCAAGCGCCCGCACATCGCAGCACTGCTGGCACAGCCCAGGATCGCCGCCGCCTGGACGGAGCAGCACGGTCATGCGCCGACGAATGCCGACATCGACGCCATCTATGACGTATTCGTGCCGAGGAACCGGGCTGTGGCGGCGCGGTTCTCGGATGTCATTCCCGGTGTTGTCGACGTGATCAAGGCGCTGCGGAAGCGCGGCCTCAAGATCGGCACGACAACCGGCTATACGCGCGACATCATGGCGGAGATACTGCCGGTTGCAGCCGCGCAGGGCTTTTCGCCGGATTGCCTGGTCTGCACCGGCGATACGCCTGACGGCAGGCCGACGCCGTTCATGCTCTGGAAAGCGCTGACCGAACTCGGCGTCTATCCGCCGTGGCTGTGTGTCAAGGTCGATGACACCGAGGTCGGTATCGGCGAGGGGATCAATGCGGGCGCGTGGACCGTCGGCGTGGCGGTGACCGGCAATGTCTTTGGTCACACGCTGGCGGAGACGCAGGCTATGGCTGCGGATGTGTTCAGGATGAAACGGGCCGGGGCATCGGCCAAGCTAACTGCCGCCGGCGCGCATTTCGTTGTCAACGGCGTCGCCGATCTGCTGCCCGTGATTGCCGCGATTGAAGGCAAGCTGCGGCGCGGCGAAAGGCCCTGATCGTTCACTCGGCCGTGTGCCACCTGCTTTGCAGCACCCTGCGCCGGTATCGCGGGATTGCCCGGTTTTGCCTGCGAGGCGAGGGCGGTTGCGAACGATGTCCTCCTGCGATCCGCGAAAAAAATGGCGCGGCTGGGATTAAAATCCCCACATGCTCCGTAAACAGGACATGAAACGGTCGATGCCGCGCTTTGACATCATAGGACAGCTCGGTTCGCTACGCCGCTACGCGCGCTCGCTGACGCGTGACAGCACGGACGCCGAGGATCTCGTGCATGACGCTCTTGTGCGGGCCTATGAACGGCGCGCCACTTTCCACTCTAGCGGCAATTTGCGCGCATGGCTGTTGTCGATCGTGCACAACACATTCATCGACAAAATGCGCTCCCGCAAATCCGAAGCCGCTCGCCTCGAACAGGCCGGATATCTTGCCGATGGCAGCACACCGGCGCCGCAGGAACACTCCGTGCGCCTGGCGCAGGTTCGCGAAGCCTTCTTCAGTCTGCCGCAAGAACAGCGTTCGGCCCTGCATCTCGTTGCCATCGAAGGGCTTTCCTATCAACAGGCGGCCGATGCCAGTGGCGTGCCGCTGGGAACGCTGATGTCGCGCATCGGCAGGGCGCGCGCCGCATTGCGCAAGATGGAGGACGCGGCGCCCTCGAAGACAAAAAACCGTCTCAGGATCGTTGGAGGACCGTCATGACTGGAACTGTCGATCCCGTGGCCGATACCGACCTCGACGCCTATGTCGACGACCAGCTCGATGTCGCCCGCCGCATCGAGGTCGAGGCGTTTTTGTCCACCCGTCCGGAGGCGGCGGCGCGCGTGATGTCGGATCTGCGAACCCGCGACGAGCTGCGCGTGGCGCTTGCCGGGTCCGGGGGCATGGCGCGGCCGGCGACCGCCGACGCCGCACGGCGGCTGGAGAGGGGGCTTTTCCGCGGCCGCATCTTCGGTGTGCTGCAGCGTGCGGCGGCAGTGGCCGCCTTCGTCGCTGCCGGCTGGCTGGCAAACGGCATTATCGGGCCGATGTCGGTGACCAAGGTCGTTGCCTCGCCGCAGCCGCCCGCCTATGTCGACGAGGCGGTGCGCGCTCATAGAACGACGCTGGTGCGCGAGACCATGCCGTCGCAGCCGGAAGCGCCTAACTACAATGCCGGCGAGATCCGCGCCGCAACCGCGATCGTCATGCCGTCGCTGCCCAAGGACTGGAAGGTGCGCGACGTGCAGATCTATCCGTCGCGCTTCGGTCCGAGCGTCGAAATGGCTGTCGAGACGAAGGAGATGGGCCTGGTCTCACTGTTTGCGATCCGGCCGGGCACCTTTGACGTCGTCAAGCCGACCGTCGCCCCCTCGGGTGACATTTCTTCGGCCTATTTCCAGATCGGCGAGGTCGCCTATGCGGTGGTCGGACGAAGCGAGGTCCGCGATCTCGACCGCGCCGCCGAGACGCTCGCCAAAACGCTTTACTGACCGACCCACGCTTTGCTGACCGATACACAAAGGAGAATTCATATGAACACCCCCAATCTGGGATACCGCGTGGGCGCCGGCGCCCAAACCGGCGCCGTCTACGACGAGGGCCTGCGCCAGCACATGCTGCGCGTCTACAACTACATGGGCGTTGGCCTGGTGGTCACCGGCCTGGTCGCCTTCATGATCTCATCGACGCCCGCGCTCTACGTGCCGATCTTCTCCAGCCCGCTGAAATGGGTGGTGATGCTGGCGCCGCTCGCCTTCGTCATGCTGTTCTCGTTCAAGATGCAGACCATGTCGGCGGCCAGCGCCCAGGCGATGTTCTGGGCCTTCTGCGCGGTCATGGGCCTGTCGCTGGCCTCGGTGTTCCTGGTCTTCACCGGAACCAGCATCGCGCGCACCTTCTTCATCGCCGCCACCATGTTCGGCGCCACCAGCCTCTACGGCTACACGACCAGGCGTGACCTGACCCAGTTCTCGTCGTTCCTGATCATGGGCCTGATCGGCGTGGTGATCGCCAGCATCGTCAACATCTTCCTCGGCTCGACCGCGCTGCAGTTCGCCATCTCGGTGATCGGCATCGCCGTGTTCATCGGCCTGACTGCCTGGGACACGCAGACGATCAAGGAGCAGTATGCCGAGAATGTCGACGCGGAATCGCGCCAGAAGCTGGCCGTCTTCGGCGCCTTCTCGCTTTATCTGAATTTCATCAACATCTTCCAGCTGTTGCTGAACTTCACCGGCGAACGCGAGTAACGACTGTCCGCTGTGGGCAGGGGCGAGGACTATCGCCCCTGATGCGGGGAGGTGGCCGGAGGGAGATCCTCCGGCCACAATTCGTTCTGGCAGGACCGGCTACACCTTGAGTCCTCAAGAGCTTTTGCTAGTCTGCCACCGCACCGCCCTTCAATACCGACCGCGCGAGGATATGTGGCACAAGACAGCCAGACGCTTCAGGGCGACGGCATCTCGGCAACCATCGTCGCCCAGGGCGCCGAACTGGTTTCGTTGCAAGATGCCGAAGGATTTGAGTTCCTGTGGCAGGCCGGGCCGGCCTGGCGGCGCCATTCGCCGGTGCTGTTTCCGATCGTCGGCCGGCTGAACGGAGATCGGCTGCGCCATCGCGGCCAGACCTACCCGATGACGCAGCACGGGTTCGCGCGCGACAAGCCGTTTGCCTGGGCGCAGAGCGGGCCACGATCCTGCACGCTGGTTCTCACCGACGATGCCGAGACCCGCACGCACTATCCATTCGCCTTCCGTCTCGCCGTGACCTACACGCTGGACCGCCGGCAGCTTGGCGTCACCTTCGACATCACGAACACCGGCGAAGAGCCGATGCCGGCGTCCATCGGGGCGCATCCGGCATTCAATTGGCCATTGCTGCCCGACCTGGCCAAGACGGACTACCAGCTGACTTTCGCTGCTGCCGAACCTGCTCCGGTCCGTCGCCTGAAAGACGGCCTGCTGCTGAAGACGCCGCAGCCGACGCCCGTCGAAGGCAACATCCTCGCGCTCTCCGAGCGGCTGTTCGACCAGGACGCGGTCATTCTCGACCACCCCGCCAGCACCAGCGTGCGCTATGCCGGCGAGCGTGGTCCGGCGATCGAGATGGCCTGGCAGGGATTTCAGGAATTGGGCGTCTGGTCAAAGCCGGGCGGCGCGCCGTTCCTGTGTATCGAGCCCTGGCACGGCATCGCAAGTCCGGTGGGCTTCGACGGCGATCTTGTCGACAAGCCGGGCCTGATGCTGATCGCGCCGGCCGCCAAGCGGGTGCTGAGCTATCAAATCCGGCTTTTGTGACGCCCGTCATTGACAGCTGAGGCAATAGCGTTGGCCAGCCACACCGGAGGTGTCCAATGAAGCTATACTTCAGCCGCAATCCCAATCCTCGGCTCGCCGTCGCGGTGGCACGCTATCTCGACGCGAATGTCGAATTTGAATTCGCCTCGCCATTCGCTCCGGGGCAGGCCGAGAAATATCGCCTGCTAAACCCCAATCTCTCATTGCCCATACTTGTGGACGACGGCGGAAAAAGCCTCTGGGAGGCAGACGCCATAGCCTGCCGGCTGTCGCGCGACGTGCGTTCGGATTTCTGGCGCACCGGCGATGACGAGCCCGAGATGATCCGGTGGTTGAGTTGGGGCAAGGAGCACTTCGCATTCGCCTGCGACACGGTGCATTTCGAACGTGGTACCAAACAGCGGTACGGCATAGGCCCGATCGATCAACAGCGTGTGGAGGAGGGGCTGACGCATTTCCGCACGGCCGCCGCGATACTCGATACGGAGCTTTTCGCACGGGAATGGCTGGTCGGAAATTCGGTTTCCTACGCCGACTTCCGCATGGCGACCTTTCTGCCGTTCAACGAGGCCGCCAGACTGCCGCTCGATGACTATCCCTCTGTCGGCCGCTGGTATCGTCGGCTTGAAGAGATCGAGGCCTGGCGCGATCCCTTCAAGGGATTGGACGCGCCCGCATTGCCGCCGGTCCCAGGGTGAGGCCGAGTCTGGGTATCCTCTCGGCAGCGGAGGGAACCTTGTCGGGCCGTCATGCTACGAGAGGAAGCCGGCTTTCAAACCTGCCGGGTGATGGCTCCGATCACATTGACGAGAAGGCGCGGGGCGGTCAGGGAGCGGGCTCACGCCGCCCGGCTCAATCGGGCAGGCCGGCTAGCCGCAATGCCTCGACATATCTGACGAAATAGGCCGGCCTGATCTGCCCCACCCGGTGCCTGAGGTTGGAGAGGGTCAATTCGGGATCGAGCTGCAGCGACAGCGCGATGTGCTTGCTCGCGGCATCCAGCCTGCCGGCCATGGCGTTGCTGGCTGCGGCTACGCGTAGACCGGTGAGATAATAGGGCTGCGCGCGGGATGCCGCCTCCGCGATCGGCCAGGCGGCATCATAGCGGCCGGCCACGAAATGGGCGAAGGCCGTGAAGCACTGCATGAAGAAAGTCAGCGGATCGAGCGGGCTCAGCCGCCTTGCCCGCGACAGATGCTCGATCGCGATGTCCGGGTCGTCATGGCAGGCTTTTAAGCAGCCGCTGGCGCTCCATGCGGCGGCGCAGTTGGGGTTAAGCACGAGCGCCCGGTCGGTCAGTGCCGAACCGGCCTCGTAGTCGCCGAAGACATAGCCCAGTGCGAGGCCGCTGAAAGCCAGCGCTACCGCGTCGTCCTGGCCGGCTATGGTGACGTTGCCGACCAGCCGGGAAACTTCGGCGGTCTCCTTCTGCCGGTCCGTCATCCAGCCGTTCGCCATTCGCCAGAAGTAGCACCAAGCGGCAGCACCCTGTGCGGCGGCAAAGTCAGGGTCGAGCTCAATGGCCTTGTAGAAATGCGGCAGCGCCTCCTCCAGTCCCGCTCTCGTCCAGCGGTAAAGGCTCGCCATGCCGCGTAGGTAATTGTCGTAGGCGTCGAGACTCTCGGTCGGCTTGCGCTTGGCCCGCGCTATCTCGGCCTGTTCGAGCCTGGGCGAAATCGCACCTATGACGCTGGAGGCGACGAGGTCCTGCAGTTCGAACACGTCGGCGACGTCGCCCTCGAAACGGTCGGCCCACAGGCTCGCGCCCGTTGTTGCCTCGATCAGCTGGCCCGCAACGCGGAGCCGGCTACCCGCCTTGCGCACGCTGCCCTCAACCACGTAGCGCACTCCCAGCTCGCGCGCCGCGCGCTTTATATCAACGGCCTGGCCCTTGTAGGCGAAAGCGGAATTCCGCGCGATCACGAACAGCCAGCTCACATGAGACAGCGCCGTGGTGATCTCCTCGACCACGCCGTCGGTGAAATAGTCCTGCTCGGCGTCGCCGCTCATGTTCTGGAACGGTAGCACCGCGATCGACGGCTTATCCGGTATGGAAACGACGGGGCGTGCCGGTTCCGCCACCGTTTCCCGCCGCGGCGCCCCAGCTTTGGGCGGGCCGGAGCTGCTGGACGCGTGCTCGTGCCGATCCTTTGTCTCAGGCGCCGCGATACGCTCGACCAGCGCCTGCGTCGCCTCTTCAGGGGCGACGCCGAGCTCGCGCTTCAGCGCCTCCTCGCAGGCCAGGAACTGGCGGAAGGCGTCGTTGGTCTTGCCGCGACGGCGGAAGATGCGGATAAGCGCCCGGTGGGCCTGCTCGGCGCATGGATCGAGCGCCACCAGCCGCTCCGCCAGCCTTTCGCAAGCCATCTCCTCGCTGGCGTCCGTCTCCGGCAGAAGGCTCAGCCGCTCGGCGAGGTCCAGCGCCTTGCGGGCATAGTTCGCCCGAAGCGGCGCAAGCCATTCGTCGATCTCGCCGGGAAACGACAGACCGTCGAGCAAGTCGCCCCGGTAGAGGTTCGCCGCTGTCGCTAGGCTGGCGCCGTCACTGGCCAGGATATTCCGGTCGAACAGCCAGATGTCGGCCTCGTCGGCATTTGCCGCCAGCCATATGGTGTGGGCATTGCCTTCGACACGTATGGCCTCGTCGTCGGTGGGCGGAAACAGCCGCCTGATGTCGACCAACGCTTGGCGCAGGCTGTTCCGCGCCTGCTGCTCGCCGCTGTCTGCCCATAGCATCGCAGCCACCCTCTCGCGGCGAAGGCCCTTGGGCCCGGCCAGAACGAGCGCGGCAAACAGCAACGACGTCTTGCGCGTCGCGAAGTGCAGGGATTGCCCGCCTGAAGAAATAACCTCGATACCGCCAAGCAATCCGATGTGCACCCCGACCCCCTGTAGCAGCCTCGGGTAGAATATCACTTCCCGCCGCCGACTTAACGACGATTTAGCGGCTTCGGTAGTGGTTTCTCCTCCGGTTTCACGCCTAGATGAACATCGACAAAGCGCGCCGGTGAGACACTGCCCTCATGAATTCGAACGAGGGAGAATGAAATGACCTCCATCAGCCTCAGGACCTTCCAGCCGACCTCCCGTTTTTCCGTTTTGCTCGCCGGGCATGTCGCGCGTGTCTTCGCAAGGTTTCGACGCCGATATCAGGATTTCAGGCAGCGCAGGGCACTTGCCGGCCTGTCTCTGCCGGAACAAAAGGATCTCGGCTATCTGGCGGATGAGGCGCCGGCGGATGTAGCCGCACGCGGCCGGAACCTATAGCAGCTCTAGGGAAGTCCGAGCGGATGTGGTCGATAGGAAGGACTTCCCTTTGGGAAGCCCAATGGATTCGCCTGAATTGCCGCCGGTCCGAGGGTGAGGCCAAGTCTGGGTATCCTCTCGGCAGCGGAGGCAACCTTATTGGGCCGTCATGCTACGAGAGGAAGCCGGCTTTCAAACCTGCCGGACGATGGTGCCAATCACATTGACGAGAAGGCGCGCCGCGGTCAGGGCCGACAGGCTGTCGATATCGGCGGGAGGATAGAATTCGACAAGATCGAATCCTGCGATCCTGGCCCGCCTGCCGAGGCCCGCGATCAGGTCGATCACCTGCGTGTAGGTGAGGCCGCCGGGCGTACGCGCCGCCACACCCGGCATGATGCTGGGATCGAGGGCGTCGCAGTCGAGCGTGACAACAACCCGCGATCCTTCCGGAATATGCCGCAGCGCGGCTTCGACGCCCTGGGCGTGAATCTCGCGGGCGGTCACGAAGCGACTGCCATAGCGCCGCGCCGCTTCGATCTCGGTTATGCCTGCGCTGCCGACGCTGCGAAGGCCGACCTGCACCATGCCGGCGACATGCGGCATCTCGCTCGCGCGACGCATCGGGCTCGAATAGCCGTGTCGCTCGCCAGACACCTCGTCGCGCCAATCGATATGGGCGTCGATCTGCAGGATCCAGACCGGTCCGTGATCCGCAAAGCCGGCGAGGAAGGGAAAGGTCACGGAACAGTCGCCGCCCAGCAGGATCGGTACGGCCGGCAATGCCAGGACCTCGCGCGTCTTCGCCTCGATTCTGGCCCGGTTGCCGGCATTGTCATGCATGGTGGTCGGGATATCGCCGGCGTCGATGCAGCAGCCCGGTTTGCCGTCGAACAGCGGGCCGCCGAGATCGAAATCCCAGTGCTCGACGAGCGCGGCATCGCCCTGGCTCGCGGCGCGGATGGCATCGGCGGCCAAGGCATGGCCGCTGCTGTCCTTGCCGGGATAAGTGCTGCCGTGACCGGCTCCGAAGATCACCGCACTGGGGATGCGGCCATCGGCGAGGCGATCGGGAAAGCCGAGAAAGAGAGATGCTGTCATTTGGTCTTGATGATGGTCTGGCTGAAATTATGTCGACTGCCGATGTATCAGTTTGGCGAAGCTCTGTGGAGCGAAACGCGCCACCCCAGCTGAAACGCGAAATTGCCATACCTGAACGGGGACTGGCGATTGATGGCCGAGCTCCCTTGGCACTCCGCCTCGACGGACAATTCCGGCCCTGTTCGGGCGTATTGCATCGCTACATTATTTTGTTCGTGAGGCAGTATGTTGTGGGCATAGTGAAAGTGAGTCCATCGGGGGTCAGCAGATGAGTGTGATGGTTTTCCGGGCTGGCAGAACCGGCGTGTTGTTTGCAATGCTGATGGCGTCCCTGATCGCATTCACTGCGATCGCCCGGGCGCAGGCGACCTCGGCGCCGCCCCCTCCACCTGAAAAAGTCGAGCAGTTGCTGAAGTTGCTGAACGATCCCGAAGTCAAGGCCTGGATCGCCGAGAAGGGCGCGGCACCCGCGGCCGATTCGGCAATGCCAATGGGCGCTTCCGCCACTGACTTCATGGTCTGGTCCAACGCCATTCGCGAGCATTTGCAGGGCATTGGCAATGCGATTCCAGAGGTCCCTGACGAGATTTCCGGCGCAAGCTCGACGATTATGACCGAGATTCACGGGCGAGGGCCGGGAGCGATCCTCGTCCTGTTCGCGGCCTTTGTGGCGCTCGGGTTAGGTGCCGAGTTCATCTTCCGCCGTATCGTCGGCAGGGCTCACCGCCGCAACCCAGCTCAAAGCCCGGAAACGGGCGCACCCGCCCGACATCATGTGATCGCCCGAACGTTGTTCGTCGCCATCGCGCCGCTCGTCGTGTTTGCAATGGCCAGTGTCGGCGCCTTCCTGGCGTTTACCTGGCCACCACTGCTTTCTGCGCTGGTGCTGCCTTTGCTGATCGCTGTCATCGCCTGGCGCGTGATCATGCGGATCACGTCAGTTATTCTCGGCACGGCGGACGGCAATTTGAACCTTGGAGACCAGCCGAAGGTCCGGCTCATTCCGATGGACGATGTCACCGCTGCTTTCTGGCGCCGCCGCGTCGCGTTGTTTGCTGGCATATTCTTCCTTGGATGGGCGCTCGCAGGGGAGATGAACATCCTCCACTTCACGCCGAACGTCAGGAATCTCATCGTCTACATACTCGGTCTCGGTCTCCTCGCGGTGTCGATCGAATCCGTATGGCGGCGGCCGGCGGCGATCGAGCCTTCCAAGGTTTATCGGCTCAAGGAATGGCTGCTGACATTTTTCCTTTGCGTGCTCTGGCTCTTGTGGGTCGTGGGGATGAGCACGCTTTTGTGGATTGGCATCTATGGCTTGATCCTCCCACCAATCCTGAGATCCACCAGCTCAATCACCAAGTCGTTTTTCGCCAGCTCCGACGAGACGACGAAGTCGAACAATGCCATCTTCGAAGTGCTCGTCGAGCGTGGGGCGAGGGCGATCGTCATCGGGCTCGCCGTCGCCTGGCTCGCGACTGTCGTGCGTTTGCGCGCCAGCGGAATGATGGGCGACGAAAGTGTAGACCGCATCGTCCGAGGTGTATTGAGCGGCATCGTGGTGCTGCTCGCCGCCGATCTCATCTGGCAACTTGTGAAGGGTCTCATTGGCGGTCGCATCGATCGCGCCCGCACGGAGGGCGGCGACGAGGCAGCGCTTGCCCGCAGCGGGCGGCTTTTAACGCTGCTGCCGATCCTGAAGAATTTTCTCGCCGCACTCATTGCCGCCATTGCGATCATGATGGTTCTCTCCGGCCTTGGCGTCGAGATTGGTCCATTGATCGCGGGCGCGGGCATCTTCGGTGTTGCCATTGGCTTCGGATCGCAGTCGCTGGTAAAGGACGTCATCAGCGGTGTGTTCTACATGACCGACGATGCGTTTCGCGTCGGAGAGTATATCCAGAGCGGCACCTACAAGGGCACGGTCGAGTCCTTCAGCATTCGCTCGGTCAAGCTGCGCCATCACCGCGGCCCGATCTTCACAGTTCCATTCGGCTCGTTGGGCGCCGTCCAGAACATGAGCCGGGACTGGGTGATCGATAAGTTCTTCATTTCGGTCAACTACGACACGGACATTGCCAAGGTCAAAAAGCTGGTCAAGGGGGTCGGCGCCGAACTGCTGGCAGATGAGGAATTCGGTCCGCAGATCATCGAGACCTTGAAGATGAAGGGCGTCGAGGCTTTCGGCGATTATGGCATCAACCTCAGTTTCGCGATGACGACCAAGCCGGGACACCAATTCACGATCCGTCGCCGAGCCTATGTCATGATCCGCGAAGCGTTCGCGGCAAACGGGATCGAGTTTGCCTCGCCCACAGTGCAGGTCGCAGCCGGCAATGAGGACCATGGGGCAAGTGCGGCTGCTGCCAGGGATGCGGTGGTACGCAAACAGGTTGCGGAAGCCAAGGCCAAGGAAGGCGAGGGATAAAAGTCGGCCGGCGGAACTTTATCTTGGAGCGAGGCCATCGAGCAGGAAGTCGAGGCCTTTCCTGAAAGCGCCGAGCCAATCGTCATCCAACAGCAGACGAGAGCGTTCGATTGTCGGGTAGCGTCCGCTGAGATGCGCAAGGCGCTGCTGCGCGGCGGCCCTGTTGTCGTCCGAGAGGTCAAAGCTCGTCCGGGTGATGGTGGCGCCCATCACATAGTTCCAGAGTGACCATATCGCGACGTTCAGATTTGCGTCCGCCACGCCGGCGCTGGACAAGGTCTTGCTCAGCAGCTCCAGGCGGCTGAGGATGCCCGGGCCGAGCGCCCTGCGCGGCAACAACGATGCCGACCAGGGATGGCGCAGCATGCCAGTGCGCCAGTCTTCGAGCATATGGACGACTTCTCCGCGCCAGTCTTGAGACTCAGCCATTTGCGGCGGTTCGCGATATTCGAGCACCGAGTCGAGCGCCAGATCAAAGACATCCTCTTTGTTGTCGACGTGCCAATATAGGCTCATCACGCCCGAGCCGAGGCGATCGGCCAGCCGACGCATCGTCAATCCGTCGACGCCTTGGGCGTCCAGCAGTTCTACCGCCGTCGCCACGATACGTTCCCGCGTGAGAGGCGGTTCACTGCTCGCCTCCTGCACGGGCTGGTGCGAGACACCGACCTGTTGAGGTCGTTTGCTCCGGGCGCCGCTACGCTTGGCTGCCATCCAACTTTCCTCGCTGTTCAGGACATCGATTTTGACCGGCAACGCGACGAATGTCGATCTTGAACAATTGACTCGTACGACGTACTATACGACTACTCGTACATCGCACGAGTCGTCGTATGGGCGATGTGGTTAAAGTCCAATCATGCCGGCCGCGAGGGTAGGTCGCTCGCAGTCCGCGGAGCCGAGAGAAAATCATGTCACGCGCAATCAAGCGTCTGCTTATTGGAGGGCTAATCATCATGACCATCGCAGTTCCCAGGGCGGCAACAGCCAATGAGAACGATCGCAAGCTGACTATCGTCAATCCCCAAAACCTCTACGACCCGTCGCCGAATGGCTACAGCACAGCGGTGATCACACCCCGTGAAGGCCGGGTCGCCTATATATCCGGGCAGGGCGGCCAGGACAGCGCGGGAGCGCTGTCTCCCGACTTCGCCGCCCAGGTTAAGCAGGCCTACGCAAATTTGCGTACCGCGCTGGACGGGATCGGCGCGAAACCGGATCAGGTCGCCAAGCTGACGGTCTTCGTGGTCGATCACGATATGTCAAAGCTTGAGGTGCTGACCGAGAACGTCAAGGCAATGTTCGGCGAGGCGCTGCCGGCGCAGACTCTGGTTCCCGTTCCCAAGCTTGCAATTGACCCCATGCTGTTCGAGGTGGAGGCCGTGGTCGTGCTTGATTAGCGCGGGCGGTGTGCATCGCCAGTCGGTGACTGATCAATTGGCTTGCGGCGTTCTCGTTGCGCTGCGGCCAATTGCTCTAGCTGGGTGGCATTACCGCACATCAGAAAGTCGCATAAGATAGATTATGGAACTGAAGCGTGTGACGGCAGACGGTGATTTTCCCGCATTATCAGCCGTTTGGCGCCCATCCGGCTGCAGCAAATAGATGATGCCCACAACGCTATGGCGGTCACGCCAACCCGCGACCTCAAGATCTCTTCGATTGCGCCCGGCCAAATCGTCTGGTCAACACGGATTTCAGCTGCCGTGCATGCCGGATCGACTTGCCGCGATAGACACGACGTCATTCATTGTCGAAATTCCAGTGCGGCCAGCGATGAAGGATTGGCTTCATCACCATGAATCATATGGGATATCTATCACCATGCCGTCATAGGCTGGCTCGACGTTGGCTGGCGTCTCGGCCATCACCGTGGCGTAGTCGAGCGGCACATGCATATGCGTCAGCACGGAGTGCCGTGGCGCCAGCCGCTCGATCCATTCCAGTGCTTCGCCAAGCGACAGATGGCTGGGGTGCGTCCGGTACTGCAGCGCGTCGATGATCAGCACGTCGAGGTCGCGCAGCCGTTCGACGGTGGCCTCCGGAAAGTCACTGATATCAGGGCAATAGGCGAGCGTGCCAATGCGGAAACCGAGCGATATGATGTCGCCATGCACCTGCGGCAGCGGCTCGAGGGTGAGGGCACCCCCCTCTCCTTCGATGATCACCGGCTTCGCGTGATGGATGATATGAGCGTCGACGATCGGCGGATAGGAACTGCCCGCCGGCGTCTCGAAACAATAGCCGAAGGCCTGCCGCAGGCGCAGCATCGTCGGCTGGTCGGCATGGATATCGATCAGCTGGCGCTGATCGAGGACGAAACCACGCAGGTCGTCGATGCCGTGGATGTGGTCGGCATGCGGGTGCGTGTAGACGACCGCATCGATGCGCCTGACGGAGGCCATAAGCATCTGCTGGCGGAAATCCGGTCCGGTGTCGATGACGACGCTGGTGCGGCTGCCATCCGCGGCAATTCGCTCGACGAGTGCGGCCGCGCGCGTGCGCCGGTTCTTCGGGTTGTCCGGGTCGCAATTGCCCCAGTCGCCGGTGATGCGCGGCGTACCTGGCGACGAGCCGCAGCCGAGAATGGTAAGGCGCAGCCGGTCGGTCATCGTTCAGGCGCTCTGCTCGGGCCAAGCAGTTTGCTCGGGAGGTCGCGGCATCTTGCCGAACAGGCGGAAGAAATTGTTCGTTGTCAGATCAGCGATGTCAGCCTCGCTGACGCCGATTGTTTCGGCCAGCACTTTGGCCGTGTGCGCGACATAGGCCGGCTCGTTGCGCTTGCCGCGAAACGGTACGGGCGCCAGATAGGGCGCGTCGGTTTCGACCAGCAGCCGGTCATGCGGCACATCGGCGGCGATGGCGCGCAACTCGGCCGAATTCTTGAAGGTCAGGATACCCGAGAACGACACATAGCCACCGAGCGCAACGCCGATTTCCGCCAGCCTGCGCCCGGACGAAAAACAATGCAGGATGAAGGGGAAGGCGCCCTTCCCTGTTTCGTCCTCGAGGATGGCTGCCATGTCGTCATCGGCATCGCGCGAATGGATGACCAGCGGCAGCCCGGTTTCCCGCGCGGCGGCGATGTGGGCGCGAAATCCCTGCGCCTGCGCATCGCGCGGAGCCTTGTCGTAAAAGTAATCGAGCCCTGCCTCGCCGATCGCCACCACCTTCGGATGAGCCGACAGGCGCACAAGGTCCGCGGCGGTGACGTCGAGTTCGTCCGCGGCGTTATGCGGGTGGGTGCCGACCGAACAGTACACTTCGTCGAAGGTTTCAGCGATTTCAAGGATTTGCTGAAACCGCTTCACGCGCGTCGAGATCGTCACCATGCGGCTGATGCCGGCCGCCCTGGCGCGGGCGACAATGGCCGCCCGCTCCTCGGCGAAGTCAGGAAAATCCAGATGACAATGACTGTCGACGAGCATCAGACGTTCGCATCCGGCTGTTCAACGTAACGCGGGAACACCCCTTCCGGCGCAGGCAAGGCAACCCCCGACACAAGCGCGTGGTCTGCCGCGATATGCACGAAATCGCGGCTGTCCGCCGGCACCGCCAGCAGGTCGAGCAGTTTGTTGGCCGATCCCGGAATGAAGGGTTGGCACAACAGCGCCACGCGCCGGACGAGTTCGGCAGTCGTCCACAGCACGGTTTCCATGCGCGCCGGATCGCTCTTCTTCAGCGCCCATGGCGCCTGGCCCGCGAAATAACGATCGGCTTCCGCCACCACGCCGAAGATCGCCGCCAGCGCCAGATGGATGCCTTGCTCGGCCATGGTCTTGCGCGCCACGGCGAGCACGGCAGTTGCCTGATCGAGGATCGCCTTGTCCTCATCCGCCAGGGTGCCGCGTTGCGGCACCACGCCGCCGCAGTTCTTGGCGATCATCGACAGCGAACGCTGCGCCAGATTGCCGAGGCCATTGGCAAGATCGGCGTTGGTGCGGTTGACGATTGCTTCATGGCTGTAGCTGCCGTCCTGGCCGAACGGCACCTCGCGCAGGAAGAAATAACGCACCTGGTCCAGACCGTAGTGCTCGATCATCGTGAACGGGTCGATGACGTTGCCGACCGATTTCGACATCTTCTCGCCGCGGTTGAACAGGAAGCCGTGGCCGAAGACACGTTTCGGCAGCGGGATGCCGGCAGACATCAGGAAGGCCGGCCAATACACCGCATGAAAGCGGACGATGTCCTTGCCGATGATGTGCGCATCCGCAGGCCAGAAATGCCAATCATCAGCATTTTCATTGGGATAGCCGACACCGGTGATGTAATTAGTCAAGGCGTCGACCCACACGTACATCACGTGCTTCTCGTCGCCCGGCACCGGCACGCCCCAGTCGAAGGTGGTGCGCGAGATCGACAGGTCCTTGAGGCCGGATTTGACGAAGCTCATCACCTCGTTGCGGCGCTCAGCCGGGCCGATGAAGTCGGGCTGGTTTTCATAGAGCGCGACGAGCTTGTCCTGATAGGCCGAGAGGCGGAAGAAATAGCTCTCTTCTTCGACCCATTCGACGGGCGTTCCCTGTGGCCCGTACCGGACATTGTCTGGGCGGACCTCCGTCTCCTCCTCGCCGTAGTAGGCTTCGTCGCGCACCGAGTACCACCCGGCATAGCCGCCCTTGTAGATGTCGCCATTGGCGGCCATTGCCTTCCAGATCGCCTGCGACGACGCGTAATGCCGCTCTTCGGTGGTGCGGATGAAATCGTCATTGGAGGCGTTGAGCGCCTCCGCCATGCGCTTGAACTCAGCCGAGTTGCGATCGGCCAGTTCGCGCGGCGAAATGCCTTCGCGCTTGGCGGTCTGCAGCATCTTGATGCCGTGTTCGTCGGTTCCGGTGAGGAAAAAGACTTGTTTGCCGTCGAGCCGCTGGAAGCGGGCAAGCGCATCGGTTGCGATCAGTTCGTAGGCATGGCCGATATGCGGTTTGCCGTTCGGATAGGAAATCGCCGTCGTGATGTAGAACTTGTCGCGTGACATGAATGAACCGTCATGAATGTCTGAATGGAAAGGCGTGGCGGTGGATATCGCATCGGGGCGGCGATTGCCATCCCGGGGCCAATGCATGCCGCCCAAAAGTGGCCCCGGATTTGGGGCACGGCATACATGGAAAAACCGTCACATTCGCATTGCAGAATTCAGGCGGTCGATCATGGTCAAGGCGTGCTGCTTCTTGTCGAGATTGTAGGTGTCCGTCTCAGATATAGCGTCGAGCGCCTCATGCCAAGTGTCCGACAGTGTTTTGGCCCGTGTGAGGTCACCCGCCAGCGCTGCCTGGCTTGCCGCATCCGACAACAGCTCCAGCGCCCGGCGGTTGAAGATGTCGAACTGGATTGCCTGGTCGCGGCCGGCGACAGCCTCGGCAAGGCGAAACGCGCCGCCGACATCGTTCTTTCTTGCCGCCACCAGGGCGTCGAGCGTTGAGGCGATCTCCAGCCCGCCATACTGCGTCAACAGGATCGCACTGCGCGCGCTGCCCCCTGCCCGCTCGGCCAGCGCCGCGCGCGCGGCAGGATCGTCCGGCGGTGGCGGTTCGGTCGTTTCCAGCACCGCCATCAGGTCGTCGGCATCGAGCGGCGTCAATCGCACCACCTGGCAGCGCGACCGGATCGTCGGCAGCAGGCTGCCCGGCGCATGGACGATCAGGATGAACAGCGTTCGCGCCGGCGGTTCTTCCAGATTCTTCAGCAAAGCATTGGCGGCATTGGTGTTCATGTCGTCGGCCGGGTCCACGATCACAACCCGGTAGCTGCCGTCATGCGAGGTCAGCGACAGGAAGCGGCTGACTTTTCGGATCTCGTCGACGGTGACGACGGTCTTGAAGCTCTTGGTCTTGTCGTTGGGCGGACGGGTCAGGTGCAGCACGCAAGGATGCGCGCCGGTGGCGATCTGGCGAAACAGCGACGAGGCCGGATCGGGAACGGCAAGGCTTTCCGGCGCCTGCGCGAAGTCCGGGTGCTTCAAGAGATGATGCGCAAGATGGAAGGCAAGCGTCGCCTTGCCGATGCCGACCGGCCCGGAGAAGATCAGCGCATGCGGCAGCTTTCCCGCACGATAGGCGGCGGTCAGCATCCCGGCGGCCTGCCGGTGTCCAACCAGACGCGGTGTTTCGGATGGCTCGGGCACCCCGTCGAGCGTGTCGTGCTGCTCGGGTGCAATGCGCTCGAAGATCATGCCGGCGTCGCCTGCCTGTTGCGCGACGGCGTTCTTGCCTCCAGCGCCGCGAACACGGCGGCGGTGACGACATTCTCGACCGTATCGGGATCGGCGGCGGCGTTAACGACGATGCAGCGTTGCGGCTCGGCAGCCGCGATTGCCAGAAACGCCTCGCGGCGGGCCTGATGGATCGCCAGCCTCTCCTTTTCGAAGCGGTCGGCGATTGCTTCGGTGCCGCGCCGCAACGTCGCGCGCCTGAGACCCTCAGCCGGATCGATGTCGAAGATCAGCGTCATGTCCGGCATCATGCCGTTGATGGCGACCTGCTCCAGCGCATCCATGAACGCCCGGTCGATACCGCCGGTGACGCCCTGGTAGACCCGGGAGGAATCCAAGAAGCGGTCGCAAAGCACGATGGAGCCACGCTCGACCGCCGGACGGATGACCTGCTCGACATGGTCGGAGCGCGCGGCGGCGAACAGCAGCGCCTCCATTTTCGGCCCGAACGGTTCGGCCGCGCCCGAAAGCAGCACATGCCTGACAGCTTCGGCGCCAGGCGAGCCGCCAGGTTCACGAGTGGGGAGGACATCATATCCCTTGGCGCGCATCTTCCTGGCCAGCCGCTCGATCTGCGTCGACTTGCCTGCTCCTTCGCCGCCTTCGAAGGTGATGAAAAATCCGCGCGCCAATCGAAAAGCCCTTGCCATGCTTGCGGGTGGTTATAGCGCTCTAGATAGTCCGCGTCGGGGCAAACGTCTATGCCGTCGGCGCTAGCGCAATTCCAGGAAAAGTGTGAAACGGTTTCCCGGGAAAAGCGCGGCACTTTCCCTAGGGAATTGCGTCAAAGCCAAGAGATAGAGCGGTTCTGCGTTTCCGTGAAACGATGAATCGCTCTAGCGCAGCCAGCCGATCGCCAGTTCCTTGACGGCATCGAGCGCGCGCTGCGGCAACGTGCCGACGCCGATCGACTCAGCGGCGAAAAGCGGCGTTTCCTGGCTGAGCGTGTCGCCGATCCAGACGCGCAGCGCACCCACCGGCTGCCCTTCCTCCACCGGAGCGGCAACCGGGCCTGTGTAGACGATCTTGGCCGTCAGCTTGTCGCGGTTGGTGATCGGCAGGAAGATGGCGATCGGACCCTTGGCCTTCAGCGTCACCCCGGATTTCGCGCCGCCAAAAACCTGGGCTTCGCCGACCACCTCGTCCTTGGCGAAGATTTCGGTCTTCTCGAAAGAGCGAACACCCCAATCGAGCAGTTTTCGCGCCTCTTCGGCACGCTCCTTGTCGCTGGCCAGTCCGCTCATCGCCGCGATCACCCGCGTGCCGTTGTGGTTGACCGAACCGACGATGCCGAAGCCTGACGTCTCGCTCGCGCCGACCGCCAGGCCGTCGGCGCCGATGTCCATTGCCAGAAGCGGATTGCGGTTCCGCTGCGAGATCTTGTTCCAGGTAAAATCCTTCTGGCCGTAGTAGCGATAGAAATCCGGATAATCGCGCCACAGATGCACGGCCAGCAGCGCTAACTCCCGTACCGTCGTCTGCTGGCCGTCCGCCGGCAGGCCGGTCGAGTTGACGAACGTCGATGTCTTGAGCCCGATCTGGCGGGCGCGCTCGGTCATCTGCGCAGCAAAATTGTCCTCCGAGCCGGCCATGCCTTCGGCAATGACAATACAGCCGTCATTGGCCGCCTGCACCGTTACGCCCTGAATGAGATCCTCGAGCCGGATCGACGATTTGAGCTTGGCAAACATCGTCGAAGTTCCCGAGGGCGCACCACCCTTACGCCAGGCGTTTTCGCTGACCACGAACGTATCGTCGAGCTTCAAGCGTCCGGACTTTATGGCGTTGAAAACCACTTCCATGGTCATCAGCTTGGCCATCGAAGCCGGCGGTATCGGCTTGTCGGCATCTTTCGAAAACAGCACCGTCCCGGTCTCGGCATCGATCATGAAGACCTGCGCGGCCTTGGTCTCGAAAAGCTGCGCACTGGCTGGAGCCAGGGAAAGCAATAGCAGGCAAAAAAACAGAAGCCCGGCGAAAGGCTGGAGCAAGCGAAATTGCATGAAATTCGACCCGTTGGCCGGCACGTCCGGCAAGCCCGCGAAAAGTATCAGGCTTTTTCCGTGGCGGATCAACCGCGCAGTGGAGATCCGACCTTGCTTGCGCTCAGTTGCGCACAGCCAGCGCATCCGGCGCGCCATGCGACCAGGCTGCCTGCAGCAAATCATCCAGATTGCGGTGGCCGTCGGGATAAAGATTGACCGAATACCAATCCTCGCCATCGAGTTCGGAACGCTGGATCTCGATCTTGCCGAATGCGGCAAGCTGGGCGGCAACGCGCTTTGCCTCCGCCGCATCCTCGAACGAACCTGCCGCAACATAGTCGGTGGGCGAACCGGCCGACGGCGACTGACGCTTCCACGATTGCAGCAGGTCGGCCGGTGACATGCCGTCGCCGCCCAGCGCTGCGAAGGCGTTGGAGGCGCGCTCTACCCGCTCGTCCGCATAGGAGAGCGAGGCCACGGCAAACGGCGATTGCGGCGGCAGGCTGATCTCTGGGCGCTCCGGCACGATCGGGCCGAAATCCGGCAATGCCAGGTCGCCATAGGCCGGCGACTGCGCCGGCATAACCGCCTGGGCCGTCCCCGAATCGGTCAACTGGCCAGGAAACGGCACGGCGGCGGCACCAACGGGAAGGCTCGGCGACGGTCCGTTCATGGCGACCATGACGCCGGTCGGCAGTCCATCCGACGGGTCCGGCGCCCTGTTGCCGGGATGGTAGGAGGCCATCAGATACTGGTCGTCATCGCCGTCGAGCGGTGCGCGGCCGACATACTCGACCTTCACCTGAGCGGTGCCGATATTGGCATAATCAAGCATTTGGGCGGCGCGCTCCGACACATCGATGATGCGGCCTTCGTGATAGGGGCCGCGATCGTTGACGCGAACGATGACCGAGCTGCCGGTCTTGAGATTGGTGACACGGGCATAGCTTGGCAGCGGCATGGTCGGATGCGCCGCCGTCAGGTGTGTCATGTCGTAGACTTCGCCATTGGCGGTAAGCCGGCCGTGGAAGGCATCGCCATACCAGGAGGCCAGACCGACCTTGGCGTAGTGCTTGTCTTCCTTGGGGTAATACCACCTGCCCCGGACCTGATAGGGCTTGCCGAGCTGGTCCCGGCCGCCGCCACGCTGCAGCCGCCCGCCCCGGAAGGCCACACGCGGGCTTGCCTTCACGCCGTATTCGGATTCGGAGAAATATTCCTTGGAGCGGGTCTTTTTGTAGACCATCGCTTTGGGTTCAGGCGATGCACAAGCCGCCAGTAAGGCAGCCGACACCGCCAACAACGCGACTGTAGCAGCGCGACGAAGACGCGGGTGCGTCACAGCCTGCATTTTTTCAGATGTCCCCTACAGTCTCAATGAAAGACGCCGCCATCTAACCGCCAGAGGAGCAAAGCACTCACTCGACAATACCAATGACACCGTGAACCCCGATCCTTTGTGCGCAGGAATTGTTTATCACGGTATTAATCGATTATGGCCGGAACCGGGCAATATTGTGGCGCCGGTGCCTTGGCGGCCGGCCGGCAGCGTGGACGGATTAGGCCTGCGTCCAGGCGACATGGACGCGAACATGGTAGGGACGCTTTGCACAAAGTCAGGATGGCAATACGCTTTTAGCTTGTGGCGGTGGCACCGCGATGAGGATCAGTGCTTGCCCGAGTCCTCCCCGCTCATCAGCAGGTGAATCTCGCTCCCCGGAATAAACTCCCCGACGGTCGATTTCAGAAGCCGTAGGGCGCCGGGCAAATCTTGGGCGTCGATCCTGCGTTTCATTTCGTCGAAGATGCGCACGATCAGCGCTCCCTCGATCGACCGTGGAGATGCGGCCAGGATCCCCGACGCACCGGTCCCGCTCAAGGTTTCCTTGTTGTCGAAGAGTTCCTCGCAAAGCTTTTCCCCAGGCCGAAGCCCGGTGTAGACTATCTGAATGTCGGTGTCCGGGCGGTGCCCCGAGAGACGGATGAGATTTCGAGCAAGATCCACGATCTTCACCGGCGAGCCCATGTCGAGAACGTAAATTCGGCCGCGCTCCTGCTGCCGCTCGCGGCTATGAGCCGCCGCCTGCAGGACGAGGAGGCAGGCTTCCGAAATTGTCATGAAAAAGCGTTCCATTTCCGGATGGGTAACTGTCACCGGGCCGCCGGCCCTGATCTGCTTCTCGAACAGTGGGACCACGGATCCGGCCGAGCCCAGGACGTTGCCGAACCGAACGGTGACGAAACGTGTGCCGTTGACCGCCGAGTCCACATCCATCGCCTGGCAGAACATCTCCGCCATCCGCTTGGTCGCGCCCATAACGCTAGAGGGATTCACAGCCTTGTCGGTTGACACCATAATCATCGTGGAGACGTTGGCACGAAGCGCGGCCTCAGCGACATTGCGCGTCCCGATCGCGTTGGTGAAAAGGCCTTCAAGCGGCTGAGCCTCAACGATCGGCACATGCTTGAGTGCTGCTGCGTGGAAGAGCACGTCGGGCCTATGGC
>NZ_JBFUDW010000025.1:0-45685 GCF_056404515.1 Mesorhizobium sp. P2_C7 | reverse complement strand
GTGCCGAGCTTGACCTCCGTCTTGCTCGCGAGGTCGATCACACCAATGATTTCGGCTTCGTTATTCCTGGCAGCCAATACCGCACATACAGTCGCGAGCATGTGAGCCTCCGCTAATAATCTTAACCTCCAGGAGCCGGCTTGTTCCCCGCCGCGACTAGCCGACCTGCAAACCAACACGGACAGCCAGCCCAACCGGCCACTGATGCCGTCGAGGAGCGAGAATGCCCGCATTAGTTAAAAAAATAACAAAAACCTAAAAGGCCCTGGTCTAGGTCGGCCCAAGGGAACGCCGAATAAGACCACGCTGCTCAAGCACGCTATTTTGAAAGCAGCGGCGGAATATGCCTAACTGCGCGGGGCTTCGCAGTTACCAGCCGGGGCGCGATGAGGGGAGCTTCGCCGCCCCGGGGCTTGACTGGCGGAGGAAGTGTCTTCCATACCTGCGTTGGCTGACGTTTGCAAAAGTCCTTAAAAGCTATTGATTCCTAAGGGTTTCCGGCATTCTTTGTTTGGCGTAATCCGTCCAAATCCGCTAACATCGTGCTTCGAAGTTAGGCACGGAGTTGCAGAAAATGGTCCGCTCGCTCAACCTGCTTGCAGAGACAACCGTCCGCGCTAAAGACCTTAAAGCCGGTCGGTATAGCGATGGCGGCGGGCTCTACCTGCGGGTTAAGAAAGGCGGGACCAAATCCTGGTCGTTCATCCACTTCAAGGGGTCTGGCAAAGGGCGCGACTGGAAGGAAGTCGGGCTCGGTTCCTATCCCTCTGTCTCCCTTAAGGCTGCGCGATTGGTAGCGACCGACTGCCGGGACCGACTACGGCGAGGGCTCGAACCGATCGACGCGGACGCCACGACGGAAAAACCGACGTTCGCGAAATGTGCGGAAGACTTGATCGCCGCTGTTGGCAAGGGCTGGCGGAACGCCAAGCACAAGGCGCAATGGGAAATGACGCTTGGCGACACGTATTGCAAATCCATCCGCAAAAAGCCGGTGGATCAGGTTACGACCGTCGATGTTCTGGAGATCCTGAAACCCATCTGGCAAGAAAAGCCCGAGACGGCGCAACGGCTGCGCGGTCGGATTGAACGGGTGTTGGATTCTGCCAGGGCGGCCGGTCATCGTTCTGGCGAAAACCCCGCCCTATGGCGCGGTCACCTGCAACACCTGCTGGCGAAGCGCAAGAAGCTCTCGCGCGGTCATCATGCCGCCATGCCCTACGCTGACGTGCCTGCGTTCGTGAAGCGCCTGCGGGCATCTGAAGCCATGTCTGCGAAGGCGATGGACTTCCTCATCCTTACGGCGGCGCGCTCGGGGGAAGTCCTCGGCGCCACATGGCCGGAAATCGATCTGAAGGAAAAGCTTTGGACCGTGCCTGGGGATCGGATGAAAGCTGGCGTTCTTCATAGGGTGCCGCTCACAGACGCGGCCCTGGCAATCCTGACGCCACTTTTCGAAGCGCGCGTGTCAAACTACGTGTTTCCCGGCGAAAGCAAACGGACCGTTGAGATGCCGCTGTCTGTGATGGCCATGACCATGCAGATGCGCCGGATGGAAGTCGGCCACTACACACCGCACGGCTTCCGATCGGCCTTCAGAGATTGGGCCGGCGATCAAACCAGTTTCCCGCGCGAAGTTGCTGAAGCCGCACTCGCGCACAAAGTCGGTGACCCGGTCGAGAATGCATATCGCCGCTCCGACGCTTTGGAGAAGCGGCGCAAGCTGATGTCGGCCTGGGCCAACTTCCTGAATGCTCCCGCCTTGAAGGGGAACCTTCGCGTCGTTGCCGCATGAGAACAGTCAGTGAACAAATAGTTGTGTGCTGGGGTGTCCGGACTTGACGGATATTCCGCGCCACCACATTATTACAGGTGAGGTTGAGCGCGTTTTGCGCAGCTCCCTCCAACATTTCCAAGAAATAGCCTGAGGGAGGATCGGCGACTGGCGTGGGGATTCGCTCCCTTCGCGAGTTAGTCTTTGGTGCCGGGCGTTTTGCTGCGTTCGACCAAACGCGAAACCGAATCGAGAGGTGGAACTAAAAGTGAACGGAATTCGCTTCACGTCTGCGAAAACTCCGGTCAAAAAGGCCAGAAAATGAGCTTAAGCCATTGATAAAACAGGTTCACGAAAATGTGATTGAATACCTGTGGGAAGCCAAAACAGGGGTGGGCGGGGACTCTGTCCCAATGGTAATATGTGGCTACTGATTTGAGTGTGTTTGCAAGCAACGAAAGGAAACTGAATGAACGCCAGTCCGAACGCCTACACGGTCGATGCCTTCTGCGATGCCTACGGCATTCGCCGCAATCTCGCCTACGATGAAATCAAGGCTGGTCGACTTTCTATAAGGAAAGCCGGGCGCCGAACCATCATTCGCAAAATTGATGCTGATGCATGGCTCGATAGCTTGCCAGTCGGCAACAAGGAGCCTGCCCCTGCGGGGGAAGCTTGAGCGGTCCGTCTGGACAACCAACCGCCCAAGCCGATCTGACCCGACTTTTTCGTCATCCCCTTAGAATCCGAAAGGACCAGAACATGCATTCCATAACAGGCGCCGGAGCCGGCGTTAATTCACGAAATGAAAACGCGAACAAGAAATTCGCTATCACGGTACGGACGGCGGCCAAAGGCGAAAAGCGAGGCGAGGTTCTTTCCTTCGTCGGCCGCGAGGCCTGGGCGCTTCGGGAGCTGATCCGGGCCGGTGACGCAGGCTGCACGCCGATCGACAATCCCGCTCCCAGGTGGAGCCATTACATCTGGCTTCTTCGCGAGACTTTCGACATTGAAACCGTGGTGGAGGATCACGGCGGCCCGTTCGCGGGTCATCACGCCAGGTATGTCCTTCGCGATGATGTGTCGATCCTTGAAGACTCTGCGGTGGCCGCGTGAGCGCTGATCTCGGCAAGTTGCAAGATCCCGTCGACCTCGCAGCTTCGTGGCTGGCTACCGGGTCGGCGGATCGCTCGAAGGCGATAATCCCGCAGTTGCAGGAGAAGTTCGCGTTGCCGCTCAAAGACGCGGTCGAGGCCTGCCGGCAGGCGGCGCTTATCCGGGCGAGGTCGGCTTGATGAGCCTCGCCACCGCTGCCAAGGCGCGTCATCGCGCCAATCGGACAGGAAAGATGAAAGTCGGCCGGTGCATCCTGGCCGACAAGCCGCGCCAGACGGCGCCGTTTATGCTGAACAACGCGCGGCTTCGCGAATTGGAACGGGTCATAACCAGTCGATACGGTGTGATCCTGCCTGAGACCGACGACGCCGACCTTTTTATCGAGGTCGCCGCGTACTCACTCAATGCCCATTGCCACCAGACCGGGGCCGATCTGGATAAAGTCCTGGCTGATTGGTGCCGTCGGTGGGCGCCGTGGGCATTGCAGCGGGCGGGGACGATCATCCGCCCGATTCTCAATATGCTGGTCGGTCGCAAATACCAGATGAAGGCCGACGAAGCGGCGCGCAAGATTTGCCTGACCCTGTTGGAGCGGACAGCGCTCGAAATCAAGACCATGGGGGCGTGCGATTTTTCTGCCCGCATCCGCAAGGGTATCGCAAAGGATGTCAAGCGGTCGAATGATCGAGCTCGATTGACCGCAAAGCGCCGGGCCAAGGGTGTGGAGCCTCGCGAAAGCTGGCTGGCCAAAAATTCCTCATCCAAAAGTCGCCCATGGGATGCCGAGGGGATTTCTCGCGCCCAATGGTACAGGCGCTATCGTGAGACAGGTCCGTCGCTAGTAGGTATCTCTACCAAAAGCGACACACTTGTCTCATCGGTCACAATCGGTTTGCCGCTTGGCTCGGCGGCGGTCGTCTTGGCGCTTCCGTCAAAGTTCCTTCCTTCCCTCCAAAGCGGACATGGTGCCGTAAACGCCAACGGCGGCGCCGAACAGTGCGACGGGGAAGAAGTGCTCAACCGTATGGGAGCAGCGAGCTAAATGGAACAGAACCGAGACAAAACGGCATCGATCGTTCCATTCCCGCTACACCGCAACGTTCGGCTGGTCCGAGAAACCATCGGCGTTCTTGAAAAGCGCCATGGCCCCGCCGCTGATCGCTTTTGGCGGTCGACCGTTCGCCAGCAAATTGGCCGGATGCAGCTTTGCGGGCTTCATGACGGCGACGTGATCAAGGACCAGATAGAGAAGTTCGCCCTGGTCGTTTTCGACGCCTTGCGCTCGTCGGCATCTCAACGGGGAGGGGATGCCGCATGACGGTGATTGAGACTGAAGGCGGGTTTGTCGTGGTTGACGGTGGATTGACGCTAGCCGGTCCTTTCCCGACCAATGCCGAAGCGTGGCGCGCCGCCGATCGGCGCAATAATGAGCCGATCTCCCCAGCCGAAAAGCGGGCTGACTGGATTGCAACCAAGATCCTGTCGAGGGGGCCGGCGCCGATCAACCCGCAGAGGCAGGAAAGCCGTAAGGCGAAGCGGGAGGCGAAAAAGAAACGCAAGGCTGAGCATAGGCTGAAGGTCAACGCGGCCAAGGCGCCGGGGTGGCTACGCACAGGCGCGTCAGCAAAGTTCGACCCGCAAGGCAACCGTGCTTTCAAGACATCTCAGCTCGGCACGTTCGGCGCGGCCTCGGGAGTCAGGACGGTGGACGTGGCTGACTATCTCTCATCGAAAGGTTGCCGCATTGACTGACGAGAGCGAGGAACTATCCGAAGAGCAATTGCAGCGCATGGCGGAAAAGCTGCTGTCCGGCTATCAGCCGGCGTCGGCGCTGACGGGCCTGGACCCGCACGAAATGCGGATGGCGCAAAGGCTGCTCGGCCGATCGAACAGCGACCGGCTGGCCCGCACGGGCAGGGAAGGGCGGTTCAAGTACGTCCGTCCAATGCATATCATCGAATATTACAGGAACGGGTGGGGCTGGGCGATCGATTTGCTGGAAAACGGTAAGCGCCAGACCTTCAAGGCCCAACTGAGCGATCACCAGCTCGGCCTCGTGCTCGCCGCAATCAAACAGAAGGGAGTGCCCATTCGGCGCTTTGAGACCGAAGGCGAGAAACAGGACCGACTTGAACGCGAACGGCGCCTGGAAACCAATCCGACCATCAAGACCAAGCCTAAAAGCGCGCGCTTTGATGTTCTCGATGAATTGAGGGACTTCCACCTATGAACAAACACGTCGATCTGCCGCGCTGGTTCATCGCCAAGACTCGGCCGGGCCAGGATCTTAAGGCTGGGGAAGAAATCCTTGCGCTCGGGCAGGCAGTTTACCTGCCGCAATTCAGAAAAGAATATAAGCACAATCGGCAAAACCGCTGGATCACGCGCTATTACCCGCTGCTCAACGGCTACCTGTTCGTGTTGGGCTCGGTGCACTGGCATCGCGTCTTGAACTGCTCGGCGGTGGAGAAGGTTTTGCGGACACAAGCCGGGGCGGGCGTCGGCGAACCCATCATGATTGACGACGCGACGGTCCAGACCATTCGGCGGGCGCAAGATGCCGGTGACTTCGATGAGCTGCGAGTGCACGGCCACAACGTCGCGGTCGGCGAAACGATCAAGGTGACAGAGGGCGCGCTAATCGGCCTCAAGGGCGCGGTCCATGGTGTCGGTGAGAAAGATATCACCTTGATGCTCAATATCTTGGGCCGCGAGGTAAAGACGAAGGCTCCTATTGAAATGTTGGGACGAACAGGCTAGATTGCGCTCATATTTGGGACGTTTATCCCGTCTCTTGTTGATTTGGGCGAATACGTTCGTCTGTGCGAGGTCTCTGAGCTATCGCCGGAACGGTGTGAGGATCGCCCCTCACGCGGCGGGGAAGCCGTACCCTTCAACAAACGTTAGCTGCTGTTTGCAAACGTTGGTCGCGTGACGGTCAACGTGTAACGTGATGTAACGTTACGTGGCGTTACGGACCCCGGGCAGAAAGCCAGACGGACAGGAGCCCGGTGAGCGAGCCGATGACCCCGGCCAGCGTACCGATGATCCCGATGATAACGCCAGACCACGTAATCGCAGATTCGCGCCGGTCTCTGCGCTCCGCCCGGATCGCTTTTCGAAGTTCGGAATACCCGACCGTCGTCAGGTGCCAAGTATGTAGCTGGTGCGACTGTTCCCAATTGGCGCTGGTCTCGCTTGCGTATTCATAAGGAACGTCGAGCCGGTTCGCTTTACGGAGCAGCCTACGAGTTTTGATCGCCTCGATCTCGTCAACGTGCAATGAAGTTGCCCAGTGACGCCCATATTCGGCCTTTTGGCGGTCGCTGGCCGTTTTAGCTGCTGCCAAATCGACACTGTAAGCGCGGTCGATTCGCCTGATAGCGCGCCGGTTCCTGGCAATTTCCAATGCCTCCCTAATGCGCAGTGGCATCCACATTGTTGACTCCAACCGAGTAGCGCCCTCGCTTTTGCGCTCAGGCCTTCAAAACTTCATCAGCGGCCGGACCGGCCAAGGGATAAGGCCTGCCTAGCTTGGACCAAGCCTCAAGCTTCCGGCTGTACCGTTCGGTTGTTGGATAGTGGCTATTCATATCCTTGCTCGCCACCTTTACGAAATCCCAGCGACCGTCGCCCCTGAGAAACCGGGCATAGCTCATAAACGCAGTTTCGTTGTTGCCGTCGAAACCAGGAAATACGGCGTCACTTGGCACAGGCTTTTTTGCCGTAACGTATGGCTGCTGAAGCGCGTCAAAAAGGTTCATCACATCGTTGACGTAACTGCATTCGTCTTTGGTAAGGCCGTCGTAGATGTGGTCGGTAATCGAACTGTACTCACCACTTAGGCCATCCTGAATGATCTTCGCAGGGCGCTCCCACTCTCCCTTGGGGTCAAGCTTAGAAAGTATCGTGTACTGGTTGAGCAACATCAACCGCTCGGTCTTCGAAAACATTTGGTTTCCTCTCGCACAATTGCAAAGGCAAGCAGAGCACTAAACCGCCCGACCTACAACGGGCTCAGCACAAAAGTAATCACCAACGCGGACAGCCTGCCTTCGGGCCGCTGATGTCGCAGAGGGCAAAACACCCATGACAGGGCGACCGACCATATTCACCCAAGAGCTCGTGGACACGATCTGCGAGAGGATTGCAGACGGCGAAAGTCTTCGATCGATTTGCGAAGGCGAAGACATGCCGAACAAGTCGACGGTGTTCCGCTGGCTCGCTGCCGACGAGGCATTTGCGACCAGGTACGCGCACGCGCGCGACGCCCAGACCGACACGTTCGTCGATGACATGGTCGACATAGCCGACGACGGCCGAAACGACTGGATCGAGCGAAAGAACGCGGACGGTGCTGTTACCGGCTGGCAGGAGAATGGCGAGGCGCTTCGCCGGTCGGCTCTCAGGGTCAGCACGCGGCAATGGATCGCCGAGAAGATGAAGCCGAAGAAATACGGCAGCAAGCTTGCGCTCACCGATCCGGATGGCGGCGCATTGACCGTAAACGTGGTGAGCCGTGCCGAGCGTCGACCTTCCGAGTAATTGGGAGCCGCGCGACTATCAGAAACCGGCATGGGATTCGTGGCTTGAAGGCTGCAACCGCCAGCTTCTGATCTGGCATCGCCGCGCCGGCAAGGACGACATCAACCTTCGCATGCATTCCGTCGCCGCGTTCAATCGCGTCGGAACGTATTGGCACATGCTGCCGGAATACGCCCAGGCGAGAAAGGCAATCTGGGAAGCGGTCAATCCGAACAGCGGCAAGAGGCGGATAGACGAGGCCTTTCCTCACGCGATCCGGGCGAACACCCGCGAGAACGATATGTTCATCCGGTTCAAGAACGGGTCGACATGGCAGCTCGTCGGGTCGGACAATTACAACGCCCTGGTCGGGTCTCCGCCGGTCGGTTTGACAGCTTCGGAATGGGCATTGGCGAACCCGTCGGCCTGGGCCTACCTGTCTCCGATCCTCGCTGAAAACGGCGGCTGGGCTTCGTTCATCTCGACGCCGCGCGGCAACAATCACCTCAAGGGGATGTTGAAGCGGTTCGCCACGGATGACCGTTGGTTTACCCAAGTGCTGACGGCGGAGGACACCGGGGCAATATCGCTGCAAGCGATCGAGGATCAGCGCGGCGAATACGAAGCGCTCTTCGGCAAGGCGATGGCCGATCTGCTGATCGAGCAGGAATTCTACTGTTCCTTTGCCGGCGCCATGGTGGGCTCCTACTGGGGAGCGGAATTAGCCGCGGGTGAAGTCGAAGGCCGCATCGGTATCGTGCCGATCGACTGGCGCTATCCGGTTCACACGGCTTGGGATCTGGGCAAGGCCGCGAACAATCCGATTTGGTGTTTCCAAGTCATCAACGGCAAGCCTCGCATCGTTGATTTCTACAAGCCGGAAAGCGACGACCTGGCCGACTGGTGCAAGTGGCTCGACGACAAGGGCTATCACGGCCACGACTACGTTCCGCATGACGCAATGGTCATGAATTGGGGCGCCAACCGCACCCGGTTCGATACGCTGAAAGAGCACGGGCGCAAGCCGAAGATGGTGCAGATGGTCAGCGTGGCCGATGGCATCAACGCAGCACGCGAGACGATCAAAGTTGCTCAGTTCGATGAGGGCCGATGCGGCGACGTTGGCATAGAAGGCCTGAAGGCTTTCCGGCGCCAGTGGGACGATGACCGCAAATGCTTTCTCGACCTCCCGGTGAAGGACTGGGCTGAACACATCGCTTCGGCCTTCCGCTATCTCGGCTTGGCCTGGAAGGACGCAGCACAGGCACCGCCACCCAAACCGAAGCTGCAGGATTCCACATATGCGGTCGGCGACGACGGCACGATCCGCTCGCAGATGACCGTCCATGAAGCCGTCAAGGCCATGGCCCGCCGCAAGAAGCGGATAGGCCGATAATCCACCAGAAGGAACCACAGTCATGAGCACGAAGACTGAAACCGAAGCCGACCGCACCATTCGCACCATCGCCAGGCAGTGGCGTGGCGGCGAACACGTCATGGCCGGCAAGCGCGCGTCGCAATTCATCGCCAGCACGCCCGACGATGGCCTGCTTGAGCGCGTCAAGGCCGAAATCCCCGGCATCGAGCGCTATCTCAGCGCGCCGGTCATCACCGATGCCGATCAGGCCGACGAACCCGTCAAGCCACGCGGCAAGGCTCCCAAGGCCAAGTAAGCGGTTCCATGTCGAGAAAGAACCTGATGGCAAAGTCGAAACTCAAAGCCAAGACAGTGCCGACCGACGGCCAGCCGTTGCAGGAGACCGGCCGGAAATGGCTGGTCTGCATCGAGGACGCCGAGAAGGTCGAAAAGAACTGGCTCGACGATGCCGCGATGGCGGTGTCTGCCTATACAGGCGAGGGCAACAAGGTCGACACGACGTCGGCTGATGTCGGGATCGCACCGGATTTCAACATTCTCTACGCGAACGTTGAAACCATTGTCCCGGCTACCATCAACTCGGCGCCGGCTCCCGACATCCGCAGGCGCTTCGGCAACGAAGATCCGGTCGCGCGCGACTTTGCCCAGATCGTCGAGCGGTCTATTCGCATCCAGGTCGACGACAGCAAACTTCAGGTCGAAATGGAGGCCATGGCGCAGGACGGGTTCCTGGCCGGCCGTGGTGTCATCCGCCTGCGCTTCAAGAGCGACTTCGAAAAGGGCGGAGAGACGACCGACGAGGAACTGTCGCAGATTGCCGGAAAGGACGATGACGCCACCGAAGGCGAGGATCAGCCGTACGATCAGCCCGACGAGACGGTCACCAACGAGCGGATCTGTTTCGAAGCGGTAAGCTGGCGGGATTATCGCCACGGCCCTGCAAAGCGCTGGGAAGACCGTCCGTGGGAGGCTTTCCGGCACGTCATTGGTTGCGATGACTACGACGACTTTGTCGATGCCTCGCTGGTCGCAAGCCAGGCCGCCGACAGCAGCACGCCGACCGAACCCGACAAGGATCATGAGGCGTGGGAGATTTGGGACCGGAAGAGCAAGACTGTCGTGTTCGTCAGCGCCAACGACGGCAAGGTGCTGAAGCGGGTCAAAGACCCTCTTGGCCTGTCGAAGTTCTTCCCGACCGCCACGCCGGTCCAGCCGATCGAGATCAATGGCCGGCTGATGCCGGTCAACCCGTATTCGATCTATCGAAAGCTGGCCGAAGAACTGGACATGACGACCAAGCGGATTCGGATCATCACCGAACAGCTTAAGGTCAAGGGCTGGTACGGTGTCAGCCCGACCGACGTTCAGGCCGTGTTGGATGGCGACGACAACGAATTTGTTGCTATCGCTGAGGCGGAGCGCTGGGCCATGGCCGGCGGCTTGCAGAACGCAATCATTTTCTGGCCGGTCGAAAAGCTGACCATGGTCTTGCGCGAGCTCTACACGCTGCGCGACCAGACCAAGCAGGCCATCTACGAAATCACCGGCATTTCCGACATTGTTCGCGGCGCCAGCAAGGCGAATGAAACGCTTGGCGCCCAGCAGATCAAAAGCCAGTGGGGATCGCTGCGCATCCAGAAGATGCAGCGCATGATCGAGCGCGCGGCCCGCGACCTGTTCGTGATGATGTCCGAAATCATCCCGGCGAAATTCTCGCCCGAAACCCTCCAGAAGATGACCGATATCCAGATCCTGCCGACAGAGCAGGATTTGACGCCGATCCCGGTTCCTCCGCCTCCGGCACCTCCCGCACCCGGCCAGCCGCCTATGGCGCCGGAACAGATGCAGCAGTTGCAGCAGCAGGCCATGCAGGCCCAGGAAGCGGAGAAGGCACGACAGGCCAAGTTGCAGCATCTCATGCAGTTGCGGGGGCTCATGCAGGAGCAGGCGAGCGCCTACTTCCGCATTGATGTCGAGAGCGACAGCACAATCCAGGCCGACCTTACGCGGCAGAAGGCGGAGGCCACCGGCTTCATGCAGGCAGCAAGCCAGTACTTCCAGGCCGTCGGACCGCTGGTGCAACAGGGCGCGTTGCCCATGGAACTGGCGATGGAAATCTTCGGCTCGTTCTCCCGGCTGTTCAATCTCGGCAAGAGCGTCGAAGACGTGGTCGACGAGCTGGTGCAGATGGCGAAGTCGAAGGGCAAGCAGCCTGCCGGGCCGAAGCCTGATCCGAAGGCCGAAGCCGCAGCCGCCGAGCAGAAACAGAAAATCGAGGCGGCGCAAACCGATCAGCAGATCAAGATCGAGAGCGCCAAGACCGATCAGGGCATCAAGCAACAGAACGCTGCGATCGATGCCCAAATCAAAAACACCGAATTGCAGATCAAGCAGGCGCAGCTTGCCATGGTGCAACGCCAGATGGCTGCGCAGCAATTCGGCATGGCGGGGGCGATGTGATGGGCGAGCGTTTCGTGTGGCGCGATGGTCATTTTCGCGACCGGGCGACCGGCGAGCCGATGGACGTTCCGGTTCGGCCGCTGGCTGTTCCGATGATCACGCCGACGATGCCGGCATATGCCAGCCCGATCAACGGCAAGCTGATCACCACGCGTCAGGAACGCCGGGAAGACCTGAAGCGCAGCGGCTGCGTCGAAGCGGGTGACGCCGGCATGTCGCCGACCAAGGGCAAGTTCAAAAACAAGGCCTTTTGCGCCAAGCGGGGTCTAACTGTGAGCGAGGAATTCCGATGAGCGTCGAACAACTGAACAATGCAGCGACCGACACTGCGGCCGGCGTAATCGCCAATGATGCGGCGATCAGCGAAGACGCCGAACTGGAAGCGCTGTTCGACCAGGTGCAGCGCGACAACGGCGCCGCCCGCGACGACGGCGGCAAGTTCGCCTCTGCCGACGGTGGCGAAGACGAAGAGGTCTCACTGGAAGGTGAGGACAAGGGAGAGGCCGGCGACGAGGATGCCGCTGGTTCGACGCTCGCGGCGCCCGCCGCCGTGCCTCTCCCGGCAAATTGGAACGGCATGGATGCCGATTGGGCGAAGATCCCGCCGGACGTGCAGGCCAAGATTGCGGCGCGCGACACCGACATCCACAAGCGCATGACAGATCAAGGCCGGCAGATCACCGCATTTCAGCCGATCGCGGCGGTTGTCGCGCGGAACAAGGATTTGCTGGCCGGCAAGACGCTGCCGGACGGAAAGCCGTTCACAGCGCCTCTGGCTGTCGAAGCCCTGTTGAATGCACAGCGCCGCCTGGAAGCCAATCCAGTTGCCGGCATCATCGATATTGCTGAACGGTTCGGGATCACCAAGCAGCTTTTTGCTGTCCTGACCGGTCAAGCCCCAATTCCTGCCGATCGCCAGCCAGCCAGCCCCTCGGCCGCTGATGTTGAGCGTATCGTGAAGGATGCACTAAGCGAGACTGCCCAGGTCGCTGCCGTCAATGAGGAATTGAACCGCTTGTCCAAGGACAAGCCGCTCTATTCCGAAATCGCGGAAGACGACATGGTGCACTCGATCCACAAGGCACGCGCCAGGCTGGGCGAAGCCGCTTCCAAGGAAGCCATCTTCGACCTCGCCTATGACATTGCCATCCACGCCGACCCCGATCTGCGGGCAAAGGCAGCCAACCTGAAAAAGGCCGCTGCGAAAGACCCGAAACGGACCGACGACGCGAGGCGGGCCAATGCGGTCAACGTGACCTCGAATTCATCGGGCAAGACGCGCCAGCTCACCGAAGACGAGCAATTGGCGCGGGCCTATGACGCAGCACAAAGCAAAGGATAAAAGCTCATGGCAACGCCATCAGCCGTCTTTACGCAGATGGTTTCGACCACTCTGCGCAACACCGCGACCGAAGTCGCGGACAACGTCTCCAAGCATACCCCGCTGCTCAACCGCCTGAAGGCCAAGGGCAACGTGAAAGTTCTCGACGGCGGCACCGAAATTCAGGTTCCGCTCGAGTACGGCGAAAACCAGACCTACCAGCGCTATGGCGGCTATGACACGTTGAACACCAACGCGTCCGACATCGCCACTTCCGCGAAATACGACTGGGCGCAGATCGCGCTGCATGTCGTGTCCAGCGGTGCCGAGCTTCGCAAGAATGCCGGCAAGTCGGCGATGGTCAATCTGGTCAAGCTGAAGAAGAAGAACGCCATCCGCACCGCGTCGAACAACTTCTCGATCGACGTGTTTTCGGACGGCTCGCTTCCCAACCAGGTCAACGGTCTGGCCAACATCATCCAGTCGAACGGTCAAGGCACCGTCGGCGGGCTCGATTCGTCCACGGCCATTGGCGCGTTCTGGCGCAACAAGTTCCGCGAGATCACCGGGACCAACGCCTACACCAAGGACACCATCCTTGGCGAAATGAACCAGCTCTGGATGGATCTGACTGTCGGCAGTGAAACGCCGGACCTGATCACGTTCTCGCACGACCTGTTTTCGGTCTACGAGGCGTCTCAGCAGCAGTTCCAGCGCTACATCGACGAAGAGAAGGCCAAGGCCGGCTTCCTCGGCTACAAGTACAAAACGGCCGATGTCATCTTCGACGAAAACACCAACTTCGCCACCACGGCGGAGAAGGGATACTTCCTCAACACCGACTACCTGTACCTGTTCCAGCACAGGGACGCGCAGTGGTCGGAGGACGAGGCCAAGAAGCCGGTCAACCAGGACGCCATCGTCATCCCGTTCTACTGGATGGGCAACATGGCGTGCTCGAACCGGTCTCGTCAGGGCCTTCTCCTGGACGCGGCATAAGGAGATCAGATCATGACCGCTCTTGTAGGCGCCAACCTCGGCGCAACGTACACTGCCGCCCAGCTCTATGGCTCCGAAGGCTATGGCGCTCCCGGCATCGGCGACATCTATGTCAGCCACGACAACAAGACCTACCGCTTTGTGAAGTACAATTCCGGTGCCGGCGCGATTGCCGCCGTCGCCGGCAACGTGGTGGGTTTCTATGCGCCGGGCGGCGTTTCGACCGGCGTGACGAACGAAGTCACCTCGGACGTGTCCGACACCGCCGCGAATGGTGCCGGCGTGCTGGTCGCTGCTCCGGGCAACGGCGAATATGGCTGGATCCAGGTCATGGGCGTGGCAACAATCACCACCGCCCTGGTCTCCGGCGCCGACGGTAACGGGCTGATCCTTTCGGCCACCACCGACGGCACGCTGAAGGTTGCCGCCGCTGTCACCGACACGGTCTGCGCCTATGCGATCGACGCTTCGGCGAAAATCATCATGTGCGCGTTCCCGCACTAAAGCATCGCGACAATCTGAAGAACCAAACGCGGCGGTCCTCCGGGATCGCCGCGCCCCTTTCGCTCACCTTCCAATTCCGAACGGAGGCCATCAATGGCAAACGAACAGCAAGAACCGGTGATCCGCGTCATCGGATTCAAGACCACCTACGAGCGTCGGGCCAAGCGTGGCACCGACCCGCTGAACGAAGACATGGACACCAAGGGTTTCCTGCTCGACAGGAAGGGCAACCGCGTTCTCGAAAACGTCGCGGTCGACTGGGTGACATGGGCGCCCGTGGCGGGCGTGCTGTCGACGCAGAACACCGACCGCGTCGAAAACATCCGCCCGGACAGTTCGATGCTGAAAGAAAACAGCACCGGCACGAAGGCGACTTTCATGCGCGCGCGCTGGGCTAAGATCGAGCCGGCATACAATGCATGGAAGGGCGGGCAGGAAGTGCCGCTGAACGGCACGCCGCTTGGCGCGTGGCCGGCCGTCAATGCGGGCCAGGTCGACGTGCTTCGCCATTACGGCATTCGCACCGTCGAGGAAGTCGCCGGGCTTTCCGAAGCGCAGATCGGTCGCGTCACCCTGCCAGGCATGCGGGATCTTCAGAAGCAGGCCCGCGTGTTCCTCGACAATTCCGACCGCGCCGATTCCGCCAAGCGTGAGGCTGACAAGGACAGCCAGCTTGAGGCCTTGCGCGACAGGCTGGCCGAAATGGAAAAGTTGCTGGATCAGCGCACGGCGCCAACGAATGCCGAACCGGCCGACGACGAGGTGACCGAACTTCGCGCGCAGCTCGACGCCAAGGGCATCACCTATGACAAGCGGTGGGCTGCTCCCAAGCTGCGCGCCGCGCTGATGGCTGAGGCCGCATAGTCATGACGATCCTGACCGTCATTCAGAACGCCAGTCTGGCGATCGGGATCGCTCGCCCGTCAGCGGTGTTTTCAAGCACCGAACGCGAGCTTGTGGAAATGCAGGCGGTCGCCAATGAGGCGGCGAACGTCATCGCTGAAGCCTTCGACTGGCAGAAGTTGCGCAAGATTGCGACGACTGCCGGCGACGGCATTGCGGAAGCCTTCAGCCTGCCGGCCGACTATGGGCGGATGCTGACCACGGCGTCTCTGTGGTCCAGCCGCTTCACTTGGGACATGCAGCATATCGTCAGCAGCGACGAATGGCTGGGCATCACGGTCTGGCCGGTCAATCCGCTCGTCGGGGCTTGGACCGTCTACGGCAATGAACTGCATATCCTGCCGATCATGGGCGCCAGTGAGACGGCCAAATTCTTCTACATCAAGAACCAGATCGTTTCCGGTGGGCAAACCGAATTCCTCGCCGATGGCGACACGTTCGTGCTAAGCGAACGCTTGCTGAAACTGGCCATCATCTATCTGTGGAAGCAGGGGAAGGGCCAGGACTTCGCCGCGGAACTTTCCGACTACGAAATCGCACTTGCGCAGGAGATGGACAAGGACGGCGGGTCAAAGCCCGTGGTCTCTGGCAACCGCCCCGGCAATTGGCGGCGCTCGAATGTCTGGCCGGGATCTGTGGTCGGATGAAGAGCGCTTTCCTTGCCAAGAACGCCAAGCCCGGCCGCGCGCGTAATACGCAGATTGTCACCCTGCCGGCGCCGATCGCCGGATGGAGTACGGCAGGCAGCCTTGCAAACCCGACACCGGCCACTGCCCAGGTGCTGGAGAACTGGCGCCCGACCACGACCGGCATCAGGGCGCGCGGTGGCAGTCGCACACATGCAACGGTATCTATTGCGGGCGATCCGGTTGAAAGCCTGATCTCGTTCAATGCGCCTTCCGGCAAGAAGCTTTTCGCCGCGACCGAAACCAAGATTTTCGACGTGACAACGGTTGCCGATCCGGTCGTTCCGCCGGCCGCCGTCGTGACCGGCCAAACCAACGGGTATTACTCCTATACCGACTTCACCACGTCGGGCACCGAGTTTCTGACCATCGTCAACGGCCATGATCTGTTGCGGCTCTATGATCCGGTCGGCGGCTGGCAAGTGGTCACGGGTGTTTCAGCGCCGGTCGCCATCACCGGCATTGCGTCGACCGCGATGCTTTCCTTCGTTTGGGTCTACCGCCAGCGCCAGTTTTTCATCCAGGCCTCGACACTCCTCCTGCGATATCTGCCAGTGAGTTCGGTCGGCGGAGCGCTTGGCACGGTCGATCTGAACGGCGTTTTCCAGCGCGGCGGCTCCCTCTATTTCGGCTCCACATGGTCGATGGATACTGGCGACGGCCTCGACGACAAGATTGTTCTGGTGACCGATCAGGGCGAGGTCGCGGTTTATCAGGGCTCGAACCCAGCCGATGCCAATGACTGGCAACTGGTCGGCCGCTACGACCTGGCAGAGCCTCTTGGTCCGCGCGGTTCGATGCATGCCGGTGGCGATCTGCTGATCCTGACGGAAGACGGCATCGTCCCGATTTCGGTTGCCGTCAGCAAGGACCGGGCGGCAATTGACCTTTCGACGATATCGCGCGAAATCGGCCCTGACTGGCGCCGGGAAGCAGCCGCCAGGCGCACGCTACCTTGGGAAATCGTGAAGTGGCCCGAACGCAGCTATGCGATTGTAAACTGCCCGGTGACCAACGACGAACAGCAGCCGATCTGCTTCGTTGTGAACACGCAGACTGGGGCCTGGTGCAAGTACACCAATTGGGACACCCGCTGCATGATCCTGCACGCCGGGCAGCTCTATTTCGGGACCAACGACGGGCGCGTGAAGCTTGCCGAAGTCGGCGGCAACGATGACGGCGCCGGCATCTATTATTCGTGTGTCGCGAACCCGGACAACCTCGGCGTGCCGGGCGCGATCAAGACGGTTCACCAAGCCCGAGCGACCTATATCGGCTCGACGCCGTTCATCGACAAACTGTCGGTCTCGATGAACTACACGATTGAACTGCCGTCGCCGCCCGATGCCACCGCAGACATCTCGTCGAACGAATGGGACAGCGGACTATGGGACGTTGCCCTGTGGGACGGCCCGGAAAGCCCTGTGCAGGTGCTGGCGCGTTGGCGCTCGATCGGCCGCAGCGGCTACGTCATGCAATGGCAATCGCAGATCACGGGCGGCCTCACGCCGCTTCCTGACACGGAGCTTGTCAGCATCGACGTGTCATTCGAAATCGGGGCGACAATCGTATGACGGAATACACGATCAAGCGCGAAAGCTTCATTGCGGCCTGGCCTGAAATCAAGCCGCTGGCCCGGATGCATTTCGAGGAAACCCGCGAACGCTTTGCCGCTGAAGGCATGCCCATGGCGCCGTTCAACCCGCGCCTTGATATCTACGAAAAGGCGGACCTTGGCGGCTATCTCTTCACCTTTGTCGTCCGCACTGAAACGGGCCAGGCGGTCGGGCATTCGACGGTCTACATCCAGACCGACATGCACAATCAAGAGACGATTGCGCGCGAAGACACGATCTACGTCCATCCGGATCACCGCAACGGTATCGGCCGAAAGCTAACCCGTTTCATTCTCGAATTCCTGAAATCGCAAGGTGTCGTCCGTGCCACGATCGACGCCCGCACCGATCCCCGTGCCGTCGCGCTTTGGCGCCGTCTTGGTTTCAAGCCGGTCGCCGAAGTCATGATGATCACCTTCTAAGGAGCCGAAGCAATGTGCGCACCTAGCATGCCGGAGCCACCAGATCCGAAAGTCACGGCGGCGGCCCAGACTGGAACTAACGTTTCCACGGCACAGGCGAATGCCGCTCTCGGAAACGTCAACCAGGTCACGCCCTACGGCAACCTTACCTATACGCAGTCGGGTCAGAAGTTCATCAACGATGAAACCGGCGGGCAGACGTTCTGGCAAGGGCCGAACGGTCAAATCCAGTCGTCAGCGCCGACCATGCAGACTGGCGCGCCAACGACACAACAGGTCCCTATCTATAGCGGTGGCGGTGGCGGTCATAACGGGGACGGCGGGCGGACTATAACAGGATACCGTACGGAAACCGTACCGGGAGCCACGACCACGCCGGATGGCTGGACACAGGTCAAAGGGTACAATGTCCCGACCTACACTGCTACGCAGACGCTGAGCCCGTCCCAAAAGGCCATTTTCGATCAATCGCAGAAGGCGCAGACGAACCTTGCGACCACGGCTGCCGATCGGTCGGCTTTCCTGCGGGACTATCTCGGCAAGCCAATGAACACGTCCGGCATTCCGGCGGCTGGCAGCGCGTCCAGTCTGACGATGCCGAACTATCAGAAGTTCGCCAATGGTCCCCAGTTGCAGACCCAGATAGCTAATGCGGGCTCGATTGCGCGGACGTACGGCCCCGCCGATCAGAGCTATTCGACGAACACCAAGGCGGTGGAAGACGCGATGTACTCGCGCCTCAATCCGCAGATGGATCAGCAGCGCGCCGCGCTGGAAACCCAGCTTGCAAATCAGGGCATCCGTCTGGGTTCCGATGCCTACAACAATGCAATGAGCGTCCTGAACCAGGGCCAGAATGATCAGCGGACTTCCGTGCTGCTGGCGTCCGGTCAGGAGCAGTCTCGCCTTGCCGATCTCGATGCCCAGCGCGCCGGCTTCCAGAACGCTGCCCAGGCGCAGCAATATGGCCAGAACGCCAACAACGCGACGTTTGGCAACACTGCAAATCAGCAGATGTTCGCCAATCAGAACCAGGTCACCGGACAGAACAACCAGCTTCAGGATAGCACGCTTAATGCGCAGCTTTCCCGGTTCAACGCGCAGAACCAGGCGCATACCCAGGCGTTGAACGAAGCTTATGCGGCACGGGCTCAGCCGCTCAATGAAATCAGCAGTCTGCTCAGCCAGTCGCAGCTTCAGCAGCCGAATTTCGTCAACCCGACCATGCCGACGATTCCGACCGTCGATTATGCCGGCCTGGTCAACGAAAACTACAATCAGCGCCTCGCCATTGCCCAGCAGCAGGCCCAGGCGTCACAGGGCATTCTCGGCGGCCTGTTCGGTCTGGGGTCATCGGCCATCATGGCATCCGACCCCGACATGAAGAGGGACAAGCGCAAGGTGATCGACCTCGACGACGATGGAACAGGCTTGTGGACCTACAACTACAAGACCGATCCGAAGGGCGCGCCGAAGCGTCTCGGCCTCATGGCCGACGAGGTTGAAAAGGTCGTTCCTGACGCTGTTTCGCGCCGGCCGGATGGATATCGGCAGGTTGACTACGGCAAAGCCCTGACCGGCCTCTTTGCAATCGGAGCGGCATGATGGCGTCATTCATTTTCGGTCCTGATCAGCAATACAAGACGCCCGCCGAACTGGCGAAGGCGCGCGCGGTTGCGAATGCAATCCTGATGAACCAGAGCGCACCGAAGAACGTTGGCGAAGGCCTGTCGGCAATCGGCCAGGCGCTGCTTTTCCGATCGATGATGGGCAAGGCGGACGCGTCGGAAGCCGCTGGCAAGACTGCCGCCAATGCCGCGTTCAACCCGGTGCTGGCTGCTCTTGGAGGGCCGTCCGCGTTTCCGTCGGCGCCGGGCGCCTCTGCGCCGTCTTCAGGGGCTGCCGACTATGGCGGCGATCAGCTCGCATGGGCCGATGCCAAGCCCTATCAGAAGGCATTGCTCAACACGATTTCAGGACCGGAGAGCGGTGGCCGTTACGATGTCATCTATGGCGGCGGCAAGTTCAGTGATTTCTCGCATCATCCGGAAAAAGCTGTTCGCATCCAGACTGGACCGAATGCCGGCCGTACGTCGTCGGCCGCCGGCAAATACCAGTTCCTCGGCTCGACGTGGAACGATCAGGCCAGCAAGCTCGGGCTGGCGGACTTCTCTCCCGTCAATCAGGACAAGGCGGCATGGAATCTTGCTGCCGAGACCTACAAGGCCAAGACCGGACAGGATCTGGACGCCGTTCTGCAGTCTGGCGATCCAAATGCGATTGCCAGCGTCGGCAAGGTGCTTAGCCCTATCTGGACCAGCCTTCCCGGTGGCATCGAGCAGGGCACGAACACCGACAGGTTTGTGGCGACCTACCAGAAGGCGCTTGGCGCTGGCGCAACCCCGGCTCAGGCCCAGCAGGCCGCAGCGCAGGAACAATCTCCCGTGCAGGTTGCCAGCCTCGATCCGTCCGCTGGCGTGAGCGCTGCAACCGCTCGGCCAATGCCCCGCGAATATGCCGCCAAGGGAATGACCCAAGCTCAGTGGGACGCGATGAACCGCCCCGGCGAAGAATTGGCACCGACTGCTAACGCTGCTCCTCAACCGGACGCGGTTCCCGTCCAGCCCGGCGAGGTGGGCGGCCCCGCCGCTGTCACACCGCCCGGACAGCGTGTCTTGGCCGCGATGATGAACCCGGCGCCAATGACCGGCGGACAGGCTCCTATGCCCATGCAGGCGCCACAGGGCGGCCAGCCACAGCCCGTACCATTGCCACAGGCCCAGACTGCGCCAGCGGCAGCAAGTCCGGTCGCTCAGGCGTTGTTCGGCAAGCCGGCTGCACCGCAAGCACAGATGACGGCGCAAACCGATCCTTCGATGATCCCTGCGACCGCTGGCGGCACTGCCGACACGTTTGACGCCTCGCAAGGCGCGAGCATGCAGCAGCTTTACAACGCGCTTCAGCAGCCGTTCCTGAGCGACGAACAGAAGGACATCATCGGAGCCGAGATCCAGCGTAAGCAGCAGGAAGCCGATCCGCTGCGGCAGCTTCAGATCCAGGCGGCCCGCAAGTCCTTGGCTGTCCCGCCGAAGCAGTGGCAGAAGCTCGACGACAACACACTGTTCGACCCGGCGTCTGGCGAGACAAAGCAGATCGGCGCCGCCGGCCCGACGAAATTCGAAGGGACCGGCCTCGACGCTCAGGCTTGGAACATCCTGCAAACCGCCGATCCGTCGTCGAGGGAATACGCGACAGCGTATGCGATCATCTCGCAGCCGAAGACGCAACTCGTCCAGACAGAGAATGGCCTGGTGCCTGTCCAGGTGCCGCCAACGCTTCCGGCCTGGCTGAAAGCGCCCGGTGGTGCTCCTGCGGTGCCTATGGGAAACCCGGCCGCGCCTCCCGCGCCGAATGCCGTCCCGACGCCTGGCCCGGCGGCTCCTGCGGCACCTATTTCTGCCCCGGCTCCGGCTGCTCCGCCACCAAGCGCCCCGGCAGCGGGAGCGGCGATCCCCGGCACGACGAAAGCGCCGACTGAAGCGCAGTTGCGAAATCAGCAACTCTATCAGGTGGCCGCGCCGGAACTGAAGATTGTCGAAAACAACTTTGACGCGCTCTCCAACCTTGGCGATCAGGCATGGTCGGCCATTCCCGGCAGCGACAACTACGGCGCAAACTTCATGCAGACGCCAGAATACCAGCGCGCCAGAAATTCATTGCAGACGATCATTGCGACGTACCTCTACAGCACGTCCGGCGCCACGGCGAACCCCGGCGAAGTGGCAAACCAAGCCTCCGTTCTCATGCCGAAGCCGGGTGAAGACCCGACCTCTGTCGCCGACAAGCGCGCCCGTATCCGCACCATGGTCGACGCGATCAAGACGGCAGCCGGCGGACAGCCAGGCGCGGCCCCGTCAGACGCCAAAGCGACTCTCAAGCAAAAGTACGGTCTCGACTGATGGCTGATCTCGCACGCATCAAAGGCAACATTGGCAAGATGGTCGCTCAGGACGCGCCTGAAGCGGACATCGACGCCTACATTGCGTCCGAAGGCGTCTCGCTCGACGACGTGCGCAATTTCAAGCCGGCCGGTCACAATGCCCCGGAATACGTGCCTCCTGGTGTGAAGGGATACGATCCGAAAACCGGCGAGGTAGCACCGGACCAAAACACGACCATGATGGACAAGCTCGGTGCGTTCTCGTCGAGCGTGCTCAACGGCGTTCCGATCGCCGGCCCCTACATCAAAGCGGGTGTCGAACGTCTGGGCGGAATACTTTCCGACGAGAGCCCCGAGCAGCATCGCTACGCGCTCAATCAGGCGACAGAACGAGCGGTGCACGACAATCCCTACACAGCAACGGCCGGCGGTGTATCAGGCGCTGTCGCAGGCACCTTGCCGGCGATGGTGGCCGCTCCACAGGTGTTCGGTATCGGCGTGGCTTCTACGCCGCTTCGATTGTTGGCGTCAGCCGGTAGTGGCGCGCTTATCAATGGCGCTGATGCTTCGGTTCGCTCCGGCGGCGATGCCAAGGAAACTGTGAAGGGCGGAATTATCGGCGGCGGGCTCGGCTTGGCTGCTCCGATCGTTGCGCCGCTGGTTGGCCGGGGCGTCAAAGCCATTGCCGACAATGTGCAGATCAGTGCGATTGCTCGGGCTCTCGGGCTGGATAAGCGAGCTGTGTCCGTTCTCGCGAAAGCCGCCAAGGACGACGCCATTGACGCGTCGATGCTCCCTAACCATGGCGCGGAAGGCATGGTTATGGATCTTGGCCCCAACATGCGCCATACGGCCGGCGCGATTGCTGCGACACCCGGCGAAGGAAAGCAGATCGTTCGCGGCGCGATCGGCGCGCGTGACGCGGACGCGAATTGGCGCATCCGTTCCACCCTTGACGACACCCTTGGTCCCGCGCCGACGCCGTCCCAGATTGTTGAACGGATCGATCGCAATCAGCAGCGGTTGCAGCCAGAGTATCGGCAGGCTTTGCGGGACGCTGCGCCAGTCGACACGTTGCCGATTGCCCGCTACCTCGAACAGGAGGCGCAGACCTTGCGAGGCGATCCGCAGCGCGTCGTCCAGCGCGTCCGCTCGATGCTCGACCATCAGCCTACGCCGGCAGACATCGCCCGCGCACGAGCCAATGGCGAACCGCCTCCGGGCACGTCGCTGGTGACGGACGCCGGAGAGTTGCTGAACACCCGACACGCCATCGACGACATGCTGGAAACAACGCAGGGATCGAATGCGGTCAATGCGCTGACCACCGCGAGGCAGGCTGTTGATGACGAGCTGCGCGCATCAGTTCCCGGCATCAAGGAAGTTGACGCGAAATATGCCGAGCTGGCCCGCCAGCGCACGGCGCTTCAACGTGGCCAGACGGTGCTTTCCGATGGGCGTGAGGCGCCACGACCCATTGAACTCGCTGCGGAGGTTCAGAACGGGGCGCTGCCGCAGGGTTTGCAGATCGGGCCATCTGCCGTGCCGCTCCGCTTGCGTGAGGGCGCTCGGGCTGAGATAGAGCGCATTGTCGGGACCAGGGCGAACGACCGCGTTGCGCTACAGCAGATCATAAAGGGCGAAGGCGATTGGAACCGGGCGCGATTGTCGACCCTGTTCGGCGACGATAAGGCGCGCGCGATTATCGATCTGCTCGACCGGGAGCGGCTGTTTGCCGACACGTCCAACATCGTCACGCGCAATTCTGAGAGCGCCGCGCGCATCGCCGCCCAGGATGCCGTCACAGGCGAGGCGGGGAGGGGCTTTGGCGTACCTGAAGCCTTCATGGCCGGCGGCGTGCGCGGCGCGGCGCGTGCTTCTGGCTACAGGGCGGCAGAGAACATTATCAACGCGCTGCGCAGTGGCGGGAATGAGAAAGCGATATCGGATATGGCGCGCTCGCTGACTGCTGGTCAGCAAAGCCCTGTGCTGGCGGCGCTCATGAAGGCCAGCCGGGGATCTCCGCTGCAACAGTCACAGGTCGATAAAGTCGCGCGGGCTTTGCTGCTCTCGGGTCCGTCCGCCACTCGCCGCTGATTTCTGTTTCCGCTCTTCGAAGAACCAGATCAGAAGCACTGAGAAAGTGCCGACGAAAAGGCCGACACCCAGACCCATCATGAACCTGGGTTCGAGGCTGCTGAGAAACGAATCCAGGCCCTGACGCAGAACCGCCAACACCGCGATGGTGATCAAGGCGGCAATGATTTGCAAAACGGTCGTTCGCGACATTCCGCCTTTTAGCCGATTTGCAGCCGCTCGTTAAGAGCCGGCCCAAGCACCCCACAATCTGACTACGGAGAACGCCATGCCCCGCGTCAATAAGGTCATGCAATTGCTGCCGGGCACCTATGGGTCGCCGAACACGACCGTCAAGTCGGCGCCCTACAACGCCCAGGTCGACGACTTCGTTGCTGAGATGAACGGTCTGCGCCCGATCGAGTATGGCGGCACGGCGGCGGCTACGGCAGTCGGTGGCGCGGACAATCTCGCCACGATCGGCGCCAACATCGCGAGTGCGGCCACAACCGACATTGGCGCCGCAACTGGTGTGAGCGTCGGCATTACGGGCACGACGACTATCACATCGTTCGGCACGAAGACGGCCGGCGTCATGAGGTATCTCAACTTCGGCGGCGTTCTGACGCTCACCCACAATGCAACATCGCTGATCCTGCCGACTGGGGCGAATATCACCACGGCGGCAGGGGATACCTGTGTTGCCCAGTCACTTGGTGGTGGCAACTGGCGGGTGATCAGTTATCAGTCGGCGTTGGCTTTGCCAGGCAAGATTATCAGCACCGACGCAGGGGCGACGGTCGGGCCGACTTTGACGCTGTTCAGGGACTCTGCATCACCTGCCGCTTCTGACCTGATTGGCAATGTCAGCTTTGACGGCAGGGACTCCGCCGGCAACATCGAGACATATGCCAACGTATTCGGCACTATCGAAGACCCCACGAACACGTCAGAGGATAGCTCTCTAACGGTCAGCACAAAGATAGCGGGTTCGTTAGTGCCTTCTGCCAAATTCACTGGCGGCACGACCACGCTCACACTTGTTGACGCTGGCGCGACGGTCGGCCCGGATCTCAAATTGTTCAGGGATTCGGCATCCCCCGCCAATGTGGACCTGATCGGGCGCCTGCTGTTCCAGGGCAGGGACAGCGCGGGCAATGTCCAAGATTATGCTGACATCACAGGGCGAATTACAAACGCTACGTCAGCTTCAGAAGGTGGTCGACTGAATTTCAATACAACTGGCGGAGGTGTGACTAAAACCATCGCCACCATCGACGGCTTTGGTGTTGGTGTGGATGGCGATGTCACAGCCACTAACGGTACATTTTCATCGGTATTGTCCGCCAATACGCTGAGCGGCGTAAGTGTCACTTCCAGCTTTGACGTGACTGTAGGCAGGGGAGTGCAATTCCCGGCCACTCAGAGCCCTTCTGCCGATGCCAATAACCTCGATGACTACGAGGAAGGCACATGGACGCCGGCATATTCCTTTAGCACTGGCGGCACGGCCGGCTTTGTCTACTCGAACCAGTCGGGCACATACACCAAGACGGGGCGGGGAATCATTGCAACCTTTGACAACACGGTATCGACGCTGGGCAGCGGTTCCGGAACAGCAACCCTTACCGGCCTGCCGGTCGCTGCGATTGCGCTGAGTTCAGGGCCGGTTGGCCTTTACGCGAGCATGACCTCCATTTCCGGAGCTCTTACCGTGCTCGCCGTCTCTACGGTTCTGCAAATAAAAATCGGCGGAACAACTGGCACGTCCGACCTGAACAAAACCAATATGTCAGCAACGACCCGCATGAGCGGCACTGTCGCTTATCAAGCATAAAGGAAAATCCCATGCGAAATACGGTTCTCAATCAGATCACGCTTTGCGCCGACGGTTCGATCGGCATCCAGCTTCTGAAGCAGGTTGTCGACAACGGCGAGGTGCTGTTTTCCGAGCCTCATCGGACGGTCGTGGATTGTTTCGGCGATGTCGCTGAACAGGTGGCCGCCGTCAACGCGCACCTAGCCTCGATGGGTTACCCAGCCGTTCCCGATGAAGGCGTTCAGCGCATCGAGGCCTTGCGCGTCATCCAGAACAAATCACCGGACGTTCAGGCGAAGATGGCCGAAGTGAAGGCGGCACGAGAGGAAGCGGTGGCGGTGGCGGAAAGGGTGAAGGCGGAATCTTCATCGGCTGAAGAACTGCTGTCAACGACCGCCCTGAGCACTCGCGCCTAGTGGCGCCGCTTGCTAGCCATCTGAACGGCCTCATCGATCTGGCTACGTAGGTTGAGCAGATCCTTGTGTTGAAGTTCTAAGGGCAAATCCGCCCCGCCCTCCAGCCTTAACAGGAGAGCGACCGTTCCGTCTTCCTTCATCGCCAATTGAGTTCCTGTTGCGCGGATGCCTTGAAGGGCAGGCTGCTTGTTTGCCGGGAGAACAGCAAGTAGTTTCCCGGCTTCTGAGGCAATCGCTGCTATAGCCAGCGGAATGCATTTGATCGCAAAGTCCAACTGATAAATTTGCTTGTCGACCGACCCAAAAATTACGGACACAGCCTCGGCTGCTTCGCTCATCCCGGATGACAAGACGACCTCTAATATCGGCGCTTTCATAACATTCTCTGGCATGAGGACTTCCTCTATTAGCCGTCCAAGCCCGGCCCGCCGAACACTGTAGTCAATCATCACCTGAAAGGACAATACCACCATGGACCGCAACTTCGCGCGGGCGCTTTCGCTCGTCTTGAAATCAGAAGGTGGCTGGAGTGACAACCCGAAAGACCCGGGTGGCGCGACAATGAAGGGCGTCACGTTCGCCAACTTCCGCCGTTACGTGAAGGCCGACGCAACGAAGGACGACCTTCGCCATATCACAGATGCCCAGATCGCGACGGTTTATCGCCGATTCTATTGGGATGCAGTGGCCGGCGCTGAACTGCCGGACGGCGTTGACTATGCCGTCTTTGACTTCGCGGTGAACAGCGGGCCGGACAGGGCAACCAAATACCTTCAGGCCGCTTGCGGGGCGAATATCAAGCAGGATGGCAAGATCGGCCCTGCGACCCTTGCGGCGGTGCGAGCAAAGCCGGCCGGCGTCATTATCGATACCGTGTCGGACGCTCGCCTGGCATTCCTGAAGCGACTCCCGACATGGAAGACATTCGGCAAGGGCTGGCAAAGCCGCGTCTCTTCCGTGCGCGCTGCTGCCATTGCAATGTCCGCGCTGCCGACGCCGGAGAAGCCGTCTGTGGTCAAGGTCAATGTGCCGGTCGAAGTCGACAAGCCGACCGTGCCTCACCTGGTCGATACCAAGGTGAAGGAAAAGACCAACCGCTGGAGCTGGATCACTACGGCCCTGGGCAGTGGTGGCATTGGCCTCGGCTGGCTAGGCGGCATGGACTGGCAGGCGATCCTTGCCGGCGGCGTGGTGCTGATCATCGTCCTGTTGATCCTGCTCGTCCTCAAGGGCCAGATCATCAATGCCGTCAAGGATATCCGATCGACGGTGGAAAGCTGATGTTTGACGCGATCAAGCTTCCACTGGCAGCGGCGGCCGGCGCCGCTGTCTGCGCTATCGTAGCAGTGCTGTACGTCATCATCATTCATGACCCGGCGACCCGCACCGAAACCCGCGCACTCGTCCAGGCAGAGGCGCGGGAAGCCGCCCTTGCCCTCATCCAGCAAAGGAATGACGACAATGTTGAAATCAGCGCTTTCGATCAGCAGCATCTTTGCATTGAGCTTGGCGGCAAGTGGGTGCAGCCAGACCGCTGCGATTAATGGAGCCGGGTTCTCGCTTCTGAAGCCATCCGGGCCAACGCGTGATTTCATCATCAAAAATGACAGGCCATTTGCCGAACAGGTGGCGGGCAACAACCGGACGTGCACGCGCGCGCCGGCCTGTTCGAAGTAGCATTGCAGTGAAGGGCGAGGGCATGCCGGCATCCACAAAGAGCCTGGAAATGATGATTGGCGGGCTCTTGGAAGCCACGCAGAACATGCAGCGCGACATCACGGAGATCCGTCGCGACATCAAGGACAGCGATTCGCGCGCCGCGCTGAGCTATGAGCAGTCCGAACAGCGCGCCGCCGCCAGCCGGGCGAAGATGTATCAAAAGACTGATGATCTGATCGAGCGGGTAGCGGCGACGGAAACGGCTGTCAGCAAGCTAAATGAGGATATGACCAGCGTGAAGGCGGTCACTGCCGAAGTTACGCGCTGGAAGCTTATGGGGCTCGGCGCACTGGGCGTCACAGGTATGGCGGCGGCGGCACTGGCTTCGCTGGTCACAGCCTATTGGACCGACATCTGGCGCGTGTTGCGCGGCGGGTGACGGGCGGTGTCCGAAATCCTGGCGCAAGCCTTATCTGCTACGAGAATGCTGCCGTCGTGACACGCGTGGATTTTGTCGAATGTGACTTTTTCGGCGCGCGGATTGGTTTACAAGCACCATGTGATCCTGGTGGGGAGGAGTCTAGAGGTGCCCAAAAGCTACGGTAGGCCTCCTATAACAGAAGCGGTGATTGATTTCCGCGTTAATGGGCCGGCAAAATTTGAGGACCTGGAACGTCTGTCGCAGAAGTTACTCAGTCGCTATCCTACCGTACAACTGGTCCAAGACGTTGAGATTCAGGTATTGCCTCAGCGCGGTGTCGACTTGAAACCAACAGGCTTCCGCCTCACGTCTCTGGACCAAGCCGATGTGTGCGTTCTGAACACTTTCGGCATAACGACGTCACGATTGGCCCCTTATCAAGGCTGGGAGAGCCTCGATCACTCGATGAAAGCAAATTGGAAGGCGTGGCGAAAAATTGTAGGGACCACAGTCCCATCCAGGATCGGTGTCAGATTCATCAACAGGATCGATATTCCCTTTGATTTGGTTGATAAAGTCCCGATCACTGACTACATTCGGCTTCATATCGAATTTCCGAATGTGTCTGACGCACCTTGGACCGGGTTCTCTACTCAGCTGTCGACGGCTTCTACAATACCCTACTGGAATGTAAATTTGGCCGCCGGGTTGGTGACCCCGCCGCCCTTGCTTGGGTACATGTCCTTGTTACTTGATATAGATGTGTGGCGAGACCAACAGATTCCGACTGCGGTTAAGGATCAAGAGGCCATATTGGTAGAGGCCAGAGACCTAAAAAATAAACTGTTCGAACAATTCGTTACCGATAACAGCCGTGAGCTTTTCGAATGAATGCCTTAGTTACAGTTAAGGGATCGTCTCCCTCACCGGCGCAGCCTGGTCTGCAGCAATCAATTGCAGCGGGGGTCTCATACAATACGTTAGCGCGCTCCACGCAACGTGACTCCGGCACGCCAAAACCTATTAGAAAACAGCAGCTTAAATTTTTGAATCAGGTAAGCGACCTAGAAGGCCAGCTATTTGATTCGAGAGCGGCATTCAAAATTGAAGTCGCCACAATCGCTATGCATCTAGATGGCGATTGGCGTTCGAAGCTTTTCGGTCAAATCGATCAGCTGTTGGACAAAGACGAGTGGGATCCTGATGACGTACCGGTGACCCACCGTGCCTCTACAACGTTCCTTCGCATGATACTTTTCCTGCGTCCCTCACGCCGCCCCGGGTTGGGTGCAACGCAGCATGGCAGCTTGGTCGCGACCTGGAGCAACGACAACAATCGGCTTACGTTAGTTTGTGAGCCAGGGGATAGGGTCCGCTGGATCGTCACCTCTACACGAGATGGCGAACCAGAATCGGCGTCGGGCTCGACGGTAGTGTCCCGACTGCCTGCTGTCCTCTTGCCATATGAACCAGTCCAATGGTTCAACCCTATGGGTACGCCTAAATGACGAGTGCCATTGACGAGGCGCACCACCTAGTTCGCTATGTACCTTGGTCAAAACTCCGAAAAATCGTCTTGGAGGACGGGTCTGAGAAAGTTGAGGGGCCCGCATACAATGCATTCTCGCTTCGGCCAGACGAGGACTACCTCTCGACCAATTGGCTAGAGTTTTATTCGGGCGATCGAGCCAGCCAAATGCTCGAAACCGTGCAATTGACGCGAAGGGTAAGAGACGTAGGGAAAAAAAGCGCCTTTGCGTTCGGTGTTGCAGGAGAAATCCGAAAGACGTGTGAAAAGCGAAAGCATCAAATCAGGATCGTTCATGCAGCAGATGGGGATAATATTTCCCATGCCGAGGTGAGGCGGTTCCCGCGTGACGACATTGAGCTTGAGGAAATGCTTGCCGCGTCATCTTGGTCCCAATTCGCGCTAAACACGGATTTCCCGGTCTAGAGTTTCGGCAACCAACCCCTCCGCCGCTCGTTGACCCTATGCTGGTTGATCCCAGCACTCCATAAACTTGCCCGCTGCCGAAAGGTGGCGGGCTTTTTTGTGCGCGAGCCTAGGCGGTGCGGCGGCTTGGTGGGCGCTGGGCGCGCTCATTATTCAGAAGGCCAACGGCGGCCCGCTGGTCGCGCGCCAAATGCTCTTCTACAAGCTCAATGCACCAGCTCCAAGAGGCCGGCAGCCCGTGTTCCATACTTACCATACAGTTCGAGACCGAGCCGGCAGACCTTATCCGGCATGATCAGGTCATTCTCGCGCAAATAGGTTTCGAAGCTCGATATGTGGGCGTTCGTCTTGTCCCAGCTGATGTTAAGGTCCGCCTTGGTGACCCCGGCCTGCTTTCCAAGAACGTTAACTTCGTCCGTAATCTGAAGCCGATGGCATGTGCCGCCGATGACGATCAACTGGGCAAAGATATCAACGAACTCCTCTTGGCTTATCTCGCCAGCCTGCGCCGGCTGAACCACGCCAAGCAAAACCAACACAAACAACACCTTGCGCATTATGTCTCCCCGCCCCTTGTTTCATGCAACTTTAAAAGGCGCAGCTATCAGTCGCGCCAAAGTAGGTTTGTGCATCCCACCGCCAGTGGCGGCAAGTGCAGCCAACAAGAAATCCGCAGACATGGTTGGGCGGGTGTGCGCGGGGTAGGCGTTTTGGGAACTATTTTAGCTAAAACTTATTTAAGGGCGAGTGGGGAGCGTGTGAGTGAATGCGTAGCGACCGTGAGCGGTTGAATTTCATCAAGCCGCAGGAACCGATCCTGGTCGAAGTGGCGCCGGTCAGCGACGACTGGCTGCACGAAATCAAATATGACGGGTTCCGCACTCAGCTGGTGCTAGATTGGACCGGCGGTCGCGCCTTCACCAAGACCGGCCACGACTGGTCAAAGCGCTACTGGCCGATTGTCGCTGCATTGGAGAAGCTTCCGGCCAAAGCGTTGATCCTCGATGGCGAGATGATCGCACCGGAGGCGGACGGCCTGCCGAACTTCCATCAGATGCATTCCCGCATGGCCTGGAATGCCGAGCAACTAGCCTTCGTCGCCTTCGATATCCTGCACAAGGACGGCGAAGATCTGCGGTCGCGGCCGGCGATCGAGCGCAAAGCCATCCTCTGGGATCTGGTGAAGCCGGCAGAAGGCATCATTCAGTACAGCCAGCATGTTGAGGGAGGCGGGGCCGAGTTCTTCGCTGGCGTCGAAAAGATGGGTCTAGAGGGCATGGTGTCGAAGCGGCGCAACAGCCCTTATCGCAGCGGTCCGTTCGATTCTTGGGTGAAGACGAAGTGTTTCGAGATCGGCGATTTCGATCTGATCGGCCTCCAGAGCGAACCTGGCAGGCCCACGATGGCGCTCATGGCGCGCGACGGCAAGTATGCCGGCAAGGCGCTCTTCAGCGCTACACGCTCGATCAAGGACCGGCTGTGGCAGCGCGTGCAGCGGGCCAAGGCAAGGCCGCCAGAGGGCTTGCCCAGCGCCGTCGTCACTCCGGACGTCGAATGGGTCGAGCCCGGCATAAAGGCCCGGGTGAAGTTCCTGCGTGGCGAGCTAAAGCTGCGACATGCGTCGGTGCAGGATCTGCGAGATGAGGAGGGTGGCGTCTGATCATGCCAATTCGGCGAAAAGCTACGGAAGCCGGTATTTTTGACCCATCAGAGTTGGCCTTGCTGGGGCGAGTTTTCGAGCAGCTTAAGGTCAACGATCACCACGCTAGGGAAGCACTCGCGTCTCGGATTATCGCGAATTACATGGCCGGCGTGACCGATGAGGCGGAGTTGGTTTCGCTTTCAAGGCAGCCTTTGGGCCGTTAGAGCATTCGGCCGGCACGGATCATGGCGCGCGCAATCGCAAGCTCCGTCTCCGTTCTGGCATTTTCTTTCTGGGTCATGTTGTCGGCGGCGATCAACCGCCTTAGCGATTGCAGGATCTCGCCTCGGTTCCAGCCGACTTCCAGCATGTAATCGACAATGGCCTGAAAGCCCGGCTCCATGGCCTCCTGGCAGTCAATCGAGCGATCGAGATAGTCGCGCTGGTGCTTTGGCGGATAGATCATCTTGCCCCCTGCAAATGGCGGTCGCCGTGCTCGCGATGCTCCAGACAGTACCAATGCGAAGCCTGCCTTGGTTTGGCAAAGCCGAACGGCGCGCGCTTCCCGCATCCAACAAACTCGCAGATGTGATTTTCGATCCGTGCGCGCTCGCGGGGCACGGGTGTCATGCCTTCGGCAAGTCTCGTCGGTTCGTCACTCATGGCGAAAAGATTCCACAAGCCGTCTTGACGATCAAGGAAAATGTTCCTTTTTTGTTCCCATGGCGCACGATCCGATCGACACGCTGGGCAAGGCGCGACCCGGCACAACATGCTCGTCAAGGCGGAATGCAGCTGCGGCAACGTCCGCTACTGCCGGTCGGCCGACCTGATGATGGTCTATGGTGGCGGCGTCGATCCCCTTGCCTTGAAATTCGACTGCAGCCGATGCAAGCCGCAGATCAAGATCACGCTAATCGAGGTTCACCCTGAACATCTGCCCAAGCGCCTGATGATCCACAAGCCCATGAAGGTCGACGGCAAGATCACCTGGTTTACCGAGCGGTTCCGTGGATAGCGAACGCCTCATAGTCCGGTTAGCCTATCAGCGCGGCTGGCAAGTCTTTGATGGAAGCACGATCCTGGAGACTTTGGACACAAAGGAAGGTGCCTTCCAGATCTTGGTCGACCGAGGCGCCCGCGTCTGGCTGCAATGGGGTCGAACAGTCATCGGCGGGAAGACGGTGCCCTATGATTTCTGCGGCGATTTCCAGAGCAGGAGCGTTGGTCGGATCATGAGAGAGCAGCATGGCCCATCTGCGGGCACCTGGTTCTGGACTTGCTTCATATGCGGTGCGCGCGGCCGGGTGGATACGAAGGACGAAGCGGTCTTCGGTGTCGAGCGCGCTTATACCCGGATTGTCGTAAAGGCGGATCGGCCGCGCTGAATCGGCGCTCAGACTAGGCGGCCCGGCATCCCTGTTTCGGGCGGGTGGCCAGCAGAGCGCCGGGCCTGACCGGCGCGGGGGGCATCAGAGGTCGCACCGGCTAACCGGTGTATACGCTTCTGCTAATATAAAGAGGCATATCCTTATGTACGAAGGAGCAGCAAAAAGTGGAGCATGCCTTCATCAGACAGGATGGCAGGCCTTTTTGCGCGAAGTCGCACACCGAGAAAACCAGCCTTTAGGCTGACAAACCAAGGACTTCAGTCTTAATTGCGCGATTGCTAATATTATATAGGCTTATCAGCGCGGGGGCTTTTCCCGCCAAGGTGGCCGGTGCGGCTCGCTTCACCCAAGCATCGCCCGCACCGGCCATTCCTTGGCGAGTTACTAGCGGCCCAGCGGGAGGGTGCCATACGAGATTTGCCACTCGACATCGATGCAGATGCCGTGATTGCAGTCTGCCGCTATCTTGATGATCACGCGAAGACCACCGCAGTTTCGATATATGAAGCGCTCCGTGTAGTCAGGCGTAGCGTCAACAAATCGCGCGTCGGTGACTTGTGGCTGGAGGAACTGATTGTAGAAAGCGCCGCAGCCAGAAATCTTGCCATCTTGTTGGACAACCACAATTAAGGGGCTATCCGGCTTGCTTTGCGCAGTGTCAGTGGCAGTGATACACGGCTATGCGCTTCCGTCTGTCTCGCTTTCCTCATCGATCATCCGGACGGGCAGATAGGCGTTCGTTTCCAACCACTCACGCAGCACGATCTGAATGAGATCGGACTTACCGATCCCCATCTCGCCGGCTATGGAATTGAGCGCGTCTTCCGTCGGCGGCTCCAGGGGCACGCCAGCGACGTTCCGCAGCATCAAGGCAGCGCGTCGAAGAATGATCTGGAGATCAGCCCGCGACATGTCCGCGATGCGATCGGCGGCGCTCTCAAGCTCTTCGGCGATGGATGCTCGGGTCATGGTAGATCCCTGACGGGCTCCGGGACAATCTTGCGATCCAAGTCCACATATTCCGAAGGCAAAAAGCGAAAGGTCATGCCTCCCACGTCGACTTCAACAATTGCGCGCTCGGAGATTGCAACGCGCAAATACCCTTGCGCCTCTTTCTGCGATATCAGAAGTTTCCGTGTCACAGCTTCGCCTTCAGCCGGACGCCTGGACTTCCGTGATTCAGAAACTCGATGCCGGCTTCTTCAAGAACGGTCATCACGGCGCGCACCTTGTCCAGGCCGCTCGTCAGACCTTCGGCACCCTTCTTCTCCATGGCACTTACGGTGTTGATGTTGATACCGGCCCGCTTCGCGAGCGTTCCTTGGTCCATGTCAGCCAAGGCGCGCGCGGCGCGAAGCTGGTTTCCGGTTGTGAGCATTCTGTGTCCCTTTCTTATCAAGATAGTATTTTTTCATAGTTTGCTGTTGACGGCAAGCTAATACTAATTCATGGTCAACTGGTAAATAAAACCAGTTAACAGGGAATACCACACATGCTGAACACCTCTGTTCGGGCTGCCGCCGAAGGCATGCCCAATGTCAGCCGCCGCCGTCTCTTGGTGGGTGCCGCTGCCATCTCAACCGCCGCTGCTGTCGCTACGGTCGCACCTCACGCTCACGCGTCGGCCGGTTCGACCGACCTGCAAGAGGCAATCGCGGCCTGCCGGTCGGCAGAAGCCACCTACAGCGCATGTAATGCTAGGGAAGAGGCCATCGCGGAAGTCCTCGGCGACAAGCTCTTTCCGAAGTGGACCCCGCCGGGCGGGCTCACGTCCATCTGGTCGCACCGGTCCAAGCCATTCAATTCGTCGGCCGAACTCGAAGCTGAGATAGCCCGGAGACTGGAGCAAGTGGAGCAGTCGTGGGCATCGAGCTTGATGGACCGCGCCGGCTACAATCGGTGGATGGCGAACCTTGCCAGTGCCCGGGATGAAGGTCTGACTTCATTGCGCGAGCAGGAAGCCGCAATCTCGGCCAGCGGGTACCACGAAGCATATCGCCAATCCGACGAAGCTCACCGCGATCTGTCGACCGCGTTCGATGTGGTCCTGCGCCAACCTTGCGTGACGTTGGAGGATGTCAGAGGCAAGGCGGTATGCCTTCTTAGCGGCTATCAGCGCCTTGGGTTGCCGATTGAAGGGGACGACCTTGTCGCCTGCTTCGCGTCGTTCTGCACTGACGGGGAGGCGTGACCAATGGGCGACGTTGTTGCTTTCCGACCCAAAGCTGCGCCGGTCGTGGTCGATGAGCTCGCGGAAATCACCGCATGGATCAAGCCAGCGAGTGATTGGCGGACTGGCCGCATGCAAATCGAGTTGGCCTATCATTTCCGCATGACGGCCGACTTTCGCCGGATACTTGCTGTTGATGCGCACGGCAGAGAAAGCCGAGAGGCCATCCAAGCGAGTGAGCTTGCGGAGGAAGCGTTTCGCGCGTGGCAGATTGAAGGCCTGAAACAGGTGTTCATTCCTGCCGAGTGCGTCCGCCATCTTCGCTGGAAACAGGATTGGCTGCAACGGCATGGCGGCGGCACTCCTGAAACCGCACTGGCAATTGCCCGCGATGAGGCGGCTTTGGCCGAACGCCTCGAAATCATCGGGCGCCAGCAGGCAGGCCGCAAGGCGAACCGGAAGGCGGTGCAATCATGAGCGCGCACGTTCGCCTTTCCGACCCGACCGTCCGCCGCTCGATCGAGGATGAAATTGAACGGCTGATATCCCTGTTGGACCTCGTGGACCCGGACCCGGATATGGAACCGTACATGGCTGGTGGCGCCGAAGTCGTCGGCACCGATGACAGGGAAGGGGACACCAGCGAGCTGGAATATTCGTTAGGCTGGACAAGCACAGGCGCTTTCGGCCTGGGCGAAGACCTGGAAGGCAATCTTGCCGGATCGGGCTCGGACCTCGAACACGCGGATTCGGACTACGGCGAAACCGTAACGTGGTCCAACGACCCCGATTTGCCACAAGATGGGCAGCGTTGGCACGGCCATTTCTGATCAATTGCCTGTCGGACGCTTGATGCCCGCTGCCTCACGGTGGCGGGCGTTTTAGTTGGCTGCCGTCGGAACAAAGAGTGCGGTTGTCAGGTTTTCAGGTGACGGAGAGAACCAATGCCAAGTCAAATCAAAGAACGGCCCGCGCCGAAGCCCGCCCCGGAGAAGACACCAGTTCGTCGTCCCGACAAGGAATCATCGCCAGAGCCTAAGCATGTCGATCCGCCACCGCGCGATGTGCGAGAGGCACCGGCACCAAATCCAAACGGCGATAAGCATTAACCGCTGGCCCAATCTTGTGGCAGAAAAGTCACGCAGCTTGAACATGCAGGGCTTCAACCGGCGCGTGCATATTATCCAGCTAGGTGAGGCGTACCGTTGTTTCGCGGGCATAGGCGATGCTCGGCACTCCTCCCGAACTAGCGCCCGCTGCCTCTTCCCTGGGTGGCGGGCTTTTCACTTTGCGGTGGAGGATTAGCGGGATTAGCGGGCACAACCCCTTACCAAGCCCTTGCGTGAACGGCCGATCGGATTGCCATATCTGCAATGGTCCTCGACCCAATCAGACACCGCGAAGAGCAGAGGCGCTACAGAGCCAAAAACCTCGAAAAAATCCGGGCAAAGCAACGCGATCCAGCCTTTAGAGAAAAGATGCGGATAAGGGAACGCGGCCCGGCCTCTAGAGAAAAAAGGCAAAAATGGCGGGATAAAAACGCTGACAAAGTGGTTGAGTACAATCGAAGGCACCGGGAAAAGACCAAAGAGGCCCGTGCCATCTATAAAAAGGCTTGGCGTCTAGCTAACCATGACAGGCATGCCGCTTACACCCATGCGTACTACGTTGAGAATCGCGTTCGAATCTTACAGCAGCAGGCCGGACACAGGCTTACAGCAAAATCCATCAACGCCATTCGCCACGACCCGGACACGGTTTATCGGGTAGTGAGCCGAGCCGTCAGCGCCGCACTGCCGCGTTTCATGCGTGACGATGTTATCAACTCCATCCTCCTGGCCGTCCTTGAAGGCGAGTTGCTGCTGGAGAACATCGGCGCCCGCATGAAGGACTACCTCGGCCGTTACAACCGCGAATACGACTGCTTCAAGACACTCTCCCTCGATGCGCCGATGGGCGGCACCGACCTAAGGCGGATCAATCTGCTGGAGGCGCCGGCTCCTTATGAGCCTGAAGAGGACGAGGAAGATCCGGATATGATGATGCTCAGAGGGGGATATTCCCGTTGGTGACGAAGGGCTTCATCGTTTGCAGACGTTAGGCACCAAGTTAGGCACCAAATAAGGCGGCTTGAAATTATCTATATATCTCAAGTCGTTAGGCAAAAATCTGGCGGAGGAAGTGGGATTCGAACCCACGGTGAGCTTGCACCCACGCCGGTTTTCAAGACCGGTGCCTTAAACCGCTCGGCCATTCCTCCGTTGTGATTTTTCAATCACTTAGGTAGTGCGCTGCCGGCTGGCTTCGGCCTGTTGGCACCGGATTGGCACCGAAGGCGTTCCCGACTGGTTCGCGCTTCATTCCTGTAGTGCGGCATTGAGGGCCGCGTCAACCACCGCTGCGGCACCTTCCTGCTGTCCTGGGAGCAGGTGCGCATGAATGTTCAGGGTGACTGACGGATCGGCGTGACCGGCGCGGGCGGACACGACCTGCACAGGAACGCCGTTGCGCAACAGGTGCGTGATATGACGATGGAAGGTGACTTGCGGATCACCAGCAGTTTCGGCTTCCCGAGCGAACTCTTTTGACAACGGGCGAGGGGTTCGAATACGGCCATCCCACGTCGGAAAAGCCAGATCCTTCTCATCCTTGCCCATGCCAAGCTTCAAGCGATGCTCCTCGCTGGCCGGCGCCATGGTGCTGCATTGAAAGAAAACTCGCCGGGCGAAGGAACCCCAATCCCTCAAGCCCGGCGAAGGTTTACTTCCTGATCCCCGATCAGGACCGGTAGGAGGAGGGTACCGGCAAACTATGCAGTGCAAAACCGGTGCCAAGCATTTTTGTCCCGAAATGAGACAGGCCAACGCGAGCCATGCGCGAGAGCGAACTTACCGAACGCCCTGACCGAGGCTGGACGCGATGGGCCGAGGGCGTTGGCGAATACGAGATTGAGCGGACACGGTGGCAGGCCAAGGTCTTGCACTTCCCCAAGCTCAACGTGTCGGCCTGTTTTGACGGATCTGAAAGGGTCGACGAGTGCCAGGCCGCGCGGGACGCTTCGGCGCTGTAGGACGGCGGCCAGGGGAAACGCTTGCTGGCGAGGCCGTTGGCGCTCTGATACGATCGGCCTGTGGATCAAGAGACTTTAGATCATCATGCGCTCGGCTTGCTGAAGCAGTATCGAGATGTCCTGGTCGAGAGCTTTGCGCCCCGTGACGCTGATGGCGTGCCTGAAATCAGGACTCTAGCCCAAAGCACCGACCCTTTAGAGATCGCAGCTTTGAAGGACATTGAATTACTCAATGCGGTGATCGGCGCGATGTCAGGCCAGATCGTTCGCAGCTCTATCTGAAGCCAACAACGTCCCCGAGACGGCAAAGGCCCGATGTCATCTCGGTTGACGAGCTCACCCACAAACTGATTGCTGACGCGGCGGTGATCGGAATTCGGGGGATCGAGATCGGCGAAGAGGTCGACAGATGCTGGCGTGCCGGAGTGACCATTCGCCGCTTGCCGGCGAGATCACGCGGCTTGACCTTCCATGTACTGGAAGGTGTATGGCCCAAGCGTGACTTGGAGGTAGGCGCATGAACATTGGAGTTGCGGCCTGCCCGCACTGGGGAGCGCACAACTCGGTGAAACGCATCGTCCTTGCGGTGGGGCTTGCACTGGCTTGTGTTTCAACCCTGGCCGCTGCCAAGGTTGGCAGTGAAGCACTCATCGTGGCCCGCCAAGCGTCCATGAAACAAATGGCAGCGGCTGCAAAAACGCTTGCTGGGATGTTTAACGGCCAAGTCCCTTACAATGCTGCTGCATTTCGAGACGCTGCTGAAACCCTACGAGATCGAACCGGGAGCCTCGTTGGCGAGTTTCCATCCGGATCGCTCGGTCCACTGTCCGGTGCCAAACCGGAAATCGACCAAGACCGACGAAGTTTTGAGGCGCTGGCTCACCACATCGCCACGCTCACAACTGCACTGGCTAAGGAGGCTGCGAATGCGCCCCCGCAAATCAACGCCGAAATGCGGATGGGGCCTGGAACGATGATGGACGGCGGAAGTCTGCTGGGGAAGCGCACTAACGCGGCTGAACCCGATCCGGCGACGCTGCCCGCAGAACACTTGGTGCACATGATTTTGCAGGATTGCACCAGTTGCCACTCCAGGTTCCGCCAAAAGATTCGCTGACGGTCGTCCACGAATTAATTTCTCTGATGATTTTGTCGACGCGCAACTCCTGCTTAGCGGCATGAGTGAGCGGGCGCTGGCGGGGCGCTACTTGCCCTGAAGCCGGTGCTTGCCGCTGCTCCCGCCGTCGCTGGTACATCCGCAGTCGACGGCGGGTGCCGGCCTTAAAGCTTGCACCGGCCATTGCGGGGGAGGTCAGATCTCCCGCTCAAGTGACTCTACAACCAAATCTGAAGTCGCTCAATTAAGGCTAAGTGCGGGTGGCCATCATCCTTTCAGGGGCCTTACCGGGCGCTTGCCGGAACCATCTCAACGACGTCCAAGCGCTTATCGACCGGCTCGGCCCGGATCGCGGCTCCATGCATTGGGATCTGTTCGGGCTCTTCGGCTGCTCGGATTGTAAGGCTGCAAGGCGCGACCGCCGGCCGGTGTTCTTCACTGTGGTTCCTGATTACGAGGGTATCCAGGTGCAGCGCAACCGCGACTGGAAACCGAAGTTCTAATGGCGCCAAGCGAGCGGCGCTAGATGTCCCGCCACGGATCAATTGTGCTTGGCACCGAAATTGCTCTGTAGATTAAAACAGCGAGATATCTGTCTAGATGATAGAAAGCGCCCCTAGCATTATCTGCAATTCGTGCAGAGTGCCCCTTAGCAGTGTCAGTGAGCCGCAAGGTTCCGACCTCCTATCTTGCCCCAATTGCCGGATTTCCGACACATTCGACAACGTCATGCTTGAACTTGGCCAACGCACAGCGGACGCACTTTTGCGCGCGATCTACCGACCTGTTCCCTCGAGGATCTATCGTTTCGCCCTTCTCTTTTCAGAAGGGGGACACCACCCCAAGCCGACGAGGTCGCCCCTGATGAGCACGACTAATGACGAGGGCCACCGTGTGCGAATGCGGGTCAGGCGGAGGAAGGATGGTCCGTCCCGTGCCTAAAGAGGCCAACGGAAACGCGCGCTGGTGCTTCACATAAGACCAGAAAGATGGAGTAGGTGGGCAACTCGCATACTGTGAATTCGCCATCGTTGGCAGCAAAGTCCCAACCGAAGAATGCCGCCCAGCCAAAAAGCAGAATGGAGAAGCGCATTAAACGATGCTAAATTAGGCGTATTGAATAAAGGTTAAGGGCTTTAAATGCGACGGTTAGCCCTGAGCCTTCCCCCCCCCCGGCCGGGCACTACCATGTTGACCCAGAAATGCCAGTGAAGCCGGTCGCTTTTCCGCCAGGCAATCCATCCCGGCGCCCTTTTGACACTCAACAAACCAGCGGGGCGCCGAGCCATTACCCGGCGGCGTTTTGAGGGGAACGGCGCCTAATATTCATCATAGCGCGCTCGCTGGAGTTTTTTGGAATACAGCCTTTTGGACGATGCCCCGCGGTTGAAAATGCCGGCCGGATGCCCCGTCACCAAAAAATCCGGGCTTTCTTAAAGCCGAACTCTATTCGCTACGGCTGGCCTGCCTCTTAGGTCTGACCCTGGCAAGCGATTGTCGCCTACGAGACGGTCTTCGGACGACAGTTTGGGCGGTATGAAAGGACCCGTAGCGCCGATCTCGCCTAGCCAATCCTCGTAGCCAGTGTTCATTTTGGACACCAGTTCATCGGGATCATGTATCCCGGACTGGGATAGGCTCTTGAGGCGCCGGCCGAAGTGTTCCCATGCGGGATGGCCTTCTGGAATTCCTGCCTCTGTGCAATAGTCGTTGAGAACCTTTGTCAGCATTGCAAGTTGCTCAGAATCGAGATGATCGTCGGATGACATCGCTTTATCCCTCGTGGGGGCGAAAGCGTGATCGACTCTTCCAAGCGCCAGGCGCCCGTTCAAATTGGCCAGCGACGTCCTTCAGTACGCTTTAGTCAGGGATTAGCGAGTCAAATCGGGCGTGGAGCGGAGCTTGGGAAATATCTTTCAGCCGACGGAACGTTTGTGCTCGCCCGGTGTTATCACCCTGATCCCCGCATAGGGATCATAAAGGGCCTTGCCCCTCTTGGCCCTAGTTTGAGTCCGCTGTCTCCCCGGCAGCGGACCCGACGCATTTCAGTTATCGTCGGCATCCCGTTCCATAGCCTTACGAATCAGTAAGTCGTCGGTCCGCGCAAAGCCAGATAACCATCACCGTCGGCAGCGAACGGCACTTTGCTGCCCGGCGGGCCTCCACCTGCCGAAAATCAAAGGCCCGCTGCCCGCTCTCAGTCTGCTGGCGGCGGGCTTTTCGCCCAAGGGGGCATTGGTGGTGACTACGCAGCGGAGGCGGAACGACTTCATAAAAGCATAGTCCAGCCGTTGCTATCACCTAGCAGCGAGCATTACCGGGCGCTCCAGCGCACCCACGAAGCGCTGCTGAAGACGGTGAAGGACGTCACCGGCAAGGATTCGCCGTTCATTCAATGGTTCGGGACAGGGCCTGTGCGGCCCCCCAAGGCTGGGTAGCGCCATCCCATGGCCATGAAATATCTGTTCGTCGAGGACACGCTCGGCAAGAAGCTACAGATCGGGTCGGGGCTTTCCGTCACTGCATGACGTGCCGCCGGCATGCCGACCTCGATATCCAAGCGCTGGTTGACCGTCTCGGCGAAGATTACGGCTGCCTACACTGGGATTTGATCCGGGTCCTATTCTGCCAGCCCTGCCGTGACGCAGGGCGCCCTGACCGAAACATCGCGTTCACCAGCCACCCGAAGACACCAGGGCAGCGACGCTCAGACTAAGCGGCCCGGCATCTCCGCACGGCGGGGGGCCAGCAGACTGTCGGGCCTGACCGGCGCGGGTTGGGGAGCGAGCCGGCTGGTGAAAATATACGCTTTCGCTAATATGTTCGGGACCTATCCGTAAGAACGATGGAAGCAGCAAAAGGTGGAGCACAAGCCGGAAAAGATCTAATCGGTAGGCCAAAGCGATGGCGAAGGGGTTCGACGACAAAGGGAGGGAGCACAAATGGCCGCCTATCTTATCGCGGATGTAGACATAAAAGACGCTGCCGCGTTCGAGGAATACCGGCGGGATGTTCCGGCCACCGAGGCGCGCTACGGCGGGCGATACTTAGGTCGTGGCGGTGCGACCAAGGTTCTGGAAGGTGACTGGGAGCCACACCGTTTGGTTATTATCGAATTCCCAGATATGGCGTCATTGATGAGCTGGTACAATTCGCCGGAGTACGCCCGCCTGATCGAGATTCGAAAACGTTGCGCCAACACCAGGATCATTGCGCTGGAAGGGATCACAACACCCATTGTCTGACGGTGCCGCGAAGCGGGCCTTTAGGCCAGTGGGACTTCAGTCTTAATTGCGCGATATCTAATATACGATAAACTTAACGGCGCGGGGGGCTTTTCCCGCCAAGGTGGCCGGTGCGGCTTCGCTTCCCCAAGCATCCCCTGCGCCGGCCATTCGCGTCGATAATCGGGAATTGTCAGATTGGATGCTGCACGCGTTAGCTTCAAGGCCAGGCGACGGGCAGACACGGTTGCGCCGCCGCCAAGATTTGATCCTATCAAGGGAAGTGTGGCAGGGGCGGTGATAGCCGGCAGCGTCTTTGCGGTTTTCTATTGGCTTGCAGGCGGCAATCACATCGCGGGTCCGATCGGCCTAATAACGATTTTGGCGTTTGCGCTGCCGTATCTTCACCTCCGGAGAAAGGAGCGGAAGAACAGTGAGGCCTTTGATACCTATTACATCAGATTGTTGGAACTTGAGAGGGCAAGAGAGAAAAGCTCGCCTGCCGTCAAACCAAGCACCGCTCCCGGTAAGCCCTCATCGCGCCTGGCGCCGCTGCCCCTGCATCCTGATCGAGACATACGACAACAGGTAAATGATCGCGATGGAACCCGTAGCGAGTACGACCCATACTCATAAGCTGCTCATGCTTCCTCACTTCCCGCCGGCGCACTCGTTGGGCAGGGTGTTGGGATGGTGGACGCCGGCCCAGTCGGAAAAGGTCCTCAAGCACAAGCTAATATAATTGAGATGCAGACGCCTATGGTGCCTGATGCCAATGAATGTTTCGCGGAGGTGGATCTTCCCGCGCTTTATCGAAATCCCGATCGGGATTTTCCGAGTCTTTGGTTTGAAGGGCAGCTTTGACAGTCCAGGCCACATCCGTTGCCGAGCCAAACGTCTGCCCACCCACTTCTCACACCCACTGGCGCTCGGAGCGCCCAACGCAGCCGCCGCAACGTGGCGGGTTTTTTTGCATTTTAGACGAAACTAATATTATGGCGTCACGTTTGTATACCGGCCAGCTTGTGCCCCCTCTCCGGCCTCTCTAGAGAAGCCCATCATCTGCCCGCAAGGTGGCGGCTTTTTGTTGTTGCGGCGGAACTGGCTGCGTTGGCCGAAGTTAATTTCCGGCCAAACGCTCCTCCCGAGGTGACAACTGGATTCTCGAGGTCAAGTTCGACGGCTACCGCTCGAAGATCTATCGGCGCGTGAAGGATTCCCATTTTCAGAAGTTGCTGGCACATGTTAGCGCCAGAGCCCTATACTGCGAATCCGAGCGACCGAGCCTTGGCTGTTTGGAAATTAGACGTCCGCGAATGATGGCCGCCTTTGTTAAAGGTCTAAACTAGTGTCTCCAGCAGAACGCAAACGGCGAGAGCGTGTTTATACTGGGGACAATGCGACTTGGTTTTGGAGGGTTTCTCGGCCGATAGTATTGCGAGGCTTGGCGCTGGTTCACGACGGCATAATGGGTGCTGCCGCGATGTTGCTTTCGCTCGTGTTGAGGCTTGATTTCGATATTGTCGTTCARAACCTGACGTATTTCCTTGGTGCAGCGGCTCTATTCGGGGTCATTGTYAGCGGCGTCGGTTTCTTGTTTGGRCTGAACCGTGGTATTTGGCGCTATGCGTCGCTGACGGATCTCCTGGCAATCACCTATGCTGCTAGCGCGTCCGTCGCTAGTTTCACAGTGGCCCAATTCCTGCTGGATCGACTGGGCTCGATTCCCCGTTCTTCGATCTTGATCGCCTGGGCCTTTCTGATCTTGCTGCTAGCCGGGCCGCGTGCCGCGTATCGGCTCTATCGCAATCGCCACGACACCGGTCGCTTGTTCGATCGCGGCACCTGCAAGTTCGTGCTGCTGGTTGGAGCCACCGACAACGCCGACGCCTTCCTGAGGACCACCAAGGAGAGAAATAATGCGTCATTCAATATCCTTGCGATAATCGACGAACGGGGGCGCAGGACCGGACGTTCTATTCGCGGGGTTCCAGTGTTGGGTCCGCTGGAAAGACTACCGCAGATCCTCAATCGATTTGAGGCCCAGGGGCGCCGACCCGAGGCGCTCATTCTGACGCGTTCGCGCGAGGACTATCAACGGCACGCCAGCATCGAGGCGTTGGTTGAGATTGCGGCACAGCAGAAAGTCGAAATCCTGAAGCTCCCGAACCTTCTCGACATGCAAAGCATCGATGCTGAAATTGAGCCGCGTCCGATCAAGTTGGAAGATCTCTTGCATCGGCCGCCCGTTAGACTTGATGCGCTCAAGATCGCCTCAATGATCGAGGGCAGGACCGTCATGATCACCGGCGCGGGCGGTTCGATTGGATCCGAGCTGGCACGACAGGTTGCGGCCCTGAACCCACGCGGCCTCATTCTCGTGGACGCCAGCGAGCACCTTCTCTACTCTATCGAGACTGAACTCRCTGGCACCCGCCCGAGCCTCRAGTTGCATGCYGSCCTCTGCAACGTGCGCGAAAAGGACGCCGTCAACAGAATCGTTGCYRGCCATAGGCCCGACGTGCTCTTCCACGCAGCAGCACTCAAGCATGTGCCGATCGTTGAGGCTCAGCCGCTTGAAGGCCTTTTCACCAACGCGATCGGGACGCGCAATGTCGCTGAGGCCGCGCTTCGTGCCAACGTCTCCACGATGATTATGGTGTCAACCGACAAGGCTGTGAATCCCTCTAGCGTTATGGGCGCTACCAAGCGGATGGCAGAGATGTTCTGCCAGGCGATGGATCTGGACTCGGCCGTCAACGCCACACGTTTCGTCACCGTTCGGTTCGGCAACGTCCTGGGTTCGGCCGGATCCGTGGTCCCGCTGTTCGAGAAGCAGATCAGGGCCGGCGGCCCTGTGACAGTTACCCATCCGAACATGGAACGCTTTTTCATGACAATTTCGGAAGCCTGCCTCCTCGTCCTGCAGGCGGCGGCGCATAGCCGCGAGCGGCAGCAGGAGCGCGGCCGAATTTACGTTCTCGACATGGGCTCGCCGGTGAAGATCGTGGATCTTGCTCGAAATCTCATCCGTCTCTCGGGGCACCGCCCGGACACCGACATTCAGATAGTCTACACCGGGC
>NZ_JBFUDW010000024.1:0-46815 GCF_056404515.1 Mesorhizobium sp. P2_C7 | reverse complement strand
AGATTGTAGCTCGGTTCCTCACAGTGATAGACGCGGCATTGGCCGTCGCGGGTTGGAACGGCGGCGGACATCGGCACGTCGGGCCAGTCGCACTCATTGCCGAACTGGCGCACATAGCGGTCATATGTGTTGGGGCCGGTGGTCAGCACCACGGCGTGCCGGCTCTGGATCAACTGCTGAAGCTGCTCGCAGCTCATCGTGCGCGTGTCGGGCCGAGCCTCGGCGACGCTCGTGGCACAACAAACTGCTATCCCGGCAAGAAAGGCGATCGACGGACTTTTCGTGGCCAACATGACGGAACTCCCGATCATGGTCCGCAGCATCACGCCAAAGCTTCGCTCCCGCAAGGGCGCGCTTGCAACAACGGGGCATGGCTTAGCCACAGGCAAGCGCCAGGACGCGCGGGGCGCGTCGGCGGTGTAGGAAGAGCGGGCGACGAGAAACGCGCGCTGGCGGGCTCTGTAGCACTGAATCAGACCCTCCCGCGCCTAAGGATATCGGCAAGGTGCCCCATAACGGGTCAACAGGTCTGGCACCGCAATTGCATTGACAGACATGGGGTTGGGGTACCCGTCGCTTCGCAAATGAGGCGGCGGGCCTTACTTGCGCACTTGCTAAAATAATGAGATTTCCATGAGGGAGCCGTTGGGGGAACGGCCAGCGGGGTAAGCCAGTGTTTTTTCCGCAGTTCCTGGTGGGGATGTTCACCACGTCGGCAGTAGTGGCGATCTGGACTTACCTGGCAACGGGTTCGTTCTGGAGGGCGCTGGCCTGGACCTTCCTCGCCTTGATCATATTGCAGGTTGGATATCTGCTGTTGGCATATGGCCTTTTCTATCTACGCCCGACGAAGGGCATAGAAGAAAAACCGGAGCCTCCTCAGCCCATTCGTCGCGATGGTGGTGTTTCATCACCAGGCGGCCGACCATGACCGACAAGCCGGCCACAACCTACGTCGTGAGCGTGTTCGAGAAGCCGCATTGGCGCACCGTCATCACAACCAAGGACAAGCAGGCGGCTTTGGATATATGCCGACAACTCCGCTGCGGTTAACGCGAGTCACCCCAGCCATCTCAGGCGACTTCCGAATTCCAAAGGGAACTTCGCATCTTGCGGGCCGTTGTGACGTCGCAAACTGTGCCGCGTCCAGCCTCCCTGCAATGGTTCGGCCGAACGCGGCGTGCATCAACTCTAACGCACAAGGAAACATACCATGATCAGCAAACTTTTGGCTACCAGCGCAATAGCAACCCTGCTGTCGTCTGGCCTGTGGGTATCAGGGGCCGCCGCAGAAGATGCCACCAAACCTGCCACCGCTACGACCACTGCGGCGACGGCGCCGGCGGCCGTTGCAGACGGCAGCCTGGTCACCAAGATCATAGGCGCCGACGTCTATGATAGCGCCGCAGACAATGCCGAGAAGATCGGTGATGTCAAAGACATCGTCCTCTCCAAGGACGGCAAAGCCAAGTACATCATCATCGGCGTAGGCGGGTTCCTGGGTTTGGGGGAAAAGAACGTCGCCTACGATTTCAGCAAGGCCGAGTGGGTCGAGAAGAAGGGTGATCGCTGGTTGGTCGCTAAGACCACCAAGGAAGACCTTCAAGCGCAAAAGGATTTTGACCTGAAGGTCTACGACACGGCAGCGGCCTCGAACACAAATGATGTCGCGGCTACCACTGCCAACAATGAAGCGGCCCCAGCCACGACGGACAACACCGCCACCGCGGCAATCGACAAGTCTTCGCTGACCGAGATGCCGGTGGACAAAATCAGCACCAAGGATTTCATTGGCACCTCAGTCTATGGAGCGGACGATGCAAAACTCGGCGAGATCGGCGACGTCGTCCTGGGCGGCGACAAGAAGGTGGATGCCGTGGTCGTCGACGTCGGCGGCTTCCTCGGCATGGGCGAAAAGCCAGTTGCTGTTGGGTTGGAGAAATTGAAGTTCCTGTCCGACAAGGATGGCAACCGATATCTCTACACAAACTTCACAAAGGCCCAGCTTGAGGCGCAGACTGCCTATGACAAGGGCACCTACGCGCAGGATCGCGACAAGCAGCGGATCGTTGTTGGCCAGTAGATCCCAACGTGGCCTGCGCTGATTAGGCGCGCGATAACGGCTTCTGGCGCGAGGCAATGGAACATTAGGCTTCTCTAATGGTTACCCTAACGGCAGGGGTCACCAACGCCTCCGCAAGCCCCGCGATCCCTAGGGGCGGCCCGCCGCTGCCGTGAATGGAGCGGCGGGTCTCTTACATCGTTGGAGGACGGACGGAGCAATGACCCAAGCCGCTGACGACGCGCGATTCGCACGGCGCTCTAACCGGGAGAAATCTCATGCAACGGCTTATGTTCACCTCAGTTGTAATCGCTTTGTCGGCTGGCCTGTCGTTGTCACAAGCCGCCACGCCCGTTCAACATAAACACGGTATCAGAACGAATTATGGTGCGGCCGGCGGCATGAAGCTGGATCCCACCATAACGGGCGGCACATCGAAACCGAATGCGGCGAAGGATTGTGCCACGGGCCAGCAGCCCTCAGCGCCTAGTCAGGCGACAGTGGACGCGAAGGGCGCCGCCCCTGGCCAGATGGAAAAGACAGCTGCGCGCTGCTGAACCATCGGCGCGCACTCGGTAATGGAAACGCCCGCCGCCTATAGGGAATGGCGACGGACTGTAAGCCGAATTCCTCGGCAAGGCTGCGAATAGACATCGACAGTCCAGACGATATCAGAATGGTTCTGGACGTTGCTCAAATGACTGGAAGCTCGGCGCTAGCCATCCGTAGGGAAATGGCCGGTGCGGTTGGGCTCGCATTGGGGGACCACACCGGCCATTTGCGGGAAGGGGTCCAGGCCCGCGTTGCCTAAATTATTGGAACGGCAACGGGCGGGTTTAAACCAACTAGGAGCACTTTTCGCTGTCTGCATCGTTGTCAGATCTGGACGGTATATGACGCAACGCTAAATCAATCCCATGATACGCTTTCTGCCGAGCCTCGTTCCGGTCCTATTTTGCAGCACGCTTCAGGCCCAAGCGTGGCAGCCGTTCGGTGTCAGGCAGCTTGGCTTCACATTCGATGTTCCCCCGGGTTTTGTGCTGACGCAGCGGTCCGACCAAGGCGCGGCTTTTCAGGGCGAAAACGATGCCCTCCTCGCAGTGTGGGGCGCCAGACTTGGGAACGCCAGTTTTCGCGCCGAGATCGAGCATCGCATGATTGAGGACGAAAAGACTGGCTGGAAGCTGACCTATCGGCGCGTCACCACGAGGTGGGCCAGTTACTCCGGTGTCAAGGAAGGCCAGATCCGATATGTCCGCGCTATCGCGGTCTGCAACGACCGAGCCGCGCTCTTCACCATAAATTACAGCAGGTCGGAAAAAATCCCGTACGACCCGGTTGTTGTACAGATGGTGCGATCCCTGAAAGCGGAAGGTTGCTAAGCTGATCCCGCAGGAATCTCGCAGCAAGCGCTCGCCGGGTTGGCACCCAGGCAACCGCACTCTCGCATCTGTAGGCGCACACATGGATCTCGGCCTAGGGGCTATCGTTGCGGCCTAGATATTGGTGACGGCTTCGAATGGTTTTCAAGCAGTTTCGATGACCGCTGAAGCCTCGAAGATCTTTGCTTGGTCGTAGGTTCCACTTTGGCAACAATCGGCCTTTTCGCGATGAGGTAGTCAGCTCTATTTGTCCGGTAATCTTCTTTATGGATTGGGGTTGTCATCTCGATCTTCCTCCGGGTGAAGATGAAACGCGGCCGAGCACCTACTCGTTCCGGCGTTAGCCTTTCGGCCAATCTATTCGCCGGACGCATCGTACAATGCACGGGTCAGCTAACAGCGAGAGCCATTCTAATGCCGACGCCGAGGCCAATAGCGAGGCCAATGAGCAGCTTGCTGGTAAAAATCGAGGGCGATGCGCCGACAGGGCACCACACGTCCCACAGGGCTCTCTGATGGCGTGGGAAAGGTCATCGAAGATCGTTTCCATGGCCGGATTCTAACTCCCATGCCGGCGGGGCGTCACGGACAGCCGCCGGTGGAAAATGACCTCAAAATTTTACTGTCCTGCGTTGCTTTGGCCGGTATCTCTCGATGAGCCTGACCATCCCGCAGCGGTCGGCGCTTCAGATCCACGGTCAACGCCGGAATTCTTTACTTGGCCCATTGCGGAACGTGCAGCAGGTCACGCAGGTGGATCGGCAAGCTGGGCGAAGCGCCCAATTCGGCGCAACTCGCCTCCCATCGCCCGAGATACTCACCGATCGGCACACCCGTGCGGCCGCGCCAGCGGTTGAGTGCGCCGAGCGCCTCGACGCACTGCGGCGCGCGGTCGTATGCGGCAAGGATGGTCACAGACATCGCCCGGGCGAACGGATTGAGGGCGGGCATCTCAATCTCGCCGCGATGGTCGGCGAACCACGCCGCGGCGTCGCGCGTCAGCCCCTGGCTGCCAGCCAGCGCGGAATAGCCTCGGATGATATTCTCGCGGTACGCGACAATGGCATCGCCGAAAGCGTTGTCGCCGGCGAACGGTGGGTTCTCCTTCCAGTCCTTCGCCAGACGCCCGAGGCCGCGCAGCGAGAGTGCTTCAACCATGGCTTCCTCAAGCCACTGGCAGGGCGTTGCCGGCTTGGCATCCGGCTGCCAGCTGTTAGCAAACACGTGGCCGAGCTCATGTCCGAACTGGTAGGTTAGCTTCGACCAATCGCGCTCCCCGATGTCGACAATGATCCAGGCCATGCTGCTGCCGTCGGGATGCAGCCAGACCGCCGGCGTGCCGGAAGTGTGCTCGTCGACACGCAGGCGCGTCGGTTGGCGGTCGGAGAGCAGGCGGACGCCGTCAAGGCATGCATGCCGCATGCGCTCGACGACCTGATCTGCCGCGCCCTCCAGCATGCGGCCCCAGTCGCCGGCAAGCTCGATGGGAGCGGTGAGGAGGATATTTGAAGTTTCCGCCATCGTCATCGGTTCCTAGTTGGACGTTTGTTGATGCCCAACGCCCGGCCGGCCCCTTTGTTGCAGCTCCGGTTTCCGGTTTTGGAACCATTTTAGCTAAAGCTGATTGAATCGCGTTTTCGTGAGTCAGTTCATGCGTTTGACGTTCATTGAGCCGTTGATGCCGACCCTGGTGGAGAAGCCGCCCAAAGGCGACGATTGGATTCACGAGGTCAAGTTCGACCGCTACCGGCCGCAGATCATCAAGGATGGCGATGGCGTGCGCATCTTCACGCGCCGAGGCTTGGACGGGACTGCGAAGTACCGGGACCTAGCCTCGCTCGCGGCCTTGCTCAGGGTCGATAGCTTCATCATGGATGGCGAGATCATCGTGCTCAACGATGCCGATATCTCGGACTTTGGTGAACTGCGCAAAGCCATCATGCGACGTCAGCACGATTTGTATTTCGTTGCCTCCGACCTCCTGCACCTCAACGGCCACGATCTGCGCGACATGCCTCTAGAGGACCGGCGCGAGATCCTGGCCGAGATGATCCCGCCGGACCTCCGCATCCAGTTCAGCCAGGCGTTGCCGGGCGATGCAGCGTCGATCTTTCAACTGATCGATCAGGCTGGGCTCGAAGGGATGGTTTCGAAACGCAAGGACAGCAAATATCGCAGTGGCAAATCGACGGCATGGCTGAAGACCAAGGCCTATTCGATCGATGAATACGAATTGCTTGGGGTTGAGCGCGAGCCCGGCAAGCCAGCCTTCGCGCTAATGGCGGAGCGCGGCACCGGCCGCTATGTCGGCAGCGCCTTCATCACCTTGAACCGGGCGATGCGCGAACGGCTAGGCACAGATGGAAATATTGTGCGAAGGCAGGAACCGTACGTGATTGGCGAAGTTCAACTTCAAATAACAGGAGTGAAATATCGTGAACACGTCAGACACAAACGACTTCATCGCATCGGGGCCAACCAACGAGAATGAATGGCAACGTGATGCCAACCGGGCCGGCAAAAGCAAGGAGGCGCTCGGCAAATTGAAGACAAGCGCGGCCGAGACCGCGACCCACCTCAAGAGCGCTGCGGCCTCGGTGTCGACCGACGCCAAGGATTATGCCGGCTCAGTTGCTGCCGATGCCGCTGGTGCGTTCAAGGAAGCGGTCGAGACGAACAAGACCGCCGGCGCCGATGCGATTGCCAACATCGCGCACTCCGTCAAGGAGGCCGCTGACGGGATCGAAAAACAATCGCCTCAGGTCGCGAGCATGGTGCGCAGTGCGGCCGAGGGTGTGGAACGAATCTCCACCGACGTCAGAGATCGCAACGTCGGCGAACTGCTCGACTCCGTTACGAAATTCGCGCAGCGCCAACCGGCGGCGTTCTTTGGGGTCGGGATCCTCGCCGGTGTGATGCTCACCCGCATCATGCGCAGCTCGGATCGTTCCTGAGAGAGGCTTGCAGATGGATGATGGTATCGATCGCCGGCCCTTCAGCAGCATCGTCATCGAGGCGCTCGAGAAATTCGCCTCGTTGATGCGCCTGGATGTGCGCCTGCTTAAGGCGGAAATGAAGAGTAAGACTTCGACAATCGTCTCGTCCGGCGCATGTGGGATGGCGGCCGTTGCCCTGTTTATTCTGGCATCGTTCGCCATGGTCCAATTCCTGATCCTGGCGATGATCTATCTTGGCATCAGCGCCATATTGGCCTGCCTGATTGTTGGCGTCGTCTTGTTTGGCGGAGGCTTGCTCTCCCTTTACCTGGCGAAGCGGGCGCTTATCGGATGGACTATCACTCCCATTGAGACCGTAAACCAGGTGCGCAGCGATCTCGCTGCATTGAAGCAGGGGATCCGCTATGGCACCACGCAACGATGACCTCCGCGAGATTATGGCGCAGAGCCGGGTCGAACGTCAGGCCCTGTTCGGGCCTGTCAGTGAAATAAGCCGCCGCGTGCAGCCCAGGCATTTGGTCGACGTGACTACCCGGTATGCCAAGGACAAGGTTGCCGGGGTTGTGGGTGGCGTCTCAAATGCCATCAAAGAAAACGGCGGCACAGCGGCTGCGGTAGCACTCGGCGCGGTGGCGGTATTTGATGCCGGCAGAAGAAGTGCTGACGGCCGCACACCGCCAACGAACCGCAGTGGATTCCCTTGGGCGAGCGAAGCACACGTGGGACGGAAGGGCCTGGGCGATGCGACCACTCCAAGGGTGCAACCCTCGCGACAGGCCGTCACCAACGCAGCTCGGACCAAGGTGCTCGCCGGATCAGTTGGAGGGCTGTTGATTGGCCACGTGATTGGCCGGTCGTTTGATCCAACCGCAACAGAACGTGAGCTGTTCGGGAAAACGTCGGGCGAAGTCCAGGAAGTAGCCTCCGAATTTGTTAGTCAGCATTTGCATGGCGCAAAGCTTGTAGCGGCCCAAGCCTTCGGTTTCGCAAGATATTCCGCCGCGTTCCTGGCGATAATGGCGGCGGTGAGCGATTATTTCGGGCGCTCTGAGGGCAGCGGCGATCCACCCACCTGAGCGCTCACGCTTCAGCAGGATTTGGTCAGTATCGGGAGATCGAGGGAGTGCGCAGCACTTCTCACCTCAGCCTCACGGCAGGTTGTCCACAAAGAGTTCCGATCCAATCCCTGAACCCACGGGCGCGCCCAATCGGAACATCGAAAGTTCCGGCGCATTGCTACTGGACGCCATTGCAAATGCCTACGGACGCAAAATGCGACCCTCGATCACAAACGTATGGGCCTTGGTGAGAGAAAGCGTAGTCGGCTTCGTCAACGACAATGCGCTTAGCCATGGGGCGGCRATGGCTTTTTACGCCGCCACCTCCCTGGCYCCAATTTTGCTRATYGTSGTCGCTATTGCAGGCCTCGTTTTCGGTCAGGATGCGGCTCAATTGGCTTTGTCCGCGCAAATCTCGGGGCTGATGGGGCCAGAAAGCGCAGATCTTCTTCAGACCGCGCTGGAGAGTGCCTCGAGCAGATTATCCGGAACCTGGGCCGCGGTGATCGGAATTGTGACGTTGTTGGTGGCCGCATCGGGCGTCTTTGGCGAAATGCAGCAATCGCTAAATTCGATTTGGAAGGTCGAACCTCAGGGGAGTTCGTTGTCGCGTCTAGTCCGGGCCCGTGCAGCAAGTCTGGGTTTGGTCGCTGCGCTGGGTTTCATGTTGCTCGTGTCGCTCGTTGCGAGCGCAGCGATCGCGGGACTGGGAAACATCATCAACGCTCACCTGCCGTTTGGCACAATCGTCCTCGGCATGATCAACGCGGTCGTCTCGTTTGTACTGATCTCGTTGATGTTCGCGGCAATCTACAAAGTTTTGCCAGATCGAACCCTCGAATGGCGCGACGTAGGGATTGGTGCTGTGGCGACCGCTGCCCTGTTCACCCTCGGAAAATCACTTATCGGCTGGTATATCGGCAGTAGTGCGATCGCATCCTCGTATGGGGCCGCCGGTGGACTGCTCGTCATACTCCTGTGGGTGTACTACTCATCGGAGATCTTTCTTCTCGGCGCCGAATTCACTCGCGCCTATTCCGTTCGACACGGCAGCAGGTCCGATCTGGACGCGCTGGTTCACAGTGCTTCGCCCGCAAGAGACGTCCCATTTCGTGCAACGAAAACGTCCAACTCTGCTGGCGTGGTGGCGCTGTTGGCGGTGGCGTGCGCGAGCGCAACGATGACCGCGCTTATGCTAGGTCTTCGCCGCCCCTAGGCGGTTGATCATCTGAGGGTTTGTTCCTCTAGCAAGCGCCGCATTGCCAGGGCGTTCCTTGGCGCAAAGCCCTCATAGTCGTTGTTGAAATAGACCCAGGCTCTTCTTGCCCCACTGGCGCGGATCTTGTCAGACCATCCGCTTAGCTCGTCTCTGGTGTAATCATGCCGGTACCAGCGCTCTGGACCGTGGAGCCGCAAGTAGACATCCTCCGCTGTACGCACGAGGACATCCGGAAGACGAGGGGCGCTGCATGAGCAAAAGATTGTGTTGGTCTCCCGAAAGGCCGAGTATACGGTCTCGTTCCACCAACTGGCGTGACGAAACTCCACCACATTGCGCCGGGCCGGGTCGAGTTGGCCGAGAATGCCGTTCAGTCGTGCCTCGGTGAAATGGTAACTGGGCGGGAGCTGGAATAGAAAGCAGCCCATTCTCTCACCGAGGACATCGGCGATCATTCCAAAATCCTTTACGAGGGTTTTGGTCCCCTTGAACCTCTTGATGTGGGTAATCAGCTCACAGACTTTTACCGTATAGACGAAACTGCTGTTACCGGGTTGCCGAAGCCAGCTTGTGACGTTTGTGATGGTTGGCCATGAATAAAAGGATGCGTTGATTTCGACAGTATCGAATCGTTTCGCGTAGTAGTTGAACCATTCGCTTGTGGGCATATCCGTCGGATAAAACTGTCCCCGCCATTTCCAGTAAAACCATCCCGAGCACCCGACATAGGCAGATGCCTGCAGACCCGAGACGGTATCACGCTCTGCTATTGCCCCGGCCAATCGGGCGGTATGCATCTTGTCGGCACGTCCAACGTTTTCAATTCGCTGCTTCTCTCTGCGCAGCCTACGCCGCTCACGGCGCTCATCGGGTCCAAGTGCTTTCCGTTTGATGGCTTCCGAACCCATGAAATTACCCTTTCCGCCTTAACGCGGGGCATGGCCGGATGGCTCCGTTCAACTTGTTAAAGTGGCCCCTGGGCGGACCGCTGCCGATCACGGGACGGATCCAAGTAAAAGTCTGGTGTCGATGCGACGATGCGACCAGCCTTCGAAAACGTCAGGCCGCCCTGACGAGTGCGCCGATGCCGCGTTCAAGAAATCCGATACGAAGCTCAATGAGCTCTACAGGCAGATCGAAGCTTGCCTGAAGGACGATGCTGATACCAAAAGCGACCCTGGCTGCGTCCCCCGGGGTATCGGGAGAGAAGTGTCGAACCACCAACTTCAACGCGACTTCGCTGAGGTGTTGTTCTCCCGGTTTGCCGCGTAGTCGATAGTAAAGGTTCCCTCGGCAACGCGAACGCCCTGCTTCACGTTGAAGATTGTCACCGTCGTGGTCAGTCCCTTCTCGTCGATAAGGCTCCACTTACGCAAGTCGAGATTTTTCCTGTCAAACATCATAGAGATATTGGAATTACCGAATGACGATTTGTCAGATAGTTTAATAATTATCAGATCGCCTTCCTCCCTGATGCTTTTGAGCCGGCTCCCAGAGAGGTCGACCTTATTGTCGAGTAGCAGCTTGAGTGGCGTCTTCGAGAGCGAATAAAGCCGCGAGGTCTTAAGCCTCTTATTATAAACGACTACCGATTTGCCATCGGCAATGACGCTGATCCCCGATTGGCCGGCATAATTGAATCGGATCTTGCCCGGGCGTTGGAGAAAAAACCTGCCACTGGTCCGTTCCGCCTTTGGGCCGGACTGGACGAAGTCTCCAGACATGGATTTTATCGAGGAGAAGTGATCGGCAATCGCCTGCGCGTCTACCGGTGCAGCCGGGAGCGCAGTTGTAAATCCAAGATTTGTCGCGGCAGCGCCGACCATGACGAAACACCAACGAAGCAGTCTTTTCCTCTTAGAGGCCATAGAATTGTCCAAGTTCACGTAGCAACGCGCCTACTGGAGGCCCTCGTCAACCGACTCCACCGTTTCGTCTTTGAAGATAACCTTTGTGCCCTTTTGCACCTCAGAAGCGAGGTCTTCAGCATCCCAATTCGTCAGCCGGATGCAACCATGTGAGAAGGTCTTTCCAATCTTGCCCGGTTCGGGCGTACCGTGAATGCCGTAGCTTTCGATGGACAAATCAATCCATACCGATCCGACCGGATTATTTGGCCCGGCAGCTATAGTGAATGGGCGGTTGGTCTTAACCCCCTTGAAGGCGAAGTCAGGATCGTAATGATAGGTCGGGTTGTGCACCACGCGTTTGACTTCTGCCTGGCCGCTCGGCGCCGGCTTCTCCTGGCTCCCGATCGAAGCGGGGTACACTGCAAGCACTCTGCCGAAAGCGTCGAGCACGCGAACCTGGCGAGCGCTCTTGTTGACCTCAACTCTGGCAACAGCCGCGGGAGGATCGCCTCGGGCGATAGCTGGCACCAGCAACGTTGCGCCGGCCACCCTGAAGCCGACGCCAGGATTAAGCCTTTCGAGCAGCTGTTCGCTTGTGTGGAAGCGTTCAGCCATCTTTTCCACCGCATTGTGATAGCCGAGCCGAGGCAGGCGAGCCATTCTTTCCATGCGAGCCGGAATTCGCTTGGTAAACGGTCCACGCACATCCTTGCGCGTCAGCTCGTAGGTCACAAGGGCCGGGCTTGAGGATGTTGCGACTAGCTTGTCCCAAGTCTCACGTGTGAGCTTGCCATCGGCGGGCAATCCGTTCGCCGCCTGAAATGCCCGGACCGCCTTGGCGAAGTTCTCTGCTCCGCGGCCGTCGATCAAGCCCGGCGAGAACCGCGCGCGATCCAAAAGGATTTGCGCCTTCAGCATGATCGGATTGACGCCCTTCGCTTCCCCGTCGTGGAATTGGGCATTGTTGACGGCGGCGCGGTCCAGCTTCGCCGCTTCTGTCCTGCCGCATGCGAGGGCGAGCACAGCGGCTGCGACAAGAACGGGCCTGATCATCGATGTCACTCCTGGATCTGCACGAGAACCTGCTTCTATGACGCTGCACGGGAGATCTGGTTCCATCCCCTAGAGCTAAACATCGTCGGTCACGATACAGGTCGCTGGCCGATGGGGATTGCCCTCACCCAGAACTCGCGCCGGTTGACGCAAGAGATCTCGACTGGGCCTGTCCCTTCCTTACTTCCGACAGTGCTGCAATCTACGCGGAAGTGGCGGCTTGGATGCGGTGGTCGCAGTTTCCCAGTAAAAGGTTTTGATCCACTGCTTGTCCGATTCCAGAGTTGGTCGAACCAAATCTCGCCCGCCGCGTTGAACTCGCGTTGCGTCATCAGCCGGGGCATTTCCATGACAAAGGGCGAGCTTTCCACCTACAGGGCCAAGCGGGATTTCACAAAGACGAAAGAACCCAGCGGCGCAAGCTCGATCGCGAAATCTAACCGGCTTCGATTTGTCATTCAGAAACACGCGGCCACGCGGCTGCACTACGATCTTCGCCTTGAGCTTGATGGTGTGTTCAAGTCGTGGGCCGTTACCAAGGGACCGTCGCTGGATCCTCACGACAAACGTCTCGCAGTCGAGGTGGAGGACCACCCGCTAGACTATGGCGACTTCGAAGGCACCATTCCCAAGGGCCAATATGGCGGTGGCACCGTGCAGCTGTGGGATCGGGGATACTGGGAGCCGGAAGGCTCTATGTCAGCTGAACAGGCTTTGGAAAAAGGCGATCTTAAGTTCACGCTCGACGGAAAGCGCCTGCACGGAAGTTTTGTCCTTGTGCGCATGAAGCATGATCGCAATGGAGGCAAACGCACCAACTGGCTGCTGATCAAGCATCGCGACAAATACGCGACCGATGGCAATGGCGACGCGGTGCTTGCGCAGGACCGATCCGTCGCCTCTGGACGAAGCATGGATAAGATTGCCGCGGGGAAGGGTGCCGGACCGAAGCCATTCATGATGCAAGGCTCAGAGGTGGCCGATGCGGATGCCGTGTGGAACAGCAATCGCGGCCATGCTGCTGACGAGCGCGCCGCCAAGCCGTCAAAGCCATCTCCGCGCCCCGAACGAACTTCTCGTGCTTCGGCGGCGAAAATGCCCGACTTCATCGCACCGCAGCTGTGCCAGACGCTTTCCCGGCCGCCAGCGGGAGCGAATTGGGTCCATGAAATCAAGTTCGACGGCTACCGCGTCCAGCTGCGGGTCGAGGATAACGCCACCACGTTGAAGACCAGAAAAGGCCTGGATTGGACGGAGAAGTTTGGCGCCATCGCAAAGGAGGCGGCCAGCCTTCCCGATGGCATCATCGATGGCGAGATTGTCGCGCTCGGCGAGAATGGCGCGCCCGATTTTGCCGCCATGCAAGCGGCATTGTCCGAGCGCCGAACAAACGATCTCATCTTCTTTGCCTTTGATCTGTTATTCGCCAACGGCGTTGATCTGCGAAAGCTGCCTCTCTTGGAACGCAAGGAGCGGCTGAGCGCGATGCTCGGTGAGGTCGATCGCGGCGAAGAAAATCTTATCCGCTATGTCGAGCATTTCACCAATGGCGGCGATGCGGTGCTGCGCTCCGCCTGTCGTCTGTCGCTGGAAGGCATTGTCTCCAAAAAGGCTCATGCAACCTATGTCTCGGGCAGGACCGACACCTGGGCAAAATCGAAATGCCGCGCCGGGCATGAGGTCGTCATCGGCGGCTGGGCCACCACCAATGGCAAATTCCGATCGTTGCTGGTCGGCGTCAATCGGGGCGAACATTTCGCTTACATCGGCCGTGTCGGAACCGGATACAGCGAGGCAAAGGTCAAGCAACTGCTGCCAAGGCTGAAGCAGATGCAGGCGGTCAAGTCGCCATTCACTGGCGATGGCGCGCCAAAAAAGGATTCAACCGTCTTTTGGACAAAGCCCGAACTGGTTGCGGAAATCGAATTCGCCGGGTGGACTGGCGGCGGCAATGTCAGGCAGGCCGCCTTCAAAGGCTTGCGCGAAGACAAGCCCGCGAGAGAGGTTGAGGCCGAGCGACCCGCCGATCCTCAAAAGACGCACATTGCCGAACCCGCCAAGGCAACTGCCCGGAGTGGGAAAAGCCCGGTCGTCCTGGGCGTCATCATCTCCAAGCCTGACAAGCCGCTGTGGCCGAATGCCGGCGACGGTGGCCAGCCGGTCACCAAGCTCGATCTTGCAGAGTACTTTGAGGCCATTGGCCCCTGGATGATCAAACATCTCAAAGGTCGCCCCTGTTCGCTTGTCCGAGCCCCTGATGGATACGCCGGCGAGCAGTTTTTCCAGCGCCACGCAATGCCAGGCACGTCGAATCTGCTGGAGTTGGTGACAGTCTTCGGCGACCACAAGCCATATCTGCAGATTGACCGCGTTGAGGGCCTGGCGGCGATCGCCCAGATCGGTGGCCTGGAGCTGCATCCCTGGAATTGCCAGCCCGATCATCCTGAAATTCCCGGGCGACTTGTCTTCGACCTCGACCCTGGTCCGGAGGTTACCTTTGCCGAGGTGGTAGCCGCAGCGAAGGAAATGCGCGATCGTCTTGAAGATCTGGGCTTGGTGAGTTTTTGCAAGACGACGGGCGGCAAGGGCCTGCACGTTGTCACCCCATTGGCCACCCAGCGCAACAAAACGACATGGCCAGAGGCCAAGGCCTTCGCGAAGGCGGTGTGCATGCAAATGGCGGCGGACCGTCCAGACCTCTATCTCGTCAACATGGCCAAGAAGCTGCGGACGTCTCGGATCTTTCTCGACTACCTTCGAAATGATCGCATGGCGACAGCCGTTGCACCGCTGTCTCCCCGTGCCAGAGAGGGTGCGCCTGTATCGATGCCGCTGACATGGGGGCAGGTGAGGGCGGATCTCAATCCGAAAAAATATACCGTCCGCACCGTGCCGGGCCTTCTGAAGAAGACCGTCGCCTGGGCGGACTATGATGACGGCGAACGGTCGATCAGCAGTGCCATCAAACGGATGGGTTCAGCAAAGCTCGCCGCATGACATCAAAAAATGTGAAGCCGCTTTTTCCCCTTCCGTTGGATGCTGCGCCGATGGAGGCAAAGGCTGCCGACGCGTTGCCTGTTAACACCGGCCAATGGCAGTACGAACCCAAATGGGATGGGTTTCGCTGTCTGGCCTTCAAAGCTGGCGATGAGGTGGACTTGCGAGCAAAATCAGGCAAGCCGCTCGGCAGATATTTTCCAGAAGTCGTCTCGATGTTGCGTGAGCTGAAAGCCAGCGAATTCGTCGTCGATGGCGAGATCGTTATCGAAGTCGATGGCTCGCTTTCTTTTGACGCGCTCCAGATGCGGCTGCATCCGGCAGAAACCAGGATTCGAAAACTGTCGATGGAAACCCCGGCCAGACTGATCTTGTTTGATATCCTGGCTAATTCCGGTACCAGCTTGATACATCAGCCTTTGTCGGCACGGCGCATAGCGCTGGAGGCGTTCGTAAAGTCGGTTGAAAGTACCGGCCTTGAGTTGTCGAGCAGTACCCAGGATTTGGCGACTGCAACGAAGTGGCTCGGCGACTCGGGCCAGGGGTCAACGGACGGCGTTGTCGCCAAGCTTCTCGACGACGAATATCGGCCCGGCGAGCGCGCCATGGTCAAGGTCAAACGGCTGCGCACAGCTGATTGCGTGGTCGGTGGCTTCCGCTATCTGGCGAACGCGCGCGAGGTCGGTTCGTTGTTGCTTGGGCTCTACAACGACCAGGGCAAGCTCGACCATGTGGGATTTACGTCGACCATCGCGCAGGAGGATCGATCAGAGCTGACCCAACAACTCGAAGCCTTGCGTTCGCCTCCGGGCTTTAGCGGCAAAGCGCCGGGCGGACCGAGCCGTTGGAGCACCGAGAGGAGCGGAGATTGGGAGCCATTGAAGCCCCAACTGGTAGTGGAAGTCCGGTTCGATCACGTCACCGGCGATCGCTTCCGGCACGGTACCAAGTTCATGCGGTGGCGCCCTGACAAGGCTCCGGAACAGTGTACGTTCGCCCAGATATTGTAAACATGAGGCATTCGCCATCGGTGGCAACCGCCGCTGCGCACCTGATCACCGCTCATCGCAATGCTCGCGTTGGTGGATCACGGTTCTCGTCAGGGTTAGGGACAGGAAGTTCGTCCGGCAGAAGATCCGGATCAGGCTCTCGCGCGTCTGGCGTCCAGGTGGGGCATCCATCGGCGGTTCTTCATTTGGCTCTGGCTTGGGCCGCATGGTTATTCTCCCGGTCTGTCGGTCGGATGAGGTGTGCCACCGGCCGCGCATGGCTTTGTCTGGCAGGGAAGGGTTCTGCCAGAGGGATTTTGTTTTTAGGAGACGCACCTGCCGTCTTAGGGTTGGGTAGCGATTGATCCTCGCCGCTGCCGTTCAGGCCTTTACGTTCTATCTTGGAGCCGGCTCTCTCCGGCTCCCTGACAATAGCTGGCCAACGACCCTCCGTGGGGAATGTTCCATCTGGAGCGGAACTAGCTCTGCCGGGGGCGGTTATCGTTGATCACACGGAGCACAAAGACATGTCTGACAACGAAAACCGTCGCGAAACCGGGGCAACAAAATATCCGGCAAAGACCGGCGCCGACCCTTCGGATGCTTTCTCTCAGGACGCGGCCGGAAACAAGAAGCCCAAGAATGGCGCTGGACTGACGCGCCCCGTCAATGAGGTGGACGACAATACACACCAGTCAGACGGGCAGAACCCATCCGACCACGTAAAGAGTTCCCAGGCCATGAACGTCGACAATCTTTAGCTTGAAGGTCTGATGATGGCGGTCGCGGCGATCAACAATTTGCTAGTCCACAAAGGCCTGCTTTCAAAGACTACATCGCGATACCGCATTGCGATCTCGAATCCTTCTGCCTAGGTCCGTTTGAACTCGGCAGACGTATCCGCTGGCTCTCCGCATAGGCGAAAGCGAAAGATTCCAGCTCGAATGATCGGGTTAGTTCCTGGTCGCCTTCGACCACTTGGACAAACCATTATCCGTAGGCTTCGACCACTTCAATGCAGTGGCAAACCTTGCCGTTGAACGATTCTTCCAGGGCCGACTCGACGTCAGCAGGACGAGGATGCTCATCCTCGACCACCAGAACCGCGCCGTTGCTCATCTGGATGCTCCCCTCGGCAGTCCCCGCAAAGGTTTCGACCCCGATTTAGTTCCATCTAATTGGTTCAACTGGATGTGAGGGGACTTGTGCCTTGAAGAACGCGACAGACGGTCCGCGCTAGGATTCTTGACGCGTCTCGATCGGTGCCAGCATCCGGCGCATCTGTTCGACGATCGTTCCGTCGCTATAGGGCTTGGGAAAAAAGTGACTTCCTTCGGGAAGCCGGCTCTGTTCGATGATCGATCTGCCGGAAGCGACGATCAGCTTGACCGGAGGCCATCGGTTTCGGATGTGATGGGCCAATTTGATGCCGTCCATCGTGCCGGGCATGCCTACGTCAGTGAAGACAAGAACGATGTCCGTTCGCGCCTCCAAAAGCCGAATTGCCTCCTCGGCATTGGTGGCCTCCAGCGCCTCGTAGCCGGCATGGACGACGAGGTCGACCGCTCCCATCATGATGATGGCGTTGTCTTCGACGATCAGAATGACGGCCTTCCGGGTTGTCGTGATTTCTGCGGCCTGCGCGGGACCAAGGTTCGCATCGGGCAACGGTTGCCCCGCGTCGGCGGATTTTGGGCTGGTCATCCGGCTATGCTGCCGCCGGCACGTTATCGCTGACAGCAGCAATGTGAGCGACCGATACGACGGTTCCAGGCTTTCCGTCGGTTACGCTGATGTCACTTTGCAGATTTCTGGCAAGCGCCTCGATGATACCGGTGCCAAGCCCGGCCTTTGCCACACCGTCGTCGCCCATGCCCATCCCGTCATCGCGAACCGAAAGGGTCCAGTCTTGCCCGTCCGAACGGTAGTCGACTGAAATCCTGCCGGACCGCTCCTGCGGAAACGCATGCTTCAATGCGTTGATTACCAGTTCGGTTACGATCAGGCCTAAGCTTATCGAAATGTCCGACTTAACGACGCTGTCATCGACGGAAACGACGATTGAAAGCCGATCCTTGTCGGAGATCATCGACGCGCCAAGGCTTTCGCTTAACTGCGTAAAATAGGTCCGCAGCGAAACGTTCTCCATGCCAGACTGCGCAAGGTGCCGCTGCACAGCCGCGATCGACATGACCCTGTTGTGGGCGTCATGCAGATGGCCGCGAGCCTCTTCGGACTGGACCCTGCGCGCGCTCTGCATCAGCACGCTGGCGATGATCTGCAAGCTGTTGGCGACCCGGTGCTGCACTTCCTGCATTAGGATTGCCTTGTCGCGAATGAGATCGTCCTTTTGACGGGCATCCGCGCGAGCATCGGTGACGTCGGCTACAGCCACCAGGAGGCGAGTTCGGTCTGGATCGCCGTCTTCGAGCACGCGCGCATTCACGACCAACTGACGGATCTTCTGGCCCGCCCGCTTCAGGTCGATCTCGTAGGCCTCGATCTGGGCGCTGCCTGCGGCGGTTGCCTGGAGCAATGAGTTCAGCTTCGGCATGTCCCATTCGCCTGCGCCGATTTCCGAGAGCAATTTGCCTGAAACCGTTGCTGGATCGATCTGAAAAGTCCGGCAAAACGAGGCACTGACCACAATGACCCTGAGATCATCGGTCAGGAACAGAAGCGGCTCGTTCGATGAAACGACCACTGCGAGCGTGCTCGCGGCTTCCAGATGGGATGATGAAACGGATGCCATGAAAATTGGCCCTCAAGGGCCGAAAGCTCGCGAAGCGAGCCATCACTCGGCAGGAACGCCGACCGGAATTCATGCCCGGTCGAAAAACATGACCCACCCTATCACATTGTGGGTCGCTGGCTATGTAATTTGAGCCGTGACATACCGGCGGCTCATACGCCGGGATAAACGGCAAGGTATTCGGTCTAGTTACTCAGGAAGCTCGGCTACTGAATGAAAGCGCCCGCAACCGTCCTCGAAGGCCAGAAACATCAGACCGCTTTCGACCCAAGGCTGCCGAACCGCAATGCGCCTCAATTCGGCCGTCCAGGCTGCCGGGCCCACACCTCAACGCAGATATTGGACGGCAAGCCTGCAGTTCGATGCAGCATCATGTTGGTGCCGTTGAGAGCCCATTGTTGCCCGAGGAAGAATTATCGCTACACTCGGTTCGCGTCGCGCGGCTTCTGAAAACAGAAGAGAACGAAGGAACAGGCGGCAATTTGCGGCTATTTCGATCAGATCGGCATGCGATAGCCGTAGAACTCATGATCCTCATTGTAACCGCCCTGACCCGCACCAAGATCGGCGAAATCGCGCACGAACTCGATCGCTGCGACCCACTTGACCATCTTGAAACCAAGCTCGTTTTCGCAGCGCAGCCGCAAAGGCGCGCCATGCAAAACGCTGAGCGGCGCRCCATTCATCTCATAGGCAAGGATCGTCAGGTCGTGCCGCATATTTTCGATCTTGTGGACATCGTAGTAGCGACCGCCATCGGCACCGTCAGCCAATGAGTAGAACACCGCATAGCGCACTTCGGGCGTCGGCCGCACCAGATTCAGTATATCTCGCATGGGAACACCGCCCCATTCGGCGACGCCGGACCAGCCCTGGATACAAAAGTGCGTGGTAATCTGTTCCTGCTTCGCCATCGCCTTGAGATCGGATAGGGAAAATTCCTGCGGAGATTCGACAAGACCGCTGACGGGAAGCCTGTAGCTGGCGAAACCCTCTGTCACCAGATCATCGAATTCCTTTGAGCGGGGCATGGTGCCGTTCGGCCAAAAATAGGGCGAGATATCCTTCTTCGTCAGTTGCGAGCGCGGATCCCAGCCTTCCGCCAGCCCCATCAGCCAGCCGATCATGAACGCGCCGGTGCGCTGCACCAATCGGGCGTGGCGGATGGTGAAGGGTGAGACGACTAGCCATGCTGCGAGGAGGATGGCCATCGCGACGAGGAACAGGGGGAAACCCGTCCATGAAGCGTCGTCGATGCCGGCGAACATATGGTTGGTATTTTGCCGGATGCCGGTGACGAAGACCATCGCCCCGTGTGCCAGGATGAAGCTAACGAACCAGGCGAACGAGATGAAATGAACCGAGCGCATCGCCTGCCTGTTGAACAACCGTCCGAATGAGCCCAATGCATTGGAGATCGCTGGGCTTTGCATGAGGCCGGTGAAGATCGAAACTGGTGCGGCGACGAAAACCGTGATGAAATAGCTGAGCTGCTGCAGGCCATTGTAGCGGGTCCAACCCTCATCGACCGGGAAGTTCAGCGAGGCATACTGGATCGCCGTCGAGAGCGCGGCCGGGAAAACTTCCCAAGTCATGGGCACCAGCCTGCGCCACTGATCGGTTGAAAAGAGGAGAATGTAGAAGGCTACCCCGTTGATCAGCCACAAGAGATTGACCGAGAAATGCCACCAGCGCGAGAGGCCGAGCGTGTGCCGGAGCCCCGGAATCCCAAGCCATGTCGGCAGCGTGACGGAATCATCCTTCGCGGTCCAGATACGGTCCTTCGGCACCGGCACCTGGAAACGAAACCAATCGGTTCCCGGCGTGCAGTCTCGCCCCCAATACAGTCGCGGATGATCGGCCAGGATCTGCAGGCCGGACCGCATGATGAAGAGCATGAAGAACATGTTCAGGAAATGTTGGACTTGCAGCCACCAGGGAAAACCAGAATCCACCAATGGGGTCGATTGAGCGATGCCCGGATGGTTCTGGATGAAGGCAGTCACGCCCGGAAGCTCGCGCAAGCTCTGTGCCACGGCAATCATGCACAGCAGCGCGGCGGTGCCGATCGGCAGCGCCCACAGCGTATTGATCCAGTGAGTCCCAATGCGGATGCGTGGGAAAATCCCTTGTTGCGGCGCCATCCAATGATTGAGACGGATGCAATCGTCGGCGTCGCTGAGCTTGGCGCGGAGCGGTTCAGACGAAGGAGGCTGCGAGTCGGTGGGCATCAGTCAACTGCCTTCTTTCGATCGATCGGCGTCTGACGAAGCGTCAGCCGCGAAGTCTGGTGAGCGCCGATTCCTTGTGAAAGGCGATGTGCTCGGTCTTGCTGCTTTTGATTTCGTATTGCGGTGCTTCCGCACTTGCATGGTGCATGTAGCCATGGACCTCGAAGTCGCGTGTGTGGACACGGACGATCGTGCCGCTGACGCGCCCGGCTTCCGAATTCCAGCTCGCGTGATCGCCGACTTTGAATCTATCCGCCATGAAGCCCGACCGGGTAACGTGGGTTCTCGCGGAACCTCGACGCCGTTTCGCACCTGGATGGCGCGGTTGCACGGCCAGGATATATAACTCAACTGTCGCGCTGGAATTCGGTTCCGGTGAATCGCTTCCCGATCGAGGCCTTTTCGATCTGGAGGATAAACCGGCTACGATCCGCACCGAGGTGGCCGGTCGCCATGCGCCGCCAGATTGGAATCGAAACGAATACCTTCTTCACCATAGGCCATTCCACGCGCACGATCGTCGAGTTCGGCGAACTGCTTGCGGAGTCTCGTGTCGATTTGGTTGTCGATGTGCGCTCGATGCCGCGTTCGCGCACCAATCCGCAGTTCAACGGCGAAAGCCTTCCGGCAGCGTTGGCGCCGTGGCGGATCGGCTATGAGCATATCGCTGCGCTTGGCGGCTTGCGGGCCAGGGCGCGTGGGGCGGAACCTTCCCCCAATAGCTATTGGCGCGTACGTGGTTTTCGCAACTACGCAGACTATGCGCTGACCGAGCCGTTCGCCAAAGGCTTGGCGCAACTGCGAGAGCTCGGCAGCCGGCATCGCTGCGCAATCATGTGCGCGGAAGCCGTCTGGTGGCGCTGCCACCGCCGCATCATAGCCGATTACCTGCTCGCAGAAGGCGAGCGCATCATGCATATCCTTGGGGCCGATCATGTCGAGGAGGCCAGCCTGACGCCAGGTGCTGTCGTGCGCGATGATGGAACGATTGTTTATCCCGGGGAGCATCTCCTCGGGAAATAGGTATCGATCACCGCCAGCGATAAGCCGATTCAGTTTCCCTTGGTTGCCCCGAGCGCATGGTCGACGATCGTCTGTGCCTCGGAGAGGATGGCGCGCAGATGGTCCTGTCCGCGAAAACTCTCCCCGTAGATCTTGTAGATATCCTCGGTGCCCGAAGGACGCGCGGCAAACCAGCCGTTTTCCGTGGACACCTTGACGCCGCCGATTTCGGCATTGTTACCCGGTGCCCGGCTGAGCACCGACCGGATCGGTTCCCCGGCCAAGGTCTTAGACGTGATCTCATGCGGTGAAAGCTTCGACAGTTTCTCTTTTTGTGCTGGGGTTGCGATTGCCTGGAGCCGGTCGGCGACGGGTTCACCCAACTCCTCCGTCAGGTCGCGATAGACCTCGCCGGGATCGCGACCCATCCTTGCCGTGATCTCGGCCGACAGCAACGCCGGAACGATGCCGTCCTTGTCGGTCGTCCAGACGGCGCCGTTGCGGCGCTTGAACGTCGCTCCAGCACTTTCCTCGCCGCAAAACCCCAGGGAGCCGTCCTGAAGGCCCTCGGCGAACCATTTGAAACCGACCGGCACTTCATACAGTCTGCGCTTCAACCTCGCGCTGACGCGATCGATCATCTGGCTGCTCACCACCGTTTTTCCAACTGCGGCGTCCTTGCGCCATTCAGGGCGATGCTGGAACAGGTAGTCTATCGCAACCGACAAGTAATGATTGGGCGGCAGCAGTCCGGCACTGCGCGTGACGATGCCGTGCCGGTCGTGATCGGTGTCGCATGCAAAGGCGATGTCGAATTTGTCTTTCAGGCTGATCAAGCCATGCATGGCGTAGGATGAAGACGGGTCCATACGAATCTGGCCATCCCAATCGACCGTCATGAAACGAAAGGTAGGATCGACCTGCCGATTGACGGTGGTCAAATCGAGCTTGTAGCGGTCGGCAATGGCGGGCCAGTAGTGGACTCCCGCGCCGCCGAGCGGGTCGACGCCCATGCGGATATGCGCTCCGCGAATGGCATCCATGTCGATGACATCGCCGAGATCGTTCACGTAAGTGTTCAAGAAGTCGTGGGAATGGACTGTAGGCGCGTGGAGGACCTTCTCGAACGGCATCCGCCGCACACCTTTCAGGCCGTTGCCAAGCAGATCATTGGCCTGTTTTTCGATCCAGCCGGTGACATCGGTGTCCGCCGGCCCGCCATTGGGCGGGTTGTACTTGAAGCCTCCGTCGCGGGGTGGATTGTGCGACGGCGTGATGACGATGCCATCGGCAAGCCCGGTCTTGCGGCCGTTGTTGTAGTTGAGGATTGCGTGGGAGATGGCCGGGGTGGGCGTATACTCGCCACCGGTCGCCATCATCACCTCCGCTCCGTTCGCGGCCAGCACCTCAAGTGCGCTTACAAAGGCTGGCTCCGACAGCGCATGTGTATCGATGCCGACGAATACGGGACCGTCGATTGTCAGTCGCTTGCGGTAGAGGCAAATGGCCTGGCTGATTGCCAGCACATGCGCTTCGTTGAACGTGTTCTCAAACGCCGTGCCGCGATGCCCGGATGTCCCGAACGCCACCCGCTGCAAGGGGTTGGCAGGGTCGGGTGCCTGGCTGTAATAGGCGGTGACGAGCTTGGCGACGTTGACGAGCAGGTCTGCCGGGGCCGGCTTTCCGGCCAATGCACTGATTTTCATGGTCATACTGGTCGCCTCATTCGGTTCGGGCAATCCCGACCTGTTTGGTTGACGGGCGGCCCGCAATTTGCGCCTTGGCAGCCGCAACGACGTGTGCCGGCTCGAATCCGAAGTGTTGTGCGACGACCTTCGATGGAGCGGACAGGCCGAAACTATGCAACGCGAGAATGGTGCCGTCGAAGCCCGTATAACGCTCCCATCCGAAACCGGACGCTTCCTCCACTGCCACGCGGGCGGTTATCGTTGGCGGCAGGACGGTGTCGCGATACTCCTTTGGTTGGCTTTCGAACAATTCCCATGACGGCATGCTGACGACGCGTGCCTTGATGCCTTCCACTTTTAGCTGTTCATAGGCGGTCACGCACAGCGCGACCTCACTGCCGGTCGCCAGCAGCAGGACGTCGGGTCTGCCGTTGGGAGCGTCGGCCAGTACATAGGCGCCCTGCGCCACGCCGCTTGCGCTTGCGTAGGTCGAGCGATCGAGCGTCGGCACCGCCTGTCGCGTCAGCACGAGGCAGACAGGCCTGTCCTTGAGATGAATGATGACCTTCCATGCCTCCATGACCTCATTCGCATCTGCCGGCCGTAGCACGACCATGCCGGGCATGGCGCGGAACGAGGCAAGTTGCTCGATGGGCTGGTGCGTTGGCCCGTCCTCGCCGAGGCTGATGGAATCATGGGTCCAGATGGAGATGAGCGGGAGTTCCATCATCGAACTCAGCCTCAGCGCCGCGCGGCATAGTCGGTGAAGATCAGGAAGCTGGAGACGAACGGCCGCAGCTTCGACAGGCTCATGCCGTTGCCGATGGCACACATGGCATGTTCGCGCAGGCCAAAGTGGAAATTCCGCCCGCGGTAGCTGACCGCCTGTTCACGCTCGGGGGTCTGAAAGTCGCCGGCAAAGTCAAAATCGAGGTTTGTCTTGGTTGACGGCGACAAGTCCGCCGCGCCACCCAGCAGCCATGGCAAATGTTCCCCAATGGCGTTCAACACCTGGCCGGACGAGTCGCGCGTTGCGAGGCCTTTCGCATCGGCTGAGAAGGCGGGCAACGCGGCGTCCCAGCCGGAGGGAACTTCACGTCGCTGCATCTGGTCGATCTGTTTGGCCAGGTCGGGATATTGCATCCGGTAAGCGGAAAACAATTTCCGCCAGGCGGCATGAGCGGCGTCCCCACGCTTGCCCATATGTGTGCGGAAATGCGCCACGACCCCTTCCGGAACCTTGAAATCGGCGTCCGGATCCCAGCCGTAGAATTCCTTGGTCAGCCGAACTTCTTCGGCGCCCAGTGGCTCGCCGTGGGCTTTGTTTGTGTCATGCTTGTGCGGCGCGCCATAACCGATATGGCTTTGAACGATGATCAGCGTGGGGCGGTCATGCCTATCGATGAACGTCTGATAAGCCTTGTCCAGCAACATCAGATCGTTTGCATCGCTTACCCGCTCGACATGCCATCCGTACGCGAGGAAGCGGGTTGCCACGTCTTCGGTGAATGTAAGGCCAGTCGGCCCCTCGATGGTGATGTGGTTGTCGTCATAAATCCAGCAGAGGTTCGACAATCTGAGGTGTCCGGCCAGCGATGCCGCCTCGTTGCTGAGCCCTTCCATCATGTCGCCGTCACTGCACAGCGCATAGACGTTGTGCGAGAACAGATCATAGTCGGGTCGATTGTAAGTGGCCGCCAGCCACCGTTCCGCAATTGCCATTCCGACGCTTGTTGCCGCACCTTGTCCGAGTGGCCCCGTGGTGGTTTCCACGCCCGACGTCCAGCCATATTCTGGATGCCCCGTGCAATGGCTGCCTGCCTGGCGAAAACTCTTGAGATCGTCCAGCGTCACGGCAAGCCGGTCGCCCGATGGATAGCTCGCGCCCTTTGCCTTGACGCCGCACAGGTGAAGCAGGCTGTAGAGCAGGGCGCAGGCATGGCCGGCCGACAGCACGAAGCGGTCGCGGTTCGGCCAATCGGGGTCGGCAGGGTCGTAGCGAAGGAAGCGTTGCCACAGGCAATAGGCCATCGGCGCGGCATCCAGCGGCGTTCCGGGATGACCGGATTTTGCTTTCTGGACCGCATCGATTGAAAGCATTCGCAGCGTGTTGATGCTGAGCTGGTCGAGTGGCACCTGTTTCATGGGGATCCTTTGATCGGATGTAGGCAACCCGATCGTCCAAGTGCTGGCTGGGTTGCGCCGCAGTATGTTGGTCGGGGCCGGAGGCGCGGCCGGGCTTAGCGCCCTTTACCTCTTTCATTTTCGGAACAGGCGATAGCGCTCGATCAAGGCGTTGGTCGAGCTGTCATGTTGGAGATTTGGGGCTTGGGAGGTTTCCAGTTCAGGGGTTGTTTTCTCGGCCAGGGCCTTGCCCAGCTCAACGCCCCATTGGTCAAAAGAGTCGATGTTCCAGATGACGCCTTGCGTGAAGACGCTGTGCTCGTAGAGCGCGACCAGGCTGCCCAGGGTCCTTGGGGTCAGGCGCTCGGCAAGCAAGGTATTGGTGGGGCGGTTGCCTTCACAGGTGCGGTGCGGAACCAGCCAGTCCGGGGTCCCTTCGGCCCTGACCTCCTCTTCCGTCTTGCCGAAGGCCAGAGCCTCGGTCTGCGCGAACAGATTTGCCATCAGGAGATCGTGGTGCCGCCCAAGCGGGTTCAATGCCCGACAAAACCCAATGAAGTCGCATGGAACCAGTTTGGTGCCCTGGTGAATGAGTTGGTAGAAGGAATGCTGCCCGTTGGTGCCAGGTTCGCCCCAATAGATCGGCCCTGTCTGGTAATCGACTTTCGTGCCGTCAAGCGTGACGTGCTTGCCATTGCTTTCCATCGTCAGCTGCTGGAGGTAGGCGGGAAAACGCTTCAGATATTGCTCGTAGGGCAGCACCGCGACCGTCTGCGCTTCGAAGAAATTGGTGTACCAAACTGCGAGCAGGCCCATCAGGACCGGCAGGTTCTGATCGAACGGCGCGGTGCGGACGTGCTGGTCCATGTCGTGGAAACCCGACAGCATCGCGTGGAAATTCTCCGCGCCGATGGCGAGCATGGTGGACAGGCCGACTGCTGAATCCATCGAATAGCGGCCGCCGTCCCAATCCCACATTCCAAACATCTCATTGGTGTCGATGCCGAATTCAGCGACCCCTTTGGTATTGGTCGAGACGGCGACGAAATGCCGGGCCACCGCCTGCTCGTCGCCCAACTTTCGCAGGACCCATTCCCGTGCGGTGTGGGCGTTGGTCAGCGTTTCCAACGTCCTGAACGTCTTCGAGCAGATGATGAACAGCGTTTCTTCAGGATTCAAATCCCGCGTCGCCTCAACGAAGTCGGTACCGTCGACGTTCGAGATGAAGCGGAAAATCATGTCGCGCTGGCTGTAGTGGCGCAGCGCTTCATAGGCCATGACCGGCCCGAGGTCCGAGCCGCCGATGCCGATATTGATGATGTTGCGTATCGGCCGGCCTGAATGGCCGCGCCAGGCGCCTCTGTGAATCTTGTCCGTGAAGTCGGCCATCTTGCCGAGCACCTTGTGAACTTCCGGCACAACGTCGATACCGTCGACTAAAATTCGCTCGCCAATAGGCGCGCGCAGGGCCGTATGAAGCACCGCGCGCCGCTCCGTCACATTAATCTTCAGACCGCTGAACATCGCTTCGAGGCGCTCACGCAACCCGCAGGCCTCGGCAAGTTGAACGAGAAGCTGGACCGTCTCGGCCGTGATGCGGTTTTTCGAATAGTCGAGATAAATTCCGCAGGCATCGATGGCGAAACGCTTGCCACGGTGGGGATCGTCGGCGAAGAGCTGCCTCAGATGAAAACGACGCACTTCCTGACAATGTGTCAGCAACGCCTGCCATGCTGGAAGTTCCGAGAGCGGCAATGTCCTGGTCGTAAGCAGCGCGCTCATCATCCGCCGACCGAGACGGGGCTATGTAACTGCTCGCTCTTCGACGCAATCACCGCCATCAGATCGGCCCATGATTTGGTGAAGGATTGGGCGCCTTCCAATTGGAGCTGTGCGGCAAGCGCCTGAATGTCGACGCCGGCTTTTGCGAAGTCGGCAAGCATGGTTTCGCTGTTGCCACCGTCCTCCCGCATGACGCCGTTCACCGCCCCATCTTTCGAATATGCAAGGAGCGTTTTCTCCGGAATGGTGTTGATGGTGTCCGGCGCGGCGAGCGCTTCGATGTAATAGGATTGCGGAAGCTGCGGATCCTTGGTGCCGGTGCTCGCCCATAGCAGACGCTGGGAAAGTGCGCCGGCATCGGCGAGCTTCCGCCATCCGGGCTCCCGGTAGGCTTTATAGACTTGCCCGGATATGGCGATGCCGAGACGGTTCCGCAGCGTAGGGCTAACCTTATCCATGACCGCCTTGTCCCAGCGGCTGACGAAGATCGAGGCGACAGAGGCGATCTTCGGGTCGAGCCCGGCATCGATCCGGCGCTGAATGCCTCGGCAATACGCGTCGGCCGCCGCTATGTACTGCTCGCACGAAAACAACAGGGTGACATTCACCGGCACGCCGGCGAAGATCGATTCTTCGATCGCCTCAACGCCCGCGGACGTACCAGGAATCTTGATGAACAGGTTGGAACACTGCGCCTGCGCGTGCAATCGCTTGGCAGCCTCCACAGTGGCGCCGGCATCGTTAGCCAGCAAAGGCGACACTTCCAGGGAAACCGAGCCATCAATGCCGCCCGTCGCTTCATGGACTGGCCTGAACAGCGCTGCGGCCTGTGTCAGGTCTTCGAGTGCCAATTCGAAGAACACCTGCTCACCGTTTTGTCCTTCCTTGTCTTTTCGATGAAGGGCTTCGTCGTAAGCAGTGCTGTTCTTAATCGCCTCATCGAAAATCGTAGGGTTCGACGTCAATCCTGTCACCGAAAAGTCGGTGCAATAGCGTTTAAGGGCGCCGCTGCTCAGCAGATCGCGGGTGATGTTGTCCAACCAGAGGCTCTGGCCGAGTTCATGCAATCGGGTTGTTGCGTTCATGCCGACCTCGCTGGTGGGCGAGAAAGTAATTCACCTCGCCACTCTCATAATCGGCGCGCAGCTCACTCTACCAATATGCGCGCTTCCCGAGCTGCGTCGATGAAGGCGTCTCTCGCGACGTCAGCCGAAACACTGCCGTTCAAGGCCTGCTGGCATGCCCGTTTCGCGGATCGGTGCTTATCGCTACCTCCGTCACGCCAATGGTCGTTAAGCAGGTCAAAAGCTTGCCGAGCGTTGGTCAGGTTTCGGATGTCGCCGCTTATGCCGGTGGCAACCGATATTGGCTTGGAAAACCACGCATCATACATGGGGCGGCCCGCCTCGAACTGGCTGAACTGTCACAACGCGCCTCGCCAGGCGAAGTTTCATAGTCAGGCATCACCCTTGCGTGAATAGCAGCGGCGCGTTTGAGAGCGGTCGCGCCGGAAAAGGCAGCAAGGAGGCTCTGGTCTGGAAGAGCGGACCGGATGCGCTCATTTCTTGCTACTCTGATCGGGAAAGAGTTATCTGCGGAACACAACGCAGTTTTTTAGTCGATAGAAGGGTAGCTTGGACACGTACCCTTTCCTGGGCGCGATCTTGCACGCAGACAGCCCGAAATCTCAAAACCCAGCGGCAAGCTGACACCCGGTTGGCTTATCCCCAGGTGTCGTCATGACGCTCTCCTTGTTGCCAGTCCGAACGGACTGGTCCTCGTTGTCAAAGCGCGTTTGGGAGGGCGTAAGCGATGATGGCATCGCCGGCCTCTGTGCCCGTCGATCCGTGGCCGCCGGCAACCACTACGAGGTACTGCCGGCCATCCGCGCCCTTGTAGGTGGAGGGCGTCGCCTGTCCTCCCGCCGGCAACCGGTCGCGCCAGATTTCGGCTCCGGTCTTTAGATCATAGCCGCGGATGTAGTAGTCGAGAGTGCCGCTGAGAAAGGCAACACCCCCTTTGGTGATGATCGGCCCGCCAATGCCCGGCACTCCCATCTTGAACGGCACTGGAACAGGCGACAGGTCACGCACCGTGCCGTTAACGTGCTTGTAGACAATCTGGCCGTTGGTCAAGTCGACGCCGGCGACATAGCCCCATGGCGGCGACTGGCAGGGCAGGCCTAGGGGTGACAGGAAGGCGCCCATCTTGGCTGCATAGGGCGCACCAAAATTCTCGTTGAACACGTCCTGTCCATCCTTGCTGATGACCCGAGCATAGGCGTCGGGACGTGGCACGAGCTTGGACGTGAAGGCGAGATAGACCGGCATGGCGAACATCACTTGACGGTCCGGATCTACGGCCACCCCGCCCCAGTTGAACGTGCCGAAATTCCCGGGATAGATGATCGAGCCTTTTGTCGTGGGGGGCGTGTAGCGCCCATCGTAGGTGAGACTGCGGAAGGCAATACGGCAGGCAAGCTGGTCGAGTGGGGTCGCCCCCCACATATCCTTTTCCGTGAGCGGCACGGGTTTGAACGAAATGGTCGACACGGGCTGGGTTGCCGCAGTGGTATCGCCTTTGACAGCACCGCTCGGTGCCGGCTCCTCGGTAACCGGCAGAACCGGCACGCCGGTCTTCCGGTTGAGCACATAGACCTCGCCTTGCTTGGTAGGAGCCACCAGCGCCGGCACCTGCTTACCGCCAATGGTGAGATCGACAAGGCTTGGCTGTGCCGGCACGTCCATATCCCATAAATCGTGGTGCACACCCTGGAAAACCCAGGCCACCTTGCCAGTGTTCACGTCGAGCGCGAGGATCGAGGATGAGAATTTCTCGACTTCTGCGCTGCGATTGACGCCGTACTGGTCGGGCGACTGGTTGCCCATCGGGAGATAGATCAAGCCGAGCTTCGCATCGTAGCTGGACACACTCCAGGAATTCGGCGCGTTTTCCGAGTAGGTCTGGCCGTTAGGGATCGGCGATGTCGCATCGGGCTTCTTAGAGTCAAAATTCCAGACGAGCGCTCCAGTGTAGATGTCGAAGGCGCGAATGACGCCAGATGGCGAGGTCGTCGAGACGTTGTCGTTTACCGCCCCGCCTACGATGACCAGATGGTCGGTCACGACGGGCGGCGAGGTTGAATAGACCGAGCCCGGGGTTATGTTCGGCATGTTGGCCCACAAATTGATGGTGCCGTCGTCGCCCCCAAAGCCAGGGCAGATATTGCCGGTCTGGGCACTGAGCGAGATCAGCCTACCATCCGATGTCGGAGCGAGAAGCCGCTTCACGCAGGAAGGATCGATCGAGCCGGTGATCGTTGGGTCCTTGCGGTCGACTTCGGGATTGGGTACGCCCCGTTTGGCCTGGCCGGTCACCACATTTTGCGGCACCCCTGCAGCTTGCGTCGTCACTTCGGCCACGCTCGCCGCGAGGCGCTGTTCTTCCGTCGACGCCGTCTGAGGCGACCCGCTTATCGCGTTTGCTGCAGCGGGCTGCGTTGGGCTGCTGAGCCTCGGGCTCGAAGCCGAGCCATCGAAATAAGAAACACCCCGGCATGTAAGGTGCTGAGTGGTCTGCTTCACCGTCTGCTGAAGATGCGGATCGAAGCGCCACTTCTCCTTGCCTGAAACCGCATCGAGGGCAATCACCAGATTGTGCGGTGTACAGACATACACGGTGTTGTCGATCATGAGCGGCGTGACCTCATAGGTCGCTTCGCCGGGATCGTTTGGGCCGCGGATGTCCCCGGTATGATAGGTCCAGGCGACTTTCAGATTGCTGACGTTCTGCGGGGTGATCTGCGTCAGGGGCGAGTAACGGTCGCCGGCAGCCGTTCGGCCATAGGCTTGCCATTCCCCGTCAGGGACGACGGTTTCTACAGCTCGCGAGGCCGACATTCGGTTATCGGCGAAGCTGCCGCCGATATCATGGGGGGACTGCAACATCCCATAGATGCCGGCCAGCGCCGTGATGACGAGGGCGCCAGCGAGGCTTCCGCTGTAGCCATCATAGCGCGCCCGACCAGTGCCATGCCTGTGCAGTGAGCGAACCATCGGCGGCAGCAGCAAAAGTGCGCCGATCACGATGAGCAGGCTGCCGCGCGCCGAAAGCGCCCACCAGTCGAAACCCACTTCCCACAGCGACCAGCCAAGCGTCATCAGCAGGCTTGCGCCATAGAGTGCGAGGCCGACGGGATTGCGGCGGTAAATCAGCACCGCCGAAATCACAAGGGCAATTCCAAGGCCTATGTAAAACCATGAACCGCCAAGCGACGCGAGCCAGATTCCCCCGGCGAGCAGAGCAGCCCCTATGATCAATATTATGGCTGAAAGAATTAACCTATACATGACGTTACCACGCGTTTTTGCCGCATGGTTCTTCACCAAGAGCTAAGGAAAAGACGTCTTCGCTACGACGCCCTGCCTGCCAGGGTACCAATCACGCGGGAGGTTATTCCCCCAAACGGCCAGCCTCTGATAACGTTCCCGATACGGACGTTAACAATCCGTCATAACTAATAGTCGGGGCCGCACGGAGGATAAAAAGTGACCTAGCCAAATCTGGCGTAAGGGCTCGAGGTACGGCATTGGTTCCGAACCTTCAAAAGAGCTACGGACATAGCCACCTCACAAAGCCTTGTTGCGTGGTCCCTAACTGGGAGATCAGTGAGGCGCGCGGATAGTTCAGTCGATACTTCACCTCGTCTCCACGACCCAGGTCGGAGTCATTCTCAGGTTCACTGCGTTCGCTGCGCAGTAATTGGTTCGTATTGGTCCTGGGCGCTGCTGAAGTGAAAAGCTCTGCCACTTCAGAAGCCCGGCGGCCCTTGGCGCATTGCGCAGGAGCCGAAAAACGGGGCGTCCGACGTATGGGCGGATTGGCGGAATGCCGATAACCAGACGCTCTAGCCATTCAACTCGGTGCAAAACGATGCCGCATTATCAGCAGGGATTTTTCCGACTGTTGCCCAACTATCCACTTGCGGCTTCGAACACCCGGTTGTTCAGCGAATTCGGAACAAAGCTGCAAAGGCTGCGTTTTTTCAGAGACGAGGTCCATACTTCAACCGACCGCGTTTGAAGTGGGCAAGAGAGTGCTCTTTAGACGCCGAAATCCTGATGGTCTCTTCGAGCGATTGCGCATTTATATGTGGCCGCGCCGCTCCTTCTCGCGATCGTTTCAGTATGTTTCAAAGCGTATCCTACGTCTGAATGCCACCCCAAACGCCGTCGCCGCGGGGGTGGCGGCTGGGGTTTTCGCGTCTTTCTTTCCACTAGGTTCCCATTTCGCCATTGCCGCCATCGTGTGCTGGCTGATTTCAGGAAACATGGTGGCGGCAGGGCTAGGAACATTTGTCTTTGGCAATCCGCTGACCCTCCCGTTTGTTGTGGGAACGACTTGGGAGGCCGGCAAAATCATGTTGCACGGCCACAGCCAAAGTCACGAACGGCCAGCCCATCTGAGTGAGATGTTGCAGACCCTTTCAATTTCGCAATTGTGGGCACCGGTCTTAAAGCCCATGCTGTGCGGTGCGGTGCCACTCGGGCTGATTTTTGGCCTATTGTTCTATGGCATCACCCGCTATGGCATGACAGCCTTCCGCGAACAGAGGCGCAAGCGACTGGCCGAAAAGAGGAGCCTGCTCCAGGAGGACATCGTGTTATCACCCCCTCTGCCCACTCGACATCGCCGTTCTGGAGGGTGAATTGCGGGTAGGGCAGCTGGAGAAAGCCGACTTGACGCCGCACTGATATCGAAAGCCCTTGGCGTCGTCGCACTGCTGCGCAGACTCAGGTGCGTCGATGCCGTTGAAGCGGATGCGCTGGCCGGCGATCTCAACAGTGTCGCCATCGATCACCGAAGCGCGCCCGCCCATGGGTGGGGGCAACGGCTCCAACCAGTTTGCTATTGGTGACGGCAACATTGAGCCGTGCTTGATGACAAACTGGGTGCCAAAGGCAGCGGCAGCGGCGACGGTTACAAAAACGATCCGCATCGGCGCACTGGAGCGCCGTTCTGGACGCCGTCCAGAGCGCTTACGTTTGCGCCATCGGTCAGCCTGATCGGCGCCTATGTTGAGCTGGCCTTTGCCCACGCCCCTCTCTCCCCGAGGAAAGAATGCGGCCGTTCAAGCTTTGAGTCCACACATGCATTAGGGGGATGGTCTTTTAGCAACAGCTAACGGAACCGAAACGACCATACGATATTGAATCAAATTCGACTTTGTGTGGGGCTTTCGATGCGTAAGCGTGCCGGCGGAGACCGGTTGCACCACCTTGGTCGAGAAGCCACCGGAGGGCGACGGATGGATTCATGAGGTTAAGTTCGACGGCTACCGGTCGCAGATCATCAAGGATGGCGATGGCGTGCGCATCTTCACGCGCCGAGGCTTGGACTGGACATCCGAATATCGCGACCTTGCCAAAGCCGCGGGCGAGCTCGATGTCGGGGATGCCGTCATCGACGGCGAGGTGATCGTCACCAATGAGGCCGGATTGTCCGACTTCAGGGCCTTGCGCAAGGCCATCACCAGTCGGCCCTCTATTTTGTCGCCTTCGATCTGCTGCATCTCAACGGTCATGATCTTCGCGACATGCCGTTGGAGGACCGACGCGAGATCCTGCAAGCAATGATCCCTGCCGGCGGTCGCATTCAATTCAGCCAGGCGTTGCCGGGCGATGCCGCAAGCATTTTCCGGTTGGTCGATCACGCCGGCCTTGAAGGCATGGTTTCGAAGCGCAAGGACAGCAAATATCGAAGCGGTCCGTCGACCAACTGGCTAAAGGCGAAATGCTACACGATCGACGAATATGAACTGCTTGGCGTCGCGCGCGAGGCAGGTAAGCCTGCGTTCGCACTGATGGCGGATCGGGCGACTGGGAAGTATGTCGGCTCGGCTTTCATCACGCTCAACCGCGAGATGCGCGAGCGACTTTGGGAGCGCGTTCAGCAGCACGCAGGCACGGCTCCGAAGGGAATGAAGCGGCCGGCGACACAGTGGGTCAAACCGGGGCTGATCGGCCGCGTAAAACACTTGCGCGGCGAAGAGGATTTGCGGCACGCTTCGCTACAAGATTTCCGGGAGTTCGACGACGATGGCCGTGGCTAAGAAGGACCAGGAGCGCATCACCTACCGTGGATGTACGGCGCACAAGCTAGCAAGGACGGCAAGGAGCGTACCGTGCCGCAGTTCTGGGACGAATATGCCGACGCATGGCTGAAGGGCTTTGATGGGGAGCCCATCACTGGTGCGGATAAGTCCAAGCGCGTCGGCGACCAGATGGAAGCGGAGATTGACGAAGCCGGCGTGAGCGAGCGCTAGAGCGGCTTACCGCGCGCAATTACAAGCTGCGTTTCCGTCCTGGCGTTCTCTCTCTCTGGGTCATGTTGTCGGCCGCAATAAGCCGCTTCAGCGCCCGCAAAGTCTCGCCGCGGTTCCAGCCGACTTCTAGCATGCAATCGACAATGGCCTGAAAGCCCGGCTCCATCGCCTCTTGGCAATCAATCTCGCGGTCGGAGTAGTCCAGTGCGTGCTTTGGTGCGTTGATCATGCGGTTCCATCCACGCCGGTATCCTCATCCAGCGCATAAGGCACCGGCAAATAGGCGTTGGCCACCAACCAATCGCCAATGATCGTCTTAATAAGTTCCGACTTCGGAATTTTCATCTCGGCTGCAATGCCTAATAGCGAATCCTCCACCTTGGGACCAAGGTCGATGCCGTCGGTGTTTCTGATCATTAGCGCGGCCCGCCGCAGCATGATTTGAAGATCAGCGCGGGGAATGTCCGCAATGTGGTCGGATGCGTTCTGAAGTTCTTCTGCGAAGGTCGAGCGAGTCATTGGTGCCTTCCTCCTGAAAGATATTGGTCGCCGTGCTCTCGGTGCCCGAAACAAAACCAATGGGACGGTCCCCGTGGCTTGGCAAAGCCGAACGGCGCCCGCATGCCGCATCCCGCAAACTCGCAAACGTGGTTTTCGATCCGCGCTCGATCGCGCGGCACGGCTGTCATGCCTTCGGCAAGTCTGGTGGGTTCGTCGCTCATTCTGCCGTTAGTGAACAAAATGAGAACAACAGAGTCAATGCCCTTGACGGCGTAAGGAATAAATTCCTATCATGCTCTCCCTCAAGGGAGATCGGAATGGTCCGCCGCGCTTCGAAACTGTATCAGGCTATCACCTCGATCTCATTGAGCGGCAAGCTTCCCGACTTGAGATCGAGCTGCGGGCGGCCCAACTTTCGCTGAAGCCATTCAAGCCGCACTGGGATGCGATCGACCAGTTGCATCGCGATATGCGTAGGGCGCTCAACCTGCTGAACGGTCGGCCGGCGGACTACGAACGACCGCACGCGGCGCCGATGTCTGGAGGGTAGTTTGCCACGGGGCCGAGGTGTTTGGGGACTCAGTCTTAGTCCCGCCAATAGGCTTAATTGCGAAGTTGCTAATATGCCCATAGTTTTGGCAGCGCGGGGGACGTCCAAACCAAACCCGCAGTGGCCGGTGCGGTCCGCCACCCAAAGAGCCCAACCGCACCGGCCATTACTCTACGGCTGGGTAGCGCCTGGTTTATAATCCTTTGCGATGCCGTCTAGAGCCATCCATATCTCGTCTTGACTGTCGGTGCCGCCGCTGAAAAGGGCGATAAGGCGACGCGCCAAATGCTCCCGCGCCGGGTGCGAGCCCTCAATTCCGGCTTGCTCGCAATACTCATCTAGAATTCTGGTAAGTGTCGCCAACTGTACGTCGTCGGCCATGCCACGATTGGTCATCGCGCGTAACTCCCTTACAGGGCGAAAGCGTGATCGACTCTTTCAAGCGCTCGTTGCCTTGCTAGATCGAGCGACAAAAGAACTGTACGCTTCCGACAGTCGGTTAGCGAGTCATTATGGTGCGGTAGCGGTTTAGTGATGTCAGATCCCTAAACCGGCTTGACGGAACATTAGCTACTTCTAAATATTCTCGCCTGTGGCAGGCGATGGCCACCCCATCCCCTGTCGAAGATCGGGATATGCACCACACCTGATCGGCCCGCGCTAGCCCGCAAGCGGCGCGGGCTTCAGGGGAGGAGAGATGGCCGACAAGCCCGTGACAACCTACGTTGTGAGCGTGTTCGAGAAACCGCTCTGGCGCACCGTGCTGACCACCAAGGACAAGGGCAAGGCGCTGGCCTGGGCAAGGGAGATCGGCGACAAGGTTCGTGTCGAGGAGATCACTCCGAGGGTGAGGTGCTAGGCTCGCAGGTGGAACTCGCGGTCAATTAGAAAAAAGCCGTCCCAGGTGAATGCAGATGGGACGGCCTTCTAATAACACAGCGGAGCTTAGTAGGCCTTCTTTGGGGCGGCCTTCTTCGCGGTGTGCTTCTTGTGCTTCACCGGGCACTTGTGCGTCTTGGTCGGCTTGCAGGTCTTGACGTGCTTCTTGGGAGCGGCCTTCTTCGGCGCGGCCTTCATCGGCACAGCGGTCGTGGCAGCAGTCGGAGCAGTCGTTGTCGCAGCCGCGTAGCCGATAACCGGCACCGAGAAGGCGAGAGCAACGGAGAGGCCGAGAGCGGAGAGGAGGGACTTCTTCATGGCTTGGTTTCCTTGTCATACAGGCCGGTTTTGGGTGTCACTGCATCGGGGTCGATCGGTGTCACGCCAAGCAGCTTCAGAGCGTTTGCCAGCATCCGGATTCCCTGTGCCTGTTTCTTGATGGCGCAGAGCCGGTTTCCCTTTCTCTGAAGTGCCTTCGCCGTGGTGACCTGCGTTGCCGCGGCATGAGTTTCGAGGGCTTCGTCAACTTGGCGGCTAAGGTTGCTGCAACGCTCGGCCCGGGTGAGCGCCACCTTTGCGTCAGTTTCTCCAACGGCGGCCGTGACGAGCGACAAAATGCCGAGCAACGCACCCATCAAGCTGATCGAGAACCTTCGCATCGCTTCTTGTCGCAAACCCGAGCAAGCGCTGCAGCCACCACTGCAGCCGATGAACTGACCCTCTCCGGTCAATTATGCGCTTGAACGTTTTCTGGAGTTTTTCTGGTATGTTTCTGGATTGTGTCTGAGGGGCTGCGCGCAAGCCGCCCCGTCTGGAGGTTTTTCCGCCTGGCCGGCGCCCTTCAGGCAATGTCTGGGTACGAAGAGAGAACTAAGCCTTCGCGTTCCGCTTAGCTGGCGCCTTCTTAACAGGCTCGGCCTTGCGGCCTAGACCGGTAGCCTTTGCCATCGCGGACCTCCGGTCGGAGTACTCCGGTGCGACCATTGGATAGTCATGGGGCAAGCCCCATTTCGCACGGTATTGATCAGGAGTGAGGCCGAAGTCCGTATTGAGGTGACGCTTCAGCGACTTAAATTTCTTTCCGTCATCCAGGCAGACTATGTAGTCGGGAAATACCGACCTCTTAGGATTGACCGCCGGCACTAGAGGCTCGGCTGGCAGGGCCGCCGGCTTGATAAGGCCTGTTAGAGACGTATGCACCGACGCGATAAGGTCCGGCAGCGAAGCGGCCGGCAATGGGTTATTGCTTACGTATGCAGAGACAACCTCCGCAGTCAGCTCGGCCAGTGCGGCGGCGTGGTTGTCGGTTTCGTTGGTCATTTGTCGGTCCCCCTTAGCTGACAAATACCTATCTATTAGGGATATCTAAAATGCGCAACCTCACCCCAGCGCCGCCGTCGACCGTTTCACTATCGGCGAGGAAAATCACTCCTGCAGCTTCGAGCGGTGCGAGATCTTGCTGCAGCCGCGGGCGTCACGGCAAACACGGTAACGCGCATTGAGAACGGCGCCGATGCAAAGCAAGCCACTATAGAAGCGTTGAAGGCGGCCGTGATTGATTGCTCGCGCAGCATTGGCTGGGGCGGTCAACGGCAAGCTGCCGGCAACGGTCGTAGTCCGCGCGGCGGGCACTAAGACGACCGACGGTTCGTTCTCTCGCGAGATGACGTGGATCCAGCTGGGCAACGCTCCTAAGAGGAGAGATTCGGAGTCGCTCATTGTCGCCTGACCGTTCCGCAAAGCAACGACAGAACCCCGCTTCGGCGGGGTTTTTGTTGTGCTGCCCCGTGTTGCAGATATGTTGCATGGACTCCGTGGGAATATCTGACAAAGCCCGGAAATGCGCGGTTTTCGTTGTAACGTGCTGCAAAAACCGTATTGACCAAAATACTGGGGAAAGTGGCGCTAAGTGTTTGATTTTGCTGGTGCCCCCGGACGGAATCGAACCGCCGACCTTCGGTTTACAAAACCGCTGCTCTACCAGCTGAGCTACAAGGGCACGGCGCTCCGGTTAGCATATTTGTTGCGCCAGTAAAGACAAAACTCCATTTTCGGTTACCCGGCATGGAGTGGACCGCCGGGGAGGGGCATCCTGAAAACCGCCAAATCGCTTCCTACATATCTGGCAGGTGCAATCGCTTCGAGCAGGGGTGTCGCATGATCAGGTTTGTCATCATTCTCCCCATCATCTTGGTAGTCTGGATGCTGCTGGTGAAAATCATCAGCGATGTGAAGAAGGCCAATGTCGACTGGACCGGCGTCACGACCATCATCGGCTTCATCGCACTCGCCTTCTGGCTTCGCCATGTCACCGGCATGGGGTGAGCGGTAGGGAGTAGGGAATAGCGAATAGCGAATAGTCCAGGTGGCGAGTGCGGCTCTTTCGCTACTCGCTACTCGCTATTCCCTATTCCCTATTCCCTATTCCCTATTCCCTATTCACTCGTCTTCCGGCGCCGCCGAAAAATCTCCGAAACCTTTCGAACCATTTGCCGCACCGCGCCGACTGATGGTCAGAGGCGAATGGGTCGCCTCGATCAAGGATCCAGGAGATCATCATGTTCAAGCGCACTCTTACGTCAGGCCTCGTTGCCATTTTCGTCGCCACCGGCGCGCTCGCCGGCACCGTCGGCACGTCGTCAGCCCACGGCATGCATCATCATCATCGTCATCACCATTATTACAGGCATTTCGAGCATTGGTGGTGGCACCACAACCATCATCACCATCACCACCATGGCCGGGTGATCATTTTCCTTTGATGGAGGGACCCAATTCCCCAAAGGGCGGCTTCGGCCGCCCTTTTTGCGTTATGCGCCAGGTCGCTGAGCCCCGGCCTCGACACCAAGGTCCAGACTTCCGCGATACGCGCAGGCGTCGCGCCGGCAGGCCTCCACACAGTTTGATTTCTGCGGTTCCAGGAGAATCGAAAAAAGTTTCGAACCTTTCTCCTCGCCGTCACGACAGATGATCAAGAGGCGGATGGATCGCCTCGTTCAACGAAGCAAGGAGATCATCATGTTCACGCGCACACTCGTTTCCGGCCTCATCGCCACCACCGTCGCCGCCACCATGCTGGTCGGCACCGTCCAGCCCTCGGCCGCGCATTCGCATCATCACCACGACCTCGGCATCGGCATCGCCGCCGGCGTTGGCGGCTTTGTCCTGGGCACCCTGCTCGCCCAGCAGCCCCGCACCGTCTATGTCGACGAAGACGGCGGCTCATGGCACGTCCGCCGCTGCTTCGACCGCTACGCAAGCTACGATCCGGACTCAGACACCTATGTCGGCTACGACGGCTACCGTCACTACTGCCGGCTCTGAGAGGAGGTGGCGTCTCAATCAACTGCAGGAGGGGCGCCCCCGCCGCCCCTCTTTGCTGTTCGCAAGATGTTCGGGGGGAGGGGGATGGGATCGGGTCCCGGCCGGGTACCGAGGCCTTGATTTCGAGACATTGCGGCGAGACAACGATCCGATGAAGACAGCAATCTATGCCGTTCTCGCGATCGCCACGGGAGCCGGCGCGTTGCTGTTCGCGCTCGCGTGGCATGACCGCTACTGGTTGTGGCGGGATTGCTTCAACGAACTTGGCCGCTGCTACAATTCCGAAAGCGGCGAGGTTTTTCTTGAACAGGCCGGGCTGGTGTGGGGCATGTTCGCCATCGGCTGTCTGCTTGCTTGCCTGTTCTTTGCCCGATTGGCCTACTCGCGGAGTTGAGTCTTCCCGCGCCGCATCAGGCTGAGAGAGCGCCGCCGATCATCCTGGTCACCTCGGCCGCGGCATCGCGCACCAAAGGGCCGATCTCGGCCAGCCGCTCCGGCGTCACCCGCACTGTCGGCCCCGAGACCGAGACACCACCGATCGGCTCGCCGAATTCATTGAAGATGGCGGCTGCCACGCAACGCATGCCGGGGTGCCGCTCCTCGTCGTCCACCGACCAGCCACGCCGTTTGATCGTTGCCAGGTCATGGGCAAGGGCGGAAATGTCGGAAAGCGTCCTGTCGGTGAAGCGCTGCAGTCCAGCCTTGCGCAGGATGGTGCCGACACGCTCCGGCTCGAGATGCGCCAGCACTGCCTTGCCGATGCCGGACGCATGGAACGGGCTGCGCGTCCCCGGCCGGAAGAAGGCGCGGATCGCCTGGTGCGTCTCGACCTGACTGACGAAGACCACGCAATCATCCTCGGCTACGCCGAGATTGGCGGTCTCGCCGGTCCTTTCCATCAGTTCCTGCATGACGATACGGGCGCGGTCGACCAGCTTGCGGCGGCGCAGGAACGCCGCGCCCATGCGGTAGGTCTCGACGCCGATCGACCAGAGCTGATCGCTGGTGTCGAATTCGACCATGCCGTGGTTTTCGAGCGTCGTCAGCATGCGGTAGGCGGTAGAGGCGGCAAGGCCGCTTTGCGCTGATATCTCGCTTAGGGACAGGCCGCTGCCTTCGGCGACAATGGCCAGGATGCGCAGTGCGCGGTCGAGCGACTGCACCGAAGTCGGCTCGGATGGCCCGTTGAAGGCGCGCGGCCGACCGCGCTGGCGTTTCTCGGTGGTTTCCATGGCCGCATTGTCTGCAATTTGGCGCAAGAGGCAATGAAAAAGTTTTTCATTGTGCGAGGTTGTGAAATCGATGGAAAACGAAAAACCGTTCAAATTCATCATCTAATCGCCGTCTGTTAGAAATGAAAAAATATTCTGAAAAAATTGAAAAATAGCCGGCTTGGTGACATTCTAAGCCATCCAACAATGACAAACCCTGTGGAGGGCTGGAAAATGGCCAGGATGCGCGCTGTCGATGCTGCGGTTCTCGTTCTTGAGAAGGAAGGTATTTCCTGCGCTTTCGGCGTGCCGGGCGCGGCGATCAACCCATTCTACTCGGCCATGAAGGCGCGGGGAACGATCCGCCATGTCCTTGCCCGCCACGTCGAGGGCGCCTCGCATATGGCGGAAGGTTTTACCCGCGCCAAGGCTGGCAATATTGGGCTGTGTATCGGCACATCGGGTCCGGCCGGCACCGATATGATCACCGGGCTCTATTCGGCCGCGGCGGATTCCATCCCGATCCTGTGCATCACCGGCCAGGCGCCGCGTGCGCGGCTGAACAAGGAGGATTTCCAGGCGGTCGATATCGCTGCCATCGCCGCACCGGTCGCCAAGTGGGCGGTCACCGTCATGGAGCCCTATCTGGTGCCGATGACGCTGCAGAAGGCGTTCCACCTGATGCGCTCCTCGCGGCCGGGGCCGGTGCTGATCGACCTGCCGGTCGACGTGCAGTTGGCCGAGATCGAGTTCGACATCGATGCCTATGAGCCGTTGACGCCGTTCAAGCCGGCGATGACGCGCGCGCAGGCTGAAAAGGCGCTGGCGATGCTCAACGCGGCCGAAAAGCCGCTGATCGTCGCCGGCGGCGGCATCATCAACGCCGATGCATCGGATCTGCTCATCGAATTCGCCGAGATTTCGGGCGTGCCGGTCATCCCGACCCTGATGGGTTGGGGCGCCATCCCCGACGACCACCGGCTGATGGCCGGCATGTGCGGACTGCAGACCTCGCACCGCTACGGCAATGCGACGATGCTGGAGGCAGACTTCGTCTTCGGCATCGGCAACCGCTGGGCCAATCGCCACACCGGCTCGGTCGACGTCTACACCAAGGGCAAGAAATTCATCCATGTCGACATCGAACCCACTCAGATCGGCCGTGTTTTCGCGCCGGATCTCGGCGTCGTCTCGGATGCGGGCGCCGCGCTGAAGGTGCTGCTCGACGTCGCCACGGAGTGGAAGACGGCGGGCAAGCTGCGCGATTGGTCGGGCTGGGCGAAGGAGTGCCAGGGCCGCAAGAAGACGATGAAGCGCAAGACGCATTTCGACCAGGTGCCGCTCAAGCCGCAGCGTGTCTACGAGGAGATGAACAAGGCGTTCGGCCGCGATGTCACCTATGTCACCACGATCGGCCTGTCGCAGATCGCCGGCGCGCAGTTCCTGCATGTCTACAAGCCGCGCAACTGGATCAATTGCGGCCAGGCCGGCCCGCTCGGCTGGACCTTGCCGGCAGCCCTTGGCGTCCGCGCCGCCGATCCCGACCGCACCATCGTGGCGCTGTCGGGCGACTATGATTTCCAGTTCATGATCGAGGAACTGGCGGTCGGTGCGCAGCACAAGCTGCCCTATCTCCATGTCGTGGTGAACAACGCCTATCTCGGGCTGATCCGCCAAGCGCAGCGCGGCTTTTCGATGGATTTCGAGGTCAATCTCGCGTTCGAGAACATCAACCGCTCAGGCGATCCCGAGGCCGGCTATGGCGTCGACCATGTTGCCGTTGCCGAGGCGATGGGCTGCAAGGCGGTCAGGGTGCGCAAGCCCGAGGAATTCGCCGCCGCTTTCAAGGAAGCGCAGCGGCTGATGAAGGAACACCAGGTTCCGGTCGTGCTCGAATTCATCCTCGAGCGTGTCACCAACATCTCCATGGGCACCGAGATCGACAAGATCACCGAATTCGAGGACCTTGCCGAACATCAGGAGGACGCCCCGACAGCGATCGTGATGCTGGATTAGATCAGCGGAAAAGGAGAAAAAGAAATGCCGCGTTTCTCAGCCAATCTTTCGATGCTCTTTGGCGAGCATGAGTTCCTCGACCGTTTTGACGCGGCTGCCCGCGCGGGCTTCAAGGGCGTTGAATATATCGGCCCCTACGATCACGCGCCCGAGGTGGTCGCCGCCCGGCTGAAGAAGAACGGCCTGACGCAGGTGCTGTTCAATCTGCCGCTGGGCGACTGGGGCAAAGGCGAGCGTGGCATCGCCGTGCTGCCGGATCGCGTGCCTGAATTCCGCCAGGGCATCGCCAAGGCGATCACCTACGCGCAGGCGCTCGGCTGCCAGCAGGTCAATTGCCTTGCCGGCATCGCGCCCGCGGGCGCCGACCGCAAGGTGCTGGAGGACGTCTTTGCCGAAAACCTCGCCTTTGCGGCGGAAAAGCTGGAGCAGGCCGGCATCCGGCTGCTGATCGAGCCGATCAACACCCGCGATATTCCCGGCTTCTTCCTCAACTACTCCGACCAGGCGCTGGCGCTGATCGACCGTATCGGTTCGAAGAACCTGTTCCTGCAATATGACATCTATCACATGCAGATCATGGAGGGGGATCTCGCCCGTGCCATCGAGGCAAACCTCGGCCGCATCGCGCATATCCAGCTTGCGGACAATCCCGGCCGTCACGAGCCGGGGACGGGCGAGATCAACTATCCCTTCCTCTACGAGCATATCGACCGCATCGGCTATTCCGGCTGGGTCGGCGCGGAATACAAGCCGAAGGCCGGCACAGAGGCCGGGCTGGATTGGTTCAGGGAACTGGCCGGGCAGGGAAGCGCGGCGGCTTAGCTGCCGACGCTGAAGCTGCCAATCTCCCCACCCGTGGGGGAGATGGCCGGCAGGCCAAAGGGGGGCGCGAGGGAACGCAGCCTCGACAAAGATATACTACGGAGAAAAACAATGGAAACCATCGGTTTCATCGGCCTCGGCATCATGGGCGCGCCGATGGCAGGGCATCTGCTGGATGCTGGCTATACGGTCATCGCCAGCGATCATCGCTCGAAGCCGCCGGCTGACCTCGTCGCCAAGGGACTGAAGTCAGTCTCCGGCCATGCCGCGGTGGCCAAGGCGGTCGATATCATCATCCTGATGGTGCCCGATACACCACAGGTTGCCGATGTGCTGTTCGGCTTCAACGGCGTCGCATCCGGCCTGACCAAGGGCAAGCTGGTGATTGACATGAGCTCGATCTCGCCGATCGAGACCAAGGTGTTTGCGAAAAAGATCAATGAACTGGGCTGCGACTATCTCGACGCGCCGGTTTCGGGCGGCGAAGTCGGCGCCAAGGCGGCATCGCTGACCATCATGGTCGGCGGCGAGGACAAGGCGTTCGAGCGCGCCAGGCCGGTGTTCGAGAAGATGGGCAAGAACATCACCCTGGTCGGGCCGAACGGCGTCGGCCAGACCACCAAGGTGGCCAACCAGATCGTTGTCGCGCTGACCATTGAAGCGGTCGCCGAAGCCCTTGTTTTTGCATCGAAAGCCGGTGCCGACCCAGCCAAGGTCAGGCAAGCGCTGATGGGCGGGCTGGCGGCCTCGCGCATTCTCGAAGTGCATGGCGAGCGCATGGTCAAGCGCACCTTCGCGCCGGGCTTTCGCATCGAGCTGCACCAGAAGGACCTCAACCTGGCGCTGGAAGGGGCAAAAGCACTCGGCGTTTCGCTGCCCAACACCTCGACCACGCAGCAGCTGTTCAATTCCTGCGCCGCCAATGGCGGCGCCAAGGAGGATCACTCGGCGCTGGTCAGGGCGCTGGAGCGGATGGCCAATTTCGAGGTTGGCGGCAACGCAGCCGACGTCCAAGGCAAAGCAGCATAGGTCAGGAGAGGGCGGCGCAACGTTCCCAAGCCGCCAACTCGTGCCTGTCGAAGAGCGGGCTCCTGCGTCTGTCGCCGGAGCCCGTTTCGCATTTCGAGATGTTTGGCGTGAGGCTCAGCCGCGCTTCAAGAATGCCCGCGCCGCGTAGAGGCTGATCGCCGCGGCGTTCGACACATTGAGCGAACGAATGGCGCCGGGCATGTCGAGCCGCGCCAGCGTCGTCACGGTCTCGCGCGTCTTCTGGCGCAGGCCCTTGCCCTCGGCGCCGAGCACCAGCGCTATTCTGACACCGGCAAAACTCGTTTCGAGTTCCGCCGGCCCGTCCGAATCGAGACCGATCGTCTGGAACCCGGCCTCGTGCAACTGGCCGAGCGCGTCGGCCAGGTTCTTCACCTCGATCTGGTCGATGTGCTCCAGCGCGCCGGAGGCCGATTTCGCCAGTACGCCCGATTCCTGGGGGCTGTGGCGCGCAGTGGTGATGAGCGCGCCGGCGCCGAAGGCGACCGCCGAGCGCAGGATGGCACCGACATTGTGCGGATCTGTGACCTGGTCGAGCACCAGCACCAGCCTGGCATCGCCAAGTGCATCAAGCCGCTTCGGCTTCAGCGGTTCGGCCTCGATCAGCACGCCCTGATGCACGGCGTCCGAGCCGGTGATCTTGTCGATGTCCCTGGGTTCGACCAGTTCCGCCTTGAAGGGCAGGGCGGCGATATCGGCGATTTCCAGGCGTTCGGCCGCATTGCGCGTGACCAGCATCCTTCTGATCCTGCGGCGCGGATTGTCGAGCGCCGCTCGCACCGTGTGCAGGCCATAGAGCCGCACCAGTCCGTCCGCGGCATGTTCGCCTGGCGGAACCGGCTGCCGGGGCCTGAACGCCGGCGCGCCGCCGCTTTTCTCGTCGCGATAGGCCCGCCGCAACTTGGCGTAGTGGGTGTCTTTCGGGGTGTTGGTTTTGTCGCTCATGGCCGGCTTCTATAGCCGTCTCCTCAGGCCAAGGATATGGCTCGTCGCCGCAGCCGGCGAACAACATCGAAAAACGCCGGTTGCGCGGTTGACACCCAATGGCCTTGCCGCCATAAGGCGCTGCGCTGGTTTCGGAGAAGACTAACTCGGGTCCGGATTGGCGTGAATGCCTCGTTGCATGGCTCCGGCGGCAGAACTGGAGAGGTGCCCGAGTGGTTAAAGGGGACGGACTGTAAATCCGTTGGCTTAGCCTACGTTGGTTCGAATCCAACCCTCTCCACCACTGCCGGCCCGGAAGCCCTGAAACGCGAAAGCATCGGACCGAAAAGTGCATGGCGCTTTTCGGGGGAATCCGGTACTTCAGTGCAAGGCGCGGGTATAGCTCAGTGGTAGAGCAGCAGCCTTCCAAGCTGAATATGCGGGTTCGATTCCCGCTACCCGCTCCATTAACTATTTGATATTTATATGAAATTTTTCCTGAGATCGATAGTGCCGTGTCACTGCGCCTGTCAGTACTGCGCTGTTATTCCTAAAAAGCCCGCTGCAGATATTCAGCTTGGTAAGCTTACCCTCGACAGAAGGCGGCACTGAAAGGACGTGCGCGAAATAGGTGGAAAGCTGCCATTCGGCTCATCTGCCAGAACGGGCAAACAGAAGCGGCCATCCGCCTCTAGTTGTCAGATGACCGCAGTGCGCCGTCCATTTGTTGTGTGGGGAAGAGCGATGGCGGACGTTGCACCTCCAAGGTCCGATGTCGTGAGCTGACCCGATCTGGTCATTCCCACCGCATTTCGGTGTCTCCAAAGCAGATGATGTGGATGGCTCCCGCTCCCGGCATCTGAGTGCCAAAGTGTGGATGCTGTCAAAGCGACCACGAGCCAAGGGAGCCACCCGTCATGGATATTATCACGATCGGCCTGGATTTGGCCAAAAGCGTTTTTCAGGTTCACTGTATTGATGCGGTGGGCGATGTTGTCGTCCGCAAGCCGCTGCGCCGCCGGCAGGTACTGCCCTTCTTCGCGAAGCTGTCGCCCTGTCTGATCGGGCATG
>NZ_JBFUDW010000023.1:0-63847 GCF_056404515.1 Mesorhizobium sp. P2_C7 | reverse complement strand
GACGCATTGGCATCCGGCACCGCCTTCAGCGCCAGCGCCATTGCCTTGATCACCATGTCGTTGACCGACAGCTTGTAGGCCGGCACGTCACCCTTTTCGGTCTTCTTGACTGGCGCTGCCGCATTGATCTGCGTGCGCAATGCCAAGAGTGCGTCGAGTTCGCAGTCGAGTGTCAGGTAGAAATGCGGGATGGTGGTCTTGGCCTCGACCAGGCGGCGCGCGATGGTCTTGCGCATATTGTCGTGCGGGACGAGTTCGTAGGAGCCTTGCTCGAACAGTTTCAGCACCTGCTCGTCCGACATCGCCTTCACCGGCGCGGCGGCAGCTGCCGGAGCCGCCGGAGCGCCTGCGGGCGCTGCCTTGGCGGCAGGCTTGACGCCGCCACCGGCAATCGCTGCATCGACATCGGCTTTCACCACGCGGCCATGCGGGCCGGTGCCGGTCACGGCAGACACATCGACACCGGCTTCCCTGGCGATGCGGCGCGCGAGCGGCGACGCAAAGGTGCGCTCACCAGCGGCATGGCCGTTGGCGGCCGGAGCCGCTACCGCCTTGGGTGCGGCCGCAGGCTCGGCCTTTGGCGCCTCAGCCCTTGGTGCTTCCGCCTTAGGTGCCTCCGTTTTCGGCGCTTCCGCTTTCGCTGGCGCAGCAGCGCCACCGCTGTTCGCAGCGGCACCGGCGTCCTCGCCTTCGGCAGCGAGCACGGCGATCAGCGCATTGACCTTGACGCCCTCGGTGCCGGCCGGAACGACGAGCTTTGCAACCGTGCCCTCGTCGACAGCTTCGACTTCCATTGTTGCCTTGTCGGTCTCGATCTCAGCAATGACATCGCCGGGCGAAACCTTGTCGCCCTCCTTGACCAGCCACTTTGACAGATTGCCCTCTTCCATCGTGGGCGACAGGGCCGGCATGGTGATGTTGATTGGCATTTTGTCCTCCCGCCCGGTTCAGCGATACGTGACGGCTTTAACCGCCTCGATGACCTCGCCGACATTCGGCAACGCCAGCTTTTCGAGGTTCGCCGCATAGGGCATCGGCACGTCTTTGCCGGCAATGGTGATCACCGGGGCGTCAAGGAAATCGAAGGCGCGCTGCGACACCTGGTTGGCGATGTGATCGCCGACCGAGCTCTGCGGATATCCCTCTTCCACGACGATCAGCCGGTTGGTCTTCTTGACCGAGGCGACGACCGTGTCGAGGTCGAGCGGGCGGATGGTCCTGAGGTCGATGATCTCGGCGTCGATGCCCATGCCGCGCAACTCGGCTTCAGCCTTGACCGCATAGGTCATGCCGATGCCGAAGGAGACGATGGTGACGTCCTTGCCGGTCTTGTGGATGCGCGCCTTGCCGATCGGCAGCACGAAATCATCCAGCTTCGGCACGTCGAAGGAATGACCGTAGAGGATTTCGTTCTCGAGGAAGATAACCGGGTTGGGATCGCGGATCGCCGCCTTGAGCAGGCCCTTGGCATCGGCAGCGGTGTAGGGCATCACGACCTTGAGGCCGGGAATGTGGCTGTACCAGGCGGCATAGCACTGTGAATGCTGGGCTGCGACGCGAGCGGCGGCGCCGTTCGGTCCACGGAACACGATCGGCGCGCCCATCTGGCCGCCCGACATATAGAGCGTCTTGGCAGCCGAGTTGATGATCTGGTCGATCGCCTGCATGGCGAAGTTGAAGGTCATGAACTCGACAATCGGCTTCAAGCCGGCCATCGCCGCGCCGACGCCGACGCCGGCAAAGCCATGCTCGGTGATCGGCGTGTCGACGACGCGCCGCGGCCCGAACTCCTGCAGCAGTCCCTGAGTGATCTTGTAGGCGCCCTGGTATTCGGCAACTTCCTCGCCCATGACGAAGACATCGCCGTCGCGGCGCATTTCCTCGGCCATCGCATCACGCAGCGCTTCACGCACCGTGGTCGAGACCATTTCCGTCCCGGCCGGAATATCCGGATCGGCGGCGATTTCCGTTTTCGGGGCGGCTGCGACCGGTGCTGAGGCCTCGCTTTTGGCTGCCGCCGGCGCAGGCGCCGCTGTTTCAGCCTTGGGGGGCTCTTCGCCGATGCCTTCGCCGGCCTTGTCGACGTCTTCGCCGTCAACCGCGAGTACGGCGATCACTGCATTGACCTTGACGCCTTCGGTGCCGGCAGGAACCACGATCTTGGCAAGCGTGCCTTCATCGACGGCTTCGACTTCCATCGTCGCCTTGTCGGTTTCAATCTCGGCGATGACGTCACCGGCGACGACCTTGTCGCCCTCGTTCTTCAACCACTTGGAAAGATTGCCCTCTTCCATGGTCGGCGAGAGAGCGGGCATGAGAATTTCGATCGGCATGTCCTTGCCCTCCCGTTACAATACGATATCGGTCCAGAGCTCGGACGGATCCGGCTCCGCGTCGTTCTGGGCAAATTCGGCGGCGTCCGCGACGACGTCGCGAACCTCCTTGTCGACGGTCTTCAGTTCGTCCTCGGTCGCCCATTTCTTCTCGATAAGCCGCGCCTTGACCTGCTCGATCGGGTCATGCTCGGAGCGCATCTTCTGCACTTCTTCCTTGGAACGATACTTCGCCGGGTCGGACATCGAGTGGCCGCGGTAGCGATAGGTCTGCATTTCGAGGATCAGCGGGCCGTTGCCGGCACGGCACCATTCGGTGGCCAGATCGCCCGCAGCCTTGACGGCGCGGACATCCATGCCGTCGACCTGGAGCCCGGGAATCTTGAACGAGGCGCCGCGATGCGAAAAGTCCGTCTCCGCCGACGAGCGCGAGACAGAAGTGCCCATGGCATAGCGGTTGTTCTCGATGATGTAGATAACCGGCAGCTTCCACAGCGAGGCCATGTTGAAGCTTTCATAGACCTGGCCCTGGTTGGCCGCACCATCGCCGAAATAGGTCAGCGACACATTGTTGTTGTCGCGGTAGCGATTGGCGAAGGCGAGACCAGTGCCGAGCGACACCTGCGCGCCGACGATGCCGTGGCCGCCGTAAAAATGCTTCTCCTTGGAGAACATGTGCATGGAGCCGCCCTTGCCCCGTGACAGGCCGCCACGACGCCCGGTCAGCTCAGCCATGACGCCGCGCGGTGAAAGCTCCATCGCCAGCATGTGGCCGTGGTCGCGATAGGCGGTGATCATCTGGTCGCCCTGGATCAGCGCCATCTTCATGCCGGTGACGACCGCTTCCTGGCCAATATAGAGATGGCAGAACCCACCGATGAAGCCCATGCCGTAAAGCTGGCCGGCCTTTTCCTCGAAACGGCGGATAAGCAGCATGTGCCGATAGGCGGCAAGCTCTTCATCCTTGGTGAACTCCGCAGGCTTGGGGGCCGAAAGCCCCATTTTGCCGTCGGATTTGGATTTGGCAGGCGCTTTTCTGGCTGCGGTGGCCATGCATCACTCCCTGTTGGCGTCTCTTTGCGGACATTAGGGCAGGATCAAATCCGCCCTGGGGAGATCAGCTCCTCCCCACCGATTTTGGAGAGGCTAACACGCGCTAGAGCGTTATGCCATGCCGAAATTGCATAGCTCACATGCGTCTAAGCGATTAAAATCATTGAAAATATTGGCTATTAACTGAAAGCTGGTTACTTCGCCGAGACCGGCAACATGATGGTGATTTCGTCAGCCTGGGACAGATTGAGCGCCTTGCGCGCCTGCTCGTCGAGCATGTCCTTCTCGATCGACCCTTCATGCATGAGCCGAACGCGCCGTTCGAGCTCCATCCGGCGTGCCTTGATCGCGTCGAGCTGAGCTTGCAGCGCAACCGCCTGGGCTTCCAGCTGATATTTCGAGTTGATGCCGAATTCGCCGTGGTAGGCATGAAAGCCGAAATAGGCGAGGAACGCCACGCAGAGCGAGGGAATGATCAGCCGGCCGGTGTTTCTCTGCTTGTGCTGACGCGTCCACATATCCAAATCCTCGCGGCCGCGAACTGATACGGCTCCCCATCTTTCGCCCGATTGTGCTTAACGGACGGTTACGGATGAACGGCTGATCGAGACCCGAAATGAAAAAGGGCGGGAATGCTCCCGCCCTTTCATCGATATCCCATGCCTGGGTGTTTCCGGATCAGCCCTTGACCACCGACTTGCCGGCGTAGCTCGCCTGCTTGCCGAGCTCTTCCTCGATGCGGATCAGCTGGTTGTACTTGGCCATGCGGTCCGAGCGCGACAGCGAGCCGGTCTTGATCTGTCCGCAATTGGTGGCAACGGCGAGATCGGCGATGGTCGAATCCTCGGTTTCGCCCGAGCGGTGCGACATGACGGCGGTGTAGCCGGCCTTGTGCGCGGTCTCGACGGCGTCGAGCGTTTCCGTCAACGAACCGATCTGGTTGACCTTGACCAGGATCGAATTGGCGACGCCCATGCGGATGCCGTCACGCAGCCGTGCCGTGTTGGTGACGAACAGGTCGTCGCCGACCAGCTGGGTCTTCTTCCCGATCAAGTCGGTCAGATACTTCCAGCCTTCCCAGTCGTCCTCGGCAAGGCCGTCCTCGATCGAGATGATCGGATAGTCGGCGGCGAGCTTGGCCAGGTACTTGGCCTGGGCCTTGGGATCGCGGGTCTTCTTCTCGCCCTCGTAGACGTAGTTGCCGTCCTTGAAGAACTCGGTCGCGGCGCAGTCGAGGCCGAGCGCGATCTCTTCGCCGGGCTTGAAGCCGGCTTTCTCGATCGATTCCATGATGAAGTCGAGCGCCACAGGCGCGCTCTTCAGGTTCGGGGCAAAGCCACCCTCGTCGCCGACATTGGTGTTGTGGCCGGCATCCTTCAGTTTCTTCCTCAGCGTGTGGAAGATTTCCGAACCCCAGCGAACACCTTCGCGCAATGTCGGCGCGCCGATCGGCAGAATCATGAATTCCTGGAAGTCGATCGGGTTGTCGGCATGGGCGCCGCCATTGATGATGTTCATCATCGGCACCGGCAAGACATGCGCCTTGGTGCCGCCGACATAGCGGTAGAGCGGCAGGCCGGCGGCGTCGGCTGCTGCCTTGGCCACGGCCAGCGAGACGCCGAGGATGGCGTTGGCGCCGAGGCGGCTCTTGTTGGGCGTTCCGTCGAGCTCGATCATGGTCTGGTCGATATGGATCTGGTTTTCGGCTTCCATGCCGCCGATCGCCTCGAACAGCTCGCCATTTACGGCTTCGACGGCCTTGAGCACGCCCTTGCCGAGATAGCGGGCGCCGCCGTCGCGCAGTTCGACGGCCTCGTGGGCGCCGGTCGAGGCGCCCGACGGCACCGCAGCGCGGCCCATCGAGCCATCTTCGAGAACGACATCGACCTCGACGGTCGGATTTCCACGGCTGTCCAGGATTTCACGCCCGACAATGTCGATGATGGCGGTCATTGCGATGTCCTCGATTGATCTGAAGAAGGGTCGCGCACGTCTTAGCCAAAGTGCCGCAAAAGGCAATCGGCCCGGTCGCAATTATTGCCGTGGCGTCAGCCTAAAGCGCGTCGCGCCTGAACGGATTCAGGCGCCGCATGCGGTTCTCTCAAAACCGGGGACTACTTTGTGGCGATATGCATCAGGCGATTCACGAAGCGCAAATCGCTGTCATCATAAGTCATGTGCGGCGGATGTACTTCCGGCTATGGTGCGGGTGCGCGGGGCGAAACAGGAGGAGTTTCGCCATGTCCCAGTTGAGTGGTATCGTGAGTCTGTTCCTGATCGCGGCGGCGTTTCTGACGTCGTGCGACGATCAGCAATCGCCACCCAAGGCAGCAGGGCCGCTACCGGCCTTGCATGTCAGCGAATAGGCGCAGCATCGAATCCAAAAGGCCCCGTCTGAACGGGGCCTTTTGTTTTCGGGCGTCAATGCCAGTAAGGCGTGACCTTGTAATAATCATAGGACGCGTCGCGCGCCGTCTCGCCATCTGCGCCGGCCAGTTCGTTGATCGAATAGGCGGGTGCGGCCTTCAGCTGTTCCTTGGAGAACGGAACGACATAGCCCCCCTTGTCCTCGTCATAGTCGAGGCTGGCCCACGGAATGGCGTGGTACTTCTCGCCGATGCCGAGAAAACCGCCGAAGCCTATCACCGCGAACATGATGCCGTTCGAGGTCTTGTCGAGCATGATGTCTTCGATGCTGCCGATGCTCCTGCCCTCGGTGTTGTAGACGGACGTGCCGATGACGCGCGAAGCGGCAATGGCTTCGGTGTGGCCTGTCTGGGTTGTCATGATGTGCTCCTCATTGTCGTTGATCTATGCTTTGACAATGAGGGGCGCGGGCGAAAGTTCCCGACTTTTTCGGCGGCAGCCGGTTACTCCGCGAGGATGAAGGTGACCTTCATGTTGACGCGATAGGCAGCGATCTTGCCGTCCTCGACGACGATCTTCTGGTCCTGGATCCACGCGCCTTCGACGTTCTTCAAGGTCTTTGCGGCACGCGCAATCCCCTTCTCGATGGCGTCCTGAAAGCTCTTCTTCGACGATGAGGTGATTTCGGTGACGCGGGCGACAGACATGGCTTCCTCCTGCCAAAACGCTCATTTGCGAGGCGAGCGTACAGCCGGCTTATGTCTTCCACAAGCGCCGGGGCCATGGCGCCATTGTCAGTAACCGACGCTGGAACGTCCGTGGGACGTTTCAGTGACCCTTGGCGATACGATCGAACGCCATCAGTCTTTCCAGCAGTGCCGGCATATCCTTCAGCGGCACCATGTTCGGGCCATCGGAAGAGGTCGAATTGTCCGGATCCTGGTGGGTCTCGATGAACACGCCAGCCACACCAACGGCGACAGCGGCACGGGCCAGCGTCTCGACAAAGCGGCGCTCGCCGCCAGAAGAGCCGCCCTGCCCGCCTGGCTGCTGAACCGAATGCGTGGCGTCGAAGATCACCGGCGCGCCGATCTCGGCCATGATAGGCAGAGCGCGCATGTCGGACACCAGCGTGTTGTAGCCGAACGACGCGCCGCGCTCCGTGGTCAAGACATTGGCGTTGCCGGAACCGGTGATCTTGGCAACCACGTTCTTCATGTCCCAGGGAGCCAGGAACTGCCCCTTCTTCACGTTGATCACCTTGCCGGTCCTCGCGGCGGCGACCAGCATGTCGGTCTGGCGCGACAGGAAGGCCGGAATCTGCAGGACATCGACATGCGGCGCGACGATCGCGCACTGTTCCTCGGTGTGGACATCGGTCAGCACCGGCAGCGAAAACTCCTTGCGCAGTTCGTCGAAGACGGGAAGTGCCGCTTCCATGCCCGCACCGCGCGTCGCCGACAGCGAGGTGCGGTTGGCCTTGTCGTAGCTGGTCTTGTAGACGAGGCCTATTCCAAGCTTGCCGGTCAGTTCCTTCAGCGCGCCGGCCATGTCGAAGGCATGCTGGCGCGATTCAAACTGGCAAGGACCAGCAATCAGCGACAAGGCCGCGTTGTTGTCGAAGACGACATTGCCGACGGTTACCGACGAATTGGGCGCCAGGGGCTTGCTCATTGGATCTCCCGGAAGATGAAAGCCGCGCCCCGTCCGGATGCCGGCTGCACGACAATATCATTCCCCGCTATATCGTGTTTGACGGAGTTGGCTGCAAGCAGCCTCGAGGTGATATCGGCGCTGGGAACCGAAAAGACCACGGCGGCGAAGCGCAGGTCCGTCGGCGCGCCGGCCGGCAAGCCAAAGCGTGCCATGAAAGACGTTGGGGCAAGCACACTCAAGGTTACATTCGGCAAGTGAAACGCGCCGCCTCGCCCGCTGGCGGCCGGATCGTCCACCGCCAAGGAGATCAGCCGGCGCTGCTCGGCGGGCCGATCGCTGACCGCCACGATCTCGACAATTCCCGTGGCGCCGTTGGCGTGCGCCTGCAAGGCCGTCCGATCCACTTTCGGCGCGTTGACCCGTTCGCAGGCAAACAGGAAAGCATCCGTAGCGTTGCTATCGGATGCAAAGGCGAGCTTGAACGATGCAATGTCGCTTTTACCCGCCGTGTCGGTGAACGCGCGCGAAAAGCTCAGCATGTCTCCCGCGGAGATGCCGGCTTCGACATAGCGTGCCTGGTCGGCATCTGCGTTGCTGGTCCCCAGGACCACGGCGGAAAACCCCTCGTCACCGTGCCTGTTGCGATAGATACGGTCGCGCGCGACGAAAACATTGCCGTCGGCAATGGCCGCCGTCGCGGCCTGTTCGTCGCCGACCGCGAGCGGCTCGAGATAGGTGCCGTCGGCGAGGAAAACACAACAGTTTTCGGTCCCGAAGGGATGAATGCCGGTCGGGGCAACCACGAAGCCAAGCGCGGTGAGCCGGGCTCGTGCCACGTCGACGTTCTGTGTCGGCAGCACCAGATGATCGAGCGGATGAGTGCCGGCGGCTGATGTTCGGTTCATACAGGCGCGATGTGCATCATTCCGCAAACCGGTTCAAGTCTCAATCAGGCACCGGCCACGACATCCGCGGAATAACGCAGCTCGCGCAATGGTTTGACCTTGCTGGTCGTCTGTCCATAGAGCGGGTGCGCCTTGTAGGCGGCCAACGCCGCGTCATCAGCGAACTCGGCATAGACGACCACATCGATCTCGTCCGACAGCGGGTCGACCTTTGTGTTGATGGTCACCTCGAAGAGGCTGGAATGGGGAATGTTGCCGAGCGCCTGCAGGCCGGTGCGAACGGCCTCCACATCCTCTTTGCGCCGCGCGCTGAAGAAAACGATATGCCGGATCAACGCCGCCTCCTCGATCGGAAGCGCGTCGGGCGACGCGCTTCACGTCTTTGTCTCTATGCATGTCGTTGCCCCAAGACCGGGCCACTTTTGGACGACATGCATTAAGTGCCGGGGTCTTTTGTGACGACAGGACGGCCGCGTCAATCGACAAGGATGTCGCGGCAGCGCCTCATGCGGATGGGCGCTAGCTCTCGCCGGTGACGGATCGCACCACGTGCGTGACACCCCTTACCGCCGTGTCGAGATACCGGCCCTGATTGTAGAGGCCGTCCCAGATCAGGAAAAAGGTGATGGCAGCAATGACGATCACATAACGCATGGCTAAAACTATTGCACAAGCACGGTTGCAACCATAGGCGTTTTGGGCGTGTTCGGCCTTTGCTGTGTAAAAGCCAGATCCACGACTGCGAGTGCCCTCCACTTGGCACAGCCCGGCTTGCAGCCTGCCTCTTGATGTTCGCCCTCATGACGTGGAAGATTGTCAAAGGGATTCACTGGGCAGCGCTGAAGCTCTGGTTAAAGGGTGCGCGCTTTCGTTCGAGCCCGCCTGTCGCCGAAACCGGTCAACTGCCGGGATCAGGCAATGGCGTTCGAACCCGGCGAATGAACCGCGAGAACCGAGGCTCGGCAATTTGCGCCGACACCGCGGAAGCGCAGGGGCGTGAGATGACAAACAAGGAACATCATGGTCTGGCGTTGAGCGACGCGGTCAGGCTGGACGAATTCAATTTCGCCGAGATCGTCAAGGGCTTGCCGGCGAAGGCGCGCATGGTGCTGTCGGCGGCAATGAACCTGCCGCGCGGATCGCTGAAGGTCAGGATGCCGGACGGACGCGCCGTGCTGGTCGGCGGCAAGGGACCGGGCCCGGACGCCGAACTGGTGCTCAAGAACTGGCGCTTGCCCGGCCGTGCCTTTTCCGGCGGCACGATCGGCCTTGCCGAATCCTATATGGACGGCGATTGGGAAAGCCCTGACGTCACCAGCTTCCTGGAGCTGTTCGTGGTCAATTCGGCCATCGGCGAACGCGTTGCTGGCGGCGCCAGCTGGCTCATCAACACCGTCCAGCGCATCCGGCACTGGTTCAACGAGAACACACGCACCGGCTCGAAGCGCAATATTTCGGCGCATTACGATCTCGGCAACGCCTTCTACAAGGAATGGCTCGATCCGAGCATGACCTATTCCTCGGCACTCTATGCCACCGGTGCCAACGACCTCGAAAGCGCCCAGGCCGCCAAATATCGCGCACTGGCCAAGGATACGGGGATCGGACCGAAGGATCACGTGCTGGAGATCGGCTGCGGCTGGGGCGGCTTCGCCGAATTCGCGGCACGCGAGATCGGCTGCCGTGTGACCGGGCTGACGATCAGCCGCGAGCAGCACGACTTCGCCAAGGCGCGCGTCGCCAAGGCCGGGCTTGCCGACAAGGTCGACATCAAGCTGCAGGACTATCGCGACGAAACAGGCACCTATGACCGCATCGCCTCGATCGAGATGTTCGAGGCGGTCGGCGAGAAGTACTGGCCGGTGTTCTTCGGCAAGATGAAAGCCTGCCTGAGGCCCGGCGGCACTGCGGGCCTGCAGATCATCACCATCAACGAAGCCGCCTACGACACGTATCGCGCAAGGCCGGATTTCATCCAGCGCTATGTTTTTCCGGGTGGCATGCTGCCGACGCCGTCGATCCTGAAGGCACTCGGCAACGATCACGGCCTTGCCCATCTGCGCGAGCGCGTGTTTCCGGACGACTATGCGCGCACGCTCGCCGAATGGCGGCAGCGGTTTTGGGCGTCATGGGAAAAGATCGTCCCGCTCGGCTTCGACGACCGCTTCAAGAAGCTCTGGGAATTCTACCTGCATTACTGCGAGGCCGGCTTCCGTGCCAGCTACATCGACGTGCGCCAGGTGGTCTACAAGGCATAGGTCCACGCTGGCTTGGCGGCGCGGACCTACGCCGACGGTCACAGAAGGATTCGGTATTTCGCAAATCCCGCTTCGCCCTCTCCTACCGGCTCGATCTTCAGCGACTTCACCTCGGCAATGAAATCCTTCGCCCTGGTGCCGGTTTCGAACACGACGCTGGTTCCAGGCAGCGGCGCGAACGACCAGTTGCCGTCCGCCGACGGATTGATCGTGCCCTCGCTGACGATGTAGCGAACGATGACGTCGCGATTGGTGTCCGGCGCCTCGTAGATGATCTTCGAGGCATTGATGTCCGGGAAATTGCCACCACCGCCGGCACGGTAGTTGTTGGTCGCAACGACGAATTTCTGTTTGGGATCAATTGGCTTGCCGTCAAACATCAAGTCAACGATGCGATTGGCGCCGGCATTCGCCAGTCCGCCCTTGGCATCGTATTTCGGCGGCTGCGACAGGTCTATCTTGTAGGTCACGCCGTCGATGACGTCGAAATTGTAGGACGGGAAGTCGGTGTTGATGAGGGCCTGGTCGGCCTTGCCCGGTTCGATCCGGTTGAAGATGCCGGCCGACATTTCCAGCCATTCCTTGACCTGCGCGCCGGTGATTTCGACGGCCCGCACAGTGTTCGGGTAGAGGTAGAGATCGGCGACGTTCTTGATGGCGATGTCGCCTGCCGGCACGTCTGTATAGTAGTCGGCGCCGCTGCGTCCACCGGCCTTGAAGGGTGCGGCGGCCGACAGCAGCGGCACGTCCTTCCATTGCGTGTTCTTGAGAATATCCTTCAGGTACCAGGTCTGCGCCTGGCTGACGACCTGCACCGACGGATCGTCGGCGACCAGGGCGAAATAGGAATAGAGCGGCGCCGAGGTCTTGCCGACGGGACGGCGCACATAGGCCAGAGTTGCCTGGTGGTCCTGTTCGAGTGCCGCGATGATGCGCTTGTCGTCGGGGACGATCGGCTTGGCCTTGTTGTCGACGCGTTCGAAGATCGGCCGCGCCTCGGAGGTGGCGAAAACGACCTTCCATTTCGACCCGTCGCGCTCCAGCATCAGGTCGATCAGCCCCATATGCGAGCCCCAGAAGCCGCCCATCACGGCGGGCTTGCCCTGCAGCGTGCCTTTTTGCGTGTCGACGCCGTCAAGCGACTGGAAGTCCTTCTTGCCAGGGAAGACAAGATGCTGGTGGCCGGTGAATACCGCATCGATGCCGTCGACACCGGCGACGAAGAACGACGCATTCTCCATCATGTCGCCCTGCTTCACGTCGATGCCGGAATGTGAGAGCGCAATCACGATGTCGGCGCCTTCCTCCTTCATCTGCGGCACCCAGGCCTTGGCCGCCTCGACGATGTCGCGCGTCTTGACGTTGCCCTCCAGATTCTTGAGATCCCAGACCATGATCTGCGGCGGTACGAAGCCGATGATGCCGATCCTGATCGGCTGCTCTGCGCCTGACCCGTCCCTGATCTTCTTGTCGAGGATGACATAGGGCTTGAGATAAAGCTTGTCGTCACGCGGGTTCGCGGCAAGCTCGGTGCCGCGGATCAAATTGGCGCAGACAAAGGGGAAATTGGCGCCAGCCAGCACCTTGTCCATGAACGACAGGCCGTAATTAAACTCGTGGTTGCCCAGCGTCGAGCATTCGTAGCCGAGCAGGTTCATGGCCTTCATGATCGGATGCAGGTCGCCGTCCTTCATGCCCCTCTCATAGGCGATGTAGTCGCCCATCGGATTGCCCTGCAGCAGGTCGCCATTGTCGATGAGCATCGAATTGACGGCTTCCTTGCGCACTGCGTCGATCAGGGAAGCCGTGCGCGACAGGCCCATCGTGTCGTTCGCTTTGTCGGCGTAGTAATCGTAAGGCAGCACGTTCACATGGATATCGGTGGTTTCCATGATCCGAAGATGGGCCTGGTTGGCCTGGGCGCGGGCGGAGAACGGATGCAACATGATCATCGCTCCTGCTGCGGCGGCACCGCCAAGGAGATCGCGGCGGGAGACAGGATGGAGCAGTCGAGACATATTTTCTCCTTCGACGACGTGACAAGCCCTGCCCCGCAGCGAATTTCGCGCTGAAACCCATCCGAGTCCGTTCAACAAGTCGAGCGCATGACGCCGCCACTCGATCAGCAACAGATGACGTGCGGATGAACGGTCTGGGGAGAAGAAGTCAGCCCTTGTCGTCGTCGCCCTGGGTGATCAGCCGCGCGCTGCGCTGGCCCGTCGCGTAGATCCATAGCCAGCTCAGTGAAACCGCAAGCCGGTTGCGAAAGCCGATCAGGAAATAGATGTGGGCTATGCCCCACAGCCACCATGCCGCCCAGCCGGTCAGCTTGATCCAACCGAAATCGATCACGGCGGCGCGCTTGCCGATCGTGGCGAGGTCGCCGTCATGCCGGTAGCGGAACGGCCGTGGGCTGGTGTTGCCGGCAAGCCGCGCCTTTAGCGTGGCGGCAACATGGCGGCCCTGCTGTTTGGCGGCCGGAGCCACGCCGGGAACGGGCCGCCCGTCCGGCCGCAGCACATGCGCGGCATCGCCGACGACGAAGATCTCCGGGCTGCCCGGCACGCTCAAGTCAGGCTCGACGAGTACCCTGCCCGCCCGATCCGCCGCCGCGCCGAGCCACTCGGCGGCCGGCGAGGCGGCGACGCCCGCTGCCCACAGGATTGTGCCTGCCGACAAGCTCTTGTCGCCGAAAACGACGCCTTCGGCGTCGCACCGCGTAACCGCCCTACCAAGTTCGATGGTCACGCCGAGCCGCTCGAGCGCCTTCATCGCGTAGTCGGAAAGTTTCGGTGCGAAATTGGCCAGGATTCGGTCACCGGCCTCGATCAGCACGACACGCGTTTGCCGTGTATCGATGTTGCGGAATTCACCGCGCAGCGTGTCATGCGCCAGTTCGACGATGGTGCCTGCAAGCTCGACGCCGGTCGGCCCGCCACCGACGATCGCAATGGTCAGCAGCGCCTGGCGCTTGACGGGATCGATCTCCCGCTCGGCCTTCTCGAAGGCCAGCAGAATGCGCCGCCGAACCGTGGTGGCATCCTCCAGCGTCTTCAGGCCGGGCGCGAAAGGTTCCCATTCATCGTGGCCGAAATAGGCGTGGCGCGCGCCGGTGGCGAGCAGCAGCGTGTCGTAGGCGACAGCACTGCCATCATCGAGCAGCACGCGTTTGCCGGCGCGATCGACGCCGACGACATTGGCAAGCAGCGTCGTCACATCCTTGCGCTTGCGCAGGAGGTGGCGGACCGGCCATGCAATTTCGGACGTTGCCAGCGCCGTGGTAGCCACCTGGTAGAGCAGAGGCTKGAAAAGGTGATGATTACGTTTGTCGATCATGGTGATGCGGACCGGCGCACCGGCAAGCGCTCGGGTGAATTCGAGGCCGCCAAAACCCGCGCCGACAACAACGACATGATGGCTGGCCTGGTTCATCTCATTCACCGCTAACGGGCAAGATTGCCTAACCTAGATGTAGGTACTTTTGTGCATCGCAGCAACGCGGGGTGGTGCCTGAGACTCGTCGTCCAATGTCGTGAACGCACATGTCGTATCGTGTTACGAGGTATAGCGTGATCAAATACGCGATGAGGAAAAGCATGGCTAACAATCATGACGACCAAGGTCCGGCGCAATATGCCTCTCCTCCCTGCTTCATGCATGAACTCGATCCCGCGTTTCAGACACCACCAACCGACTGGACCGACGTCCGGCGCTGGCGCAAGGCCGAGCGCGAACGCCTGATCGCCGCGCGTCTCGCCGTTTCGGCCGACGCGCGATCGGTGATGTCGCAGCGCATTGCGCAAGGTCTCGACGCAATCGTCGGCGAGATCGCCGGCCGCATGGTCAGTCTCTACTGGCCGTTTCGCGGCGAACCGGACCTGCGCCCATGGATGGCGTCCGTCAATGCGCGCGGCGGCCGCACCGCCCTGCCCGTTGTCATCGAGAAAGGTCAGCCGCTGATCTTTCGCCCCTACGCGCCGGGCGACCGGCTGGAAAAAGGTGTCTGGAACATCCCGATCCCGGCCGAGGGCGATCCGGTGCTGCCGGACATCGTCATTGCGCCAATCGTCGGCATCGATCCTAGAAACTACCGCCTGGGCTATGGCGGCGGCTTCTTCGACCGTACGCTGGCGGCGATGCCGTTCAAGCCGCTGGTCATCGGCGTCGGCTATGAGTTGCAGCGTATCGCCACCATCTACCCGCAGCCGCACGACATCCCGATGGATCGGATCGTCACCGAGGCCTAACACCCCTGTTTGGAAAATGAGACCAGCTGGATTTCTGTTCCGCTGCGAAGCAGCGCAAATGTCATGTGACAAAAATCCGACTTGGTCGATAAATAGTCTGATCTTTAAGGGAACCATGCCGCGGCGTTTCGACATGCGCTCCGGGCGGATCCAACAGTGTCCGGTAGCTCCTAGGATTGGCTGCGTCACAACGGATGATAAGATGATCGGACGAACAACAGCGGCTGCCCTTGCAATTGCGTTTTCCGTTTCGCCTTCGCAGGCGCAACCACAGCATCGTTTACCGAGCGGCTATAAATGGGGCCGCTGCCTGCTTACTGTTGACGGTCAGACTCGCATATCCGGAAGATGCTACTATCAAATCGAGAAGGGCGGCGATTTCAATATCCAGGGGCCTCGGCAAGTTTTTGCAGGTATTGACTATCCTGATACGCAGAGTGGGGCTGGTGAAATGTCCAAAGACTACTGGGCAGTTGTATACAAGGACGGTGATCTTTGGGAAGGCTATGGCAACTCGGACGTTTCCGAAACTCACGGTGACGAACGCTGGGAAGACCTTCGCCGCGAAGGCGCGTGCTATGTTGGGAAGGACGTCCGGGTATGCCTTTGGCGTTAAGCCATTTCCGGCTTCATGCCCATCGCCGTGCGGTCGACGATCTCACGCAAGGCGAATGACGAGTTGATCTTGGTCACATGCGGCATCGCCGACAGCCATTCCTTGTGGATGCGTTCGTAGTCGACGAGATCCTTGGCCGCGATGCGCAGGATATAGTCGTATTCGCCCGACATCAGGTGGCATGACAGCACGTTGGGGCAGCGCTTGATGGCCGCCTCGAAATCCGACAGCGTCTTCTCGAACTGTCCTGACAGCGAAATATGCACGATCGCGGTCATCTGGTGGCCAAGGGCGGCATTGGAAAGCCGGGCATGGTAGCCCCGGATGGTTCCGGATTTCTCCAGATTGTCGAGCCGGCGTGAACAGGCCGATTGCGACAGGCCAACCTTCTCGGCCAGCGCTGCATTCGGTATCCTGCCATCCTTCTGCAAAGTCTCGAGAATGGCGATATCAATCCTGTCGAGCGGCATTCTTCGTGAATCCTGCGAATATCCCACTGTTTCGCGCAACGATTATCGAAACTGGGCCGTTCGCGCAAGCGCATTCGCAAACACCTGCGCAGCGATTCGTGGTTCACTCCACCTATACAGGGAACGAGCCCAAAAGGGCCGGATCAGGAGAAGAAAATGCGCGTCGGCTGCCCCAAGGAAATCAAGAACCACGAATATCGCGTCGGCCTCACGCCCGGCTCGGTCCGCGAATATGTCGCCCACGGCCATGAAGTGCTGGTCGAGACCGGCGCCGGCGCCGGTATCGGCGCCGATGACAATGCCTATCGCGCCGCCGGTGCGACAATCGCCAAGACGGCTGCCGATGTGTTCGCCAAGTCGGACATGATCGTCAAGGTCAAGGAGCCGCAGCCCAACGAATGGGCGCAGCTTCGCGAAGGCCAGATCCTGTACACCTATCTCCACCTGGCTCCGGATCCGGAGCAGACCAAGGGCCTGCTCGCTTCCGGTGTCACCGCAATCGCCTACGAAACCGTCACCGACGACCGTGGCGGCCTGCCGTTGCTGGCGCCGATGTCGGAAGTTGCCGGTCGGCTGTCGATCCAGGCCGGCGCAACGGCGCTGCAGAAGGCCAATGGCGGCCGCGGCGTGCTGCTCGGCGGCGTGCCCGGCGTGCTGCCCGGCAAGGTCACTGTGCTCGGCGGCGGCGTCGTTGGCCTGCATGCTGCCAGGATGGCGGTGGGGCTTGGCGCTGACGTCACCATCATCGATCGCTCGATCCCGCGCCTGCGCCAGCTCGACGACCTCTTCACCGGCCGCGTGCACACCCGTTACTCGACTGTCGAGGCGCTCGAGGAGGAATGCTTCTCGGCCGACATCGTCGTCGGCGCGGTGCTGATACCCGGCGCCGCGGCGCCGAAGCTCGTCACGCGCGAAATGCTGTCCGGCATGAAGAAGGGTTCCGTGCTGGTCGACGTCGCCATCGACCAGGGCGGCTGCTTCGAGACCTCGCACGCCACTACCCATGCCGAGCCGACCTACGAGGTCGACGGTGTCATCCATTACTGCGTCGCCAACATGCCTGGCGCGGTGCCGGTCACGTCGGCCCACGCGCTCAACAACGCGACGCTTCACTATGGCCTGCAGCTTGCCGACAAGGGCCTGAAGGCGCTAGTCGATGACCACCATCTGCGCAATGGCCTCAACGTCCACAAGGGCAAGATCACCAACCGCGCGGTCGCCGAGGCGCTCGGCTACGAGTTGGTTGAGCCGAAAGCCGTTCTCGCGGCCTGATTCTCCTTCAGAATTCCTCCGTCAGCCCGCCGGTTCATGCCGGCGGGTTTTTTCTTGGGCGCGAAGGTTTTCTTGAGCGCGAGGGCAACAAAAAAGCGGAGCCAAAGCCCCGCTTCCTCGATATCGAGATTTGCCGCCGGTTCATCCGCGGTCGGCAAATCGATCGACAATGGCTTTCTAGCGCGATTGTGCGACGGGAGTACGACAAGCCCTCGCCCAGCGTTCCAATGCCTCAGACGCGCTCGATGCGACACTGGTAGCAATTGTTGCGCGCCGAGCGGACATGGACGTAGGCGATATCGTCATGCTCGAAGAGGGCCTCGGCTCGCGCTGCAATTCTTCCGGTCGGGATGACACCGCCGCTGCCGTAGACGATACGATTATCCCTGCCGTAGCCGCGCACGATGTAGTCAGGGCTTTCGAGAATCTCGGGTAGCACCTCGCTCTCGGCGGCGCGGTCGCATTCGTCGGCATGCAAGAAGATCGGCCCGGTTTCGGCATAAGGCTGAAGCTCCGGGAATGGCCGATAGGCCAGAACGAGGTAAACGTCGCCAGCGGCGATGTTCTTCAGACAGTGCCGACAAGGCATGCCATCGCCGTCGGAAATCTTTCGTTCGGGCGTTTGGCCGTAGGCATCCGAGCCGCCGTGCTGCAATGCCCTGACATTTTCGGTCGGCAGCGCTTTGAACTGAATGGTCATGGTGGGATCTCCGGTGTTGTCCACCGGAAATTATGCCCTCAAGTTCACGCTTCCCACCCGATTCCTGCGCAGTGGCGGATGCTTCGGATTTTTGGCTGATGTCACGGCCTCATGACGCTGGCCGAGCGTTCTCCGAAAGGCAGCGGATGCACGATTTCCTTCTTTTGCGCCACCGGCGCAAAGCCGAGCTTCTGGTAGAGCGGCAAAGCCGCCGGATGATCGAGCGTGCAGGTCTGCACTGTCACCCGCTTCGGCCCGTACGACCACGCCGCTGCGATCGCCGCCCCCAGGAACCAGCGGCCGATGCCTTGCCCGGTCGCATGTTCCATCATGCCGAAATAGGCGAGCTCGACTTCTTCCGGCAGATGCGGCTTGAGGTCGAAGAAGCCGGCCGGCGCGCCGTCGAGGTAGAGCACTCTGATGTCGCGGTCCTCGCGGTGGATGCCGGCCGAAAGCTCCTCGTCATCCAGCCTCAGCACGTTCACCCAGTGCCATTTGCGTCCCACCCGATCCATCAAATAGCGGTAGAAATGCAGGGGAATGTCCTTGGTCTTCAGCAGGGCGACCTGACGGTTGTAGGGCACCGGCGGCGAATAGGCTGGAGGCACATGCATTTCGAGGAACGTGACCGTGACATCGATGTCTTCCAGCGCACCGTTTTCCATCGTCTTCATTCCTTGCCGGTCACGACCGGCGTGTCGGAGAGCCCACCCCATTCCGTCCATGAGCCGTCGTAAAGCCTGTTGTCGGTATGGCCAAGCGTTTCCAGAGCCAGCGTCGCCACCGCGGCTGTAATGCCCGAACCACACGAGGTGATGACGGGTTTCGACAGATCGATGCCGGCCGCCTCAATCACCTTGCGCAAGCGGTCCTTCGACAAGAGCTTGCCATTTTCCGACAGCGCCGAGTAGGGCAGATTGCGCGCGCCAGGCATATGGCCGGAGCGGATACCGGCGCGCGGTTCTGGCTCCGTGCCGGCAAAGCGGCCCGGTCCACGGGCGTCGGCGATCTGGCTTTCCCCGGTATCGACGATCCGGCGCATGTCGGCGAGGCTGGCAACGCGACCGGCGTCGAAATCGGCATGAAACACACTTGGCGCGATCCTGGTCGGTTGGGCCGTTACCGGCCGGCCGGCCGCTTTCCAGCCATCGAAGCCACCGTCCAGAATATAGGTCTGGAAGACGCCCATCACTCGGAACATCCACCACGCCCGAGGCGCCGAGAAGAAGCCCGGACCATCATAGATGATGATGGTGTCGTCGGCCGAAACGCCCATCGATCCGACATACTGGGCAAAATGCTGCGGTGACGGCAGCGTGTGCGGCAGCGGCGAATCCGGGTCCGAAACCGCGACCTGATCCAGAAATCGTGCGCCCGGAATGTGGGCCGCGCCGTATTCGCCGCGCGCATCGCGCTTTTGCGCCGGCAGATACCAGGATGCGTCGATGATCGTCAGGCCCGGCTCGCCGAGGCGCTGCTGCAGCCAATCCGCGTCGACAGTGAAAGGACTATCCTCGGCCATTTTCTCTCCTGCTCGCCGTTTGGCGGTGATTGTCCGATTAAAGTGCGTCGCGTTGAAGCGGATTCAAGCGACGCGCTTTAAGTCTTTGTTCTCATGCATGTCGTTGACCCAACGTCGAGGCCACTTTCTTGGGCGACATGCATCAGGTCGCCGGCATCGGGCCGAAGCGGATGCGGAAGCGTCTGTTTTCACGGCCCTTCTTCTCGATCTTGCCGATATGGATTTCGCCGACCTCACCAGTGCTTTTGACATGCGTGCCGCCACAGGGCTGACTATCGACCGAAGCGTTGTCACCGATGCAAACCAGGCGGATCTTGCCGGTGCCAACCGGCGGCCGGACATTCTTGGATTTCACCAGGCCCGGGTTGGCGGCCAGTTCTTCGTCGCTGATCAGCCTGGTGAAGATCGGGTGATCGGCCCGCACCAGATCCATCAGGCTCGCCGTTACGTCTTCCCTGGTGAAGCTGGCGTCGGGAATATCGAAATCGACGCGGCTGTCATCCTCGGAAACGGACGCACCGGTGATCGGGAACGGGCAGACCACAGTGAGCAGGTGGCAGGCCGCGTGCATGCGCATCAAAAGATGCCGGCGCTCCCAGTCGATCGCCAGGCTCAAGCGTTCACCGACCTCTGGAACCCTCTGCTCCAACGCCGGGACATGGATGATCTCTTCCTTGGTCTCGCCCGTAATGGTGGCGGCGATGGCGATGCGGCTGCCGTCGGCGCGCTCCAGATGACCGATATCGCCCGGCTGGCCGCCCGATGTGGCGTAGAAGATCGTCCTGTCGAAAATGATGCCGCCGCGGTCATTGACGGCAATGATTGTGGCGTCCGCTGTCCGCAGATAGGCGTCGTCGCGAAACAGCGCTTCGGTCCTGTGCGCCATCACGCGACCTTTTCGAACGGCACAGAAATCGTGCTCCGCTGCTCCATCCAGCCCGGTATCGGCAGATTCTTCTCGCGCAGGAATTCCGGGTTGAACAGCTTCGATTGATAGCGCGTGCCATAGTCGCAAAGAACAGTCACGATGGTGTGGCCGGGGCCCAGTTCGCGCGCCAGCCGGATCGCGCCGGCAATGTTGATGCCGGTCGAACCGCCGACGCAAAGTCCTTCTTCCTGGATCAAGTCGAAGACGATCGGCAGCGCATCCTCGTCCGGGATCTGGAACGAAAAATCCGGCGTGAAGCCATCGAGATTGGCGGTGATGCGCCCCTGCCCAATGCCTTCGGTGATCGAGCTGCCTTCGGACTTCAACTCACCGCTGGTGTAGAAACTGTAGAGCGCGGCTCCCAGCGGATCGGCCAGCGCGATCTTGACGTCCTTGCGCCTGGCCTTCAATCCGAAGGCGACGCCGGCCAGCGTTCCACCCGAACCGACCGCCGAGACAAAACCGTCGACCTTGCCGCCGGTCTGGTTCCAGATCTCTTCCGCTGTGGTGCGGATATGGCCGTCACGGTTGGCGACATTGTCGAACTGGTTGGCCCAGATGGCGCCGTTCGGCTCCGTCCGCGCCATCTGCTGGGCCAGCCGCCCCGACAATTTCACGTAATTGTTGGGATTCTTATAAGGCACCGCGGGCACCTCGATCAGCTCGGCGCCGAGCAGTCTGATGGTGTCCTTCTTTTCCTGGCTTTGCGTGTCTGGAATGACGATGACCGTGCGGTATCCCAGCGCCTTGGCGACCAGCGTCAGCCCGATACCAGTGTTGCCGGCCGTTCCCTCGACGATCACACCGCCGGGCCTCAGCAGCCCGCGCTGCTCGGCGTCGCGGATGATGAACAGGCCGGCGCGATCCTTGACCGACTGGCCTGGATTCATGAACTCGGCCTTGCCCAGGATCTCGCAGCCGGTTTGTTCAGACGCTTTGTTGAGGCGGATCAGAGGCGTGTTGCCGATCGCGTCGATCACAGAACGGGGCATTCAGGATTCCTTGTGCAGCTGTGCCGAAACCGTAGAAACCCGAAGCTTCGGTTTCAAGGCAAGAATTTGTCTGGACCAGTCGCATTTGCGGCATTGTTATCGCGGCCGACGCTTCTCAATATCGCCTTCATGCGCCACAGTTCATTTCCTCACTGTGATGAAAGCACTCTTTTCATTCGATTTCTTCATCGCTAGAGCAAGGTACGAGCAAGTCGACAGGGCGCAGCATGACACTCTATCGGGCCAATCCGAAGCACGGCGTCGCCTGGATCACGGGCGGCAGCAGCGGCATTGGCCGTTCGCTGGCCAGGGATCTTGCGGCCCAGGGCTATACCGTCGCGGTGACGGCGCTCGACGACGATCCGATCGACACGCTTGTCGTCGAAACCGCGCAGATGCCGGGCAGTGTCACGGCCTTTCCCTGTGATGTCACCGACGAGCCGCGCATGGCAAGGACGGTCGCCACTATCGAGAAGGAACTCGGGCCTATCGTGCTCGCCGTCTTCAATGCCGGGAACTACATTTCGACGCCGGGTGAGAATCTTGTCGTCAACGACTTTCGCCGGTCCTTCGATGTCAACTATTTCGGCATCATCAACGGCCTGGTGCCGGTCATCCAGCGCATGCGTGTGCGGGCACGCGGCCATGTCGTGCTGGTCGGCTCGGTCACCGCCTATTTCGGCTGGCCGACCACGGCCGCCTATGGCGGCACCAAGGCGGCGATCAACATCCTGGCCGAGTCGCTGAGATACGACTTCGACAAGATGAATGTGCGTGTCCAGGTGATCAACCCGGGCTTCATCGACACCGCTCTTACAGAGAAGAACATGCTGCCGATGCCGGGGCTGATGCCAGTCAGCCGCGCGACGCGCCGCATGGCGCGGGGCATCAAGTCCGGCGGCTTCGAAGTCACCTTCCCGCGCCGGCTGAGCTGGCCCCTGAAAGTGCTCAGCCTGCTGCCGAGGCCGCTGTGCAGAGGGGTGATCGGCCTGATGACCAACTGGAAGGCGCGGCCGCTGCACTACGACCGGAAGCCCCAAAGCGAATAGAACGCCATCGAGATTGGCAGGCTCCCTCCCCGGGGCATGGCGTTGCCCGATAGTGACCGCCGCCATAGGTTGAGAAATTGTTCTTTGGAGTCTGCGATGGGGCGACGGATCGTGCTTGCTGTGCTTGGCCTTGTCGTTGTCCTCGCACTGGCTTTCGTGCTTGGCCCGCGCGTACCCGTCGACACCACGATCCGTTTCGACCCCTCGGTCATCGGCGACGATCCGCAGGCCTATGTGGCGAAGACCGAGGCCGCCATATCCGGAATCCGTGATGGGTTGGAGAAAGAGATCGTCTGGGCCAATCCGATGGTGCATGCCAGGACGCCGCTGTCGATCGTCTATATCCATGGCTTTTCCGCATCGAAGGGCGAGGTCCGACCGCTGTCGGACGAGGTCGCCGACCAGCTCGACGCCAATCTGTTCTACACCCGCCTTACCGGTCACGGGCAGGACGGCGCGGCGATGACGCAAGGCAGCGTCAATGCCTGGATCAACGACTATGAGGAGGCGCTCGCCATCGGCAGGGCGATCGGCGACAAGGTGATCGTCATCTCGACCTCGACAGGCGGCTCGCTGGCGACGTGGGCTGCGATGCAGCCGGGCGCTTCGGATGGTGTGGCGGCGATTGCGTTCATCTCGCCGAATTTCGGCGTCAGGGCGTCCGGCGCCGAACTGCTGACCATGCCCTGGGGCAAGCAGATTGCCGAGCTTGTCGGCGGCAAGGAACGCAGCTTTCCGACCCGCAACGCCCTGCACGAGAAATTCTGGACGCACAAATATCCGATAGCCGCGACACTGCCGATGGCGGCGCTGACGGAGCTCGCCTACGCAGCGCCGGTGGAAAAGGCGACCATCCCTGCCCTGTTCATCTTTTCCGATTCCGACAAGGTGGTGCGCGAAGACCGCACCCGAGAAATCGCCGGGCGCTGGGGCGCGCCGCATGAACTGGTGCCGGTCGACGACACTGGCGATCCCGACCACCACGTCATCGCCGGCGACGCGCTGTCGCCTTCGACCACGGCCTATCTCGCGCAAAGGATCGCCGTCTGGGTCGAGGCGGTGGCCAAGTAGCCTCCTGACGAAAAGGGCGACCGAAGCATCGCTTCGGCCGCCCTTTTCTTGTCAGTCACGGCAATCAGCCAGCCCAGGCTTGACCGATTACAATGCGGTCTGGCTTACGCAGCCCGCGCCGCCGGACGCTTGCCGCCGAAGCGGCGCTTGTTGTTGCCCTTGAAAGGCTTGGCGCCTTCCGGCTTGCGCTCGCCAGCGAAGGCCGGCTTGTCGCCGAAGCGCTTCTTGCCGAAGCCGTTGCCCTTGTTCTCGCCACCCGGCCGCCTGCCGTCGCGACGACCATTGCGGTCGTTGCGGTCATTGGCGGGCTCGAAGCGCTCGTTCTTTTCGGCCGGATTGCGCAGCGGATCAGGGCTGCCGAGATGGTCGGCAACGATCGGCAGCTTGGTGCGGATGATGCGCTCGACCTGACGCAGCTTGCTGTTCTCCGAAGGATCGCAAAGCGTGATGGCAATGCCGTCCATGCCGTTGCGGCCGGTCCGGCCGATGCGGTGGACATAGCTTTCGGCTTCGTCCGGCAGGTCGAAATTCACGACATGGCTGATGCCGGGCACATCGATGCCGCGCGCCGCAATGTCGGTCGCCACCAGAATGCGCACCGAGCCCTCACGGAAATCGTTCAGCGCCTTCTGACGGGCGTTCTGCGACTTGTTGCCGTGGATGACGGCGGCCTTGAAGCCGTCGCGCTCGAGGTCCTTGGTCACCCGGTCGGCCCCGTGCTTGGTGCGCGAAAAGATGATGACGGACTTCATCGCCTCGTCGGCGAGCATCGTCGACAGCACCTGGCGCTTCTGCTTGGTGCGGGCAAAGACGACGCCCTGCACGATCTCGGCGGCCGCCGTGCTTTGCGGCGCGACTTCAACGCGGATCGGGTTCTTCAGCAGACCCTTGGCCAGGTCGGCGATTTCATTGGGCATGGTCGCGGAGAACAGCACCGTCTGACGGTCGGGCGCGGTCGCCTTGGCGATGCGCTTGACGTCGTTGATGAAGCCCATGTCGAGCATGCGGTCGCCCTCGTCCAGCACCAGCCATTTGGTGTCGGCAAGCATGAGGTCGCCTTCGCGCACCAGATCGGTCAACCGACCGGGCGTTGCGATCAGGATGTCGACGCCGGGCGCGACCTTCTTTACCTGGCTGAAGCGCGAGACGCCGCCCAGCACGAGTGCGGTCGACACATGCGCGCCCTTGGCGAGGATCTTGATGGTGTCCTCGATCTGCACGGCAAGTTCGCGCGTCGGCGCCAGGATCAGCGCACGCGCCGTCTTCGGCCGGCGCTTGGTGCCGAGAGCGATGATCTTCGACAAGATGGGCAGCGCGAAGGCAGCCGTCTTGCCGGAACCGGTCTGGGCGATGCCGAAAATGTCACGGCCTTCCATCTGCGGCGGGATCGCCTGCGCCTGGATCGGCTTCGGATCGGTAAAGCCGGCGGCATGGGTCGCCTTGAGCAGCGCACCCGTAATTCCCAGTGCTGCGAAACCGGAGAGTTCCCCAGTTTTATCAGCAAGCAAAGTGTTTTCGTTGGTCAAAATATTCTTCTTTCACGCGGCCCCTGGCCGCAAACATCAATGGCGGCAGGGCGCAACCTGCCGTCGGATAAATTGTCATGGAACGACAAGGCGGGCGGACGGTTTCGTCCACTCGGCTGCGCTGTCGTGCCCGCAGGCATCATGCCACGGGGCTTTTTCGCCACTTTGTGATGTACCGGAAAGAGGGGCCGATATACCGGAAAGAGGGAAAACAGACGCAACCAGTCTCATTTGTCGAGAAGGCCGGATTGTTCCCGGCCCAAGCGCCTATGTCGCCGCATATGGCCCAGTTCGCGGTCAAATGCAAGGGCCGTCATGCTGCAGCGCAACAAAACCACGGCGCAAGCGGTCCTTGCGCTCGCTCGCCCGCACGATTACCACGAAATGCCGCTGGCTTGGGAGGTAACCGATGAAGGACGTGCTGAAGGAACTCGAGCGCCGCCGTGACATCGCCCGCATGGGCGGCGGCCAGGCCCGCATCGATGCACAGCACAAGAAGGGCAAACTCACCGCGCGCGAACGCATCGAGGTGTTTCTCGACGAGGGCTCGTTCGAGGAATTCGACATGTATGTCGAGCACCGCTCGACCGATTTCGGCATGGAGAAGACCAAGATCGCCGGCGACGGTGTGGTCACCGGCTGGGGCACCGTCAACGGCCGCCCGGTTTACCTGTTCGCCAAGGACTTCACCGTGTTCGGCGGCTCGCTGTCGGAAGCGCATGCCGAAAAGGTCATCAAGGTGCAGGAGATGGCGTTGCGCAACCGCGCTCCGATCATCGGCCTCTATGATGCCGGCGGCGCGCGTATCCAGGAAGGCGTGGCGGCACTGGGCGGCTATGCCGAGATCTTTCAGCGCAACGTGCTTGCCTCCGGTGTCATTCCGCAGATTTCGCTGATCATGGGCCCTTGCGCCGGCGGCGATGTCTACTCGCCGGCGATGACCGACTTCATCTTCATGGTGCGCGACACCTCCTACATGTTCGTCACCGGACCGGATGTGGTGAAGACCGTCACCAACGAGACGGTGACCGCCGAGAGCCTCGGCGGCGCCTCCGTCCACACGACGAAATCCTCGATCGCCGACGGTGCTTACGACAATGACGTCGAGGCGCTGCTGCAGATGCGCCGGCTGGTCGACCTGCTGCCGGCCTCCAACACATCGGAGCTCCCGGAGATCGAATGCTATCAGTCGGTCACCGACCATGATCAGTCGCTCGACCGGCTGATTCCCGACAACGCCAACAAGCCATACGACATCAAGGAGTTGATCCTCAAAGTCGCCGACGAAGGCGACTTCTTCGAGATCCAGCAGAATTTCGCGAAAAACATCGTCACCGGGTTCGGACGGGTCGAGGGCCGCACCGTCGGCTTCGTCGCCAACCAGCCGATGGTGCTGGCCGGCGTGCTCGATTCAGACGCCAGCCGCAAGGCGGCTCGTTTCGTGCGCTTCTGCGACTGCTTTTCGATCCCGATCGTCACCTTCGTCGATGTTCCGGGCTTCCTGCCCGGTACGGCGCAGGAATATGGCGGGCTGATCAAGCACGGTGCGAAGCTCCTGTTCGCCTATGCCGAGGCGACCGTGCCGAAGATCACCGTCATCACCCGCAAGGCCTATGGCGGCGCCTATGACGTGATGGCGTCAAAGCACCTGCGCGGCGACATGAATTACGCCTGGCCGACGGCGCAGATCGCGGTGATGGGCGCCAGGGGCGCGGTCGAGATCATCTACCGCAAGGACATCGGTGATGCCGAAAAGATCGCAGCCCATACAAAGGCTTACGAAGATCGCTTCCTGTCGCCCTTCGTCGCCGCCGAGCGCGGCTATGTCGATGAGGTGATCATGCCGCACTCGACCCGCCGCCGCATCGCGCGCGCGCTCCGGATGCTGCGCAACAAGGACATGCAAAACCCCTGGAAGAAGCACGACAACATCCCGCTGTGAGGCGCTGATGTCGCGCCTGGTCCTTTCTATGGGAACGAGATTCGGCAGGTTTGCCATCCTGCTTTTTGCCCTGCCGCTTTTCTGCCCTGTGCTGCTGTGGCTGTTGTTGCTTGACCGAAATCCGCTCGCGGTTATCGCGGGCGGGGTTATCGCCATACCGGCCGCAATGCTGGCTTTTGTTCTGTTGATCGGAGCATTGTTCGCCGGCTTTCGATCCAGCCAGGTACAAGGCATTTCCCAGCACTCGGCTCCCAAATTATGGGCTGTGTGGGAAGGTGTTGCTGGCAAACATCGTGCCGGCCGAACAACGATCGTGCTGAGCGACAACCTCAACGCCAGTATAGGGGAAGAGCGTCCGTTTCTCGGCCTGCTTGGTCGTCGGGTGATCTTGACGGTCGGTATTCCGTTGCTTGCGGTGACCGACGACAAGGCGTTTGCGGCGATCTTGGCCCATGAGGACGCGCATCTGAGAAACAGAGATACAAACGGCGGACTCAATCTTGCCGAACTCGACAAAAGCTTCGACTTGATCTTCGACTACGCCCCTCCGGGGAGGACCGTTTCCGGCAGTTTGTTTTACTGGTTGCTCAGTCCACTGTCATCCGCCATGGAACGCGAAGGAATACGGTTGTCACGACGGGCGGAGATCGATGCTGATCGTCATGCAGCGACGTCCGGCGATGCATACCAGGCAGCGCGTGCTCTGCTGCTGATCGGCGCAGCCGACGCGTTCTTCGAGCATCGGGTTTATGATCCACTCAAGCGTGAATTGCTTGGCACGATGGTTCCACCTCCTCCACCGCTCGATAGAGTTTTGAGGGCAGCCAAGGAACTGACGAGCCACTCCATCCTGCAAGAGTATGCTCAAAAGGCCTGGGATACCCCAGACAACGAAAGTGCCGATCATCCGCCATGGTCCGAACGTCTGGCTGCGCTCGGATATAGCTCGGTCCCTGCGATGGAGCCGGTTTTGGTTTCAGCCTTTCCAGCCTTTTGAGCAATGAAGTTGTTACCGAGCGCGTTCATCATTTCGATGGTGAATGGACATCGAAAGTCGCCGACCATCTTGATCGATAGGTAGCCACCCGGGTTGTTTCTGGGAGCGGCTACTCCTCTTCCGCCGCGCCAAATCCTGCCCCCATGGTGGCACGGACAGAACTGCCCCAGGGCGTCGCGTGGTTGTCGATGCGCATCTGGAAGATGAAATAGGTCGGCGAGCAGAAGCCGATACCCTTGATCTTGCCGATGCCAGGCGTATCGGGCGGCAGCGATTGGCACATATAGTCCTCGCGGCAGAAATGATCGGCCGAACAGGCCGGGCGGTTGCCGCGGTTGACGGCGCCGCCAAGGCATTGGTCGAAATTGTTGGTGGCCACGCAGATGTCGAATTTCTTGCCGCCGACCAGCCCGCAGATCTCGTTCGGCATCGGCTTGCCGGATTTGAAGGCCGCGAAGGCGCGGTCCTTGTCGTCGCAGCCGCGATAAGCGATACCGCCAGGCACGCCGATCTTCGGCGGACGGCAGGTGTAGGCAGTGCGCGAGACATCCTGCGCAAAGGCCGCGAACTGGCCTGATATTTTGAAGCGATCGTTGAAAGGCTGCGTTGCGTTGCTGGCGATCGATCCGGTCAGGCAGGGATGGCCGGAAAACATGTCGGGACTGTCCTTGGGCAGCAGGCATTGCGCCAGCTTCGTCCGCACACCCGAAGCGCTGGCTAGCGGCGTGCAGATGGTGCCGCCGCCGCACTGCCAGGTCTTGCCGAAGCGTGCGGCATCGTCCGGCATCATGCACGGCATTGCCATCTCTGCCGGCGCGTAGTCGATCGCGCCGGCGTCCGTCCAGGCAGCCGGTGGTGCAAAGGAGAGCGGGCGGAAGCGGTTCGGCTCCTTGCCTTGCGCCATGGCGCGCAGCCAGGCCTGGCGGCGCGGTATCTCGGCGTGAAGATGCGGCGAAATGCCGACCTCGATGCGGTTGAGCGGCGAGGTCGTCTTGTCGTCGAGGCCGATGAAATGGAAACCGGCGGTGGAACCAGCCTGATGGCAACCCTGGCAGGCGCCATTGTCCAGCCGTTCGATGAGAGCTTCCGGTGTGCGCAGCAGTTTGAGCCCGGAATAGTCGAGCGATGCGAATTCCCCGGGCTTAAGCAGTGGCGTGAACGGGTGGTTGGCCTGCCGCGCGCTGCCGAAGGTCGACCACGAGATGACCTTCCTGGCCAGGAATTCGTCGGGGATTTCGTAGACGCCTTCGTCGACGGCCGGCAGATTGGCGCTGACATAGGCGGCGAGCCTTGCTTTCAGGGCCGCGTCTTGCGAAAGCCGTGCGGAGTCAGGCGTGTTCTCCAGCGGCTTCTCGCTGACGGCGCCGCCATCGATGCCGAATATCCGCATGAGATAGGCAGCCTGGCCGCCGAACTCGGTTTCCTGCCCGGAGGGAAAGCGCACCACCTGGGCGTTGAGTTCCAGCTGCTTGAAGGTCAGCCCGGCTTTCTCCAGCGGTCCGCCGGTCAGCCAGCCGGCATCGACGGTCTCGTCAAGCTGTGGCGTCCAGCGTCCGGCAACGCCGACGCAGCCGCCGTCGGCATCGGGCGCCGCGCTGTAGACGGCGTTGAAATTGAACGGCAGACGCGACGCCAACAGCTTGCCATTTTTGCGGAAACTGTAGGCAAGGCGGTAGATGAAACGCACCTCGCCGCAGCTCTTGTCACCCAGCAGGGCCGCGAAGTCGCGACGGTCGAGCCGGTTGACGACGCCGACCAGCCGGAAGCGCGCGGCATCGGTCTTCAGCCAGCGCATGTCCATGATGCGGCCGACATTGCCGTCGGTGACCTCGTAGAGCGGCCGCCCGCCGGCCTTCATGTCGGCGCGCAGCGCGGCGACATCGGCCGCCACAGTGTCGACGACAGCGTGATAGGCCGGCGCCTTGTCGTAGAGAGCTTTCAGGTCGCCCGCGCCCGCCGCGCCAAAAATATCGGCAAAGCCGTAGCCCTTGGCATCAAGTGCGGCGAGTACCGCCGGATCATCGACGATCGTCACTGGAACTTCGGCGCGCGCTGCCGGCGCCACGAAGACAGCAAGGAGGGTGGCGAGCAGCAGAGCCAGGGCGCGGCTCATCGAGCGGCCGAACGTGCTTCGACAAGGTCGCGCAGCACCGGCACCAGCGCCGGCGGCAGATCCTCGGCGATCAGCCCCGGTCCGAACCGGCTGCCGGCTTCGGCATGAATCCACACCGCGGCGCAGGCCGCTTCGAAGGCGGGCATGCCTTGCGCCAGCAGCCCGGCGATGACGCCTGACAGCACGTCGCCCGACCCTGCGGTGGCCAGCCACGGCGCGCCGTTGGCGTTGATCGCCGCCCTGCCGTCAGGAGCGGCGATGACGGTGTCGGCGCCCTTGTAGACGATCACGGCATTGGCACGCACGGCGGCTGCGCGGGCCTTGTCGAGCTTGGAGGACGCAACGTCATCGGCGATATCGGGAAACAGCCTGGCGAACTCCCCTTCGTGCGGCGTCATCACCAGGGCCGGCGCGCCCGGTTGGCGAGAAGCTTCGAACAGGACGTCCGGCGCCTCACGAAAAGAGGTGATCGCGTCGGCATCGAACACAAGGCCGTCAATCCGGGTTGACGTGCCGCTAGGCTGGGCAGGGCTGAGCAGCGGGAGTGCAAATTGCCGCGTCTTTTCGCCAATGCCGAAACCGGGCCCGAGAACAAAAGCCGACGGCCGGCGTTCGCCGATGAACGAGGCGATGTCGACGCTGTCATCGGCCTTGAGCAGCATGATCGAGGTGAGATGCGCAGCGTTTACCTGCATGGCATTGGCCGGCGACAGCACGGTGACCGCCCCTGCCCCGCTTCTCGCGGCGGCTAGTGCCGACAGCCGCGCCGCGCCGGTGGCGCTCGGACCGCCGGAAAAGACGCCGACATGGCCGCGCTTGTATTTGTGCGCGTCCACCGCCGGCACGGGAAATTCCCGCGACCACAGGTCTGGCACATTCTCAAAAGTCGACACGGCGAGTTGGGCGATGATGCCGTCGCCTATGCCGATATCAGCGAGCACTATTTCACCACATTGCTCTCGTCCCGGGAGCAGCAAGTGGCCGGGCTTTTGCCGCGCGAAGGTGACGGTGACCTCGGCGTGAAACGCCCTGCCCAATATTGCGCCGCTGGCCCCTGAGACACCCGACGGCAGGTCGACCGCGACCACAGGCAGGCGCAGAGCTGTTGCAGTGTCGACGGCTTTCGCGGCATCGCCGGCCAGCGGCTTGGACAGCCCTGCCCCGTAAAGCGCGTCGACGACGATCGAGCCGGCCTCGGCGGCAAAATCCGACAGTGGCCGAGGCTTGACCGGGCATTGCGCGGCGGCGAGCGCCGCATCGCTTTGCGGCCTCGGCGTGCCGCTCGCCCAGATCGTCGTGCCGACGCCGCTGCTGGCCAGCAACCGGGCAACGACATAGCCATCGCCGCCATTGTTGCCGGGGCCGCACAGCACATGGACACGCGTGGCTGCGGGATAACGCTTGAGGATCTCGGCCGCGACCGCTTCGCCGGCACGCCGCATCAGCCCGAAGCCATCGAGCGGACCAGCGGCAATCGCTAGCCGATCGGCCTCGCTCATTTCGGCCGGGGAAAGAAGTTCGTTGCTCATGGATTGCCGATCCGCATTCGATCAAGCATTGTCCAATTTTCGATCCGAAGCAAACAAAGGGGAGTGGCGAAATTTGCGGCCATATCGTTGGAATGAGGGCGTCGCAGGCACAAAACCGCCCACCGAATAGGCAATATGCCTAATTGTTGTGCGGACGCACTATGCTGGCTCCTTCGTGGCTCCAGCGGCCCACGGCGCACCTGATGCAGTGAATGACGCTAATTTGCTTCCCGGCGCGGCGCGGCTTTGAAATCGTATGAGACCGCTTCAAATCCGTCCAATTGGCACAGTTCGTGCTTGATGGAGGCGCAAGCGGGGGTTCACAACCCGTTTTTTTGGCAGTGGAGGCCACTTTTTACATGAAAAAGATCGAAGCGATCATCAAGCCATTCAAGCTGGACGAAGTGAAGGAAGCGCTTCAGGAGGCCGGACTGCAAGGCATCACCGTCACCGAGGCCAAAGGCTTCGGGCGCCAGAAAGGCCATACCGAACTCTATCGCGGCGCCGAATATGTCGTCGATTTTCTGCCCAAGGTGAAGATCGAGGTCGTGCTAGGCGACGACGCGGTCGAAGGTGCGATCGAAGCCATCCGCAAGGCGGCCCAGACAGGCCGTATCGGCGACGGCAAGATCTTCGTCTCCAACATCGAGGAAGTCGTGCGAATCCGCACTGGCGAAACCGGCATGGACGCGGTCTGATCCGACCCCGCCATCCGCCTGAAAACCGTCATCATCAAAAAACGTCATCAAACAGGGATACATGACATGACGACAGCCAAAGACATCATGAAGCAGATCAAGGACAACGACGTGAAATTCGTCGACCTGCGCTTCACCGATCCGAAGGGCAAGCTGCAACACGTGACGATGGATGTCATCGAGGTCGAGGAAGACATGTTCGCTGATGGCGTCATGTTCGACGGCTCCTCGATTGCCGGCTGGAAGGCCATCAACGAGTCCGACATGGTGCTGATGCCCGATGCGGACACGGTCCACATGGACCCGTTCTTCGCGCAGTCGACCATGGTCATCCTGTGCGACATCCTCGATCCGGTTTCGGGTGAATCCTACAACCGCGATCCGCGTGGCACGGCCAAGAAGGCCGAGGCCTACATGAAGTCGGAAGGCATCGGCGACCAGATCTTCGTCGGCCCCGAAGCCGAATTCTTCGTCTTCGACGATGTGAAATACAAGGCCGACCCTTACAACACCGGCTTCAAGCTTGATTCCACCGAACTGCCCTCGAACGACGACACCGACTACGAGACCGGCAATCTCGGCCACCGTCCGCGCATCAAGGGCGGCTATTTCCCGGTGCCGCCGATCGATTCCGCGCAGGATATGCGCTCGGAAATGCTGACTGTGCTCGCCGAAATGGGCGTGCGGGTCGAAAAGCACCACCACGAGGTGGCGGCCGCCCAGCACGAACTCGGCATCAAGTTCGATACGCTCGTGCGCAACGCCGACAAGATGCTGATCTACAAGTATGTCGTGCACCAGGTCGCCAACGCCTACGGCAAGACGGCGACGTTCATGCCGAAGCCGATCTTCGGCGACAATGGCTCGGGCATGCACGTCCACCAGTCGATCTGGAAGAACGGCAAGCCGACCTTCGCCGGCAATGAATATGCCGGCCTGTCGGAAAGCTGCCTGTTCTACATTGGCGGCATCATCAAGCATGCCAAGGCGATCAACGCGTTCACCAACCCGCTGACCAACTCCTACAAGCGTCTGGTGCCGGGCTACGAAGCGCCGGTGCTGCTCGCCTATTCGGCGCGCAACCGCTCGGCATCCTGCCGCATCCCGTTCGGCTCATCGCCCAAATCCAAGCGCGTCGAGGTCCGCTTCCCCGATCCGGGCGCGAACCCTTACCTCGCTTTCGCCGCCATGCTTATGGCCGGTCTCGACGGCATCAAGAACAAGATCCATCCCGGCCAGCCGATGGACAAGGATCTCTACGACCTGCCGCCGAAGGAGCTGAAGAAGATCCCGACCGTCTGCGGTTCGCTGCGCGAAGCGCTGCAGAGCCTCGACAAGGATCGCGGCTTCCTGAAAGCCGGCGGCGTCTTCGACGACGATCAGATCGACAGCTACATCGAGCTGAAGATGGCTGAGGTGATGCGCTTCGAAATGACCCCGCATCCAGTCGAGTACGACATGTACTACTCGGTCTAAGATTCGATATACTATTCAAGCCCTTGAAAGAGTTCCCTTTTTCAAGGGCTTTTTGCTGCGCTCCGATGGCCCCCGCCTGTACCGACAGGTCCGCGCCCATCGCGATGGACGCACCTTTGCCATTGAGCTTTTCGGCGTGTGTGAATGCCTGGGTTGCTGAGCCCGCGTTTCATGGGCTGGCAGAAACAGTTCGGTCGATGGTGAACATGAAAGCCAGGAGCGAGCGGCGCACTGCCTCAGGCTACAGTGACCGCTCGTCCGGCGCCCACGCCTATGCTGCCGTTCAAGTAAACCCCGCCCGTCCGAACAGCATCGCGTGACGTAACCCCAAGCGCTTCGAATACGCATGCTGCACTGCGATCTGTCAACGCCGCCAAACCGGCTGCGGACAGCCGATTCCGCAACATGAACAGATGGTTATGGAAGGGTGCGAGGTCACGGATAGTGCTCAAAATGCCAGTTTTCCGGGCTTTCTGGCGGGCTGCCGCCGGAAACTGGAACAGTGGCAGCCAAGGGCTCGACCGGATTCGCGACCGCCTGCATTGCCTGACTTTTTCTGGGTATGTTTTGCCCGAGGCCCGATCCGCCGGGCAACGGCAAAAAAGAACCCCAGCTTTCGCCGGGGTTCTTGGATGGACTTGGATGAATCTCAGACTGTCACGGCATGGACGTGAAGTCCCGATTCGAATGACTATGCGGCTGCCGAAACCTCAGCGCTCGCCGGCACCGAGGCGATCGTCTTCAGAATCTGCGAGGCGATCTGGTAGGGGTCGCCCTGGGAATTCGGACGGCGATCTTCCAGATAGCCCTTGTAGTCGTTCTTGATGAAGGAATGCGGGACGCGGATCGAAGCACCACGATCGGCGATGCCATAGCTGAACCTGTTCCACGGCGCGGTCTCATGCTTGCCAGTCAGGCGCTTGTCGTTGTCCGGGCCATAGACGGCGATGTGATCCATCAGGTTCTTGTCGAAGGCCGCCATCAGCGCTTCGAAATAAGCCTTGCCGCCGACTTCGCGCATATAGGCGGTCGAGAAGTTGGCGTGCATGCCCGAGCCGTTCCAGTCGGTGTCGCCGAGCGGCTTGCAATGGTATTCGATGTCGATGCCGTATTTCTCGGTCAGGCGCTGCATCAAATAGCGGGCCATCCACATCTGGTCGGCGGCCTTCTTGGAGCCCTTGCCGAAAATCTGGAATTCCCACTGGCCCTTGGCCACTTCGGCGTTGATGCCTTCGTGGTTGATGCCGGCCGCAAGGCAGAGATCGAGATGCTCTTCGACGATCTGGCGCGCGACGGAGCCGACATTGGAATAGCCGACGCCGGTGTAGTACGGGCCCTGCGGTGCCGGATAGCCGCTTTCCGGGAAGCCCAGCGGACGGCCGTCCTTGTAGAAGAAATACTCCTGCTCGAAACCGAACCAGGCGCCCTCGTCATCGAGGATGGTGGCGCGCTTGTTCGAGGCATGCGGCGTAACGCCGTCTGGCATCATGACTTCGCACATGACGAGCACGCCGTTGCTGCGGGCCGGATCCGGATAGACAGCGACCGGCTTCAGCACGCAATCGGAGCTGTGGCCTTCGGCCTGCTGTGTCGACGAGCCATCAAAGCCCCACAGCGGAAGCTGCTCGAGCGTCGGGAATTCGGCGAATTCCTTGACTTGCGTCTTGCCGCGAAGGTTGGGGACCGGGGTGTATCCATCGAGCCAAATGTACTCGAGCTTGTATTTCGTCATTCTAGCCTCTCGTTGCTTGATCACCGAACACTGGACGGCGTCGACATGCGTCTGCCACCAGCAGCCGGCCTGCCGGATCACTAAAATGCAATTCGTGTGCCACTCTCGACCTGCAGGGTGCGGCAAAATTGACGCCGCATTCGCTTTAAGTTGGCAAGCCGCCTAAGCAATGCGTTGAGATCAATCACAATCGCAATTCGCACAAATAATAGGCAAATACTGATCTTTTCGTAGGCATATTGCCTAACTTGATTGCAGACCTTATCTTCGAGGTAGGTTGAATCGACAAGGTTCGACAGAAGAAAGGAGCCCGACAATGGAAATCATTTCCACGCGTCCGTCGGCAAAAATTCTGATGTTCCCGGCGGCAGCGCGCGTCTCTGCCTCAAATTTGAGCGGCAAGGCTAAGTTTGCGGCAGAGCTTGCCTCGCTGCGCGGTGTTCGGGCGGATTTCGGCGAAGGCTGGTATCACGATGCGGCGATAGAGGACGCGAAGCAGGACCGTCAAAGCTAAGCCCCTACCCTCATCGCATGACTGTCATTGAAAAACCCGGCACGATCGCTCGCGCCGGGTTTTCGTTGGCTACCGAACAGTCCGTTACTGCTTGGTGTTCAGATCGGTTCCCAGCGTGTCCCTGACGAAGATCATGCCGATGACCAGCGACATCGCGGCGATGACCACCGGGTACCACAGACCAAAGTAGATATCGCCCCTGTAGGCACTGAGTGCGAACACCGTCGCCGGCAGCAGGCCACCGAACCAGCCATTGCCGATGTGATAGGGCAACGACATGCCGGTGTAGCGGATGCGGGTCGGGAACATCTCGACCAGGATCGCGGCAATCGGGCCGTAGACCATGGTCACGAACAGGACCAGGATGAACAGGATGCCGATCGTCATCGGCCAGTTGATTCCCGCCGGATCGGCGAACATGGCGAAAGCGCCGCCGCCCGGTATATTGTAGACGGTGACCTCGGGCGCACCCGCCGCCTCGTCGGCGGTTAGCAGCTTGTCCTTGATCGCCTGATCGGTCGGGACCGTCGCCTTCTCGCCGGCGCGAACGGTGGCGGCATCGAGCTTCAGTTCCGGGTTGGCGGCGACAAACGCGTCAAGCTTCTGGTCCGGGATCTTGATCGCCGCGCGCTTCAGCGGATAGCCGCCGTCCCGCAGCGACATGTTGACGGCTTTGATGAAGGCGGCGTCCTTGGCTTTCGCCTGATCGCCAGCGGCGATGGCATCGTAGGATTCCACCGTCTCGTTGCCGATCTTGACCGACGCGGCCGTCCCGGCCGCGGCCGTCGACACCACGTCATAGGGAACCGAGTTCTTGGTCAGGAACGAGGTCGCGATGTCACAAGACGTCGTGAACTTCGCCGTGCCGACCGGATTGAACTGGAACTTGCAGTCGCCGGGTGCCGCCGTCACCGTAGCACGTGTGTTCTGCTGGGCCGTGGCGAGCGCCGGATTGGCGGCCCAGGTCAATGCCTTGAACAGCGGGAAGGTGCAGACGATCGCCAAGGCAAGGCCCGCCATGATGATCGGCTTGCGCCCGATCTTGTCGGAGAGCCAGCCGAAGACGACGAAGAAGATCGAGCCGAGGGCGAGCGCTATGGCGATCATGATGTTGACCGACTGCGCGTCGACCTTGAGCACGTTCTGCAGGAAGAACAGCGCGTAGAACTGGCCATTGTACCAGACCACGGCCTGACCGGCGGTGAGGCCGAGCAGCGCCAGCAGCGCGATCCGGGCATTCTTCCATTGACCAAACGCTTCCGAAAGCGGGGCCTTGGAGCCCTTGCCCTCATCCTTCATGCGCTGGAAGGTCGGCGATTCGGAGAGCGAAAGCCGGATCCAGATCGAGATGCCGAGCAGCAGGAAGGAGACAATGAACGGAATGCGCCAGCCCCATGAGGCGTAGGTTTCCTTGCTCATCGAACCCTGGACAATCAGGATGACGACCAGCGACAGGAACAGGCCGAGCGTCGCCGTCGTCTGGATCCACGAGGTGTAGTAGCCGCGCCGGTTGTCGGGTGCATGCTCGGCGACATAGGTGGCCGCGCCGCCATATTCGCCGCCCAGCGCCAGGCCTTGCAGCATGCGCAGGACAATCAGGATCACGGGAGCCGCGATGCCCAAAGTCGCATATCCAGGCAGCAGGCCGACCAGGAAGGTCGAAAGGCCCATGATCGTCATGGTGACAAGGAACGTATACTTGCGGCCGACAAGGTCGCCGATGCGGCCGAACAGCAGCGCGCCGAACGGTCGTACCAGGAAGCCGGCGGCGAACGCCAGCAGCGCGAAGATATTGCGCGTCGCTTCAGGAATGGTTGGACTGAAGAAGGTCGAACCAATGAACACCGCGAGCGAGCCGTAGAGATAGAAATCATACCATTCGAAAACGGTGCCCAGCGAGGAAGCGAAGATGACCTTCTTTTCCTCCCGCGTCATGCCGCGGCTTGCTCCGCCGGCAGTCGATGCCATTGCCATAGAATTGTCCTCCCGTGAGACCTTGTCCTCGATGCTGTGCCTCATTGTCCGCGTTCTCCTCCGAACATGGACTCATGCACTGCGATCACGGAAAAAATGACAGAAAGCGTGCGCCAACGTCAGGGCGTCTTTGGGATTATGACTTTGGTATTAGGTGCGCTGCGGGATGAAGCGGAGCCAGCGGCGGAGCCGTCAGCCCTTGAGCGCTTCCAATAGCCCGGCGGCAGCCATCATGTCGCACTTGCGGGCCGAGCGGCGCGCGACTGCTTCGGCGTCCTGTCCCCAATGCTCGATCTGCCAGTCCTCGTCGACATGGCCGGCCGCCCAGGCCGCCTCGGCGTCGAGTTCGCCGAAATCGACGGCCAGCGCCAGCAGCGCCGAACCGGTCAGCGAAGTCATCACATGGATGGCAGCGAGCCGCAGCGGTTCGGCACGCTGGGCAAGATGACTTCCCAGCACGGCGATCGTCTCACGCGGCTGCTCGACATGGATGATGCCTTCGGCGAGATTGAAGCGAGCCCCGAGGCTGCCGCGCACCCAATCAAGGACCGGGTCCCAATGTTCGTTCTGCCGCTCCACCAAGCCTTGCGGCGCATCGGCGCGGTAGCAGAGCAGATCGGACGAAGCGAAGCGCAGAATGTCTTCCAGCACCGCCTGCGGATCGCTGGCGACGCCGTCGATAGCAGTGTTGACGAGGCGCATCACCGGCATCGTCACCGGGTTGATGGTTTCGCCCTGCGCTGCGAATTCGTCGGCGACGAGTGCAGCCGCCGCCTCGGTTGGCAGCGCCAGCAGCGCCTTGCCCGGCGTGCGCACCGGCTTGCCGTCGAGATGCACGGCAAAGCCGTCTTCCACCGGCGCCACCGCGACGGTCTTGTAGAAACGCTTCGGCAAAGGCGCCTTCATCTGGATCTGGGCACGGCGCACCGGATCCGGATCGGAAAGCTGCTTGCCCGCTTCGAGGTCGTTGAGGATATCACGCATTGAAAGGCTCTCTCAAACCGGCACGAGCTTGCGCGACGGCCGGTTGACGATGATGAGGCCGGCGGCAATCAGGCCAAGTGCCAGGAAGATGCGCATGGTCAGCGGCTCATTCAAGAACATCGCGCCGCACAGCACGCCGAAAACCGGCGACAAGAAGGTGAAGCTGGACAGGCCTGAAGCCGGATAGCGCCTCAGCAGCCAGAACCAAAGCACATAGGTGAAGGCAACGATGTAGACTGCCTGGAAAAGCAGAGCCAATGTCGGCAGCACGGCAGGGTCGCGGATGGGCGCACCGGCGAGAGGCAACACCAGTATTCCGACGATTGCCGCACCGGCGAGTTGATAGAGCAGCAGCTTCTCGGCACTCGCCTCGACCAGCTTCGACCGCTTGATGAGGATGTTGGTCAAGGCCCAGAAAAATCCAGAGCCAAGGCTCAAGAGATCGCCGAACAGCATGTCCCCGCCGCCGCCAAGCTTGTCGGAAAACACCGCGGCAAGACCGGCAAAGGCCAGCAGCAGGCCAAGGAACTTGCGCAAGGTGATCTGCTCGCCAAGCAGGAAATGGCCGCCGATCAGCATCCAGAACGGCATTGTGTTGACCAGCAGCGTGTTGCGGGCGACGGTCGTGTGCTCCAGGCCGACATAGAGGCAGAGGAACTCGATGCCGAACAGCGCGCCAACCGCAATGCCGGCGAGCAATGTCCCGTCGCGCGTGAAAAGCGCGATGCCGCGCCAGCGGCACCACGCGAAGACACACAGGCCGCCGATGACCGAGCGCGCGATCGACAGGAAGACTGGATCGTAACCGGCGTAGGAAATCTTGGCGGCGACGTAGTTCAGCCCCCAGGAAAAGGTCAGGCCGACCATGATTGCGGCGGCGGCCATGTCGACTGTGTCACGCCGGTCGAGCGTATCGGTCGCGCCGCTCACAATCAGTCCTCCGCGCTGGCGTCGTCGAAGCCGATCAGGTTCCAGCTCTGGCGCATATGCGGTGGCATCGGCGCGGTGACATCGATGACGCCCTTGTCCGGGTGCGGAATGATGATGCGGCGCGCATGCAAATGCAGGCGGTTCTGAATGCCACCGGGGAAATCCCAATTGGTGTCTGCCTCGAAATATTTCGGGTCGCCGATGATCGGGCAGCCGATATAGGCAGCATGAACACGAAGCTGGTGCGTGCGGCCGGTATAAGGTTCCATTTCCAGCCAGGTCATCGTCTGCGCCGCCTGCTCGATGATGCGATAGTACGACACGGCGTGGTCGGCGCCCTTTTCGCCATGCGCGGCGACGCGCACGCGATCGCCATCGGGCGTCGGCTCCTTGATCAGCCAGGTCGAGATCTTGTCCTCACGCTTGGGCGGCACGCCCTTGACCAGGGCCCAATAGGTCTTCTTGGTCTCGCGGGCGCGAAACGCTTCCGACAGCTTCATGGCGGCAAGCCGGGTGCGGGCGACGACCAGCACGCCCGAAGTGTCGCGGTCGAGCCGGTGGACCAGCCGCGGCTTCTCGCCCTTCTGGTTGCGCCAGGCTTCCAGCATGTCGTCGACATTGCGGGTGACGCCCGATCCGCCCTGCACTGCAAGGCCCGCCGGCTTGTTGAAGACGAAGACCTTGGGATCTTCATGGATCAGCATTTTCGCCAGGACGTCGGCATCGCCCTGGTTGCGGATCGAGTGACCGGTCAGCGCGCTCTCGCCCTTCTTGTCCACCTCGAGCGGCGGAACGCGCACCATCTGGCCGGGTTCGACGCGGGTGTCGGCCTTGACCCGGCCGCCATCGACACGGATCTGGCCGGAGCGCAGCAGCTTTTGCAGATGGCCGAAGCCCAGGCCCGGGAAATGGGTCTTGAACCAGCGATCGAGCCGCATGCCCGCCTCGCCGGCCTCCACTGTGATCTGTTCAACGCCTGCCATATTTTTCGCTTATCCGTTTCCCGAGCAGGGTTCGGCCCGCTCTTGGCGCGGCAATAACACTATGAAACGGTTCTTGCGAGCCAAAGTCCCAGAAACAAGGCGATAATGGCGCCAATGACGCTGGCAAGGGCATATCCAAACGCCGGCAGCGTGGCTCCCCGCTCCCACAAGGTCGCGAAATCGAGCGAAAACGCGGAAAAGGTGGTGAAGCCGCCAAATATGCCGGTGGCGACGAACAGTCTGAGTTCGTTCGATCCGCCGCGGCGCGCCAGGGTGGCGATGAACAGGCCCATGGCGAACGAGCCGACAATGTTGATGGCCATCGTCCCCCAGGGATAGTTGGGGCCGACAAGGCGCAGCGCGCCGATGTTAGTGAGGTGACGAATGCCGGCGCCGATGCCGCCGCCGACCACAACGAGAAGCAGATTGAACATGACCGTTTACTGCCTCCACAAGGGCGACATGGTCAATCCCCTGAAGCTGACGACGATGCGGTTGGGACCGCGCAGACGATCGAGCGCGAACCGCCTTTCGCGGCCATCGTCGAGTTGCTCAGAGGTCGTCAACCTGATCGTCACCACTCAGGCGTTGTCCAGCCTGGGTATTTTTTCCTGAACTCGCCGTAAAGAGCATCGAGTTCCGTTTTGCTGACCGGGCGCACCTGTTCGTAGAGATAGCCCGTGACGCCGTCGGACAGCTGATATGTCGCAATGCGCTCATAGGCGACGCCGATACCTTTCCCTTCGACAATATCCTGGTCCGGTATCGTGACGCAGATCTGCGCACCCGATTGCAAATGGGTAACAGGAGGATCGGTTACGACGACATATCTCGATTTCAATGCCTCCGGTGCGAATTGATCGCGGCTATCAACCTGGCAAGACCATCCGACACGAGGGAAAAGGTCCATATCCATTTCAAACAACAGCGAGCTATTCATGACCGCGCCTGAGGCAAACACCGAGAAGCGGTCCTCGGGCCGCATTTCCCTGACAAGATCGTCGATGAGGCGCCTGTATTCGGGAAGATTGTCGAGGTGAAGAGGAAGCGTATCTTCCCTGGCAAAAACATAGCCGATCGGTGACAGCAACTGGCGGCCGATTGGGAAAAAGGTACCCAAATACGCAAACCCGGCGACAACGGCTAAGACGACGGTTGACCACCGAGATTTCAGCGCCGGCGTCGAAACGATCGCGACAATTGCCTGGGCATATGCAGGAAAGAGCCAAAGAAACATTGGCATCGAATGATGACGGTCCGGATCCTGCGTCCGGGTGAAGAGGAAGAAGGTCAGTGCCGAGGCGAGAGCACAGAACAAAGCGAAACTGTTGCGGCGTATGAAGGAGATATAAAGGCCCACGACGATCAACAGCCAGTTCACATAGCTCAGCCGCGATCCCACCTGGTCGATCTGCGAAACGAAGTTGGTTTTGTATCCGCTGTAAAGGTCACCGTAGCTCGTTCCCAGAATCTTGAGGATCAGCGGTTGCTGGAAGGCCAATGCGGCTCCGGCAATCACGAAAAGCGTGCACATGCCCCCTAACGCCGCGTTCCGGAATGCCGCGAAGTCGCGGTCTTTTGCGACCTGCAACAAACAAAAGAAGGCTGCAGAAAGTGCGATCCCTATGACGGCAAATGCATACCAACGGCGCAGCATGAACGCCAACCACAGGCATATGCCGATGCGTATCCCGTTGATCACCGGTTGGCGTGTCAGGAACCTCGATTTCCAGAGAAAATAAGTTGCCGCAGAAAGCGCGAGGCAGCCGGCAATATCCGGCAATCCACGAAGCGTCGCCGACCAGAACGGCGTGTAGAGAAAGGCCGCAATCCACACGACAAACCAGCTTCGGGGCGAAGGAGTGTCGGAGACCGCCTCCAGGTAGCTCATTCGTCCTATGAAAAGAGCGGTCGGGACCAGGTAAACGATGACTATTCCAGCGATATAGGAAAGCCTTGAACCGCCGAAAAACATGTGAAACGGCATAAGCGGCACCAGAATTGCCGCGCTGTAGTCATCCCTCGCGACAGAAGCCCGCAATTGGCTCAGCCACTGGAGCGGGCTCTCGGCCAGGAGTGAGCCATACTGGTCAAACCCATTGAAGTAAGCGGCAAAATCCCAATAGTAGACGGGCTCCTCAAGCCTTACGTATATCGCGGCGAAAGCAACGCCCAGCAACGCGGTACATATGTAGATTTTTAGCCAGAATCCGAGGGTTTCGTTCGTCGTCACTTGAGGCCGCCAAGGAAGGGAAGAGGCAGGACTGTCGAGGCAAACCGGGACTCCCGCCGATGCAGCCAGGAAGCCGTTTCGGCAAACAGGAACCCCACGCGATTCGTATCAGGAACTGTTGAGAGCTTGGCGGGATGTATACTTGAACGCGTGGCCATCGCAAGCATTCAGAACGCCCTCAAAAGACACGGGGCGGAACAGCGAGCACGGGGCGGTGGGATGAGTGGCGCGTTAAAAGCGCCTCACTGCCGCCGGCAGGGCCGGCAGCATTGACGATTTCGGGCTCAGGTCGTCCCGACCTTCTTCGGCTTGGTCGAACCGATCATCTTCCAGTTCTTGTAGAACATCGAGTTGATGCGCTCGACACTCACCGAGACGACGGCAAGCATGCCAGCGATTAGCCTGGGAACCGGGGATGGTCTGATAATGTCCATGAACACGCAGTAGCGGCGGCCATCATATTCGTTGACCGAGCGATGCAGCAGCGTGTCGTCAAAGATGAACAGCGGATTGTCATACCAGTAGTTCTTGACGTTGCCGCATTCGACGAAAATCTCCGATTTCACCGGGATCAGATTGTAGAGAATGCGCAGGCTGAGCCGCAGCGGGCCGAAGTGCCATGAGGTCGATTCGCGCTTGCTGAAGACGGAAACGGCGATGGTCTTGATGTATTTGAAGTCCTTGTTGAACTCGGCGACGTTGTCGATCTTGTGCTTGCCGTACCACTGATAGACATACATGCCGCGTCGGCCGGCGCCGAAATTGGCGTCGATGTCGGCGATGATCTCGTCCTTGCGCGCCTTGAAGATGTCCAGGACCTCATTGACCTCGCGCTGATAGTCGGCGGGGAACTGTTCCAGCTTCCAGACGCCGGGATTGCGGTAGCACAAGAGATCGACCAGCAGGTTGAAAGGTGAAAGCAGCCAGGTGAACAGGCCGTTGCCGAGGAAATAGCCGGAGAACAGGGACAGGTCCTTGCGGTCGTTGCGCAGGACATCGATGAGGCCGAGCACGATAAAGACCGATGTCAGGATCGGGATGAAGTAAAAGCCAAGGGCGAGAAGCGGGATGGCAATGGCGAATTTGCGAAGGGTTTTGCGAAGGGTTCTTGTCATTTTTCCACGCGCGAAGCGCGATCCTGTTGCGAATGAGGTGCCAAAATCATGGCAACGACCACCGCCCGGCCGTGCGCCTTGATAAGGTTTTTTGGGTCACCACACAACGGCCCTGGTATCGCGGCCGGCTGGCTGCCTTGTGAAACCTGGCGCATTTCGGTCAATGCGCCGGGAGGCCAAACTCGTCCCATTTTTCCCTGGGGACCAGATCGCCAACCAGGAACTCAAAGCCGACGACGCTTTCGCCGTCCCCAGCCAGTTGGCATCTGAACTTCAGGCTATACCAGTTTCTGCGACTACGGAAAGCCGCGCCATTCGCGGCGATGGTGGTTCCAGTGATTTTTTCCTCCGCCGTTGCGTAGGGCACGACCCGCTCGGGCTTGAAATCCGTGCGCCATTTGCGGATCTGATCCATGGCTTCGAGATTGCACAGCTGAACCATGCGCTCGTCGGAAGCGAGGGTGGCGAGATCGGCGCGGGCCTGCCGGCTGCGCGGATCGGCCAGTGTCTTGGCCGACAGCATTTCGGTCGGCCAGATCATGGCCGGCGCGGCGGGCGGTTGCGGTCCGGGCGGGATCGAAGCAGGCGAAGGCGCCGCGGCGGGCGCTTCAGGCAGTGCCGGCGTCATTGGAGCAGGCGGTGGCCTGGTCGATGCCTCGAATTGTTGCGGCGTCAAGATGTCGACCGAGACCCGGTCCTCCTCGAGCCGCTTGGGCCGCTTCGGCAACGGCATCAGGGCCAGCGTCGCAGCCAGCAGCGTGTGCAGAACGACCGAAGCGGAGATTCCCCAGGGCGAAGCCTGGTTTGGAAGCGTCAGGACGACCGGGGCACGCAAGCCTGCTATTCCCGCTCTTTGCGTAGCTTCGCCCAATAGTCGAGCCGCTTTCTGATGTCGCGCTCGAAGCCGCGCTCAGGCGGATCATAAAAGGTCTGCCGGCCCATCTTCTCGGGAAAATAGTCCTGGCCCGAAAAGGCATCCGGCTCGTCGTGGTCGTAGCGATAGCCAGCGCCGTAATCCTCCTCTTTCATCAGCTTGGTTGGCGCGTTGAGGATGTGTTTCGGCGGCAGCAGCGAGCCATGTTCCTTCGCCGCACGCGTGGCTGCCTTGAAGGCGGTGTAGACGGCATTGGATTTGGGCGCGGTGGCGAGATAAACGGTGGCCTCGGCAAAGGCGAGTTCGCCCTCGGGCGAGCCGAGATAGTCGTAGGCGTCCTTGGCGGCGTTGGCCACGACAAGCGCCTGCGGGTCGGCAAGGCCGATGTCTTCCATGGCCATGCGCACCAGCCGACGGCCGAGATAGAGCGGGTCCTCGCCGGCATCGAACATGCGCGCCAGATAATAGAGCGCGGCGTCGGGATCTGAACCGCGCACCGATTTGTGCAGCGCCGAGATCAGATTGTAGTGGCCGTCCTGGCCCTTGTCGTAGATCGGCGCGCGCCGCTGGACGATGCGCTGCAAGCCCTCGGGGTTGAAGACCTCGCCTGGCTTGGCGGCGCGCCACACCTCTTCAGCAAGCGTCAGCGAGGCGCGGCCGTCGCCATCGCTCATGCGGATGAGCATCGCCCTTGCCTCGTCGTCGAGCGGCAACGCCCTGCCCTCGGTCTCCTCGGCTCGCGCCATCAGCTTGGCGATGCTCTCCTCGCCCAATGAGTGGAAGACCAGCACACGCGCGCGCGACAACAGGGCCGCGTTCAGTTCGAAGGACGGGTTTTCGGTGGTGGCACCGACGAGCACGACCGTGCCGTCCTCCATGACTGGAAGAAAGGAATCCTGCTGGGCGCGGTTGAAGCGATGGATCTCGTCAACGAACAACAAGGTCTGGCGACCGTTGGTGCGCCGCAGCTTGGCGGCTTCGAACACTTTTTTCAGGTCGGCGACGCCGGAGAACACCGCCGATATCTGCTCGAAAGCAAGGCTGGTTTCGCCGGCCAGCAACCGCGCCACCGTGGTCTTGCCGGTGCCGGGCGGTCCCCAGAAGATCATGGAGCCGAGTGAGCCGGAACCAATCAGCCGGGTCAGCGCGCCATCAGGGCCGGTCAGATGCTCCTGGCCGACGACCTCGCCGAGGTTTTTCGGCCGCAGCCTGTCGGCGAGCGGCCGCCCGGGCGACGCCTTTTCCGGTTCATCGACGCTGAACAGATCGGCCATGCACTTCTTTTTGGTTGGAGCATGAACCCGAAGGGACGTGCTTTAATAACGCAATACCTGACGCAGTATCTGCCCGCCGCGCTCGACGGTAAAGCGCCACCAGCGCGTATCCGCCTGGGCGGCCTGCTCCAGGGTCGCCGCGGTATCGATGGTGGTGCCGTTCACCTCGCGCACGATATCGCCCGGCTGGAAGCCGAAATCGGCGGCCGGCGAGTCGCGGTTGATGTCGACCACGGTGACGCCCTTGATGTCGGTGCGCAGGCCAAGCTTCTGGGCAAGCCGGGGCGACAGTTCGGCGACCTTGGCGCCCGAGAACGGGCTGCGGCCGTGCAGCGTCACTTCAGCCGCCTTCATGCCTTCCGGAGCGCGCTCCAGCGCGATGTCCATCGCCGCCTGCTGGCCTTTGGTCAGAACCGCGAAATTGGCGTTGGTGCCGATCGACAGCGTCGCCATCCGGTAATCCAGCGCTTCGATGCTCTCGACCGGCTTGCCGTTGAGCTGCATCACGACGTCGCCAGGCTTGAGCCCCGCCTTGGCGGCCGGGCCGGTCGCCTCGACCGACGAGACCAAAGCGCCGGTCGGCTTCTCCATGCCGAGCGATTCGGCAATCTGCGGCGTTACCGCTTCGAACTCGGCGCCGATATAGGGCCGTTCGAAGAAGTCGAGCCCGGCCTTGGCCGCATCGGTGAAGGCGCGCACCATGTTTGCGGGGATGGCAAAGCCGATGCCGATCGAGCCGCCGCTGCGGCTGTAGATCGCCGTGTTGATGCCGACCAGCTGGCCGCCCATGTTGATCAGCGCACCTCCCGAATTGCCGGGATTGATGGCGGCGTCCGTCTGGATGAAGAAGCTTGAATCGGCGACGCCAATATGGCTGCGGGCAAGTGCCGAAACGATGCCGCTGGTGGTGGTCTGGCCGACACCGAAGGGATTGCCGATGGCCAGCACCAGATCGCCGACCTCGAGCGCGTCGGAATCGCCGATGGCGATGACCGGAAACGGTTTGTCCGAGGTTATCTTGAGCACTGCAAGGTCGAGTGTCTCGTCCTTCAGCATCACCTTGCTGTCGAACTCACGCCCGTCCGCGGTCGCCACCTTGACTTGGTCGGCGTCCTTGATGACGTGGTAATTGGTGACCACGATGCCGGTCGGGTCGACCAGCACACCGGACCCCAGGGAAGATTGCGCGCGCGGCTGCGAACGGCCAAAGAACTCCTCGAAGAACGGATCGCCGTCGAAGGGCGACGTCACCTTGGCGGTCTGCGAGGCATAGACATTGACCACGGCCGGCGCCGTCTGCTTGACCAGCGGGGCGAACGACAGTTGCACTTCTTCACGGCCGAACGGCACGCGCTTGTCGGGGCCGGACGTAGAGTTCTCGCCTTCGACGCCATGCAAGAGGTCGGTCAGCACGTCGGACAGGCCGGGATCGGTCTTGGTCTCCTCGGCCAATGCCTGCCTGGCCACCGGTGCGGCTGCGAACGCCATAATGGCGAAGAGCAGAACAAGGGACAGTCGGTTGGCGCGCATTCACGAATCCTCCAAGGCGAGTTCGGGGGCATTGTCCCGACGATTGTGCAAAATGAAAGGCTAAGCCGCTGAAATCCGATTATTTTGGCCAAAGAGCCTCGGCTCCGGCCTGAAGATCGGCTTTGGCTGCAATCTCCTGCTTTCAGAAAACAAAAAGGGGCCCGTGGGCCCCTTTGCATTCACTTCGGAGAACCAAGCCTTATGCGGCTGCGGCGTCCGCGTCGGTGCCTTCGGCTTCGATGCGGGCGCGGTCGCCGGCGCCCTTGGCCGAGGTGTCGCGATCGACGAACTCGATGACAGCCATCGCGGCATTGTCGCCGTGACGGAAGCCCGCCTTCATGATGCGCAGATAGCCGCCGTTGCGGGTAGCGTAGCGCGGGGCGATGGTGTCGAACAGGCGCTTGACGACGCCTTCATTGCCGATCTGCGCGATCACCTGGCGGCGGGCGTGCAGGTCGCCGCGCTTGCCGAGCGTCACCAGCTTCTCGACGATCGGACGCAGATCCTTCGCCTTCGGCAGGGTGGTGACGATCTGCTCGTGCTCGAGCAGCGACACGGCCAGGTTGGCGAACATCGACTTGCGGTGGCTTATGCTGCGGGCGAACCGGCGGCCCTTAAATCCGTGGCGCATGGCTCTTCTCCTTCATTGCGGGTTCAGAGGCAACGCCTCAATATTGATCTTCGTAACGCTTGGCGAGGTCTTCGATGTTTTCCGGCGGCCAGTCCGGCACTTCCATGCCGAGGTGCAGGCCCATTGCCGCCAGGACTTCCTTGATCTCGTTCAGCGACTTGCGGCCGAAGTTCGGGGTGCGCAGCATCTCGGCTTCGGTCTTCTGGATCAGGTCGCCGATATAGACGATGTTGTCGTTCTTCAGGCAGTTGGCCGAACGCACCGAAAGCTCGAGCTCGTCGACCTTCTTGAGCAGCGCCGGGTTGAAGGCGAGCTCGGTGACGGCTTCGGCGGCGACTTCCTTCTGCGGCTCGTCGAAGTTCACGAACAGGCCGAGCTGGTCCTGCAGGATGCGGGCAGCGAAAGCCACCGCGTCCTCGCCGGTGATCGAACCATCGGTCTCGATCGTCATGGTCAGCTTGTCATAATCGAGAACCTGGCCCTCGCGGGTGTTCTCGACCTTGTAGGAGACCTTCTTGACCGGCGAATACAGGCTGTCGACCGGGATCAGGCCGATCGGCGCGTCTTCGGCGCGGTTGCGGTCGGCCGGCACGTAACCCTTGCCGGTGTCGACGGTGAATTCCATGCGGATTTCAGCGCCTTCGTCCAGCGTGCAGATGACGTGGTCGGGGTTGAGGATTTCGACATCGCCAACCGTCTGGATGTCGCCGGCGAGAACCGCACCCGGTCCCTGCTTGCGCACGACCATGCGCTTGGGGCCATCGCCTTCCATGCGGATGGCGATTTCCTTGATGTTCAAGACGATGTCGGTCACGTCCTCACGCACGCCGGCGATGGACGAGAATTCATGCAGAACGCCGTCGATCTGCACGGCGGTAACAGCCGCACCGCGCAGCGAAGACAGAAGCACGCGGCGCAGCGCGTTGCCGAGCGTCAGGCCAAAGCCACGCTCGAGCGGCTCGGCGACCAGCGTGGTCAGCGTCTTCTTCTTCGACGAGAACTCGATCTTGTTCGGCTTGATCAGTTCCTGCCAATTTTTCTGGATCATGATGCTTTCCTTCCGTTGACCCGCCACCATCCAATCGTGGCGGGCGACCTGGAATGCCGTGGAGGAGCGCCACAAAGGGCGCTCGCGCGGCGTTCGGTAATTTTTTAGACGCGGCGCTTCTTGCGCGGGCGGCAGCCATTGTGCGGGATCGGCGTCACATCACGGATCGAGGTGATGGTGAAGCCGGCCGCCTGCAGGGCGCGCAGTGCCGATTCACGACCGGAGCCGGGTCCGCAGACCTCGACTTCGAGCATGCGCATGCCGTGTTCCTGGGCCTTCTTGGCAACGTCCTCGGCAGCCATCTGGGCAGCGAACGGGGTCGACTTGCGCGAACCCTTGAAGCCCTGGGCACCGGCCGACGACCAGGCAATCGAATTGCCCTGTGCGTCAGTGATGGTGATCATCGTGTTGTTGAAGGTCGAATTGACGTGGGCAACGCCCGACGAGATGTTCTTGCGTTCGCGACGGCGAACACGAGCGGCTTCCTTGGCCATGATAGTCCTTTCAGTTGATCTCTACACCGCCGTAATGCCAGCGGCTCCACCTTGCAAAAGCGAGTAGGGCGTAGCGAATGGTGGGTAGAAACCTGTTCGCCACGAGCTAATCGCTATTCGCTCAATTACTTCTTCTTGCCGGCGATCGACTTGGCCGGGCCCTTGCGGGTGCGCGCATTGGTATGCGTGCGCTGGCCGCGAACCGGCAGCGAGCGGCGGTGACGCAGGCCGCGATAGCAGCCGAGGTCCATGAGCCGCTTGATGTTCATCGAGACTTCGCGGCGCAGGTCGCCCTCGACCTGGTAGTCGCGGTCGATGGTTTCGCGGATCTGCAGCACTTCCGCGTCGGTGAGCTGGTTGACGCGACGCTCGGCCGGGATGCCGACCTTGTCGACGATCTCCTGGGCGAACTTCTTGCCAATGCCGTGAATGTACTGAAGCGCGATGACGACGCGCTTGTTGGTCGGAATGTTGACGCCGGCTATACGAGCCATATTCTTCTCTTCTCCATGTGGGCCGGACGAACCGGCGCTATCTTAAGTTGCCCCGCGTCCGGTGGAGGCCGGCCCATGCGGGAGTTTCCAGTTCAAAGCGGCTGCCTTGCCCTTGCGGACAAGCAAAGCCGATGCCTGATAGGAAGACGGGCCGCCATACCGCAGCGAACCGCTCCCGTCAAGTGCAATCGTTTAAATTCCCCGCGTTGCGTCCCTTAGCACCGCTTCGATCTGTCCCGTCACGGCGTCGATATCGGCCATGCCGTCGACGCTGCGGAGCGTGCCCTTGGCATAATAGTAGCCAATCAGCGGCGCCGTCTTCTTGTAGTATTCCCTCAGACGCTCCTCGAACACGGTCGGATTGTCGTCCTTGCGCACGGGCTGGCCGGCGGCTTGTGCTTCGTTGGCCCGCTTGACGATACGACCAACCAGCGCCTTGTCGTCGACGACAAGTTCAATGACCGCATCGAGGCCCTGCGAGCGATCCGAAAGCATCTGCTCAACCGCGTCCGCCTGCACCAGGGTCCGCGGATATCCGTCGAGGATGAAACCCTTCGCGCAATCCGGCTGATCGATACGTTCGGCGACGATGGCGTTGACGATGGCGTCGGAAACCAGTTCACCAGCATCCATCACCGCCTTGGCGCGTTTGCCGACTTCGGTGCCAGCCTGGACTGCAGCACGCAGCATGTCGCCCGTCGAGAGCTGGGGTATGCCGTGTTTTTCTACCAGTCTTTGTGCTTGTGTCCCCTTGCCCGCCCCTGGCGGCCCAAGCAATATCAACCTCATCTGGCTTTCTTCCCCCCGCGCAGCTTCGACTTCTTGATCAGGCCTTCATACTGGTGCGCGATCAGGTGGCCCTGAATCTGCGCAACCGTATCGAGCGTGACACTGACCACGATCAGAAGCGATGTGCCACCAAGGTAGAATGGTACGCCAGTCGCCGAGATCAGGAACTCCGGCAGCAAGCACACCAGCACCAGATAGATGGCGCCGACGACGGTGATGCGGGTGAGAACGTAATCGATGTAATCGGCGGTGCGCTCGCCCGGACGATAGCCCGGGATGAAGCCCGAATGCTTCTTGAGCTGGTCGGCGGTGTCCTTCGGGTTGAAGACAATCGCAGTGTAGAAGAAGGCGAAGAACACGATCATCGCCGCGTAGAATGCCATGTAGAGCGGCTGGCCGTGGCCGAGCGACGCCAGCACGGTGCTGGCCCAGGCCGGCATGTTGGTCGTCTGCGAGAAGCCGGCGACGGTGGCCGGCAGCAACAGCAGCGACGACGCGAAGATCGGCGGAATGACGCCTGACGTGTTGAGCTTCAGCGGCAGATGCGAGGTATCGCCCTGGAACATGCGGTTGCCGACCTGGCGCTTCGGATACTGGATCAGCAAGCGGCGCTGGGCGCGCTCGAAGAACACGATCAAGGCGATGACGACAACGGCCAGCACGATGATCGCCAGGATCAGGCCGGTCGACAGCGCGCCGGTGCGGCCAAGCTCCAGCGTGCCGGAGATGGCATGCGGCAGGCCGGCGACGATGCCGGAGAAGATGATCAGCGAGATGCCGTTGCCGATGCCTCGGGCGGTGATCTGTTCGCCCAGCCACATCAGGAACATGGTGCCGCCGACCAGGGTGACGACGGTCGAGATACGGAAGAACATGCCGGGATCGCTGACGATGCCGTTGCCGCCCTCCAGGCCGACCGAAATGCCATAGGCCTGAACCAGCGCAAGCAGCACGGTGCCGTAGCGCGTGTATTGGTTGATGACCTTGCGGCCCTGTTCGCCTTCCTTCTTCAGCGCTTCCAGCGACGGGATAACCGACGTCATCAGCTGCATGATGATGGAGGCGGAGATGTAAGGCATGATGCCAAGCGCAAAGATCGCCATGCGCTGCACGGCGCCGCCGGCGAACATGTTGAACATGCCGAGCACGCCCTTGCTCTGCGATGAGAAGGCCTGGGCGAAGGCGTCGGGATTGATGCCGGGAAGCGGAATATAGGTGCCGAGGCGATAGACAAGCAACGCGCCGATGGTGAACCAGATGCGTTTCTTCAGGTCCTCCGCTTTGGCGAAGGCCGAGAAATTCAGATTCGAGGCTAGTTGTTCAGCAGCCGAAGCCATGCCTGATTCTCCGCTTGGTAACGCTTGATGGCCCTTGAGCTCAGGCGGCGCGTTTCACCGAAGCTCACGAGATAAGCTCCGGGCTCTAAACATGCAAGCGGCCGCGTTGACGCGGCCGCCTAATTGAGCAGATCAAAGCACGATCGTGAGCAAAAACGGATCCCGCTCGCGCTTCAAATTGCCGTTACTCGGCAGCTGCCTTTTCCGGCAACTTGACCGAGCCGCCGGCCTTCTCGATCTTCTCGATCGCGGCCTTGGAGGCGCCGGCGACGTCAAAGGCGAGCTTCGCCTTGATCTCGCCGTCCGAGAGGATGCGCACGCCGTCCTTGACGCGGCGGATTACGCCGGCAGCGACCAGCGATTCAGCCGTCACGGTTGCCTTGGCGTCGAGCTTCTTGGCGTCGATGGCCACCTGGATACGGGCCAGCGAGACGACGGTGAAGCTCTTGGCGAAGATGTTGTTGAAGCCACGCTTCGGCAGACGCCTGTAGAGCGGCATCTGGCCACCCTCGAAGCCGTTGATGGCGACACCGGAGCGCGCCTTCTGGCCCTTGACGCCGCGACCGCCGGTCTTGCCGGAGCCGGAGCCGATGCCACGGCCGAGACGCTTCTTGGAGTGCGTCGCGCCGTCCTTGTCACGCAGATCGTTGAGTTTCATCTGGGTTCTCCTGCGCTCTGGCTCAGCCCTCGTCCACGACGCGGACGAGATGCTGGACGGCAGCGATCATGCCGCGCACGGAGGGTGTATCTTCCAGCGTGCGCTGCTTGTGCATCTTGTTGAGGCCGAGCCCGACCAGCGTCGCGCGCTGTTCCTTCGGGCGGCGGATCGGCGAGCCGATCTGCTCAACGGTGACGGTCTTTGTTGCTTTCTTGGCCATGGTCAAAATCCCTGGTCAGATCGACTATTCTTCAGCCGCAACGGCGGTGCCGCGGCGGGCCTGAAGGGTCGAATACTTTATGCCACGAGCAGCAGCCACATCCTTGGGATGCATCTGGCTCTTCAGCGCGTCGAAGGTGGCGCGAACCATGTTGTAGGGGTTCGACGAACCCATCGACTTGGCAACCACGTCATGCATGCCGAGCGTCTCGAAGACGGCGCGCATCGGGCCACCGGCGATGATGCCGGTACCTTGCTTGGCAGCGCGCAGCAGAACGCGTCCCGCGCCCCAGCGTCCTTCGACGTCGTGGTGCAGCGTACGACCCGAGCGCAGCGGCACGAAGATCATGTCGCGCTTGGCCGATTCAGTTGCCTTGCGGATAGCTTCCGGCACTTCGCGCGCCTTGCCGTGACCAAAGCCGACCCGGCCCTTCTGGTCGCCGACGACGACGAGTGCTGCAAAACCAAAGCGACGGCCGCCCTTGACGACCTTGGCGACGCGGTTGATGTGGACGAGCTTGTCCACCATGCCGTCATCGCGTTCTTCACGATCGCGGCCGCGGCCGCCATCCCTACGTTCCTGTGCCATATCCTGTTCCTTGTTTTTTTCCGGAAGCACGGTTGCTGATAAGATCCGGCGCCTCTGTGGGTCACCGGGGGCGAAATTCCTTGGATTTAGAAGCTCAGACCACCTTCACGGGCGGCCTCGGCGAGCGCCTTGACGCGGCCGTGATAGATGTAGGCGCCGCGGTCGAAGACGACTTCCTTGACGCCGGCCTTGGTGGCGCGCTCGGCGATCAGCTTGCCGATCGCGGCGGCAGCGGCAGTGTCGGCGCCGGTCTTGAGCGAACCCTTGAGGTCCTTCTCGAGCGTCGAGGCAGCGACGATGGTATGGCCCTTGGCGTCGTCGATGACCTGCACATAGATGTTCTTCGACGTGCGGTGAACCGACAGACGCGGACGCTCGCCGGCGACCTTCTTGATCTGACGACGGACGCGCTGCGCACGGCGCTGCGGGGATTCCTTGGTACCCATGATAGTCTTCCTTGCCTTCAAAAAACGGGGGCCGCCATATGCGGTAGGCGAAAGCGCCTCCCGCGACCGCTCCCCGCGGCGTTACACTTCTTTGGCTTGGCCCCTTCCGAAAAGTCTGCAACTTTTCGGGGCCAAGCCCATTACTTCTTCTTGCCTTCCTTGCGGACGATCTTCTCGCCAGCGTAGCGGACACCCTTGCCCTTGTAGGGCTCGGGACCACGGTATTCGCGGATCTCGGCGGCAACCTGGCCGACCTGCTGCTTGTCGATGCCGGTCACGGTGATTTCCGTCGGCTTCGGCACAGCGATCGTGATGCCCGCCGGCGTCTCGTAGACGACGTCATGGCTGAAGCCAAGTGCCAGCTGCAGGTTCTTGCCCTGCATGGCGGCGCGATAGCCGACGCCGGTGATCTCAAGCTTCTTCTCGAAGCCGTCCTTCACACCCTGCAGGATGTTGACGATCTGCGTGCGCGACATGCCCCACTTGGAGCGCGCCGTCTTGGTCTGGTCGCGCGGCTGGACAGCGATCTCGCTGCCTTCCATCTTGACCAGCACTTCTTCGTTCACCACGAACTTCAGCTCGCCCTTGGGGCCCTTCGCCGTCACGGTCTGGCCGTTGACGGTCGCGGTCACGCCCTGCGGCAGCGAAACGGGTTTCTTTCCAATACGAGACATTTTGTTGTCCTCGTCACTTCTCTTGTTTCAGGTCTCTGTCTTCGGGCATGACCCCGAAGACCGGATTCCAATTTTTCCGATCACGCCAGATCAGAAGATCTGGCAGAGGATTTCACCACCGACGTTCTGTTCACGCGCTTCGTGGTCGGCCATCACGCCCTTCGGTGTCGAAAGGATGGCGATGCCGAGGCCGTTGGCGACGTGCGGAATCGACTTGGCCGAAACGTAGACGCGGCGGCCGGGCTTCGAGACGCGGGCGATTTCGCGCACGACGGGTGCGCCGTCGAAATACTTCAGCTCGATCTCGATTTCGGACTTGCCGTTGTCGAAGTCGGTCTGGCTGTAATCGCGGATATAGCCTTCAGCCTTCAGCACGTCGAGGACGCGGGTACGCAGGCGCGAGGCCGGCGTCGAGACGCTCGACTTCTTGCGGCCGTAGGCGTTGCGGATGCGGGTCAGCATATCGCCGAGAGGATCGCTCAATGACATGTTATGTCCTCCTTACCAGCTCGACTTGACCAGGCCCGGGATCTGGCCGTTGTTGCCGAGATCACGGAGCGCGATGCGCGATACTTTGAGCTTGCGATAGTAGGCGCGCGGACGGCCGGTGACTTCGCAGCGGTTGCGGATGCGGATCTTGGCCGAGTTGCGCGGCATGGCGGCAAGCTTGAGCTGAGCGCGGAAACGCTCTTCCATCGGCTTGGACTGATCCATGATGATCGCCTTCAGCGCAGCGCGCTTGGGACCGTATTGGTCGGCAAGCTTGCGGCGCCTGTTGTTCTTCTCGACTGAGCTGGTCTTTGCCATTTCAGATTTTTCCTTTTCTCGCTGCCGTTACTGGCGGAAGGGGAAGTTGAAAGCCTTGAGCAAAGCCCTGGCTTCGTCGTCCGTCTTCGCAGTCGTACAAACGATGACGTCCATGCCCCAGATCTGATCAACCTTGTCGTAGTTGATCTCCGGGAACACGATGTGTTCCTTGATGCCCATGGCGTAGTTGCCACGGCCATCGAAGCTCTTCGGATTGAGTCCGCGGAAGTCGCGGACGCGTGGCAGTGCGATGTTCACGAGGCGGTCGAGGAACTCGTACATGCGTTCCTTGCGCAGCGTGACCTTGGCGCCGATCGGCATCTTCTCGCGGACCTTGAAGCCGGCGATGGAGTTGCGGGCGCGGGTGACGACGGCCTTCTGGCCGGCGATCATCGCCAGGTCTTCGGCCGCGATCGAAGGCTTCTTCGAATCGCCGGTCGCTTCGCCAACGCCCATGTTCAGCACGATCTTGTCGATGCGCGGAACCTGCATCTCGTTGTCGTAGCCGAACTGCTCCTGCAGCGCCTTGCGGATGGTCTCGTTGTAGACCTGCTTGAGGCGCGGCGTGTTCTGGGCCTTGGACTGCTTGCTTTCAGCCTTGGGCTTCGTGGTTTGAGCCTTAGCCATTGATGACTTCTCCCGAGCGCTTGGCGACGCGCACCTTCTTGCCGTCCTTCTGGAAGATGAAGCCGACGCGGGTCGGCTTGCCATCCTTGGGGTCGGCCAGCGCGATGTTCGACAGCTGGATCGGCGCTTCCTTGGTGATGATCCCGCCCTCTTGGGACTGGGACTGCTTCTGGTGACGACGGATCATGTTGACGCCGCGCACCAGCGCGGTGTCTTCCTTCGGCTGAACCGAGAGGACTTCGCCCGAACGGCCCTTGTCCTTGCCGGCCAGCACGACGACCTTGTCGCCTTTTCTAATCTTTTGCATTGGTCCGGCTCCTTACAGCACTTCTGGCGCGAGCGAGATGATCTTCATGTGGTTCTTGGCGCGGAGTTCGCGCGGAACCGGTCCGAAGATACGCGTGCCGATCGGCTCTTTCTTGTTGTCGACGAGAACGGCTGCGTTCTTGTCGAAACGGATCACGCTGCCGTCCGGGCGGCGGATGTCCTTGGCCGTGCGAACCACGACCGCCTTCATCACATCGCCCTTCTTCACGCGGCCGCGCGGGATGGCTTCCTTGATCGACACCACGATGATGTCGCCCACGGAAGCGTATTTCCGCTTCGAGCCGCCCAGCACCTTGATGCACATGACACGACGGGCGCCGGAATTATCCGCGACGTCGAGGTTTGTTTGCATCTGAATCATGACTGGCCGCCTTCTTCTTTTCTAACGGGACGAGCTCAAAGCCCCTCCCCGGTCTGTCCAAAGTTCGTTGTTTACGCCTGGTCCGAAGACACGACGATCCAGCGCTTGTCCTTGGAAATCGGCTTCGATTCCTGGATGAACACCTGATCGCCAACCTTGTGGGCGTTGTTCTCGTCGTGCGCCTTGTACTTCTTGGTCATGCGCACGGTCTTCTTCATCACGGGATGCGTGAAGCGCCGTTCGACCTTGACGACAACCGTCTTCTCGTTCTTGTCGCTGACGACGGTGCCCTGCAGAATGCGCTTTGGCATGGTTTTCGTCCTTAAGCCTTCTTAGCCGCGGACTTTTCCGCAGCGATGGTCTTGATACGCGCAATGTCCTTACGGACCTGTCTCACGCGCGCGGTCTTCTCGAGCTGGCCGGTGGCCTTCTGGAAGCGCAGGTTGAACTGCTCCTTCTTCAGGCTGGCCAGGTCGTCGGTCAGCTGGTCCTGGGTCTTGGTCCGGATGTCTTCGGCTTTCATGATCAGCCCGTCCTTATTCTGCGATGCGCTGCACGAAGCGCGTCTTGACCGAGAGCTTGGCCGCGCCGAGACGCAGTGCCTCACGGGCGGTTTCTTCATTGACGCCGTCGATCTCGAACATGATGCGGCCCGGCTTGACGCGCGCCGCCCAGTAGTCGACAGCGCCCTTGCCCTTGCCCATGCGGACTTCGGTCGGCTTCGAAGTGACCGGCACGTCCGGGAAAATACGGATCCAGACGCGACCGGCGCGCTTCATTTCACGGGTGATCGCGCGGCGGGCCGCCTCGATCTCACGCGCGGTGACGCGGTTCGGCTCAAGCGCCTTCAGCCCGAAACCACCGAAATCCAGGTTGGTGCCGCCCTTTGCGGTACCATGGATACGGCCCTTGAACTGCTTGCGGAACTTTGTGCGCTTTGGCTGCAGCATCGTTCTAACTCCAAATTCCTAAATGTCTCAGGCGTTTTCGCGACGACGACCGCGTTCGCGATCACCACCACCGCCATGTGCAGCATCACCCTCGGTCGCACGACGTTCCGAAGCCATCGGGTCGTGCTCGAGGATCTCGCCCTTGAACACCCAGACCTTGACGCCGCAGATGCCGTACGCCGTGTTCGCCTCGGCCGTGCCGTAGTCGACATCGGCGCGCAGCGTATGCAGCGGCACGCGGCCTTCGCGGTACCATTCCATGCGCGCAATCTCAGCACCGCCAAGACGGCCGGCGCAGTTGATGCGGATGCCTTCGGCACCAAGGCGCATCGCCGACTGCACGGCGCGCTTCATGGCGCGACGGAACGCGATACGACGCTCGAGCTGCTGGGCGATCGACTGGGCGACCAGGGTCGCATCGATTTCCGGCTTGCGCACTTCAACGATGTTGAGGTGCGTCTCGGACTTCGTCATCTCCATCAGCTTCTTACGAAGCTTCTCGATGTCGGCGCCCTTCTTGCCGATGATCAGACCCGGGCGCGCGGCGTGGATGGTGACGCGGCACTTCTTGTGCGGACGCTCGATGACGACCTTCGAGATCGCGGCCTGCTTGAGTTCCTTCTCAAGATACTTGCGGATCTTGATGTCCTCATGCAGCAGTTTGCCGTACTCGCCGGTGTTCGCGAACCAGCGCGAATCCCAGGTGCGGTTGATGCCGAGGCGAAGACCGATCGGATTGACTTTCTGGCCCATTATGCGGCCTCCCCTTTTTCTTCGACTTCACGAACGACGATCGTGAGGTGCGAGAACGGCTTCTCGATACGGCTGGCGCGACCACGGCCACGGGCATGGAACCGCTTCATGACGATCGACTTGCCGACATAGGCTTCCGCCACGATCAGTGCGTCGACGTCGAGGTCGTGGTTGTTTTCCGCGTTGGCGATTGCCGATTCCAGCGTCTTCTTGACCGTGCCGGAAATCCGCTTGGCCGAAAATTCGAGATCGGAAAGCGCTGTCGCGACCTTCTTGCCGCGGATCAGCGCGGCAACGAGGTTCAGCTTCTGCGGGCTGATACGGATCGTGCGCAATACGGCGCGCGCTTCGTTGTCAGCAAGCCTGCGCGGAGCTTTGGCCTTGCCCATGATTATTTCCTCTTCGCCTTCTTATCCGCGCCGTGACCGTAATAGGTCCGGGTCGGAGCGAATTCACCGAACTTGTGACCGACCATGTCCTCGTTCACCGAGACGGGAACATGCTTCTGGCCGTTGTAAACACCGAAGGTGAAGCCGACGAACTGCGGCAGGATGGTGGAGCGACGGCTCCACATCTTGATCACCTCATTGCGACCACCTTCACGAACCTTGTCCACCTTCTTGAGAAGGTAGCCGTCGATGAAGGGGCCTTTCCAAATAGAACGAGTCACTTGGCGTTACCTCTTCTTAGCTCTTGCGCTGATGGCGCGAGCGCAGGATGAACTTGTCGGTCGCCTTGTTGGACCGCGTCTTCTTGCCCTTGGTCGGCTTGCCCCAAGGCGAAACCGGATGCCTGCCACCCGAGGTGCGGCCTTCGCCGCCGCCGTGCGGATGGTCGACCGGGTTCATGGTCACGCCGCGATTGTGCGGACGCTTGCCACGCCAAACCGTACGACCAGCCTTGCCGTCGTTGATGTTGCCATGGTCCGGATTGGACACGGCACCGACGGTGGCCATGCAGGAGCCGTGCACGACACGCTGCTCGCCCGAGTTGAGGCGCAGGATCGCCATGCCCTGGTCGCGGCCGACCAGCTGGCCGTAGCCACCTGCCGAACGGGCAACCTGGGCGCCCTTGCCCGGCTTCAGCTCGATGTTGTGGACGATGGTGCCGACTGGCATCGAGGCCAACGGCATCGCATTGCCCGGCTTCACGTCGACGGCTTCACCGGAAACGATCTTGTCGCCGGGGGCCAGACGCTGCGGAGCGATGATGTAGGACAGCTCGCCATCGTCGTACTTGATGAGCGCGATGAAGGCGGTGCGGTTCGGATCGTATTCGATGCGCTCGACCGTGCCGACAACGTCGAACTTGCGGCGCTTGAAGTCGATGATGCGGTACGAACGCTTGTGGCCACCACCGATGAAGCGGGCGGTGATGCGACCGTAGTTGTTGCGGCCGCCCGACTTGGTCAGGCCCTCGGTCAGACCCTTGACGGGCTTGCCCTTGTAGAGGCCCGAGCGGTCGACGATGACCAGCTGGCGGGTGCTCGGCGTTACCGGGTTGAATTTTTTCAGTGCCATTGTTCTGTCCTCGCGGCCTTGCTCAGAGACCCGTCGCGACGTCGATCGACTGGCCGTCGGCCAATGTCACAATCGCCTTCTTGACGTCGCTCTGGCGGCCGATCGTGCCGCGGAAGCGCTTGATCTTGCCCTTGCGGACAAGTGTGTTCACGGCCATCACCTTGACGCCGAACAGCGCTTCGACGGCGGCCTTGATTTCCGGCTTCGACGCCTTCTTGGCGACGTTGAAGACGACCTGGTTCTGCTCGGAGGCCATGGTCGACTTTTCGGTGATCGCCGGCGAGACGATCACGTCATAATGACGAAGGTCGGTCATTTAAAGCGCTCCTCGAGAGCCTCGACGGCGGCCTTCGAAAGGACCAGCGTGCCGCGGCGCAGAATGTCGTAGACGTTGATGCCCTGGATGGGCAGCACGTCGATGTTGGGGATGTTCGTCGCCGCCAGCTTGAAGTTCTTGTCAAGCTCGGCACCGCCGATCACCAAAGCGTTGGTCAGGCCCAGCGTCGCGAAATTCGCGATCAGCGCCTTGGTCTTGGCCTCGGTCAGCTTCAGCTCGTCGATGATGATGATCGACGCGCTCTTGGCTTTGGCCGAGAGAGCATGCTTGAGGCCAAGCGCGCGAACCTTCTTCGGCAGTTCGTGCTCATGGCTGCGAACGACCGGGCCGTGGGCCTTGCCGCCGCCGCGGAACTGCGGAGCGCGTGCCGAATGGTGACGGGCGCGGCCCGTACCCTTCTGCTTGTACATCTTGGCGCCGGTGCGCGCGATCTCGGCGCGGCCCTTGGCCTTGTGCGTGCCCTGCTGCTTCTTGGCGAGCTGCCAGCGCACGACGCGCTGCAGGATGTCCTCGCGCGGATCAAGGCCGAAAATCTCCTCGGAGAGTTCCACCTTGCCGGCGTCCTTGCCGCCAAGCGTTGTGATCTTGAGATCCATTATTCCGCTCCCTCTGTGGCCGGAGCCTCGTTCTTAGCAACGGCGCGGATCGCGGCAGGCTTCGGCGCGTTGGCCGGCAATGCCACCTTGGCCGCATCGCGGACCAGGATCCAGGCGCCCTTCGATCCGGGAACCGCACCGCGGATCAGGATCAGGCCGCGGTCGGCGTCGGTCGAAACGATCTCGACATTCTGCGTGGTGACGCGGGTGTCGCCCATGTGGCCAGCCATATGCTTGCCCTTGAACACCTTGCCCGGGTCCTGGCGCTGGCCGGTCGAACCGTGCGTACGGTGCGAGACCGAGTTACCGTGCGTCGCGCGGCCACCACCCATGTGGTGACGCTTGATGACGCCCTGAAAACCCTTGCCGATCGTCGTGCCCGTCACATCGACCTTCTGGCCGGGGACGAAATGCTCGACGGTGATCTCGGCGCCGACATCGATCATGTTGTCGGCGGAGACGCGGAACTCGGCGACCTTCGCCTTCGGCTCGACGGAAGCGGTCGCGAAATGGCCGCGCAGCGCCTTCGACGTGTTCTTCACCTTGGCAAGGCCAACGCCGAGCTGAACGGCAGTGTAGCCATTCTTCTCCTGCGTGCGCTGCGCCACGACCTGACAGTTCTCCATCTGGAGAACGGTGACGGGAACATGTTCCCCGGCATCGTTGTAGATGCGGGTCATTCCCACCTTCTTTGCAATCACACCTGAACGCATCGGTTCAATTCCTTTAGAGTTCCGGGCCAGGGGCACCGCCCCTTACCGCGCTCTCATTCCCTTAGAGCTTGATCTCGACGTCCACACCGGCGGCCAGATCGAGCTTCATCAAAGCATCGACCGTCTGCGGGGTCGGATCGACGATGTCGAGCAGACGCTTGTGCGTGCGCATCTCGAACTGCTCGCGGCTCTTCTTGTCGACGTGAGGCGACCGGTTGACCGTAAACTTTTCGATCCGCGTCGGCAGCGGAATGGGGCCGCGGACGTTGGCACCGGTGCGCTTGGCCGTCGACACGATTTCCTTCGTCGAGGCGTCGAGCACGCGGTGATCAAACGCCTTCAGGCGGATGCGGATATTCTGTCCGTTCATGCGTCACTTCCTTGTTCTGGCGCGGCGCGGGCAACTCCTGCGCCCGCGACAGATCGGTTTAAGTCCAAATTACTCTTTGATGGTGACGACGATGCCGGCACCGACGGTGCGGCCGCCTTCACGGATAGCGAAGCGCAGCTTCTCTTCCATGGCGATCGGCACGATCAGCTCGACATCGACCGTGATGTTGTCGCCCGGCATCACCATCTCGGTGCCTTCCGGCAGCGACACGATRCCGGTCACGTCCGTSGTGCGGAAATAGAACTGCGGACGGTAGTTGGTGAAGAACGGCGTGTGACGGCCACCTTCGTCCTTGGTCAGGATGTAGGCTTCGGCCACGAACTTCTTGTGCGGCTTCACCGTGCCCGGCTTGGCCAGAACCTGGCCGCGCTCGACACCTTCACGGTCAACGCCGCGCAGCAGCGCGCCGATGTTGTCGCCGGCCTGGCCCTGATCGAGCAGCTTGCGGAACATCTCGACGCCGGTGCAGGTCGTCTTGGTCGTCGGACGGATGCCGATGATCTCGAGTTCCTCGCCGACCTTGACCACGCCGCGCTCGACGCGACCGGTCACAACCGTGCCACGGCCAGAGATCGAGAACACGTCTTCGATCGGCATCAGGAACGGCTTGTCGAGCGGACGAACCGGCGTCGGGATGTAGGCGTCGACCGCAGCCATCAGCTCGCGGATCGCGTCCTCGCCGATCTTCTTGTCGGAATCTTCCAGAGCAGCCAGAGCCGAGCCCTTGACGATCGGAATGTCGTCGCCGGGGAACTCGTTCTTGGTCAGCAGCTCACGAACCTCGAGCTCGACCAGTTCGAGCAGCTCGGCATCGTCGACCTGGTCGACCTTGTTCAAAAACACCACGATCGACGGCACGCCGACCTGACGGGCAAGCAGGATGTGCTCGCGGGTCTGCGGCATCGGGCCGTCGGCAGCCGACACAACCAGGATCGCGCCGTCCATCTGCGCGGCACCGGTGATCATGTTCTTCACATAGTCGGCGTGCCCGGGGCAGTCGACGTGAGCGTAGTGGCGGTTGGCCGTCTCGTATTCGACATGCGCCGTCGAGATCGTGATGCCGCGCGCCTTCTCCTCAGGTGCCGCGTCGATCTGGTCATAGCGCTTGTATTCGCCAAAATACTTCGTGATCGCCGCCGTCAGCGACGTCTTGCCATGGTCAACGTGACCAATCGTGCCGATGTTCACATGAGGCTTGTTACGCTCGAATTTACCTTTTGCCA
>NZ_JBFUDW010000022.1:0-65256 GCF_056404515.1 Mesorhizobium sp. P2_C7 | reverse complement strand
GCCTTGAAGGAGCGGCCCTGATGCAGATAGACCTCGCCCGGGCTTTCATCGGTGCCGGCCAGCAGCGAGCCGATCATGGCTGCACTGGCGCCGGCGGCGAGCGCCTTGGCCAGATCGCCGGAATATTTGATGCCGCCGTCGGCGATCACCGAGACGCCTGATTTGTGCGCCGTCTCGACCGCCGACATGATGGCCGAAAGTTGCGGCACCCCGACGCCGGCAACAATGCGGGTGGTCCAGATCGAGCCCGGGCCGATGCCGACCTTGACGGCATCCGCGCCGGCGTCGGCGCAGGATTGAAGTGCGAGACTCGCTCCGGAATGTGCATTGTGAACGAAAGCCCATGCGCCTGCACGAACGTCTCAGCGAGCTTTTCGCCGACGTCATGAACGATCACCTCCAGGATCGCCTCATAAACGCTGCCAGTGTCTTCCTCGATCTCCGCACTGCCGATACCCACCCACGTCGCACCCTCGGTCTGAGCACAGCGCTCTTCGAGAAAGCGGACAAGCTTTGTGGCGTCGTAGGGTCGCATGAAAATTGTGGTCTCGCCTGACACGATGTCATCATCGCATAGGCTCGGCGAGTCTGGCACGCCAGACAAGGTCCGCAAAGGGTGGAGAGCGGTCCTTACGGCGAACGACCATCTACTTCGCCATCACCGTTCCCGGTGCAACCTCAAATCCCAGATGTTGATAGAACGAGACGACCTTCGTGTTCGTCTCCCATACCAGCAGTTGCACCTTCACGACGCCACGCCCACGCTTCGCCGGCCTCGACCATCTGCTTGCGCCCAACGGTCATCGGGTCACGAACGCGATTTGTCGATCATTTCACGGATGCCTGCCGCAAAGGCTTTGACAGTAAAACCGGGCGGTAGAGAGTCGATCAGTGCAATATCCGAAATCGCGCCTTTGAACCGAAGTGGACGCAATGCCGTGTACTCAGGCGAGTTGTACCATTTGTCGAGTGACTGCCGATCAGGGAACTCCATGACTACTATCGAGCCTGGCCACGCACCCTCCAACACATCGACCGGCCCTTGAGCTAACCATTTGCCCCCGTAGGGGGCGACTGTCGCCTCCACCTGATCAAGGTAAGACAGCGCATCCAGGTTGGGGATGTCACCGGGAATGCGAAGATGATTGACGAGATACGTTGCCACGGTGTCGCCTCCTGAACTTTGGTTTGCTGGGACCGGGCTCGGCCAGCAAGTTCATTGCGCATACTAGGTGGCTAAGGCCATTCGTCGAGTCATACAAAGGTTTGGTCGAGACAAAGGGCGGAAAGCTCTTCGGCCCCGGCTCACGGGAGAAGGTTGGTAGCAGCGCAGAAGTCCGAAATGGGTCGAAAGCGGACTTAAGACTGATAGTCTGCAATGTGTCGATACGCGACAGTTCTGATGGCGATCCGTACGTCCGAAGATGGCAGTGCGCCTGTCGAGTTATTGGCCTCGCGACGACCGAAGTCGGAAGGCAACCAGCTCTAGTCCTTTGAGGCGGCGTGAGGTCGGGAGGTAAGTTAGAGGAGGGTTTCAAATAGGCTGCCGGTATCGTCCTCAATCTCGGCGCTGCCGATGCCCAGCTCCTTCGCATCAGCGAACAGCTTATGCGTCAACTCGTGCCCGGAGATTACATCCATGACGACGTGCCAGGCATATTGGAGCCAAGCCACTTCAGCACGCCTACCGACGCAAATTTTGAGTTTGGGCACAGCGCCGGAAGGCAGAATGCGTGGCAACCACTTCACCGGACTCGAAGCTTGCCAAGCCGCAGTGATCGGAACGCACCACTCCTCAACATTCACACCAACGGATAGTCCGGATACCCATTCGTTTGAGCCGCGGATCCGGACGAACAATGGCCGCCTCGACACCTGTCCGGCAACATTCACATCAGCGATCGGCCGAACAGCCAATACGATCTGCAGCTGGTCGCTGACGCCACCACGGTGCACGCGGAAAGTGCGACTGTGCGGAGTTCCTTTCTGAAGAAGTTGGCAACTCGGAAACTGGTTGAAATCAGCACCCCAATATCGACGCGGTTGCAACCGCTTTGCGAACCCTTTGATGAACACGGAGATATCAGATGAGCTCAATTGAGGCTTCAGGCGCCGCCCTGACCTGGGAAGTACTTACCGTAAAGCGCCCAGGACTTAGTCGTGAGTTGCCTGCCGGGCAAGAGAGGTGGGCTTGGGTGGCGAACTCGTCGACCCTTATCTCGGGCGAGCGGGATGCCGTACTCGTCGACACTTTTCTGACGACCGAGCAATCCTTGACATTGCTGAACTGGGTAATCGCGAGCGGCAAGAACCTGACCGCGATCTATATCACGCACGGACATGGCGACCATTTTTTTGGCCTCGCGCCAATCCTGGAGCATTTTCCAACCGCAAGGGCTGTCGCGATACCCGAAGTTGTCAAGGCGATGGAGGCGCAACTGTCACCGGAATCGATCGATGGGTTTTGGCGCAAGCGTATCCCCGACGGGATACCCGAGCGGCTGCTCGTGGCCGATCCACTCGGTGAAAACGAATTGGAGTTAGAGGGACACAAACTCGTCCCTGTCAATACGGGGCAGACCGACACAGCCTGCTCTACAAGCCTGCATGTGCCTTCTATCGACCTGATCGTTGCAGGCGACGTCGTCTACAACGGCATTCACCCTTATCTCGCAGAGACAACCGCGCTGAGCAGGCTTCAATGGATCAGTGCCCTTGAGAAGCTTGAAGCACTTGAGCCGAAGGCGGTTGTTGCCGGCCACAAAATACCGGAAAACGACGATGACCCCCGCAACATCGGCGAAACGCGGAAATATCTGCGAGATTTCGATCGCCTCGACAAGATCACGAATACTGCGCGCGAACTCTACGACGCGATGTTGGAGCTTTATCCCAACCGCGCCAATCCGGGCTCGCTCTGGGGCGGTGCGCAAGCCGCAAAGAAGCTTGACTGATTGCCAAATTGCGCAGCGCGAAGACAAGGCTCCTTTCCCCAAAGCCAGCGCAGGCTTTCTCGTGGTGGTCCAGACCGCGGTATCCTCTTGCTGCCAGAGAGACCGCCAGACCGATAGCCGCAAAAGCTATAGGCACTCTCCAGCCCCTGCCATCGTCCATAGGTCAAACGCTTGGCATGGCGCGACGTGTGCTGTGAACTGTGTCGACTCGCACCCCTCCTGCGGTATGCCCGGGTCGTTCGTCCAGCGCCCTTTTCACCTGTGGCGCCGGCCTTTTCGAGGCAATCCTGTGGTTCCAACTCGGCCGCCGTAGTGCGCTTACCGTGCTTCGCGTTGCGGTATGCCGCAGCGCCGCAAGGAAGAAAGCATCGCAACCACCGCACCCGACTCGAAGCTTGCCAAGCCGCGGTGACCGGAATGCACCGTACCTCAACATTCACACCAACGTATGGTCCGGATATCCATTCGTCTGGGCTGCGTATCCAGTAGAACAATGGCCGCCTCGACACCTATACGGCAACATCCACATCAATGGTCGCACGCACAGCCAATACGGCAGCGACAGTTTTCAGAGCCTTGGCTGTTAAAGGCCTTGCTCTGAGGTGTGCCGCGTAATGCAGGCCAGCTGAGCTATCGGATTCGGAGCAACAGGCATACCAGCTTGAGCCACCTTGCGGGAGTGCGATGAGTATTGCTGTCGTGCGACATCCGACCATCGTCGCAGGATTTCCTCCTGCGTCCTGGGCGTTCGCGCTCAGGATCTGGGTGGCCATCGTCGCGGCCCTCTATACGAGCTTTTGGCTCGAGCTGCAGTCGCCATCTACGGCGGCGCTCACAGTCACCGTTCTGGCACTCCCCACTCGCGGCCAAGGTATGGAAAAGGCCGCCTTCCGGCTGATCGCGACCGTGCTCGGCGTCATGGCGTCGATCGCCATCGTCGGGCTCTTCGCCCAAAGCGGCGGAATCATGCTTGCCGCGTTCGCCGCATGGATCGGGCTGTGTGTCTACACGGCAGGATTGCTGGACGGCAACCGCGCTTACGCTGCAGCACTCGGCACGATTACCGTTGCGCTCATTGCGATTCAGCAAATCGATAGTCCCCAGCAGGTCTTCGAGACTGGCGTGGCGCGTGGCGCGGCCATCGCCGTTGGTGTTCTCGCAGTCACTTTGGTGAACGACCTTTTGGCCGCCCCCGACCATTATCCGAAAGTGGCCGCCCAACTCGAAGCGTTGCAGCGCCGGGTCGCGGATTACGCCCAGAGCACGGTTCGCGGTCAGACCATGCCTGCCACGATGGCAGCCGGACTCCTGCGCGAGATCGCGGCGCTGCGTCCTGATATAGCAAGCCTCGCCACAGAATCGAGCAACGGACAGGCGAGAAGCGCGGCTGCCCGTGCCGCGGCAGTGGATCTCGTCGCTGAACTGGCTACGGCCCGGGCACTGGAAACGTTGCCAGTCGCTGCCGAACCGCGGCCGCGGGAGCAAGCTATCTCCGAACTTGAAGCAAACTCCACCGTGCCCAGGTTCAAGTGGCCTTCAGGCAGCTTGGCAGAAGGCTCACCCGGTCTGATGGCGATATGTCTCGCCTGGCTCACTGGAGAACTGCTCCGAAGGAACAGGGACGTGCGGGGCAGCCTCGACGCATTGCGGGCAGGAAACCACGGCTCCCACGAGTGGCGCACCCCTTTATACCGCTCCCGCCGCATTGCGGCGGAGACCGGCGTCAGAGCCGCAATCTCCTTTGTGCTGCCATCGATGTTCTTCATGATGACGGGGTGGCCGGCAACCGAAGCCTGCCTTGCTCTTATTGCCGTGCTGATTGGGTTGAGCGCTACCGTACCTGACGCACGCACCTTCACGACGCTCGCGGTCGTTGCCATGCCGATCTCCTGTCTGCTTGCCGGTATTCTGGAGTTCGTGGTTCTGGACGGCGTCACCGGGTTCCCTTTGCTGGCGATTGGTCTGGCGCCTTTCACCATCGGCTGCGCACTGCTGACAACGTTGCCAAATCCGATCCTGTCGACCCTTGGGCGGTTGACCCTGATCTTCGTCATAGCTTTCTTCGCACCAAGCAACCCACAGACCTACGATCCACAGACCTTTCTATTCGTCTGCTTTTTCGCGTGTCTTGCGACAAGTTTGCTGTTTGGAGTTCAACTTCTGATCCCTCCTGTGTCGAACGATCACCGGCTTCGCCTTCTGCTGGAAGACGCTCGCCACGAGCAGCGCAGTCCGAGATTTGACCGAGCTGGGCACCTCGCACGGGAAGAGGCCACGTTTCGCGATGCCTCGCGGATCGGCCAGATCGTGACTGCGGCTGGTGCATCTCCGCGGAATAGCCCGGTTCTCGATGAAGCCATGTTGTGGTTCGACCGGGCGGCGGCGCTGCGACTGTGTGGCGCCGGATTGGATCGGCTGGCAACCGGCCCGCTAGCAAATGTGGCCGACGCAGCACGTGCGGCGCTTGTCCAACGGGACGGGCCCGCATTGTTAAGCTCGGCCAAGGCTTTGGGTGAAGCCGCCGCATCCGGGCACAATCCAGTCGCCACCGCGGCGTGCGCAGCGCTCGTCCTGGCGAGTGTTTCCTTCACGGACAGGTCTATGGAGAGCGGCGACCCATGACGCACACGTTTCGGGAGCTCGTCATAGGCGGAGTTCTGGTAGCGCCCATAGTCACCTATGCAGCGATTGCGCTCGTCCTCGTCATAGTGCTGCGCCCGCTCCTGCATCTTATTGGATTCTCGGGGTATTTCAGCAATCCGTCGATCGCCGAGCTTAGTCTGTTCGTCGCGATTTTCGGGCTGCTTACTATGCTTCTTTAGGGAGAAGGTCATGGAGATTCCCCGGCCTCAGGATCAAACGATATTGCTGGACGAATCGCCCTTCGAAGAGCAGGTCACCGTCGGCGACGCGACCCATGACTCCCCAGTACCAAAGCCGGTAAGCCGGGTCGGAGGCGACAGCCCAGCTGGCCGGCCTCAGATACCCTCTGCATCGGCGCCATCCATCGCCTCGACGCGCGGTGGTTTCGGGCGTCTTCTTCTTGCGGTTGGCAAGCGTCTTTCCACGCTCGCCATCGCGCTGTTCGCTGGCCTGATCGCGGTTCTCACATGGCAGGACTATGTGCGGGCGCCTTGGACGCGAAATGGCACCGTTCGTGTGCAGGTCGCGAACATCGCGCCTCAGGTATCGGGCCAGATCGTCGAACTTAGGGTGGCCGATAACCAGTTCGTCGGCCAAGGTGACGTGCTCTACGTCATCGACCCGTTCGACTTCCAGGTTGCTGTGGCCACCAGCAAGGCGACGGTGGCCCAGGAAGCGGCGGACCTGCAAGTCAAGAAGGTCCAATCCGATCGGCGCCAACATTTGTCGTCTCTTGCCACGACACCCGAGGAGCAACAGACCTTCGCCGGGAACGCCGCTCAGGCCAAGGCCCAGTTCGACGCGGCGCAGCAAGAACTTGCCCAGGCCGAACTAAACCTCACGAGGACCAAGGTCGTCAGTCCCGTCAGCGGCTATGTGACCAATCTGCTGCTACGGGTGGGCAACTATGCGCCCACAGGGGTGACCAATATCTCCGTGATCGATTCCGACAGCTTTTGGATCGATGGTTATTTCGAGGAAACGAAAATGGCGCGGATCTGCTTTGGCGATCGCGCCGAGGCGAAGCTGATGGGTTACGCCGAGCCGATCCTTGGACACGTGGAAACAATCACCCGGGGCATCAGCGTATCGAACGCTGCCCCAGGCACCCAAGGGCTGCCCAACGTCGATCCTATCTACACCTGGGTACGCCTCGCGCAACGCGTGCCAGTCCGCATCGCCATCGACTACGTTCCGGCGGGTGTGCCCCTCGTTTCCGGCATGACGGCAACGGTGACAATCCGGCCGGTTACGGGAACCGATCACCGAAACTGGTTCGATCGCGTGCGATCAGATGTTGCAGCCAGGTTTTCCGAGCTTTGGTACGGCTCGGTGTCGCGACCGGGTTGTTTGGCCGACAGGGCCGGAGCACACCCTGCAACGGAATCGATTCCAGTGCCTAGGGCGAGCCCGGCCTCATCTCCAGAGCAGATCAGTCCAGGCATCGCTCCCGGTATGGACGTAGCTCCGCGCAGCAGTGGCCAGCAGGACCACTGACATACGACGGCGGATTGCGAAATATCGCAGTAAGGCTTCTAGGCGCGGGACGCGCAGATCGCATCAGCGTAACTATTTCAAATCAAACCGCTTTTTCATGACGTCAGAGTCCGCCGGGATAATTCGGGCTTTCGCGGGTAATCGTGACGTCATGGGCGTGGCTTTCACGAAGTCCGGCGTTGGATATGCGTACAAAAGTGGCGCGTTCGCGGAAATCGGCAAGATCGCGACCGCCGACATAACCCATAGCGGCTTTCAGCCCGCCTGCAAGCTGGTGCAGCACGCCAGACACAGGTCCTTTGTAGGGAACTTGCCCCTCGATGCCTTCCGGRACCAGTTTCAGCGTGTCGCGCACCTCGGCCTGGAAGTASCGATCGGCCGAGCCGCGCGCCATGGCGCCGACCGARCCCATGCCGCGATAGGCCTTGAAGGAGCGGCCCTGATGCAGATAGACCTCGCCCGGRCTTTCATCGGTGCCGGCCAGCAGCGAGCCGATCATGGCTGCACTGGCGCCGGCGGCGAGCGCCTTGGCCAGATCGCCGGAATATTTGATGCCGCCGTCGGCAATCACCGAGACGCCTGATTTGTGCGCCGTCTCGACCGCCGACATGATGGCCGAAAGCTGCGGCACACCGACGCCGGCAACGATGCGAGTTGTGCAGATCGAGCCCGGGCCGATGCCAACCTTGACGGCATCCGCGCCGGCGTCGATCAGCGCCTGCGTGCCTTCGGCGGTGGCGACGTTGCCGGCCAGGATGCGAACCGAGTTGGAGAGCTTCTTGGCGCGCGCCACCGCGTCCAGCACGCGCTGCGAATGGCCGTGCGCGGTGTCGATGACCAGAAGGTCGACGCCGGCATCGATGAGACGTTCGGCGCGCTCGAAACCGTCATCGCCGACGCTGGTGGCGGCGGCGGCGCGCAAGCGGCCCTGCGCGTCCTTGGTGGCGTGCGGGTTGAGCTGCGACTTCTCGATGTCCTTGACGGTGATCAGCCCGACGCAATTGCCTCGGCTGTCGACGACGACCAGTTTTTCGATTCGGTGCTGATGCAGGAGGCGCTTGGCCTCGTCCTGGTCGACATTCTCCTTGACCGTGATCAGGTTCTCACGCGTCATCAGTTCGTAGACCTTCTGCGCCGGATCGGACGCGAAGCGCACGTCGCGGTTGGTCAGGATGCCGACCAGCCGACCGATTTTCTGGCCGCCGGTGCCGCCATTCTCGACCACCGGAATGCCCGAAATCGAATAGGTCCGCATCAGCGAAAGCGCGTCGGCAAGGGTGGCGTCGGGGCCGATGGTGACGGGATTGATCACCATGCCGGATTCGAACTTCTTGACCTGCCGCACCTGCTCGGCCTGCTCGGCCGGCGAGAAATTGCGGTGGATGACGCCAATGCCACCGGCCTGGGCCATGGCGATGGCAAGTCGCGCTTCGGTGACGGTGTCCATCGCCGCCGACAGGATCGGCACATTGAGGTCGATGTCGCCGGCAATGCGCGTGCGGACATCGGTCTCGCCGGGCATGACCTCGGAATGACCGGGCTGCAGAAGCACGTCGTCAAAGGTGAGCGCCAGTGCGCCGGTGGACGTTTCGATGATTTTTGCCATGGCCAGTCCTCGGAATACAAAAAAGCGCTTGACCAGGATGGACAGCGCCGACTCGTCTTCTTCCCTTTCAGGATTGGCGCTGGCTCGTAACACGTCCCGCCGCCGATGAAAAGCCGATGATTTCACGCTCCCGTAAAGGTGACGTGACGCCGAACGGACGTCATCTGCGGTTGCGGTCGCACAAAAGTGACTGCAAATTAATGCGACATCCGCCCCAAGCCGTGATAACCGCCCTTCGTGTCGGCTTGCCCCCAAGGTCGGCAAGCAATTGACGACGAAACATTCAGTTCGGACGCGTTCCTTGAACCGCACCATCCCGCTCATCCTGGCGGTCGCACTTTTCATGGAAAACATGGATTCGACCGTCATCGCGACATCGCTGCCGGCGATCGCCATCGACATCCATACCAGCCCGATCGCGCTGAAGCTGGCGCTGACGGCCTATCTGGTGTCGCTGGCGATCTTCATTCCGATCAGTGGCTGGATGGCCGATCGCTTCGGCGCCAAGAATGTCTTTCGTGCCGCAATCGCGGTCTTCATGGTCGGCTCGATCGCCTGCGCCCTTTCCGGTTCGCTGCCGGCTTTCGTGGTGTCACGTTTCCTGCAAGGCATTGGCGGCGCCATGATGACACCGGTCGGGCGACTGGTGCTGGTGCGCGCGACACCGAAAAGTGAACTGGTCGCGGCTATGTCCTGGCTGACCGTTCCGGCGCTGGTCGGGCCGCTGGTCGGACCGCCGATCGGCGGGTTCATCACCACCTATTTCACCTGGCACTGGATCTTCCTGATCAATGTGCCGATAGGCCTGATCGGCATCTGGCTGGCGACGCGTTTCCTGCCGCGGACCGAACCAACGCAGAACCCGCCACTTGATTTCATCGGCTTCGTGTTGAGCGGGCTGGCGGCGTCCGGCGTGGTGTTCGGCCTGTCGGTGGTCAGCCTGCCATATCTGCCGCCGATCGTCGGCATCATCACGGTGGTAGTCGGCCTGGCGTCGGGGGCGCTCTATTTGCTGCATGCGCGCCACGCCAAAAACCCGCTGCTGGCGCTGGAACTGTTCCGCAACCAGGTGTTCCGCTCGTCGGTGCTGGGCGGCTCACTGTTCCGCATCGGCATCGGCGCCGTGCCCTTCCTCCTGCCGTTGATGTTCCAGATCGGCTTCGGACTGACGCCCTTTCAGTCGGGCATGATCACCTTCGTCTCGGCGATCGGCGCCATCGGCATGAAATTCGTCACCGCGCTGATCTTCCGCGTCGCCGGCTTCCGCCGCGTGCTGGTCGTCGGCTCGTTGGTCGCTGCGGCGTCGATTGCCATCAACGGGCTGTTCACACCCGACACGCCCTATCTGCTGATGCTGGCCATGCTTTTGGTCGGCGGCTTCATCCGCTCGATGTTCTTCACCGGCGTCAATGCGCTTGCCTATGCCGAGGTTTCGGCTGAAGACACCAGCAAGGCGACGCCGATTACCGCTGTCTTCCAGCAGCTTTCGATCGCGCTCGGCGTGGCGCTGGCCGGCGGCATCCTGGAAGTTTCGACGTCAATCCATGGCGGTCCGCTGTCGCTGGACGACTTCCACATCGCCTTCTTCATCGTCGCGGCTGTATCGGCGGCGGCGGCGCTGTCGTTCGTGCGGCTGGCGCCCGATGCCGGCAACGCCATCTCCGGCCATGGCCGGCTGAGCACGCCCAAGACGCTGGAACCGGTGAGCCCGCCTGGCAATTGATGCCGGCCCGGAAGGCAGCCGTCAGCCTTCGGACGGCTCCTGCTCAGCGCTTTCAACCTGGGCACCATCCGGCGCCATGCGTCCCTTGAAATCCTTGGCCAACAGATAGAGCTCGACCGATTCGTCGCGCGACGCCGGCGGCTTGACGTGATGGACCGAGCGGAAGTTGCGCTTGAGCATTGAGAGCAGTTCGTTTTCGGCGCCGCCCTGGAAGGTCTTGGCGAGGAAATGCCCGCCCGGCTTCAGGACCGACAGCGCGAAATCGGCCGCGACCTCGCACAGATGCATGGTGCGGATATGGTCGGTCCTCTTGTGGCCGGTGGTGGGTGCCGCCATGTCGGACAGCACGACATCCGGGTCGCCGCCCAGCGCCTCGGCCAGTTTTTGCGGCGCCAGTGGATCGAGGAAATCCATCAACAGGACCGGCGCACCGGGCACGGCATCCATTTCCAGATAGTCGATGCCGACGACATGCGGCTTGTCGGCCGTCGATTTCGTGCGCGCCGCCGCGACCTGGCACCAGCCGCCGGGGGCAGCACCCAGATCGATCACCTTCATGCCGGGTTTCAGCAAATGATGCTTGTCGTCGATCTCGATCAGCTTGTAGGCCGCGCGCGAGCGGTAGCCATCCGCCTTGGAGCGCTGGACATAGGGATCGTTGATGTGGCGCTGCAGCCAGCGGCGCGACGATTCCTTCAGGCCGCTCTTCTTCTTGATCCGCGTCTTCAGCACGCGAATGCTCGCAGACCCTGGTTTTTCCGGTTTCTTGGTCATTGCCTAATTTCTTGCCTGAGCATGGTCTGTTCCGAAAACCGGGCGCCACTTTTCGGGATCATGCTCGCCTTTTTGCCTGAGCATGATCTGTTCCGAAAACCGGGCGCCACTTTTCGGGATCATGCTCTGCCACGTCCATCGTTGCGCCAGACGCCGTCATCGGCCATCAGTTCGCTCAATATGCCCTCGCGCAGGCCACGGTCGGCGACGCGCAGCCGCTCCGACGGCCATACCGCGCGGATCGCCTCGAGGATAGCACAGCCGGCCAACACCAGATCGGCGCGATCGGCGCCGATGCAAGGGTTGGCGCAACGCTGCTGGAAATCCCAGCCGACCAGCTTTTCGACCATGCGGTCGACGCTGTCGCGGTCCATCCACAGCCCGTCGACGCGCCGGCGGTCGTAGCGTTCGAGGTCAAGGTGGACGCCGGCCAGCGTCGTCACCGTACCCGACGTGCCGAGCAGATGGAAATTCGGGCTGGCCTTGAGATGGCTTAAGCGGTCGCGGCCGTCGAAGCTGGCCAACCGGTTGGCGACGTCGTCGACCATGGCGCCAAAGATCTCGCGCGTCACCGTGCGGCCGCCGAAACGCTCGGCCAGTGACACGACGCCGACCGGCAGCGACGTCCACGACACGATATGGTGGGCGAGCCGCGGCGAACGGCGGCCGCTGAGGTCGATCAGCGCGATTTCGGACGAACCACCGCCAATGTCGAACAGGACGACGCCTTGCGTGTCACGCTCGACCAGCGAACCGCAGCCGGAAACCGCCAGCCGTGCTTCGGTCTGGCGATCGATGATCTCGAGCTTCAGGCCGGCCTCGCGCTCGACGCGATCGAGGAATTCGACGCCGTTTTCAGCCGAGCGGCAGGCTTCGGTGGCGATCAGCCGGGCTTTTCTGATCTTGCGGTTGCGCAATTTGTCGCCGCAGATCTTCAGCGCCTCGACCGCGCGGTCCATCGCCGGCTGGCCGAGCCGGCCATTGGCCGTGAGCCCCTCGCCCAGCCTGACGATGCGCGAAAAAGCATCGATGACCCGGAACTGGCCATGCCGCGTCGGCACGGCAACCAGCAACCGGCAATTGTTGGTGCCGAGGTCGAGAGCCGCAAACACCGGAAGCTCCTGCAGCGGCGACCGGTGGGCGCCCGGCTCATGCCGTGCCGGCGCAACGGCGGGCAAGACCACCGAATTGGGCAGTTTTGTCGCTTCCGCCGCCGAAGGGGCGTTGCCGGGCACAAGCGATCTATTCCCTACGGGATGCGCCTCGTCGCGCGCAAAAACCTTGCGCCCGCGCCTTCGCTTGCGTCGCTTCCTGGGCTTGCCCTTCTGGCTGTGGGTTGCGTCGCCCGCCTGCCCGTCGGCGGAGCGGGACTCCGTCGGGCGGCTTTGCCGCCACGAGCCCGCTGGCCCTGGGGAAGTGCTGGACGCACCCACCTCCGGCGCGCCAGCGCYGGTGTCGCGGTCTTCCACTTTCGTTCCTTCCGGCGCCGCGCGAACCGATGACGGACGCAGCAGGCGCTTTGACGTGTTTTAAGTTGCCGCCAGACTAACAGTGCCGCGCCCGATTACCAAGAGCCGCGCGCTCAATTTTGCCGGCTCGGCGCGTGAACCGCCTTTGAGGCCGCGCCACGCAATGTACCCGTAAGCCTCGATTGGTAGGCGCAATGCCGGCTGGCGTCCCGTTGGGCCGCCCTCGACGCAGGCAAATCCTGCCGGCTGCCGCAACGCAAAGCGTTCGCGGTTGAATAGCCGGCTTCAATGAGGCATCTCTGAAATGAGCGGAAGAATCCGGCGCAACCGGCCTCTCGACAGAAAAGGAAGCGGACCCGCAACGCATGGCAATCAGGCAATGAACTGGAGACGCTATTTCTGGCCGGTCGTCGGCATTGCGGCGGTGATTTTCTCGCTGCTCCTGCTCTGGCACGAACTGCGCGGCATCTCGCTCGACGATGTCTGGGGCGGCATATCGGCGATTCCGGCTCGCCGCTGGATTCTCGCGGCGCTGTGTTCGGTCGTCGCCTATGCCTCGCTCGCCGGCTACGACCACATCGCGCTCTTGCATATCGGCAAGAAAGTGTCGTGGCTGTTCGTTACGCTCTGTTCCTTCACCACCTATGCGCTGTCGCACAACATCGGCGGATCGGTGTTCTCCGGCGCCGTCATCCGCTACCGCGCCTATGGCACCAGGGGCCTGACCGGCCAGGATGTCGGCGTGCTGGTGGCGATCTGCTGGATCACCTTCGTGCTGTCGACGATTCTAGCCTCCGGCCTCGTATTGGTCTTCGAGCCTGAGATTCTCGACCGGTTTTCCGGCATCGCCCATCACGGTCTGTCGGAGGCGGCGGGGATCGTGATGCTGCTGCTCGTCGCCGCCTACATATTCGGCAGCTGGCTGCATCTGCGCCCACTGAAGATCGCCAGCTTCCAGTTGCACTATCCGGCGCTGCCGATCGTCGCGCGGCAATTGCTGATCGGCCCGGTCGAGCTGCTGGCGGCGGCTGCGATCATCTTCTTTGCCCTGCCATCGATCCACAATCCCGGCTATTTTGTCGTCCTTGGCGTTTTCCTGATCTCGTTCTCGATCGCGCAGATCTCGCATGCGCCGGGTGGGCTCGGCGTGTTCGAAGTGGTGTTCCTGGCGGGGCTGTCCGACATGGATCCGGTCGGCGTGCTGGCGGCACTGCTGGTGTTCCGGCTGTTCTACCTGGTCATCCCGCTGATTCTGGGCCTTGGTATCGTGCTGTTCTTCGAACGGTCGCAGTTCAGCCGAAGCGAGAGCTGAGGCGCGGGTGGACTTGGCGTCGCCCGGGCCACGCAATGCGTGGAACCAACTTACAAAACGGACCGACAAAACGTTGCGATTGAACTGCCGAGCAGGCTTGACTATTTTCCGCTGGCGGCTACAAGGCAGCGCTCAAGCGGCTTGGCCGCTCGGCCCGCACGGTTCATGACCGCGCTTGCTGGGGAATAGGTTAACGGTAGACCCACGGACTCTGACTCCGTTAGTCCTGGTTCGAATCCAGGTTCCCCAGCCAATCAATTTCAGACACTTAGCTGCCAAACGCCCCAAAAATCATGTTGCTAGGCCCGTGTAGCGTTAGCAACCTAAGCCATTGATTTGTAACGATTGGTAATGGTTGCGGGAATCGCGATAGCAACATGGCGGCATGAAACCCCACCGAAGTGGGGGCTAAACCTAAACCTTCGTTTAGGCAGCAAGACCTTCGCACAATTGCGGCGACGTACTGCAGCCGGTACTTTATCAGCTATCGGCCATCTACTCCTCCCAAGATGCGATGCCGGTACCCAGGCTAACTCCTCCCCCGAGGTTAGCTCAAATAAACCCGCTGCCATTCCCCCTTCGGCAGCGGGTTTTTCGTTTGCGACCACCACAACAAAAAGCCCGCCGAAGCGGGCCTTCTGTCGGTAGCAATTTTGCGACCTCGGTCCAAATTGGCAGCAACGCCTGGCTCTCACCATCAGCCTTGGCGGCAGGTTCGCCGCGGGCATCGTGTTCGGTCTTGGTGTCGCCGTCGGGCTGGCGCTGGCGGGCTGATGTGACGTCCTGCTGAAATCCGTCCGAGGTTTAGACTTGTCAGCAGCTTGTGACGAGCAGCCTGGCGCGGCTCATCAGTCTGGAACTATTTCGCAACGACGACGTTTGGTGGATAGCCAGAAATAGTGCCCAATCAGCGAGGACTTGATCATGAAGTTCCTGACCGGCATGGCCGCCGCCTTGATATCAGCGTTAGCGCTAACGAGCGCTGTTCCAGTTGATGCCGCACCAATTTTCGTTCCTCAGGCGCAAAGCGCGCAGCCCCACGTTTTCCAAGTTCGGGGCGCCAGATGGCGCAACAATCATTGGGGAGGCGGCAATTATGGGCGATACAGAGGTGGCTACTATGGCCACCGCTACTATGGGCGTGGATATGACGGCTACAATGACTTCTTTCCGGGAGGACTTGTCGCAGGAGCCCTGATCGGAAGCATGTTCAACAACGGCTACTACGGTGGCGGCTACTACGATGGCGGGTATTATTCCGACCCGTATTACGGCGGTGGCTATTACCGCCCGGTGTATTATCACAGGCACTACTACCATAGGAATTATTACCACCGTAGGTACTATCACTACAGGTACTATCATCACAGGTACTATCATCACAGGTACTATCATCCCAGGTACTACTATAACTATAGGCACTACTACCACCACAGGTATTACCATCGTAGGCACTACTACCGCTACTGAAATAGCGCACGCTGCCCAGATCGCAATGGGACTCCATGAGATCCAGAGCGGTGATCGGCGACATTGCGCGGTCCAGGTGGTCATTGAGACGCTTCTGGACAGACTGTTGGCGCGCTGCGGCGAGTTGTGGCCGATCGAGCGCATCCGCGCCCTTGCCGGTCTCGATCTCGGCGAACTCGCCGACGATCGCGATGCCCTCGACTTCGGCAAAGCGGGCTTCTCCAAGCCTCGCTGTCAGGCGGCTTTAATGCCCCTCGTCAATCCCGCGACCTTCTTGATGTGCGTTACCGCCGCGTCGCCGCCAGCGGTCTTTGTGAAAAGATCGAGTGTCTCGTCGCCGTCATCACCGACCGGCATGAGCGCCTGATCCATGTAATCCTTTGATGCAGAATTTCGCGAGATCGCACGTGCCGCTACCATAAGACGCACAATTGTGTTGGCGAGGACGGCGTGTTTCCGAAGAGTTTCCCATACGAATCGAGGCCAGAAGTACCAAGGGTTTTCGCGGGGCATGCCGGGGCGCCGCTCCGACGGCCGCTTGAGGCGCAGAAGACCAGTCTGCAACGGATGCACCTTCTCAAGAGGGACTACGGTTGAGAACGTCACGAGGAGCTTGACCAGACTGCCGAGTGGAACGCCAGACGCGACCGCACGGCGCAACAGCGTACGCATATGCTTGGGCGTGTAGTAGAGCGACCATGCTTCCTGGTAGATGCTCTTCCATTCCTGGCTGGTCATTCTCGGATGTGCTGTGCAGACATGCTCAAGGTCGTAGACGTTGAGATCGGAGTCCATCTCGACCCGCTTCCTCCAAAGGCCCTGGTGGTCCTCCGACCCCGGCAGCGGCGTCAGGTTAAAAAACTCTATTATGTCGAGAGGGAGCTCTTCCTGTATGATTGCGATATCGCGTCTGATCGTCTCGGGCGTGTCCGACGGAAAGCCGAGAATATAGCCCGCCAAAGTCATGATGCCCTGTGCCTTCCAGGCGAGTAGCATCTTACGGTATTCGGTAATCTTGTTCTGCCGCTTTTTGGCCGCAGCGAGATTGTCCGGATTGACGTTCTCCAAGCCAATGAAGACGCGCGTAACACCAGCTCGTTTCGCCTTCTCCACGAAGTTCTCGATCTTGTGGCACAGCGTGTCCACCTGGATCATGAGGCCGAGAGGGATGCCATCCTTCTCACGCAACGAGATAAGGCGGTCGAAAATCGCTTCCCATTCCCTATTGCGCGCGAAATTGTCGTCAGTGATGAAGAACTTGTGGACCCCGTGCGTCCAGTTCATCCGCACCAGCTTCTCCACGTCATCTGCGGAGCGGAAGCGTGATTTTCGACCTTGCACATTGATGATGGTGCAGAACGAGCATTGATAGGGGCAGCCGCGACCCGCATCGAAACTCGTGCTGAGGCCCATAGTGTGTTCGACGTACTGTTTAGGAAGGAACGGTACCGGCGAGCCCTCAATGCCGGGCATGTCCTTCAGGAAATCGTATAGCGGCGCGAGCTGGCCAGATGCAGCGTCGCGCAGTACCGCTTCGAATCGACCTTCGGCCTCGCCTGCAAACATGGAAATGCCCATTTCGCGACAAGCGTCGAGTTCGACCGCGCTCCCGTCCAGCATGGCCAGACATCCCGAGACATGGAAGCCGCCCATCGCGACGGCCACTTTCGCGTCGCGGAAGGGTCGAGCAATATCGAGCGCGCGGGGATACTGATTGGACTGGACGCCAATCAGAGCGATCATTCCGAAATTGTCGTGCTGCCGGAGCTTCGCCAGCAGCGCCGGAATATCGACCCGCGTGTTGGTCTCGTCGATCGCCATGATGTCGATGGCTACGTCTGAACCGAGGATTTCGCGATCCGCACAATCGGTAGCGATGCCATAGACAGCGGCGAGCGAATTCGACGGGATCATCGCTCGCCACCAGCGAATAACGTATCCGTCATCGTCGTAGTGCGATGGCTTTATCAGGACGAGCTGGAAACGTCGCCCCGCGGCTTTTTGAGAAGAAGCGGACAAAACACGCACCCCTCGTATCAAAAGCCAAAGATAGCACGCAGGACTGCGCCTGTCGCCCTGCGGGGTCATAATTAAAGTGACGGGCGAAGGTTGAGGAAGGGCCGGTAGGCCCTTCCTCAATGGCTCGAAGGTCGGTCGTTACTTTCATAATCCGCTGACGATTACCGACTTCGCCAGCCGTTATCCGATCGCCTGCGAGGCGCTCTTGACCACCAAGGAAGCCTATGCCTTCACCAAAATCCCTGTTTTTCCCTGTACTTCAGGGAACCGAGACCAGAGACGGGTTCACTTGAGACTGCCAGCACAGGCAAGCAATTTGCCAAGTTAATCAGCTCGTTGTCCAGGCCCGAGCCGATCGGCGCTCGCCTCCGCGCCACCGACCTTGGAGTAGGTGGACCCTCAAGCGGGGTTAGCTCTTGCCAATCGCGTCGCTTTGGCCGCAATCTCGGCGCGAAGAGCCGCTCATCGGATGTCGGCGTGATGGGGATTTTGCCATGACCCGAGATCAGATGCTCGCCCACCTCCGATCCGCAGACGCGGTCGCGCGCGAGGCGGCGGCGCATGGGCATCATCCGTTCGGTTGCGTGCTGGTCGGGCCGGACGATCACGTGCTGATGCGGCAGGGCAATCTCGACACGGTGCGCCATGCCGAGACCGAGCTTGCCCGGCGCGCCGCGGCGACCTACGAGCCGGAGTTCCTATGGCAATGCACGCTGGTCTCGACCGGTGAGCCCTGCGCGATGTGCACCGGAACGCTCTACTGGGCAAATATCGGCCGGCTGGTCTACGGCTTCGAGGAGAGCAAGCTCCTGGCGCTTACGGGGAATCATGCGGACAACCCAACGATGAGCCTCTCATCGCGCACCGTACTCGACTCCGGCCAGAAGAAGATCGAGGTCTTCGGCCCCTTCCCCGAGATCGCGGACGAGTTGATCGCACCACACCGCGATTTCTGGAAGCGCTGACGCGGTGTCCAGCCCTCCGCCGGGGCGCTCTGTAAGCGCGCTCTAACCAAAGCGCTCGGAGAACTCGGGGGCTCAATGGATCGCTTCAACCTCGGCAGCTACCGCCGCCCCATCTCCACCCACTCGGCGGAAACCCGGCGCTGGTTCGATATCGGCCTGAACTGGTGCTACGGCTTCAACCATGAGGAAGGCATCAAGTGTTTTGAGAAGGCACTCGCAACGGACCCCGATTGCCCGATGGTGCATTGGGGCATCGCCTATGCCGCCGGGCCTTTCTACAATCTGACCTGGAGGGAGCATGGCGAGGCTGAGGCCGAAAGCGCGACGAAGCGCTGCTTCGAGCATGTTCAACTCGCGCACGCCAATGCGGCTTCCGCCAGCGAGGTCGAAAGGCGATTGATCGAGGCGCTGGCCCGCCGCTTCCAAAAACCGCATCGGGTGACGCCGCCGGAATTCGAGCAGTGGGATGACGCCTACGCCGCCGCGATGCGGCTGGTGTATCAAAGCTTTCCTGACGACCATGACGTGATGGCGCTGCTGGTCGAGGCGCTTATGATGCGCACGGTGCGGCGGTTGTGGAACCTCAAGACCGGTGCGCCTGCGCCGAACTCCGACGTGATCGAGGCGCTCGCGGTTTGCGAGCGGTCGATCCGGCTTGCCGACGAGGCCGGCATTCCACAGCATCCGGCGATCGTCCATCTGCACATCCATCTCCTGGAAATGTCGACCATGCCGGAACGCGGCATGCGATCGGCGGACCTGCTCGGCGAAATGTGCCCCGATGCCGGGCACATGAACCACATGCCGGGTCACATCTATGTGCTGTGCGGCGCGTACGAGAAGGCCAAGCTCGCCAGCGAGAAGGCGGTTCGCGCCAACGACCTCTATCTCGCCTATGCGGACGAGCCGACCTACTACCTGCTCGGCTGCTGCCACGACCTGCATCTGATGATGTTCACCTGCATGTTGCTCGGCCAGTCCAGACCGGCCCTGTGGGCCGCCGACAGAGTGCGCAGTCTGGTGACGCGCGACGTGGTCAGCCTTCCCGACCGGCCAAAACTCACGCAGACGGTGGAAGGCTACCACGCCATGAAATCGCATGTTGAGGTGCGCTTCGGCCGCTGGCAGGAAATCATCGACGAACCGGTGACCCGGGAGCCCGGCGTCTATGTGCTGACGGCGGCCATGCAGCACTACGCCAAGGGTGTGGCGCACGCGACGCTGAGGAACTTTGCCGAAGCCGAGCGCGAGCGCGAGAAATTCTACCGGCATCTGGAAGGCATTCCTATGGAACGGCGCTTCCTCAGCAACCCGACCCGCGCTTCGCTGGCTGTCGGCGCGGCTCTCCTCGACGGCGAGCTTGCCTATCACCAGGGCCGGCATGAAGTGGCGTATGGCCATCTGCGGCAAGCGGTCGAGCTTGACGACAATCTGTCCTACACCGAGCCGTGGGCGTGGATGCACCCGCCGCGCCATGCGCTGGCGGCGCTGCTTCTCGACCAGGGCCACGCCGAGGAAGCCGAACAGGTTTATCGCGACGATCTGGGCCTGAGCGGCAAGGTGCAGCGCTGCGCCCAGCACCCGAACAATGTCTGGGCACTGCACGGCCTGGTGGAATGCCTGAAGCGGCGCGACGAGACCGAAGAACTGCCGGGGCTGCAGGCAAGCCTTGCCACGGCGTTGGCCAAGGCAGACGTGCCGGTCAGGTCGTCCTGCCTGTGCAGGACGAGCGTGCAGTCAGCGCCCAGCTGCTGCCACTGAGCCCCGAAGCTACCCCAGCCACTTCTCATAATCGGACACCAGCAGGTGCACCGGGGCGACGTCCTCGTCGATGTTGGAGAAACGGCCGATCTGCTCGCGGAACACATTGTCGGTGAGATCGTCATTGACGGTCGACACCTCGCCGATCAGCACATCCTTGCCCTCGGCCCAGAAGGCGTGCCAGACGCCGGGCAGCAGCGTGACGCTCTGGCCCGGGTCGAGCTTCAGGAGCCCGCCCGCCGGCAGCCTGTGGATGGTTCCATCGACAGGCACCGACACCTCGGCCTTGGGATCGATACCCCCGTCGCGATCGTGCATGAACAGTTCCAGCACCAGCTTGCCACCGCCGCGGTTGATGATGTCCTCGGCCTTGATGTTGTGGCGGTGCATCGGCGACAGCTGGTCCTTGCGCGAGATCATGATCTTCTCGGCATAGAGCATGCCCATGCCCTTCTTCATGTCTTCGTAGCGGCCGTTGCGAACCGTGAACAGGAACAGGCCGAGTTCATCGAACTTCTCCTGGCCATAGTCGGTGATGTCCCAGCCAAGCCGTGAGGTGAAAACGGCCGAGGAATCGACCTGGCGCGCCTTTGCCTCCTGCGGCGACCAATAGGCGAAGGGCGGCATGATGTAGCCGAACGAGCGGATGAAAGCGTCGGCGTCGCGGATGATGTCGTTGATGGCGGAGCGTTTCATGATCATGGTCCTTCGTGTCGATTTTTCCGACAAATCGCATAGCGGAACGCCGATCCGGTGTCGATCCATCTTGCCGCCCTGCCCGTCCTTGCGGCGTAAGCGTATGGACCACAGATCAGCTGCGCTGGCCGCGTGACATCATGCGCTTTCGGGGTCATAAACCCTGCGGATTTCCATGGGATGACAGACGATGCCGACCATCCACGACCTCGATACGCCATCGATCCTGATCGACGCCGCACGCGCCGAAGCCAACATTGCCCGCGCCCAGGCCCATGCCGACAAGAACGGGCTGAAGCTGCGGCCGCATATCAAGACGCACAAATTGCCCTATTGGGCGAAGAAGCAGGTCGCGGCCGGCGCCGTCGGCATCACCTGCCAGAAGATCGGCGAGGCCGAGGTGATGGCCGACGCTGGCCTGACCGATATTTTTCTCCCTTACAACATCCTCGGGCGGGCCAAGCTGGAACGGCTTCTGGCGCTGCATGGCCGGGTCACGCTGTCGGTGACGGCTGACAGCGTCGAGACGCTCGAGGGGCTGGCGGCCACCTTCACCGATGCCGGCCATCCTCTGCCGGTGCTGGTCGAGTTCGACACCGGCATGGGCCGCTGTGGCGTGCAGACGGCGGATGAAGCCGTTGCGCTGGCCAGACAGATCGACAAGGCCGGTGGCCTCGCTTTCGGCGGGCTGATGACCTACCCGGCCGCCGGCCGCGCGGCGGAGGCCGAAGCGTGGCTTGCCGACGTCAGGCAGGCCTTGGCCGCTTCGGGCCTCGCCTGTGACCGCATCTCCAGCGGCGGCACGCCGGATATGTGGCGCTCCAACGAGGCATCGGTCGTCACCGAGTATCGCCCCGGCACCTACATCTATCTCGACCGCTACCAGGTCGCCAAAGGCGTCGGCACTCTCGACGATTGCGCGCTGACGGTACTGTCGACGGTGGTCAGCCATCCCACAGCGACGCGCGCTATCCTCGATGCCGGCAGCAAGGCGCTGTCCAGCGACACGCTGGGGCTTGCCGATTTTGGCGAACTGCTTGGCGTTGCGGGAGCGCGGGTGACGGGCTTGAGCGAGGAGCACGGCACCGTCACGCTTTCAGACCATGCCAAGCTGCGCATCGGCGAACGCGTCCGCGTCGTGCCCGACCATTGCTGCGTGGTCACCAACCTGTTCAACGAGGTCAACCTGATCGACGGCGACAAGGTGCTGGAGACACTGCCGGTGGCAGCGCGCGGACGGATGGGCTAACCCCACGCCAGCGAGTGCTGCCGCGCGCAGCAAGATTTTTGAGAACTCGCCGGTCGTCAGCTAGCCTGTCGTGCCGCCACACGCCGCATGGCAATAACCCGGCGGCGACGAATTTCCGTGCGCATCGCCATCAGGTGCAGCGCGAAGAACAGCACCGTGAAGCCGACGGCCATCACCAGCAGCGGCCACAGCAGGCTGGGGTCGATGGTCGGCCCGCCGAGCCTGAACACCGAAGCCGGCTGGTGCAGCGTGTTCCACCAGTCGACCGAGAATTTGATGATCGGGATATTGATGAAGCCGACCAGGGTGATGATTGCGGCGGCCCAGGCGGCGCGTCCGGCATCGTCGAGCGCGCGGGTCAGCGCGATGATGCCGAGATACATCAGGAACAGCACGAAGACCGAGGTCAACCGCGCATCCCAGACCCACCAGGTGCCCCACATCGGCTTGCCCCAGATCGAGCCGGTGATCAGCGCCAGCGCCGTAAAGACCGCGCCTATGGGGGCCGCTGATTTCAGCGCCACATCGGCCAGCGGATGCCGCCAGACCAGAGTGCCAAGTGCGGAGAACGCCATCAGCGTGTAGCACATCATGGCGAGCCAGGCGAAAGGCACGTGGATGTACATGATGCGAACGGTAATGCCTTGCTGGAAATCCTCAGGCGCGGCGAAACTCATATAGAGCCCGACGGCAAGGACCAGTGCGGCGATGGACGCCAGCCATGGCACGACCCTGTCTGCCAGCCCGACAAAGCGCGTCGGGTTGGCAAGATCCATCCAGCCGGTCAGGCGTGAAGTCGTGTCGCTCATGCGGCTCTACATAGACCGCTCGTGCGTTTGGGGCAATCGAGCGGTGGTGTCGCAGGCTTGGATCGGCGCGACAGCGCCGGGGATGAGGGTGCCGGAATGAATGAAGGGCCGGGGGTGATGGCAAGGGTATCGCCAGGCTGGAGCACCCCACATCCGACCGAGCTTGCTCGACCAACGCCCTGGGGCGAGGCACGGGTCTCGCCCTGTCCTTCGGACCCCACGAGGGGAGAAGGAAGAAGCGCCACCTGCTCAGGCGGCGGCTTCCTGCTGTTGCTGCACGGTGCGGCTGAGGCGGCGAACCTCCTCGTCGTTGAGCAGGCCGCCGGCGCGCAGCAGGCTGGCAAAGCGGCCATTGCGCATCGACAGTTCGGCGAAGCCGCCCATCTCGACCACCCTGCCCTTGTCCATGAACACGACCAGATCGGCGTCGCGAACGGTGGTCAGGCGGTGGGCGATGATGAAGGTGGTGCGGTCGCGCCGCAATTCGTCGATCGCTTCCTTGACGCGGTCCTCGGTCTCGACGTCGAGGGCGCTGGTCGCCTCGTCGAGCACCAGGATAGGGGCATCCTTCAGCACGGCGCGGGCAATAGCGATGCGCTGGCGCTCGCCACCCGACAGCTGGCCGCCACGTTCGCCAACCAGCGTGTCATAGCCATTGCTCTTGGACAGGATGAAGTCCTGCGCGGCAGCCGCGGTGGCGGCGGCATGGACCTCGTCATTGGTCGCGTCAGCCCGGCCGACGCGGATGTTGTCCTCGATCGAGCGGTTGAGCAGGCCCGCATCCTGGAACACGGTGGCGATCGAATGACGCAGCGACTTCCGGGTCACGCTGCGGGTGTCGATGCCGTCGACCAGGATACGGCCATGGGACGGCGAGAAGACACGCTGCAGCAGATTGATGAGCGTGGTCTTGCCGGCCCCTGTCGGGCCGACGATGGCGACCGTCTGACCGGCCTGGACCTCGAACGACACGTCGTCGATGCCCTGGCCCGAATTGGCGAATTCGAAGCCGACATTCTCGAAGCGGACATGGCCGGTGACATTGGTGAGATCGCGCAACCCATCCGGCTCGGCGGCGTCGGCCGCGGAATCCTCGAGGTGGTAGAAATCCTCGAGCTTGGCACGGGCCTCCGAAATCTGGTTGGCGAAAGCCGACATCTGGTCGAGCCTGGCGATCAGCAGCGTGGCAAAGCCGGTGAAGGCGATGACGTCGCCGATGCGCAGCTGGCCATGGGTGACCAGATAGGCGCCGATCAGCAGTACCACCATCATCGAAATCGTCGACGAGAGACGGTGCAGCGCATTGGCCATCGCCCACCAGTCGAGCACCGGGTTCTGCGCGTCGAGCAGGTTCTTGACGTAGCGGCGCAGCGTGTCCGCCTCGTGGCCGAGGCGGTTGTAGCTCTGCAGGACGGCGACGTTGGAGACCGAATCGGTCACATGCGCGAAAACCTTGTGGTAATGGCGCTCAACCGCGGCCTGACCTTCCTTGGTCCGCTTCATCACCAGCCGGCCGATGCCGACATAGAGCACGCCGAGCGCCAACAGCACCATCGACATGCGCAGGTCCATGCTGATCGCGGTCGGGATCAGCAGGAACAGCGCGACCGCCGTCGACAGGTGCTGGCGCATGAATTCAAGCCACAGGCTGAACAGGGTCTCGACCGCGCGCAAAAGGGTGTGCAGGGCATTGGAGGTGCCGCGCTGGTGATGCCAGGCAAGCGGCATGGTGATCACGCGCTCGAACGACTGGCAAAGCACCTCGCTGCGCCGCTGGTGGGCAAAGCGATCGGCACCGCGCGCCACCAGGACGAAGGCCACGATGTTGAACGCGCCCAGGCCCGCCCACAGGGCAAGCGTGGCAAACACCGAACCACGTTCGGAAATCGCATCGATCACTCGTCCGAACATGATCGGCTCGAGAATGGCGATGATCGCGAGAGCGACGTTGGCCGAACAGATCAACGCGACGCGTTTCCTGTCTGCGGCCAGATAACCGAGCGCTCGCCAGTAGATTTGCAGAAGGGTCACCCCAGTTACTCCGCCATGCTGTTTATTGTGCACTGCATCATTTGACTCGTATCGGTTGATACGTCGCAAAACAATGGCCGTGTACCTCTTCAGTTCCCAATTCGCGAACAAAAGATGGCGACGTTCCGAAATCTGCCGTGATCACCTAACGGTTTGAGAAGACAGGTAAAATGTCAGGCATGCGGCGAAATCATGGCAGCTGGCACGTGCTGCCACAAATTTAATCAACAACGATGTCTGGCGGATGACCAATGCCGAAATCGCCTTCTACACAGTATAGCGCCAAACAAATGCGGCCTCGCGCCCGCCAAAGGCGACGAGATGCCAAGCCCAGCCAGCCTGGGCGGCGTATGCACTTGGCGTCAAGCCTTTGATTTTATGTTCTTTTCATCGGCATGCCCTTCACCCAAGGCGATAGCAACGCAGGGTGGCATTGGCGCCTTTAGCCCTGTTGTGGTCCCGAAAACCGCCCCCGGGCTCTTGAGCCCGAGAGCACGCTTTCTGGGCAAAATGCCTCAGGCCGGGATCCTGATGACGACGTCGGTAACTTCGCCATCCTTCAGTTCGACTGCCGAAACCTTGGTCTTGGCCCCATTCAGTTCCAGCGAAACCGCCTTGGCCTTGTTGTCGCGGACGACGCGAACCTTGAGTTCCGCCCCCAGCATCTTGAGGGTTGCCGAGTAACCGTCCCAATGGCGGGGGAGCTTTGGCTTGAACTGAACACGCTTGCCGCGCCGTTCGATGCCGAGGATCCCTTCGACCGCAGCCCTGTAGAGCCAGCCGGCCGAGCCGGTGTACCAGGTCCAGCCGCCACGGCCACCCTTGTCGTCCTCGGCGTAGATGTCGGCCGCCACGACATAGGGCTCGACGCGATAGTGCTCGGCCGAGGCCTCGTCGGTCGCATGGTTGACCGGGTTCAGCATCGAGAAACAGCGATAGGCCTCGTCGGTCCGCCCCATTTCGGCGAGCGCGATGACGAACCACGTGGCGGCGTGGGTGTACTGGCCGCCATTTTCGCGGACACCGGGCGGATAGCTCTTGATGTAACCCGGTTCCTTGTCCGTCTTCGAGAACGGCGGCGTGAACAGCTTGACGATCTTGAGCTTCTCGTCGACGAGCAGTTTGGTCGCCTGCTCCATCGCCGTCGTCGACCGGGCCGGATCGCCCTCTCCCGAAAGCACGCTCCAGGACTGGGCGATCGAGTCGATCTTGCACTCCTGCGAGGACCGAGACCCGAGCGGCGTGCCGTCGTCGAAGCTGCCGCGCCGGTACCATTCGCCATCCCATGCCGTGCTTTCAAGCGCCCGCTTCAGCGCATCGGCATGCTTTGCCCAGGCTTGCGCGTGCTTGGCATCGCCTTCGGTCTTGGCAATTGCGGCGAAGTCGCCCAGCGTCTTCAGCAGAAACCAGCCAAGCCATACGCTCTCGCCCTTGCCGTGTTCGCCGACGCGGTTCATGCCGTCGTTCCAGTCGCCGCCGAGGATCAGCGGCAGCCCGGCGGGACTGCTGCGCTTGATGGCAAGATCGAGCGCCCGGGCGCAATGGTCGTAGAGCGACGCCGTCTTCTTCAAGATTTCCGGGGTGAAGAAGGCATCGTGCTCGCCCTCGCCCAGCGCCTGTCCATCGATGAACGGCAGTTGCTGCTTCAGGATGGTGGCATCGCCGGTGACCAGCAAATAGCGCGCCGTGGCGTGGGCCAGCCAGACCACGTCGTCGGAGATCGTGGTGCGCACGCCGGCCCCGGTGCGCGGCAGCCACCAATGCTGCACGTCGCCTTCCGGGAACTGCCGCCGCGCCGCATTGAGGATCTGGTCGCGTGCCAGTTGCGGATCATGCGCCAGCAATGCCAGCGTATCCTGCAACTGGTCGCGGAAACCGAACGCACCGCTTGCCTGGTAGAAGGCGGAGCGGGCGCGGATGCGGCAGGCGAGGCTCTGGTAGGGCAGCCAGTGGTTGACCATGGCGTCGAGCGCCTTGTCCGGCGTCTCGACCTGGATGGTGTCGAGGAAGCCGCGCCATTCGCGCTCATTGTCGGCCAGCCTCCGGTCGAAGTCCTTGACCCGATGCTCCTGCACCAGGGCGCTGGCCTCCTCGACGGTCTCGGCATCGCCGAGCAGCCAGAGCAGCGTCACGTCGCCGCCGGCCGGGATCTCAATGTCGCGGGCAATCGCCGCGCAAGGATCGTCTCCGGCCTCGACACGGCCCGACAACGCCGCGCCGCTCAGCACAGCCTGTGGGAGTTCGCTGGAGCCATGCCGGCCGAGGAACTCCGAACGGTCGGTCGTCACCGAATGGACGCCACCGTCGGCGGCAAGGAAAGCCACCCGCTCGCTGAAATCGAGCCCGTAGGGATTTTGCGCCAGCAACGCACCGGTGGCGGCGTCGCGAGACGGGACGATTGTTGCCGCCGTGCGCGACCGATGCCCGCCGAGCACCCATTCGGCATAGGCGTAGACACGAAGCCGCGCCGGCACCGAGCCGGAATTCTGGATGCGCAGCCGCGAGATCTTCACCGGGTCGATCGGGTCGACGACATGGGTGAGGTCCATCGACAACGGCCCGCGCCTCGAACGGAAGGTCGAGAAGCCCTGGCCGTGCCAGGCCTCGTAGGTCATCGAGGGGTCGCGTACCACGGCGGCGAGCGGCGAGAACGCCTTGCCGCTGGCCTGATCGTAGATGTAGACGCCTTCGCCCGGCCGGTTCGAGACCGGATCATTCGACCACGGCGTCAGCTGGTAGTCACGGCTGTTGCGGCTCCAGGTGAAGGCGGCACCCTCGGCAGAGGTGTGGAAGCCGAACGACGCGTTGGAGACGACGTTGATCCATGGCTGCGGCGTGGTGCGCCGGCCAGCCAGACGCACGACATAGTGCCGCCCGTCGCCATCGAAACCACCGAAGCCATTCCATTGGCTGAGGCCGCTTCCATCGGCGCTGACATCCGCCACGGCCTGCGAGGCATGCATTACTGGCACCGGCGACGGCAATTCGCGCGCGACCGCCAATGCTGCCGGCTGCAGGGCGTCGCGCGCCTGCAGGGCGGCCGCCTCGGCCCGCTCGATCTGGTCGAAGATGGTGCCGTTGCGCGTGTGCAGGACGACGCGGGCGACAGCGAGCAGCGTCTTGTAGGTGATCTCGTCCATCAGGTCGCGGCGCACCGCGAAAATGTGCTGGCGAGGCCCGAGTTCCTTGCCGCGCAGTCGGCTGTTTTCGCACAGCGTCTCGACGGCCCGCTGCAGGTCCTGGACATAGGAGGAGGCCTGCTCGTTGACGACGACGAAGTCGATCATCATGCCGCGGGTGCGCATGTATTCCTGGAAACGCAGCGCCTGGGCGACGATTTCGAGATCGGCGACGTCGCCGATCCTGACCAGGAAGATCGGGAAATCACCCGAAATGCTGGTCGGCCACAGGCTCGACTGCTTGCCCAACCCCGTGGCGATGGATTCGGCCGGAAGACGCAGGAACGGATCCGGATAGATCAGATAGCGTGCCAGTTTCTGCACATTGGCGGCATCGGTCAGACTGAGGCCCATATGGCGGGTCTGCACCTGGCTTCGCGTCCAGGCGAGCATGGCCTGGCGGGCAAAACTCTCCGGATGGTCAAGTCGGGCAAGGGCCTCTTCCAGTTCGGCGCGGCTGGCGCCGACCACGGTCCAGAAGGTCAGCGATATCTTCTTGTTGGCAGGCACACGCACCTGGCGGCGCAGCGCTGCGACCGGATCGAGCGTGAAGCCCGAATGGCCGCCAAGCCTGGCGCCGGGATCGAAGGCGGCCGCGTCGACGATGGTGCGGCCGCGGCCGATGAAGGCGCGCCGGTCTGTCTCGGCTTCGGCATCGCGCGCCGATCCGGACGGATCGGTGACGAAATGCACCATGGCGATATCGGGCTCGCTGGTCTCCCGCTTGCGCCGCGTCGCAAAGATCTGCGCGTTGTTCGATGCGATTTCGGTTTCCACGAACATCTTCGAGAAAGCCGGATGCGCGTTGTCCGACGCCTCCAGGCCGAGCACCAGTTCGGCAAAGGAGGTGACTTCAATGTGACGGTCGGACGGCCCGTCATTGTAGAGCGTGACCCGACGGCCCTCGCCATTGCCTTCCGAGATGACGATACATTCGACTTCGGAGCGCAACGTGCCCACCGATTTGACGAAGCTTGCCTTGTCGTCGGAGAACAAGGTCTGCGCCTTTTCCTCGGCCGCACGCTTCGGCTCGGCCGTAGCCGACCACCAATCGCCGGTGCCTGCGTCCCGCAGGAAGATGTAGGAGCCGAGCCGGTCCTCGGTTGGATCCGGCTGCCAGCGGGTGATGGAGAGATCGCCCCAGCGGCTGTAGCCCGAGCCGGTCGCGGTGACCATCACCGAATAGCGGCCGTTCGACATCACACTGGTCGACCGCAGCGACCGCAACGGATCGAGCACGATGCGGGTGTCGGGGCTCTCGACTTCCGTCTCGTCCTTGGAGCGCTCGTCGGCCTCGGTCCTGACGGTCGCGGTCGGGATGTCGCGCGGCGCCCTCTCCTGCAGCAGCAGTTCAGCCGATTCGATGACCGGGTCACTGTGGAAGCGGTCGCGCATGCGGCCTTCAAAGATGGCGTCGGCGACGGCCACGATCGACATGCCCGAATGGTGGGCCATGTAGTTCTGCACGACGACATGATCGGTGCCTTCCGGCACGCGCTGCGGCGTGAAGTCGACAGCGTCGTAGTAACCGTGGCGGCCAAGCGCGCCGATCTCCCGCAGCCGGGCGAGATTCTGCACGGCTTCGCGCGGGTTGAACTGTGCCGCGAGCACGGTGGCGTAAGGCGCGATCACCGTGTTCTGGCCAAGGCCGCGCTTAAGGCCGAGCCCGGGCACGCCGAAATTGGTGTACTGGTAAGTCAGTTCGCGGTCGCGGGCGTTGTAGGCCGCTTCCGAAATGCCCCACGGCACGTTCTTCTGGCGGCCATACTGGATCTGGCGCTTGATGATCAGCTTGCTGGTCTGGTTGAGAATGCTGCCTTGCGGCTCCTTCATCACCAGCGGCGGCATCAGGTATTCGAACATCGAGCCGGACCAGGACATCAGCGCGCCCTTGAAACCGATCTCGACGATCGGCCGGCCAAGCCGGAACCAGTGCTCGGTCGGCAGGTCGCCCTTGGCGATGGCGAACAGGCTGGTCAGCCGCGCCTCGGAAGCCATAAGGTCGTAGCAGCTTTCATCGAGCTGGTGCTCCTCGACACGGTAGCCGATCGACAGCAGCTTGCGTTCGGGCCGCATCAGGAAGGAAAAATCCATCTCGAAGGCGAAGCGCCGCGTGCGCTCGCGCAAGGTGAGCAGCTTGGCGCGCAGCGCCTCGACGGCATTGTCGTCGCTGTGCGCGTCATGGACATGCGCCTCGCAGGTGGCCTCGAGCCTGGCCGCCCAGTCGACGATGACGTCGCTCTGGGCCGACGCCGCCTCGGTGTGGATGGCGGTGGCGAGCTTGCGGATCTCGCCGGCCAGCACGGCCAGATTGATGGTGCGGATCGACGCCATTTCCGGCTGCGCCTTGATGGTGTCGACCGCGCGCCGCATGCCGTCGAGACGGTCGACGAGGCGCTGGCGCAAAGGCCGCAGTTGGCGGCGGTCGTCGGGCAGTTCGTCGAGGCTCTCGCTGAGGATGGTCACAGTGTCGAGAATGCCTTCGAAATCGCCTTGGAGATGGACGGAGGGCGCTTCCGCCCATTCGGCGCATGCCGCGGCCACCGCCACCAGATGACCGGCAAGATTGCCGCTGTCGACCGCCGAGATGTAGAGCGGGTAGAGCGGCTTCAGCGTCGTCGTGTCATACCAGTTGAAGAGATGGCCACGGTCGCGCGGCATGCCCTCGATCGTCGTCATGGTGGCGTCGATGCGGGTGATGGCGTCGGACAGGCTGATCCAGCCGAAATCGCGGGCAGAGACGACCGACAGCAGGTAGACGCCGATATTGGTCGGCGAGGTGCGCGGCGCCACCACCGGCGCCGGGCTTTCCTGGAAATTGTCCGGCGGCAGATTGTGGTGCTCGGCCGTCACGAAGCTTTCGAAATAATGCCAGGTGCGCCGCGCCACCGTACGCAGTGCGTGGATATCGGCTTGCGATATGCGCAAGCGATCCTCGGTTTCGGCCGAGCGGCTGATCCAGCTGGCGATGGCCGGCGAAGCGATCCAGAACAGGGCGAAGAAGAAAGCAACGAAGGCGCCGGTGGAATCGGCCAGCACCGGGATGGCAAGGCCGACGAAGCCGATAATCACGGCGCCATACATCATGCCGTAATAGGAGCCGACATCGTTGTCGCCGGCCTTGTGCGCCTGCGAGGCGGTGCGCCATTCCAGCAGGTTCTGGCGGCTGACGAAGAGCCGGTAAATCGTGCGGATTATGGCGTCGCCCATCATCCAGGCGTTGTGCGCCATCAGCACGATTTTCAGCGCCACCATGGCGGTACCGAAGGCGACGTCGCGCGCCAGGGCCGAGAAATGGCCGCGCGGCGTCTGGTCGCCGCTCTTGGGCAGGATGGCGTTGACGATGTCGAACGTCGGCGCCATGAACAGGCTGAGGATCAGCAGGGCCTGCCATTGGGCGGCCTGCGTGAAGGGCAGCAGCGTCCAGCCGGCGATCGCGGCCATGACCCAGAAGATCGGCGTCAGCGAGCGGCGCAGATTGTCGACCATCTTCCAGCGCGACAGAGCCGGCACGCCGGAGCGCGGATCGAGCATGAAGCCGAGAAGCTGCCAGTCGCCGCGTGCCCAGCGATGGTGGCGCGATGCGTCGACTGAATAACGGATCGGATAGTCCTCGACCAGTTCGACGTCGGTGACCAGCGCCGAGCGCGCCAGCGCGCCTTCCAGCAGATCGTGGCTTAGGATGGTGTTTTCCTCGATGCGGCCCTGCAGTGCGGCCTCGAAAGCATCGACGTGATAAAGGCCCTTGCCGGTGAAGGACCCGTCGCCGAAGACATCCTGATAGAGATCGGAGACGGCAAAGACATAAGGGTCGAGGCCGCGATTGGCCGAGAACACCCGCTGGAAAAACGACGCATCGTCGCCACTGGTCAGCGACGCGGTGATGCGCGGCTGCAGGATGGCATAGCCCGCCGTGACAACACGCTTGGTAGCATCGAAATGCGGACGGTTGAGCGGATGGCAGAGCTTGCCGACCAGGGTCGCGACCGCGTCGCGGGTGGTGCGCGTGTCGGCATCGAGCGTCATCACATGGACGACGTTCTCGGGCAGCGGCACGTCGAGCGGCAGGAATGTGGTGTCGCTGTCGCCGCGCAGCAGAAGGTCGAGTTCATGCAGCTTGCCGCGCTTGCGCTCCCAGCCCATCCAGGAACCCTGCGCCGCATTGAAGAGGCGCCGCCGGTGCAGGATGTAGAAACGTGGCGCGCCTTCTGAGGGATAGCGGGCGTTGAGACGAGCGATCTCGGCGCGGGCGAATTCGAGGATTTCGGTATCGGCCGCATCGATTTCGGTCTTGCTGTCGGGCCAGTCCGAAAGCAGCGCGAAATAGATTTCATCCGCCGTGTTGGCGAGATGATGCACCTCGATGTTGCGGATGTTTTCCTCGACGTCGTCGCGTGAGCCGATCAGCGACGGCACCACCACCAGGGTGCGCGCCTCAGGCGGCACGCCGTGCCTGTAATCATAGCCAACGACGCGCGTCGGTTTTAGGAACAGCGATACGACGGTGTTGAAGAAGGCGAGCGCGCCCTCGCTGGCCGGTACGGCAAACAGCGCCAGCATCACGACGATCGACGGCACCGACAGGCCGAGATTGGCCAGCGCGTTGCCGGTGAGCACGAGAAGCAGGGCCGTCAGCGCAAATACCGGTACGACGATGCCAAGCCATCCGGTCTTGCGGAAGGTGCGCTTGACCGTCTGGCTGATGGTCGGCCGATAGCCGATCGTTTTCTCCAGTTCCAGCCGGCGCGGACCGACGAGGAAGAAACCGACATCGGTGTGGGCGGATGCAACTTGGGTGGCAGCGCCTTCATCATCGCCCGATAGGGTCTCGGTGGCGGCGTGATCGGCCAGTTCGATGGCCTTCTCGGCGACGCGATATTCCGAAAGGTCCGAGCGGCGCGCCAGTTCCTCGATCGCGGTCCGGTACTGGTCACGCGAGAAGAAGTCGAGCGCGGCGAAATCGGTGCGCTCGCGCAGCACGGTGTCGATGCGGCTGACGCCTTCGAACCACACCGTCCAGTCGACGTCGTTGATAAGGCGCAGGCCACGGATGATGTTTCCGGTCGTCACATTGCCGCTGGACAGCGTGTGATGTTCGGAAATGATGATTTCCTCGGCGTCGGAGCCGGTCTTTTCGAGCTCGCCTTCGAGCCATTCCAGGGCCTTGCCGGCATTCTGCGATCCATCGCGCAAGCGATAGAGCAGCTGGGTGGCGAAGGTGGTGTCCTGCGCATGAGCGCTGAATTTGGACAGGATCGCCTGCCGGTCCGGGCTGTCGTCGGTCGACAGAACCTTGTCGGCGACATCGTTGGCGATCTGGCGCATCTGGCGGGTGCGATTGACCCTGACCGCCAGCCGGCGGAGATTTTCGATCAGGACGAAGCGCAGAAGCGACGGCAGCGCCCAGAGTTCGCCGATCTTCAGCGGCTCGAGCGACTGGAAGCCCTGGACGATGGACTTGAACATCGTCGCCGAGACGGAACTGTCCGAATGCGCCACATAGGTCCAGGCCAACGCCAGCGCGCGCGGCACGCTGCCGCCCTCGGGCAGTTTCAGGCTGGGCAGTTGGCGGTAGAAGCGGCGCGGCAGATCGCGCTTGACCTGGAAAATGGTTTCTTCGACCAGATAATTGTTATCGAGCAGCCACTGCGCCGCCGGCGTGATCGTCTCGCCCCTCGCCTGCGCGGCATTGGTCGAGCGGTAGACTTCCAAGATCTTCTTGGCGCTGTCGCGGATGCGGGCCTGAAAGTCGAAGGGCGTCAGGCCGAACAGATCGGTGAGATCGCCTTTTGCCAGGCTTTCGCCAAGCAGGCGAAGACGCTCTTCGGGCAGGAAATTGGATCGGATCGGCTCTTCCGTGATGGCTGGGAAGCTCGCGCTCGTCTTCTCGATCTGGGCAGGGGTCGTCTGAATATTCATTGAAAATTCCGTATGCGGACACTGAGCGGCGTCACCGCCACGGCAATGGCCCTAAAACCGATTCAAATGCAATTGGTTGCATAATCCCACTTGCTGAAAGTTTGTTTCCGCACCACGACAGGGCGTTATCTCTCAGCAAAAATTCCAAGACGAGCGCCCCTTCTCCCGTCAAGCTCGATCGACGGGGAGGATTCAGGCTTTTTCGTGATGCCGCCGATAGCTTACGCTATATTTCGCCGGCATCGCGATCATGTTTGGAAACAAGCGTTAATCGTTGCCGGAGATGCCGCCGATCCGGATCACGAACAGCGTCGTCTCCTGGACGGGCTGGATAAAGAGGCTGGCGGCGTCCGGGCCGGGCAGCAGAGTGTCGAGCGGCCCGAGGTGGACCGGCTCGGTGCCGGGCACGGTGACTTCGCCGTTCAGACACAGGACGAGGGTTGTCCCGGTCCTGGTCCTGATTTCCACAGGGTTCGAAACCATAAGGCGTTCGACCGAATGCGTCATCCGGCTGCGACGGGTCATGACATTGAGGTCGGTGATCGGCCCGCCGATCAGCGCGGCCGCGGTCGCCACGTCAGCCGGGAAGGAAAGCGGGGCGGTCGCCCCGGTGACTGATATCGGCGGGCGGCCAGCAACATCCAGCACGATGCCCTCGCCTTCGAGCACTGCAAGCGTGCGATCGATACCGGCAAATTGCGAGAACGGACCGCTGCCTTCGACGCGCGCCATCGAGACGCGCCAGTCGAAGTCATTTAGCCCGGCGTCGGCAGGCGAGACGGCGACCTCTGTCGTCACCCCGCCGCCGTTCTTCCAAGGCATGGACTTGTATCCGGCTGCCCGCAGGACGCGCATCAGTCAGTCCATCACCCGAGAATGCCGGGCAGGTTGAGCTGGTGCTCCCTCGCGCATTCGACGGCGATGTCGTAGCCGGCATCGGCGTGGCGCATGACGCCGGTCGCCGGGTCGTTCCACAACACCCGCTCGAGGCGCCTGGCCGCCTCACGCGTACCGTCGGCGACGATGACCATGCCGGCGTGCTGTGAGAAGCCCATGCCGACACCACCGCCATGGTGCAACGACACCCAGGTGGCGCCCGATGCGGTGTTGAGCAGCGCGTTGAGCAGCGGCCAGTCGGACACCGCATCCGAGCCGTCCTTCATCGATTCCGTCTCGCGGTTCGGCGAGGCGACCGAGCCGGAATCGAGATGGTCGCGGCCGATGACGACAGGCGCCTTGAGCTCGCCCTTGGCCACCATCTCGTTGAAGGCGAGGCCGAGCCTGTGCCGGTCGCCAAGACCAACCCAGCAGATGCGCGCCGGCAGGCCCTGGAAGGCGATGCGCTCGCGCGCCATGTCGAGCCAGTTGTGCAGATGGGTGTTGCCGGGCGTCAGTTCGCGTACCTTGGCGTCGGTCTTGTAGATATCCTCGGGATCGCCCGACAGGGCCGCCCAGCGGAACGGGCCGATGCCGCGGCAAAACAGCGGTCGGATATAGGCCGGCACGAAGCCGGGGAAGGCAAAGGCGTTCTCGAACCCCTCCTCCTTGGCCACCTGGCGGATGTTGTTGCCGTAGTCGAGCGTCGGCACGCCGGCGTTCCAGAACGCCACCATCGCCTCGACATGTTCGAGCATCGAGGCGCGGGCGGCTTTTTCAACTGCCTTCGGGTCGCTGACGCGCTTCTCACGCCACTCAGCCATCGTCCAGCCCTTGGGCAGATAGCCGTTGATGGGGTCGTGGGCCGAGGTCTGGTCGGTGACCATATCAGGGCGAATGCCGCGCCTGAACATTTCTGGAACGATCTCGGCTGTATTGCCGAGCAGGCCTACCGACTTCGCCTCGCCTGCCTTGGTCCAGCGCTCGATCATCGCCATCGCCTCGTCGAGCGTCTCGGCCTTCTCGTCGACATAGCGGGTGCGCAGGCGGAAATCGATCGAATCCGGGTTGCATTCGATGGCCAGGCAGCAGGCGCCGGCCATAACTGCGGCGAGCGGCTGGGCGCCGCCCATGCCGCCGAGGCCGCCGGTCAGGATCCACTTGCCCTTGAGATTGCCGCCATAGTGCTGGCGGCCGGCCTCGACGAAGGTCTCGTAGGTGCCCTGCACGATGCCTTGCGTGCCGATGTAGATCCACGAGCCGGCCGTCATCTGGCCGTACATCATCAGACCCTTCTTATCGAGCTCGTTGAACTTTTCCCATGTCGCCCAGTGCGGCACCAGGTTGGAGTTGGCGATCAGCACGCGCGGCGCGTCGGGATGGGTGCGGAAGACGCCGACCGGCTTGCCCGACTGCACAAGCAAGGTCTCGTCATCGGCCAGCGTCCTCAACGAGGCGACGATGCGGTCAAAGTCGTTCCAAGTGCGCGCCGCCCGGCCGATGCCGCCATAGACGACCAGCTCGTTGGGGTTTTCGGCGACGTCCGGGTCGAGATTGTTCATCAGCATGCGCAGCGGCGCCTCCGTCAACCAGGAGCGGGCGCTGATTTCCGTGCCGCGCGGGCTGCGGACTTCGCGAATGTTGTGGCGAGGATTGTTCATCATTGTCCCTTTCGAATGAGGTGCGCGGCGTTGCGGTGGCCGTCAGCACTGATCCAGGTGACCTGCTCATGGGCAGGGTCGGAAGCATCGATGGTCATGGCGTAGCAGGCCCAGACATCCGAAGGCGGCCATAGCGAGCAGTACTGGTCGCCACGAACATCCCAACGCCCGGGAGACTGGGTGCCGCCTTTTGTGTAGATGGTGGCTCCGCCGTCGTCGAAGCTCTGTGTCCAGTCCGGCCCTTCGACATGCGCGCCTTTCAAGGTGGCGAGCATATCAGCGCCCTTCATCTTCACCTCATCGGCTGACGCGCCGAAAACCAGCGTCGCTGCGAACAGAATGGCGAGAAAGCCGATCCTGGCATGGCGGTTCATGACATCCTCCCGATGTTTCGATGTCAGCTCTGCGCCCAGGTGATCGCGGTCTCGAGAATCTTCTTCAGCTTCGCAGCCATGGGTGCGGCGAACGCGGCATCATAGGGCACCGGCCAATTGTCCGGTTCACCCTTGCCCTCGGGCTCATGCAAGTAGCCGCGATCGGCAAGTTCCATCTGCAGCGCATGGAAGCCGCCTTGCGGATTGCCGAAGTAGCGCGTGATCCAGCCACCCTTGAAACGGCCGTTGATGACGTAGCTGTCGCCGCTTTCGGCCATGATCTGGCCGACCAGGCCCTGCAGCACCGGATCGGCGGTCTGGCCGTCATTGGTGCCGAGATTGAACACCGGCAGCGAGCCATAGAACAGGCGCGGCAGAACCGAGCGGATCGAGTGGCAATCATAGATGACGACCTTCGGATGCAGGCCGCGCAGCCTGGTCGCCTGAAACCCGAGCATTTCATGGTAGGGCGCGAAATATGACTGATAGCGCTGGCTGATTTCCGCCGGCGTCGGTTCCTCGCCGGGCAGGTAAAGCGGATCGCCGTCGAAAGTCTCTGTCGGGCAAAGCGTCGTCGTCGTCTGCCCGGGATAGAGCGAGGCGCCGGAGGGATCGCGGTTGACGTCGATGACGGTGCGCGAGATCGACGTATGCACGACCGTCGCGCCAAGGCCGGCGGCGAAATCGTAGAGCTGGTCGATCCACCAGTCGCAGTCGCGGCGACCGAGCCAGGGTGAGACCAGCCGGTTGTCGATGCCGGCGAGATCGATGCCGGTATGCGGGATCGACACCAGCAGAGGTTCCGTGCCTTCCGTCACTGTAAGCCAGTCGGTCATGTTCAGGCTCCCGAGATCGAAGGCAGTGTTACCGCACCGGCTGCCTTGACGGTCGCGCCGCTGCGCACCATGGCGATGGCTTTTTCCATATCAGGATGGAAGTGGCGGTCATTGTCGAGATGCGGCACCTCGGCCCGGACCAGCTTGCGCACCGCTTCCAGGGCATTGCTCGATGCCAGTGGCGCATGGAAATCGCAGCCTTGCGCCGCGGCCAGCAATTCGATGCCGATCACCGCCGTCGCATTCTCGACCATGCCGATCAGCCGGCGCGCGCCATGCGCTGCCATCGAAACGTGGTCTTCCTGGTTGGCCGAGGTCGGGATGGAATCGACGCTGGCCGGATAGGCTTTCTGCTTGTTCTCGGAAACGAGCGCCGCCGCCGTCACCTGCGGGATCATGAAACCGGAATTCAAGCCGGGCTTGGGCGTCAGGAAGGCCGGCATGCCGGACAGCGCGGGGTCGACCAGCATGGCGATACGCCGCTCCGACAGCGAGCCGATCTCGCAGACGGCGAGCGCGATCATGTCGGCGGCAAAGGCCACCGGCTCAGCATGAAAATTGCCGCCGGAAAGTGCAGTATCGTCCTCGGCGAAAATCAGCGGATTGTCAGTGACGCCATTGGCCTCGGTGCCCAGCGTGTCCGCCGCCTGACGCAGGACGGTGAGTGCCGCACCCATCACCTGCGGCTGGCAGCGCAGGCAATAGGGATCCTGCACGCGCTCGTCGCCCACGCGGTGTGATTCACGGATGGCACTGCCGGCCATCAGATTGCGCAGCGCATCCGCCGTCTCGATCTGGCCGCGATGCTTTCTCAGTTGATGGATGCGCGGATCGAAGGGCGCGTCGGAGCCTTTTGCTGCGTCGGTCGACAACGCGCCGGCGACCAGCGCCGACTGGTAGAGCACTTCGGCCTCGAACAAAGCGGCCAGCGCATAGGCGGTGGAAAACTGCGTGCCGTTGAGCAGTGCCAGGCCTTCCTTGGCGCCCAATGTCACAGGCTCCAGCCCGTGCGAGACAAAGGCGACCTTGGCCGGGAAACGGCCATGCGGGGTGAAGCATTCGCCGACGCCGATCATCACCGCCGTCATGTGCGACAGCGGGGCAAGGTCGCCGGAGGCGCCGACGGAGCCTTGCGCCGGCACCACCGGGATGACGTCGTTGGCAAGCATCGCTTCAAGCAACTCGATGGTCTGCGGCCGCACGCCGGAGGCGCCCTGCGCCAGGCTGGCCAACTTCAGCGCCATCATCAGCCGGCAAACAGCGACCGGCATCGGCTCGCCGACGCCGGCGGCATGCGACAGCACGATGTTGCGCTGCAAGGTCTCGAGATCCGCGGCGGGGATGCGGACGCTGGCCAGTTTGCCGAAGCCGGTGTTGATGCCATAGACGGGTTCGCCCTTGGCGACGATCCTGGCGACGGCCTCGGCGCTCGCCTTGATTTTTGGCTTGCAGGCATCGTCAAGCTTGGGCACGGCGCCACGGTAGATGGCGCGCCAGTCGGCCAGCGTCGCATTGCCGGGCTTCAGGGTCAGTTCGGTCATTGTCCTCTCCAGATGCGGGCATGCAGCGGGTTGAAGCCCATGCGGTACACGAGTTCAGCAGGGCGCTCGATGTTCCAGATCGCCAGATCGGCGGATTTGCCGGCTTCCAGCGTGCCGGTCTCTCCCAGCAGGCCGAGCGCGCGGGCGGCTTCGCGGGTAACGCCGGCCAGGCATTCATCGACCGTCAGGCCGAACAGGGTCGCCGCCATGTTCATAGTCAAAAGCAGCGAGGTCAGCGGCGAGGTGCCGGGATTGTTGTCGGTGGCGACCGCCATCCTGACGCCGTGCTGGCGGAACAGGCCGACCGGCGGCTTCTTGGTCTCGCGAATGAAATAGTAGGCACCGGGCAGGATCGTCGCCACGGTACCCGCCTTCGCCATGGCCATGGCGCCTGCCTCGTCGGTGTATTCGAGATGATCGGCCGACAGCGCACCAAAGCGGGCGGCAAGTTCGGCACCATGCAGGTTGGAGAGCTGGTCTGCGTGGAGCTTGACCGGCAAGCCTGCCGCCTTGGCGGCATCGAACACGAGCGCCATCTGCTCCGGAGAAAAGGCGATGCCTTCGCAAAACCCGTCGACGGCATCGGCCAGCCCCTCGGCGGCAACCGCCGGGAGAATTTCTCTTGCGACCAGATCGATAAAGGCGTCCTTGTCGCCCTTGGCTTCCGGCGGCAACGCATGGGCGCCGAGGAAGGTCGTGCGGATCGTCACCGGCCGCTCACCGCCCAACCGCCGTGCGGCGCGGAGCGACTTCTTTTCGTTTTCCAGATCGAGCCCATAGCCCGACTTTACTTCTACCGTCGTCACGCCCTCGGCGATCAGCGCATCGAGGCGCGGCAGCGACTGCGCGACCAGATCGCTCTCGCTGGCGGCACGCAATGATTTGACCGAGGAGACAATGCCGCCGCCGGCCCTGGCGACCTCTTCATAGGTGGCGCCGGCCAGCCGCATCTCGAATTCATTGGCGCGGTTGCCGGCATGGACCAGATGGGTATGGCAGTCGATCAGGCCGGGCGTGATCCAGCGCTGCTCGCAATCGATCGTCTCGACATTTTGGGCAAGCGCTGCGGGCATGCCCGATTCAGGGCCGGCATAGACAATGCGGCCATCACGAACTGCGACCGCGCCGTGTTCGACGACGCCAAGTCCGGCGGCTCCCTCGGCCATGGTCGCCAGGCGCGCATTGCGCCATAGACGAAGACCCCCTGCCCGGCTTTTGCTCTCTGCAGCCATCATCTTTTCCGTTTCAATCGGTGGCGATTATGTATATACATATTGAAACGCACTGCAAGTGCCATCATCGCATATGAGACAGGGAACCGGAGAGAAAAGTGACTGACATCTTCGCGGAACAGGCGCTCCTTCCCAATGGCTGGCACCGCAATGTGCGGATCACCTTGGCCAAGGGACGCATAACAACTGTCGAGCCGGGTGCGACCGCCGTGGCAGGCGACGAACGCTACGCGATCCTGCTGCCCGGTATGCCCAATTTGCACAGCCATGCATTCCAGCGCGGCATGGCCGGATTGGCCGAGCTTCGCGGGCCTTCCGCCGACAGTTTCTGGAGCTGGCGCGAGGTGATGTACCACTTCGCCCTGTCGATGACGCCCGACCAGGTCGAGGCGGTTGCCGCGCAGCTCTATGTCGAGATGCTGGAGGCCGGCTTTTCACGCGTCGGCGAATTTCACTATCTGCATCACGACCGCGATGGAAAGCCCTATGCCAACCCTGCCGAGATGGCCGAGCGCATCGCGGCGGCGGCCGGCGAAACGGGCATCGGCCTGACGCTGCTGCCGGTGTTCTACGCGCACTCTTCTTTCGGCGGGGCCGCGCCAAACCAAGGCCAACGGCGTTTCATCAACGATGTGAATCGCTTCTCCAGGCTTGTTGAGAAAAGCCTGGAATGCGTTCGCACTTTGAATCAAGCTGTTGTCGGCGTCGCTCCGCACAGTCTGCGCGCCGCGACAGCTGAGGAACTAACTGAGGTGGCCGCCATGGCGCCGGATGGGCCGATCCATATCCACGTCGCCGAGCAGGTGAAGGAAGTCGAGGACTGCCTTGCCTGGTCGGGCGCGCGACCGGTCGAATTCCTGCTGGCCAACGCGAAAGTAGACCAACGCTGGTGTCTCATCCACGCCACGCACATGACCGATGCGGAAACAGTCGCGATGGCCAGGAGCGGCGCGATCGCCGGCCTTTGCCCGATCACCGAGGCCAATCTCGGTGACGGCACTTTTGCAGCGCCGCTGTTCGGGGAGCATGGCGGCCGCTTCGGCGTCGGCTCCGATTCCAATGTGCTGATCGGCCTGCCCGACGAGCTGCGGCAGCTCGAATATTCGCAGCGCCTTGCGCACCGCGCCCGCAATGTGCTGGCCGTGGCCGGCGGCTCGACCGGACGCGCGCTGTTCGATGCCGCGCTCGACGGCGGCAGCGTTGCCCTTGGGGCCGGCGCCTCGGAGATCGCCACGGGCGCATCCGCCGATCTCGTCTCGCTCGACGGCAATCACCCCTCGCTGGCCGGCAAGACCGGTGACGCGATCCTCGACGCTTGGATCTTCGCCAATGGCAGCAAGGTCGACTGCGTCTGGGTGCATGGCAACAAACAGGTCAGCGGCGGCCGGCATGCAAGGCACGAGGCCATCGCCGAGCGGTTTCGCAGCGTAATGACGGCGCTTTCGGCATGAACATGATCGAGACAGCGGATGCGGAAGGCGGCGTCTCGCTGCACCAGCGCATCCTGTCCGACATCAGCGAAAAGATCCTGTCCGGCGCCTGGGCGCCCGGCCATCGCATCCCGTTCGAGCACGAACTGAGCGCGCAATACAATTGCTCGCGCATGACGGTGAACAAGGCGCTGTCGCAGCTTGCCAAGGCGGGGCTGATCGAGCGGCGGCGCCGCTCAGGCAGCTTTGTCCGCCAACCGCAGTCGCAGGCTGCGGTGCTGGAGATCCATGACATTCGGGTCGAGGTCGAAGCGCTCGGCCTGCTTTATCGCTACGAGCGCGTGGCGCGCCACAAAAGGCGCAGTGACGCCGAGGATCGCGCCTTGCTGGAGCTTGGTGCCGCCGGGCCGGTGCTGGCATTGGAATGCCGGCATTTCGCCGGCAAGCGGCCGTTCGCGCACGAGCAGCGGCTGATCAACCTGACCGCCGTGCCGGAAGCATCAGACGAGGAATTCCTGGCCATCGCACCCAGCCCGTGGCTGATCGGCCGCGTGCCGTGGAGCGAAGCCGAGCACCGCATCCGTGCGGTCGGCGCCGACAAGCAGGTCGCGGCGGCACTCGACATTGCGGCCGGCGCGCCCTGCCTGGTGGTCGAGCGGCGGACCTGGAGTGCCGAACACCCGGTCACTTATGTGCGCTTCACCTACCCCGCCGACAGCCACACGCTGGTGGCGCGATTCAGGCCGTCGCAGGGGTAATTTTTACCCTCCCCCTTGTGGGGGGCGCTGCGAAGCAGTGGGGTGGGGCGCCGACCCCTACCCGGACCTTCGTTCGACCTCCCCACGGGGGTGTAGAAGTCAAACCGCCGCCGTAATAATGATCTCGACCAGATATTCCGGTCCGGCAAGCTTTGCTTCGCCGGTGGCGCGGGCCGGCGTGTTGCCTTGCGGCACCCACTTGTCCCATTCGGCATTCATTTCGGCAAAGGTGCTCATGTCGGCCAGCCAGATGATCGCCTGCAGGATCTTGGTCTTGTCCGAGCCGGCCTTGGCCAGCAGTCCGTCGATGGTCGCCAGGACATCCCTGGTCTGCGACGCGACGTTGCCGCCCGGCTGACCAACCTGGCCGGCCAGATAGACGGTATTGCCGTGGATGACGATCGGGCTCATGCGCGGGCCAACATCGATGCGACGAATGCTCATGGGAGGTTCCTTCCTTTGTGGTCGCGCTTCTTTAAGGTTGCGGCCGGCTTCGGGCAAGGTCGCCCGGTCAAATCCCTTGGCAAATCCCTTTGGGCCAAGGGCGTGTGATGTCCACACACGGCAAGTTGACCCGGCAGTAGCAATTCCGCCCGATTGGCTTGTTGACTAATGTAATAACATCACATATCCAATCGGCCGCTACCAGCAGCCCGTTTTCGCTGCCCTCACGGATCGCAGAATGACAAATACCTGCCTGACCTTCCGCGACCTGACGCTTGGCTACGGCAGCCACCCGGCGATCCATCATCTTGACGGTACGATTCGCAAAGGCTCGCTGACTGCGGTGGTCGGCGCCAACGGCTCCGGCAAATCGACGCTGATGAAAGGCATTGTCGGCGTCCTGAAACCGATGGCCGGCGAAGTCATCCGCGCGCCTGGCGTGCGTGCCGCCTATCTGCCGCAGCAATCGGAACTCGACCGCTCCTTCCCGGCGCGGGTGGTTGACCTGGTCTCCCTCGGCCTGTGGCCACGGCGGGGCCTGCTCGGTCGTCACACCAGGGAAGATCGCGATTCCGTCAGCCAGGCGCTGATGGCCGTCGGTCTCGGCGGCTTCGAAAAGCGGCCGATCGACACGCTGTCAGGCGGCCAGTTGCAACGCACGCTGTTTGCGCGAGTGCTGCTGCAGAACGCTGACCTCATCCTGCTCGACGAGCCGTTCAACGCGGTCGACGCCAAGACGGTCGGCGACCTGATCGCGCTGATCAAGCATTGGCATGGCGAAGAGCGCACCATCCTGGTCGTCGTCCACGATCTGGACCTGGTGCGCCAGAATTTCCCCGAAACGCTGCTGCTTGCCCGCCAGCCGATTGCCTGGGGGGAAACCAGGGAAACGCTGAAGCCGGAGAACCTCTTGCGCGCCCGCCGCTTCCACGAAGCCTGGGAAGAGAATGCGCCCTGGTGCGAGCCGGACGGGCATGCTCATGACCACGATCACGACCATCATGGCCACGCTCACGGGCATGACCATCACCACGGTGCCGGACCGAGGGCTGCCTGATGGACACGCTTTACGGTCTCTTCATCGCGCCCTTCGCCGATTTCGGCTTCATGCAGCGGGCTCTGATCGGTTCGCTGATGCTGTCGCTCGGCGCCTGCCCGGTTGGCGTGTTCCTGATGCTGCGGCGCATGAGCCTGTCCGGCGACGCCATGGCGCATGCCATCTTGCCGGGTGCCGCCGCCGGCTTCCTGCTCTACGGCCTGGAAATCCTGCCGATGACCATTGGCGGCCTGATCGCCGGCGTCATCGTGGCGCTCGGCGCTGGCGCCGTCTCGCGCTTCACCATCCAGCGCGAAGACGCCTCGATGGCAGCCTTCTATCTGATTTCGCTCGCCATCGGCGTCTTGATGGTGTCGATCCGCGGCTCCAGCGTCGATCTCATGCATGTGCTGTTCGGCACCGTGCTGGCGCTCAACAACGAAGCGCTGACGCTGATCGGCGGCATTGTGGCGGTGACGCTGGTCAGCCTCGCCATCTTCTGGCGGGCGCTGGTCGCCGAATGCCTTGATCCGCTGTTCCTGCGCTCGGTCAGCCGGCTCGGCAGTCCGGTGCATTTCATCTTCCTCGGCCTCGTCGTGCTCAACCTTGTCGGCGGCTTCCAGGCGCTCGGCACGCTTCTATCGGTCGGACTGATGATGCTGCCGGCGGCAGCCGCCCGTTTCTGGACCGTGCGCGTCGAGCCGATGTGCGTGCTGGCGGTGCTGATCGGCTTTGCCTCCTGCATCGCCGGGCTGCTTCTGTCCTATCACGCGTCGCTGCCGTCCGGCCCGGCCATCATCCTGTCGGCCGGCGTGGTCTATTTCGCCTCGATCCTGTTCGGCACGCGCGGCATCCTGCGCGCCCGCATCGTCCATCACCGTCACAGAACGGCCTGATCCCCCGCCCCTAGAAGGAGACCCGTCCATGCTGAAATCGATCCGTGCCGCCCTGGCGATGAGCGTTATAACATTAACTGCCATTGGCGCCTCGCCGGCTTTTGCGGCACCGCTGAAAGTGGTCGCCAGCTTCACCGTCATTGCCGATTTTGCCAAAAATGTCGGTGGCGACCGCATCGATGTCACCACCATCGTCGGACCGGACGGCGACGCCCATGTCTACGAGCCGAGCCCGGCTGACGCGGTGGCGATGGCCAAGGCCGACATCGTGCTGGTCAATGGCCTGCATTTCGAAGGTTTTCTGCAGCGGCTGGTTGATGCCAGCGCCACCAAGGCGTCGATCGTCACCTTGACCAAGGGCGTGACGCCGATCGATTTCAAGCCTGAATTCGCCGACGCCGACGCCGCCGAAGGGGCCGGAACCGGCGGCGGCAAGACGGTCACCGATCCGCACGCCTTCCAGTCGATCGCCAATGCCAAGATCTACGTGGCGAACATCGCCGAAGCCTTCTGCGCCGCCGACTCCGACGGCTGCGTCAGCTACCAGACCAATGCCGCCGCCTACACCAAGAAACTCGACGCGGTCGAAGGCGAAGTGAAGGCCGCGATCGCCTCGATCCCCGAAGCGAAGCGCGTCGTCATCACCTCGCATGACGCCTTCGGCTATTTCGAGCACGAATACGGCCTGACCTTCCTCGCCCCGCAAGGCATCTCGACCGACTCCGAACCGTCCGCCGCCGATGTCGCCAGGCTGGTCGACCAGGTGAAGCAGGACAAGGCGGCGGCGATCTTCGTCGAGAACATCACCAACCCGCGTCTGATCGAGCAGATCGCCAGCGAGACCGGCATCAAGGTCGGCGGCACTCTCTATTCGGATGCGCTGTCGCAGCCCGACGGCCCGGCCTCGACCTATATCGACATGATGCACAACAACATCCGCCAGATCAAAGGCGCCATCCTCGGCAGCTGACGCGGCCCTCCCCGGAAAGGCGGAGCCGGTCTCCGCCTCTCTGTTTTGCGCTCTGGCAGTTCGAGCTGGATTCCGCGCCGGAAATGCCTATCTGCGCTACGGTGTCGAGCTGCGCAAAGACGCGGATCGACCGTGGATCAAAAGCCGGCATCACATGACAGACTTTACGCCTTTCCAGTCGCTGCTTGGCGGCGCCCTTATTGGCCTGTCGGCAGTGCTCTTGATGGCACTGCATGGGCGGATTGCCGGGATGACCGGCATTCTGACCGGCGTCATCCCGCCGCTATCGCCTGAATGGCGCTGGCGCGCCGCCTTTCTCGCCGGCGCCGTGGCGGCGCCGCTTCTCTATCAGACGGTCGGCGGACACATCGCCTTCAGCGTGCCCGTGTCGACGCTGGCACTTGTCGGTGGCGGCTTCCTGGTCGGCATCGGCGTGCATTTCGGTGGCGGCTGCCCGAGCGGACACGGCATTTGCGGCATAGCGCGGCTATCGCCACGCTCGATCGTCGCCGTCGCGATCTTCATGGTCACAGCCTTCGTCACCGTCTTCATCATCCGCCACGTGATCGGAGGCTGAGCCCGTGAACAAGTTCATCTCGGCATTTCTGATCGGTGGGATTTTCGGCCTCGGCATCGCCGTGTCCGGGATGATAAATCCTGCCAAGGTGCTGAACTTCTTCGACATCGCCGGCAGCTGGGACCCGAGCCTGATCTTCGTCATGGGTGGCGGCCTTGCGGTCGCCTTCGCCGGCTACCGCCTGATATTCCGGCGCCGTAAGTCACCAGTGTTCGAAACCGCGTTCGCCCTGCCGACGACGCGCACCATCGACGCGGAGCTGGCCGGCGGCGCCGCTGTCTTCGGCATCGGCTGGGGCATCGCCGGCTTCTGTCCCGGCGGCGCCATTCCCGCGCTTGGTCTCGGCTCCTCCGCGACGGCGATCTTTGTCACGGCGGTGATCGCCGGCATCGTCGTGGCGCGTTTCGCGAGGTCACGGCTTGCTCAGCCGGCTGCGGCATAGGAAGTAGTTGCCGGTTCCGCCGGAGAGTGGCAAGACTTCTCGCCAAATCAGATTGCGAGGATACAGCCATGGAATACCGCGAGATCAGCGAGGCCTATTCGGTCTCGGGCCAGATCCAGCCCGAAGACGTCACCGCCATCAAGGAGGCCGGCTTCAAGAGCGTCATCTGCAACCGGCCCGATGACGAGCAGCCCGGCCAGCCTTCGGCCGACACGCTCAAAGCCGCGGTCGAGGCCGCCGGCATGGCCTTCCGCTACATCCCCGTCGTCAGCGGCCAGATCACGGCCGAGAATGTCGAGGATCAAGCCGAGGCGCTCGACGAGCTTCAAGGCCCGGTGTTCGCCTATTGCCGTTCCGGCGCCCGCTGCACCAATCTGTATGGACTAATCCAGCAGTCGAAAGGGTGAATTGGCTGATCGGCGTGAGCCTATTGGCGCCCCTTGGCGACGAAGCTTCGGATGCCAAAAAGAAGCCCTAGAAGAGCGATGAAGGGCGCGAGCGCGGCGAGTGGGACCGTGCTCACGACCAGCAAGACAAAACCCGAGATACAGATTGAAAAGCCAATCCCGCACCACCAGCGGGACTTCGGATTGGCCAGGATGCCCTCAAAACCTATCTTGCGATCCCGCCATGACCAACTTGTATCTCGCAAAAGCGACGCGTTCCAATTCGAGGAATCGTACCGTAGGAAGATCAGGCCGCCGATCGTGAACGGCACCAGCCCGACCAGAAAGAGGATTATGCCGGCAAGCTGAAAGTTGGACATGGTTCACCGCAGGTTGGTAATTCCATTTAGCGCAGGCCAGTCGAAGAATGTTCAAATCGGCAGCGCGCCGGTTTCCTTCAGCGTCTCGAGCACGATCGCCGTCTTCACATGCTGCACGGATTCGTGCGGCAGCAGCACGCCGTTGACGAATTCCGATAGCGACTTCAGGTCGGGCGTCACCACTTTCAGGATATAGTCCATCTCGCCGGTCAACGCGTGCGCTTCCTGCACCTCAGGCAGCCGCGCCACCAGTTCGCCAAAGCGCCTAGCATTGTCGCGATTGTGGGTGGCTAACGTCACCGAGATGACGTTGACTAGGGAAAAGCCCAGTTTGTCGCGGTCGAGCACGGCGTGATAGCCCTTGATATAGCCGTCCTCCTCCAGCCGCTGGCGGCGGCGCGAGCATTGTGACGCCGACAGATTCACCCGCTCCGACAAATCGTTGTTGGTCAGCCCCGCATCGCCCTGCAAGAGCGCCATTATCTTGCGGTCAAATTGATCAATGCGCGTTTCATCCATGGATTTCTGCCCTTTCGTGCACGCTTTACGCATGAACTGATCATTTCAAGCGTTTGAATGCAAGCACCATGCGCCGGCTCCGCGCTATGATGGCGTCAGGTGGCCGTTTCAGGCCTAGCCATATCCGGAGAACTATCATGGGCCCCTTCCCGCACGGCGCCCCGCCCGCCAAGATCAGCAACGACAACCCCGCCGGCACGGATGGGTTCGAATTCGTCGAGTTCGCGCATCCGGAGCCCGAAAAGCTCGCCGAACTGTTCACCCGCATGGGCTATGTCGCGGTGGCCAAGCACCGCACGAAAGACATCACCGTCTGGCGCCAGGGCGACATCAACTATGTCGTCAATGCCGAACCGGGCTCGCATGCGATGAAGTTCGCCGACAAGCACGGCCCTTGTGCTGCATCGATGGCCTGGCGGGTGGTCGACGCCAAGCACGCATTCGACCACGCCGTTGCCAAGGGCGCCACGCCTTACGAGGGCACAGACAAGGCGCTCGACGTGCCGGCCATCGTCGGCATTGGCGGCTCGCTGCTGTATTTCATCGACACCTATGGCAAGAAGGGCTCGGCCTATGATGCCGAGTTCGAGTGGCTCGGCGCGCGCAACCCGCGGCCGCAAGGCGTCGGCTTCTATTTTCTCGACCACCTCACCCACAATGTCTATCGCGGCCAGATGGACAAATGGTGGGATTTCTACCGCAATTTGTTCGGCTTCAAGCAGATCCATTTCTTCGATATCGACGGCAAGATCACCGGGCTGGTCAGCCGCGCCATCACCTCGCCCTGCGGCAAGATCCGCATCCCGCTGAACGAGTCCAAGGACGAGACCAGCCAGATCGCCGAGTATCTGAAGAAGTACAATGGCGAAGGCATCCAGCACATTGCGGTTGGCACCGACGAGATCTACGCCGCCACCGACAGGCTGGCCGAGAACGGACTGAAGTTCATGCCGGGCCCGCCGGAAACCTACTACGACATGTCCTATGATCGCGTGAACGGCCACGACGAGCCGATCGAACGCATGAAGAAGCACGGCATCCTGATCGACGGCGAAGGCGTGGTCGACGGCGGCATGACCAAGATCCTGCTGCAGATCTTTTCGAAAACCGTTATCGGGCCGATCTTCTTCGAATTCATCCAGCGCAAGGGCGACGAAGGCTTTGGCGAGGGTAATTTCCGCGCCCTGTTCGAATCGATCGAGCAGGACCAGATCAAGCGCGGCGTGATCAAGGTTCAGGCGGCGGAGTAGGCTTCAGGTCGAGCGGACTGTGCATGACCGGTTTCGGGTCATGCGCCAAATCAGATCTTGAGGCCCAGCCGCTCGACCTCTTCTTTCCTCAGCTTCACATCGTAGTCGAGCAGGAATTCATCGAGTTGCGGCGGCGCGACCGACGTGCCGGAGAGCATCGCGTGCACCTGACCGCGATGGTGGATGTCATGCAGGAAGACATGCGCGAGGATGTCGCCGATCCGCTCGGGGATCAAGCCGTCCTTGCGCCGGTCGGTGACGACCTGACGATCGAGATCGGCCGCCGAGAGCCGGTCGCAAAAAGCGATCAGGCGACGGTCCGCGGCCACCTGTGCGGCAAACAACGCCTGCGGTTCTTCGATTGGCACAAAATCGTCATGGGCGGCAGCACCGACGCCACCCTCTTCGAGAAAATCGAGATAGAGAAGATCGACCGCAAGGATGTGGTTGAGCGTCGCCTCGACCGACGGGAAGAAACTGGTGCGTTCGGCTGCGAATTCGCCGGGCTTGAGCTGCAGAACAGCACGGTACAGCCGATCGTTCGACCAGAGATTGTTGCCGGCCATGCGGCGCAGATGATCCAGCAGGTTCATCCGGCGGACCGAACCAGATACAGACCCGCCCACATAACCGCAAATCCTGCGAGAACGATCAGCAGCAGCCTGTTCATGCGCCGCCGCAAGCCTTGCGTTTCGGCGTCCCGCGCGACTTTCATGTTGGTGATGGTGTGGAACATCATCGCCTTGCGCGGAAAGCCGCTGCGGTTGGTTAGGTCCGGCGAGCGCGCCTCGATGCGGTAGCTCAACCGGATCGCCAGGACGAACACCGCCAGTATGGCAAGCGCCCAGACGCCACTGAGAAGGTAGAATATCTCGCCTGTCATACACTTATCTACAAGCTCAGCTTTTCGCCCGAAAACATCAACAATCCCACCCCGATTAAAGTCAGAGAAAGCCCAATCATGCACCACCACCGTGATTTCGGATTGCTGAAAAACGCGCGCCATAGCTCGTTAGGTCGTGCACTCTGCCCGAGCATGTCCCTGTTGTGAACGTCGTAATCGGTCCTGAAGCTGATCATCCCACCGATAGTCCACGAAACGACCCCGCCAAGAATCAGGACCAATCCGAACGTTGGCAAATTACTCATCCGCGTCCCTCACCTCTCGTATTTCTCGACCTTCTGCTCGATGGCGCCGAAGATCGAATGACCGGTCCTATCCTTCATCTCGATGCGCACCGTGTCGCCGAAGCGCAGGAACGGCGTTTTGGGCGCGCCCGATACAATGGTCTCGATCATGCGCAGTTCGGCGATGCAGGAATAGCCGGCGCCGCCGGCCGAGACAGGCTTGCCTGGCCCGCCGTCGAGCTTGTTGGAGACGGTGCCGGAACCGATGATGGTGCCGGCGGCAAGTGGACGCGTTTTCGCGGCGTGAACGATCAGGGCCGGAAAATCGAAGGTCATGTCGGCGCCCGCATTGGCGCGGCCGAACGGCTTGCCGTTGAGGTCGGCGAGCAGCGGCAGGCTGACCTTGCCGCCATCCCAGGCATCGCCCAATTCATCGGGCGTCACCGCGGCAGGTGAAAACGCCGAGGACGGCTTTGATTGGAAGAAGCCGAAACCCTTGGCGAGTTCCGGCCCGGTGAGCGCGCGCAGCGTCACGTCGTTGACCAGCATCACCAGCCGAATAGCGGCGCGTGCCTCATCGAGGCTGGCGCCCATAGGTACGTCGTCGACAATGACAGCGACTTCCCCCTCCATGTCGATGCCGAAGGCCTCGTCGGCCATGCGGATCGGATCACGCGGCGCGATGAAGGAATCCGAGCCGCCCTGGTAGATCAGCGGGTCGGTCCAGAAACTTGCCGGCATTTCTACGCCGCGCGCTTTCCGCACCAGTTCGACATGGTTCACATAGGCCGAGCCATCGGCCCATTGATAGGCGCGCGGCAGCGGTGAGTGCGCGTCATGCTCGTGGAAGCGCTCCGACGGCACCGCGTTGTTCTCCAGCGATTCCGCTATTGTCGCGAGGTGCGGGGCGATGCGCCGCCAGTCGTCGAGCGCTGCCTGCAGCGTGCGCACCAGGAACGAGGCGTCGGTGAAGCGTGTCAGGTCGCGCGAGACGACGACGAGTTTTCCGTCACGCGTCCCATCCTTCAGTGTGGCAAGCTTCATGCGGTTTCCTCTCCTGTTACGGCTTTGGCGCCGCTTTGGATTTTTGTTTTACGCATTATCTCCAGCGAAAAGCGGTTTCCACTTTTCAGGGTCATGCGAACTCCACAACAAGGCCGTCGCTGGCGATCGTCAAGTCGCCGGCCCATGTTTTCCTGACAGCGGCGATCCAGTCGGCCTCGCCGATCCCGGGATCGTCGGCCGGAATGAGGTGATTGAGCACCAGCCTCTTCACGCCGGCATCGCTGGCGATGCGCCCGGCCTCATCGGCAAAGCTGTGGCTGGCGAGCAGATGTTCCCGCAGCCGCGCGCCATTGCCGGTTTTGGCCACCAGCCGCTCTATGCCTTCCTCCAGCATGGCTTCGTGGACGAGGATGTCGGCGCCTTGGGCAAAATCAGCGAGCGGCGGAAAGAAGGCCGTATCGGTGGAGAACACCACGCCTTTCCCGCCATGCTCGAAGCGCAGCGCAAAGCAGTCGGTCACCGGCGGATGGTCGACGCGCAGCGCTGAAACCTCGAGGCCGTGTTGCTCGACAATCAAGCCTTCGGTGAATTCGTTGATCGAAACCAGCTCGCGAATATCCGGCCGGCCTTCGTCGACGATGCGGATTTCGATGTCGAATTCCATAGCCTCACAAAAGCGCCGCCAGTAATGGCCGGTTCCGGGCGGACCGTACACGCCGACGGACGTGGCCAAACCCGCTGTCCAGGCGGTGTGAACCAGCGGCCCGAGTTCCAGCACATGGTCGGAATGCAGATGCGTGATGAAGATCAGGTCGAGCGCCTTCAGCCCGATTCCGGCGTCGACGAGACCCCGCGTTACGCCAAGCCCGCAGTCGATGACAATGCTGCGACCGCCCATCTGCAGCAGCGACGAACTCGGCCATGGGCCACCCGGCCGCAGCGCCGGGCCGCCCTTCGAGCCCAAAAGCACCAGCCGGTCCGGCATCGGCTCGCCGCTCAAGACCAGTCGCCCTCGGGCGTGCCGTTGAAGCGCTTCTTCAGGTCGGCCCAGCAGTCGATGTAATTGTCCTGCCGGGTTTCCAGTTCGGCGCCGTAGCGGGTCAGCATCTGCGGAAAACGGGTCTCGAACATGAAGGCCATGGTGTTGTCGAGCTTGACCGGTTTCAGGTCCGCGCGCGAGGCCTTTTCGAAGCCAGGAGCATCCGGGCCGTGGGCCAGCATCAGATTGTGCAGGCTGATGCCTCCGGGAACGAAACCCTCCTCCTTGGCGTCATACTGGCCGTGGATCAGGCCCATGAATTCGCTCATGATGTTGCGGTGATACCAGGGCGGCCGGAACGTATCCTCCGCCACCAACCAGCGCGGCGGGAAGATGACGAAGTCAATGTTGGCGGTGCCTTCCTCGCCGCTGGGCGCCGTCAGCACGGTGAAGATCGACGGATCGGGATGATCGAAGAGGATGGCGCCGACCGGCGAAAAGGTGGCCAGATCATATTTATAGGGTGCGTAGTTGCCGTGCCAGGCAACGACGTCCAGCGGCGAGTGGCCGATCTCGGTCACATGGAACTTGCCGCACCATTTCACCGTCAGCCGGCACGGTGTCTCCTTCTCCTCGAACCAGGCGCAAGGCGTCTTGAAGTCGCGCGGATTGGCCAGGCAATTGGCGCCGATCGGGCCACGGTCCGGCAAGGTCAGCTTGGCGCCATAGTTCTCGCAGACATAGCCACGCACTTCGGCATCGACCAGCTCGACCTTGAAGACAAGCCCGCGGGGCAGCACGGCGATCTCGCCGGGCCGAAGCTCGATGACGCCCATCTCGGTGACGAAGCGCAAGGCGCCGACCTGCGGCACGATGAGCAACTCGCCATCGGCGTTGAAGAAATGGTCGTCAACCATCGAGCGGTTGGCGACATAGACGTGGGCCGCCATGCCGGTTTGCCCAAGCACGTCGCCGGCGGTGGTGATGCTGCGCATGCCGGCGATGAAATCGGTCGGCTCCTTCGGCATCGGCACCGGGTTCCAGCGGTACTGGCCGAGCGCCAGCTCGTGGTCGCCGACATTGGGAGCGCTCTTCCACAATGGATAGCTCGCCGGTTTGAAACGGCCGGTGTGCTTCACGCTCGGCCGGATCCGATAGAGCCAGGAGCGCTCATTGGTGCCGCGCGGCGCGGTGAACGGCGAACCGGAAAGCTGCTCGGCATAGAGGCCATAGGCCGGCCGCTGCGGCGAATTCCGTCCCTGCGGCAGCGAGCCGGGCAAGGTTTCAGTTTCGAAGTCGTTGCCGAAGCCCGGCATGTAGGAAAAGGCCATCGCTTCCTCCCGGAATTGACCAAACTGGTTTCATTTGTAACCATCGAAAATGTAACTATCAATGCCAATGCCTCTGCCGGGATGTGCAACCATGGAAATCCTCGACCTGGAAAACTTCCTGCCCTATCGGCTCTATCGCCTGGCCGACGCGGTCAGCCGGGAATTCGCGGGGATATACAAGGACAGCCATGGCCTGACGCGGCCGGAATGGCGCACCCTTTCGGGGCTCGGCCAGCACGGCACGATGACGGCGACAGCCCTCGGCGAGCAATCGGCCATGCACAAGACCAAGGTGTCACGCGCCGTTGCAGAACTCGAAAGGCGGCGCTGGCTGACGCGCACTCCCGATGAAAACGACCGCCGCGTCGAGCATCTGACGCTGACCAAGGCGGGGCTTGCGGCCTATCGCGAGATGGTGCCGCTGGCGAAAGCGTTCGAGCGGGAATTGCTGGCAAAGCTGAGCATGGCAGAGCGGACTGCGATCAGCGATGGATTGACTGCGCTGGAAGCCAAATTGGCCCCGACCAACTCAGCGACAGAGTAACCGCTCTCCGACCTTACTCGACATCCAAAACCTCTCGACTGAGCGACCAATCTTGAGCAACAAACTCGATCGTTTCGTCTCGAAAGTAGAACAAGAAATGCCGTGAACTCGGAGTGTCCGGTGATAGAACCTCCCAATCAAGTTCTTTGACTGCGCGATCTTCGCCGATCACCTCATAGAACTCCCCCCATTCTGGAGCTTGATCGCTGTAGCGGCCTTTGCCTGCGAACCAAGCGTGATCGTTGGTGGCGTCCCATCGCCAACGACTACAGTCAACGAAGCGAAGCGTTCCCTTCTCGCCCTTTTCGGCCTCGTAAGCCCATGGGTTCAAAAGAAAGACAAGTTGAACGCCGTCACCCTCGACGGTTAGCTCGACGTCGGGCGCGTTCGGGTCGGCATTCCAATCGGGGTTCAGGTGCAGGAACTCAATCATGTACAGACATTGCCATGTCGAGAGTGTGGTTTTCCACCCTGCGACCGCCGTCTACCAATCCATCACCACCTTGCCGGAACTGCCGCTGCGCATTGCATCGAAACCGGTCTGGAAGTCGTCGATGCCGATGCGGTGCGTGATCAACCCGGAAACATCGAGCGGGCCCTGCACCAGCGCGATCATCTTGTACCAGGTCTCGAACATTTCGCGGCCGTAGATGCCCTTGAGATGCAGCATCTTGAAGATGACCTTGTTCCAGTCGATCTCGAAGCCGGTGGGCGCAATGCCTAAAATGGCGATCTTGCCGCCATTGTTCATCGTGTCGATCATGTCGCGGAAGGCGGGCGCCGCCCCCGACATTTCGAGACCGACGTCGAAACCCTCGGTCATGCCGAGTACCGGCATGACGTCGCGCAGCTTTTCCTTCGAGGCGTCGACGACGTGCTGCACGCCAAGCTTTTTCGCCAGCGCCAGCCGCACCGGGTTGATGTCGGTGATGACCACCTTGCGCGCGCCGACACATTGCGCCACCAGCGCGCCCATGATGCCGATCGGCCCGGCCCCGGTGACCAGCACATCCTCGCCGACCAGATCGAAGGACAGGGCGGTATGGACCGCATTGCCGAGCGGATCGAAAATCGCGGCGATCTCGTCCGGCACGTCGCCGGGGATCGGCACGACGTTGTGCTGCGGGATCGCCAGATACTCGCCGAAGGCGCCGGGGCGGTTGACGCCGACACCGAGCGTGTTGCGGCACAGATGCCCCCTGCCCGCTCGGCAGTTGCGGCAATGGCCGCAGACGATGTGGCCTTCGCCCGACACGCGCTGGCCGACCTTGTATTCGGTGACCGCGGCGCCGAAATCGGCAACCGTGCCGACGAATTCATGGCCGGTCACCATCGGTACCGGCACCGTCTTCTGCGCCCACTGGTCCCAATTGTAGATGTGGACGTCGGTGCCGCAGATCGCCGTCTTCCTGATCTTGATCAGCACGTCGTTGGGGCCGATCTCCGGCACCGGCACCTCTTCCATCCAGATGCCCGGCTCGGCCTTGGCCTTCACCAGCGCCTTCATCATGTTCGACATGCTTTTGTCCCTTGAATCTCTTGTTCCAAAATCGCTTTGCGATTTCGGCCTTTCAGGAAATCACCCCGAGTTCGCGCCCGACGACGCCGAACGCCTCGACCGCACGGTCGATGTCGGCGCTGGAATGCGCCGCCGACATCTGCGTGCGGATGCGCGCCTGGCCCTTCGGCACCACCGGGAAGGAAAAGCCGATGACATAGATTCCGCGCTTCAGCATGCGCGCCGCCATCTCCTGCGCCAGCGTCGCGTCGCCCAGCATCACCGGAATGATCGGATGATCGGCCCCGGCCAGCGTGAAGCCGAGCTTGCCCATCTGCGACCTGAACCGTGCCGCATTGGCATATAGGCGTTCGCGCAAGGCGTCGCCATTGCGGATCAGGTCGAACACCTTGATCGAGGCGCTGGCGATCGCCGGCATCAGCGTGTTGGAAAAGAGATAGGGCCGCGAGCGCTGGCGCAGCCAGTCGACCACTTGGCTTTTGCCCGATGTGTAACCGCCGGATGCACCGCCGAGCGCCTTGCCGAGCGTGCCGGTGATGATGTCGACCCTGCCCTCGACGCCGCAATGCTCGGCCGAGCCGCGGCCATTCTGGCCGACGAAGCCGACCGCATGGCTGTCGTCGACCATCACCATGGCATCGTATTTGTCGGCGAGGTCGCAGACACCCCTTAGATTGGCGATGATGCCATCCATGGAAAACACACCGTCGGTGGCGATCAGCCGGAAGCGGCAATCCTTCGCCTCCTTCAGCCGCGCTTCGAGGTCGGCCATGTCGTTGTTGGCGTAGCGGAAGCGTTTTGCCTTCGACAGCCGCACGCCGTCGATGATCGAGGCGTGGTTCAGCGCATCGGAAATGATCGCATCGTTCTCGCCGAGGAGTGTCTCGAACAGGCCGCCATTGGCGTCGAAGCAGGAGCCGTAGAGGATGGTGTCCTCCAGGCCGAGGAAGGATGAAATCGTCGCCTCGAGCTGCTTGTGCTCTTCCTGCGTGCCGCAGATGAAGCGCACCGAGGCCATGCCGTAGCCATAGCGGTCGAGCGCCTGGCTGGCCGCCGCACGCAGGTCGGCGCTGTCGGCGAGGCCGAGATAGTTGTTGGCGCAGAAATTAAGCACCTTCTGACCGCCGACCTCGATCTGCGCCGACTGGGTCGAAGAGATCACCCGCTCGGATTTATAGAGGCCGGCCGACTTAAGCCCCGCGAGTTCGCTGTCGATGTGAGAGAGAAATGCTGCGGTCATGATAGGGCCTCGTTTGATGTGGGCCGACTGTCGTCCGGCCCGCGCGAAAAATCCATCGCAAAAACGACCGGATCGGTGGGCATGCGGCCCCGATATGCATCGTCATGCGGCCGCGGAAGCGACGTCACGACAACAGTGCTGGCCGACGACCTCTCAAATGCCGACACAGCGCGAAACCAGCCAATAACCATTTCGCGATCTTTAAGCGTTTCCCCCTCGCCGTCCGGCTGTCGATTTCCAGACCTGTTAACGTTTGCAAGCCAATGGTCCTCGCAACAAGAATCCGTTGGCGAGAGGGCCGCCCCACAACATGTCGCAGCAGCCGGTGCAAACCGTTTCAGGCAAGCTCATACTGCTGATCAAGGCTGGCTACTGGCTGGCCCTGCTGATCATCGCCGCCATGGTGATAGCTTCCTTCATCCTGCTGCAGCAGATGATGGCCACCCAGCAGCACAACAACACCTTGCTCGACATCGTAAGCACGCAAAAGACGCTGTCGCAGCGCATCGTCTTCCTTGCCGGCGCAACGAGTTCTGGTTCGCGTGACAAGCAGCCGGCGCTGGTCAGCGCTCTTAAGCAGGCGACGGCGGAGTTCGAGACGAACTACGATCTGCTGCTCGAGCAGACCAACGCCGACCCGATGTCGCCTGCCCGATTGGACCCGAAATCGACCGAGAGCGTGCTGTTCGCCAAGCCGTTCCATCTTGATTATTTCTCGGTAGGCCTCGTCGCCAATGGCAAGCGGCTGATCTCATCCTTTGAATCCCAGCTGACGGGCGCCAGTGACGGCTACAAGGGCAGCGGCGAGCGCGTCAATCTCGATGCCTCTGTCGCCAACGCGACCTTGTCGGGCTACGCAGCGCTTGGCCAGCGCATTAGCGCCGATGCCGACGAGCGCGCCGAGAAGCTGCTCGCGCTTCACCGCACGCTGTTCTACGCCACCCTCGGCGTGATCGTGCTGGTGGCGCTCTTCATCTTCCGGCCGATGTCGAACGCCATCCTGCGCAAGACGCATGAGCTGATCGACGCACGCAATTCCATGGCCTTCATCGCGGTGCACGACGGCCTCACCGGCCTGCACAACCGCACGTTCCTGACCGATCATTTCGATACGCTGATCAAGGGCTCGCAACGGCGTCGTGAGCGGCTTGCCGTCGTCCAGCTCGACCTCGACCGGTTCAAGCAGATCAACGATACACTCGGCCACGCCGCCGGCGACTATGTGCTGGTCGTCACGGCGCAGCGCATGCGCGATTCCTGCCGGGCATCGGACCTGTGCGTACGCCTGGGCGGCGACGAGTTCGTCATGATCCTCGGCGGCGCCGGCGGCACCGAAGACATCAACATGCTGGCGCGGCGTATCCTGGCCCACATCAACGAGCCGATCATCTTTCAGGGCACGACCATTCTTCCGGGCGCCAGCGCCGGCATCGCCGTCTACCCGGTCGACGCCGACAATGCGCAGGACCTGCTGGTCCACGCCGATCTGGCACTCTACTCTGCCAAGAAACTAGGAGGCAGCAACTTCTCGTTCTTCTCCGAAGAGTTGCGCCGGGAGCTCGACTATCGCAAGCAGCTCGAGCACGACATCAAGATCGCCATCGCGGACCGGGCGTTCCAGGTCTATTTCCAGCCGCAGGTCTCGTTGACCGACGGCACGATCAGCGGCATCGAGGCGCTGGTGCGCTGGAACCATGCCGAGCGCGGCATGATCTCACCCGGCGAATTCATTCCGGTCGCCGAGAAATGCGGCTTCATGCCGGAGATCGGCCGCATCGTCATCAGCAAGGCGATCAACGGAGCCGCCGAATGGAACCGCGCCGGCATTGCCTTTGGGCGGCTTGCCGTCAATGTTTCAGGCACCGAACTGCGCGAGCACGACTTCGATGCGTTCCTGTTCGAGACGCTGGAGAAGGCTGGGCTGCCGCCGCAGAAACTGTCGCTGGAAATCGTCGAGTCCGTCATTCTCGATGACGAGAAGACCGGTATCGCCGCCAAGCTGCGCCATATCAGGGCAGCCGGCGTCCATCTCGAACTCGATGATTTCGGCACCGGCTATGCATCGCTCAGCCATGTCAATCCCAACGAGATCGACCGGCTGAAGATCGACCGCCGCTTCGTCCAGAACATCCATGAGAATGGCGACAACTCGAAGATCGTGCGTGCCATCACCGAGCTGGCGCGTGGCCTTGGCATCTCGATCGTTGCCGAAGGCGCTGAAACCGAGGCCGAGCTCGATTCGCTGATGGCAATCGGCTGCGATCAGGTGCAGGGCTATTCCATCGCCTTCCCGATGCCGCAGGACAAGGCGCTGGAATGGCTGACGGCCCGCATGCCGAAGAAGGCCAGGCTGACGGTGCTGCAGGGAAGCCTGGCGTAGGCGCTGCACAAAGCCCGTCGCGCTCGAGCGGAGACATCCGACGCGCTTTGCGTCCCTGTTTTCTCCATGTCGTTGCCCCAAAACCGCTGCGCACTTTTGGGCGACATGCACCGCCCGCCTTGACAAGCCGTTGTGGACATGGCGGCCTGCCGTCATCGCAACCTGATAGTGCGGGTGATGACACCGTTTCGGATTGTCCTGGCGGCACTGCTGATTTTTGCGTTCTCCGCCCATGGGGCGGATCGCACAATCTATCTCACCTTTGACGATGGCCCGCTGAACGGCACCAGCAACATCCTCGACGTGCTGGAAGCCGAGCAGGTTCCGGCGACCATGTTCATGGTCGGCATGCATGCGCAAGCAAGCGCCGCCAACAGGGCGCTCGTCCAGCGCGCCAAACAGCTTCCGCTGGTTACACTCGGCAACCACAGCTACAGCCACGCCAACAACCGCTACCAGCATTACTACGCCGACACCGAAGGCGTCGTCGCCGACATGATGCGGGCAAACGCGGTGCTCGGCCTGAAGCCGGTGGTGCATGCCCGCCTGCCGGGGCGCGACGTGTTCAGACTGCCCTCGATGTCGAAGAACGACACTTCGCTTGGCCTGGCCCAGGAGGGCCGCGAGGAGCCCGACTATGAGTTTGTCGCGGCCTCAGGCTTTTATTTCTACGGCTGGGACCATGAATGGGTGCACAAGGACAGCGGCGAGCCGGTGCAGAGCGTCGACCATCTGGTCAGCGAGATCGATCACCTGTTCGGCTACGGCCGCTTCGTCAAGCCGCACAAGCTGATCCTGCTGATGCATGACGAGATGTTCCAGGACAGTTTCGACGGCAAGACCAAGCTGACCAACCTGATCACCGCACTGAAGCTGCGCCGCTACACCTTTGGCGCAATCCAGAGCTACGACGACTGAGCCTGCCCTAGCTTTCCACATTGGCCCGCAAGGCCGCCAGCACCTGTGCGAACTCCGCCAAGCGCTCGTCGGAAAGCCCCACCCGCAGCCGCTTGTCGAAAACTAGCGCTGCCTTGCGCAATGTCTCGAACATCGCTTCTCCGGCTTGAGTCAATTCGACCAGGTGAACCCGGCGATTGACGGGATCGCGGCGGCGCGTCAGCAGGCCCTGCGTCTCCATCGCGTTGAGATGGTGTGTCAGCGTCGCGCCCTGGATGCCGATCATGCCGGCAAGCTCGCGCTGGTTGGCAAGCTTGCTCGACTTGACCGACAGCAGAGTGAGCCAGACAGGCAACGTGCCGCCAGCCTCGACCAGGGCAGCGTCAAAAGCCTGGGCAACCAGCTTGGCGGTACGGCCGAGATTCATGCCGACTGGCGGGCGTTCAAAGGGCGTCATCACAAGACACTAGAACAAGGGAAAGGCCGATGGAACTGGCCGTGGTTTATACATTGACACCTAACCGTTAGATATCTAACTATATCATATTGACGCACGAAGGAGGAGAATCCGGTCATGCAGTACGTCTACATCGTCGTTATCGGCCTTCACGTCATGGCGGGCGTATTCTGGGCAGGCACGACGATCACGCTGGCGCGCGATCCCGATATCCGTGCCGAGCGCTTCATCCAGCCGCAAATGGGTGCGGCCGGCATGGTTTTCCTGACCGGAGCGCTGCTCTGGTATTTCTTCCACGGCGCCTATTTCGGCTCGATGGAAATGGTGCTGGCGCTTGGCATCCTGACCGCTTTCGCCGCCGCGGGCGTGCTCGGCGCCATGGTCAGGGCGCCCAGCCGGTGGCTTGCCGGCGCAAGTGCGGAAACCGAAACGCAACTGCGCGCCAGAATGGCGACGGGCGAGCGCATCGCCGCGCGGCTGCTGGTCGTCACCGTGCTCTGCATGGCCGTCGCCAGGATGGTCTGAGACGCAGCAACTCACAGAATCGTACGTTGTCTGGCGACAAGCCAATGACGTGCGGGCGCGCGGCCTGACCGACGTACACGGGCTCTCGTACGCAGGGCCGACCGCGCGCCACCAACGATGCCGGGGCACTTTTCGGTCCGATGGTTCAGATCCTATTTAATGATCGGATTCGTCCGAAAACCGCTGCGCGCTTTTCGGTCCGGTGCTAATGAGCGGCAAATTCGAAGGAATGCTGCCCATGACCGTCACCAAGAACCTTACCCAGCTCGGCGCACACGTCGAGACGCCCCAGAGCCCCGATCAAGCGGTGCTGGAGACCGTGCCATTTACGCGCGGCGACGGCCCGCCCGCAATCGTGCGCTTCACCTGCCCGGAATTCACCTCGCTGTGCCCGGTCACCGGCCAGCCGGACTTCGCCCATATCGTCATCGACTACGCCCCCGATGCGCTGCTGGTGGAATCGAAGTCGCTGAAACTGTTCATGACCTCATTTCGCAACCACGGCGCCTTCCATGAAGAATGCACCGTCATGATCGGCCGCCGCATCGTGGCGGCAACCAAGCCGCTGTGGCTGCGCATCGGCGGCTACTGGTTCCCGCGCGGAGGCATTCCGATCGACGTGTTCTGGCAGACCGGCGCGCCGCCGGAAGGCGCCTGGTTGCCCGATACCGGAGTGGCGCCCTATCGCGGGCGCGGCTAATGCATGTCACCCAAAACTGACGCCGGTTTTGAGGCAACGGCATACATAAAAACAAAGACTTAAGGCGCGTCGCCTGAATCCGTTTCAACGCGATGCGCGTTTGGTCTCCCGCTCATTCGCACTGATATTGGCTGAGCGCCCATTCGCCGGTCACCGACAACAGGTCCGATATCTTCCAGTCGCCGTCGACCTTGCTGAACTTCCATTCCAGCCGGTGCGGGTTGCCGGCGACAACGAAGGCGACAATGACCTTGGCCTTGTCACCATTGATCGCTTCAAGCGTCTTCAGGCTCTTGTCGATCTCGGCTTTGTCATAGTTCGCGTTGTCGAGCGCCATGTTGGGGTCGAGGCATTCGCCCTGTCCCGATTTGCGCAAGGCGTCGCTCTTGTCGAGAACGGTTTTCGCCGGATCGATGAAATGGCTGCGCTGCGCCGGATCGAGTTCGAGCCCGACCTGATCGTAAAATGGCCGCACCACCGCCGTCGGCGATCCCGGCTGGATGGGTGCGGCGGGCTCGCTGGGCGGCCATGCCACTGGTGGCGTTGCGGGTTCCACCGCACCGCCGGGCGCATTTGCAGGTGGCGCTCCGCTGTCGCCCGGAGCGGTGTCGGCCGGCGCGTTTGCCGGCGGCGCACCGAACAGCCCTTGCGCGGCGGCGCCGCTCGGACCCGCTGCCAGCAGGCACATGGCCGATAGTGCCAGGATCCGGCGACGGACCATCGCCTTCACTCCGGCGTCTGGCCGGCCACGCATTCCAGCGCGCTGAGCTTCCAGTCGCTGGTCTTGGAGGCAATGTCCGATATCTTCCACTTGCCGTCGATCTTCTTGAGCGACCAGACCATGTCACGTTTCGAGTCATCGCCTTCTGCAAAAAGGCTGAAGGACGCCGTAACCTCGGCGGTGTCACCATCCATCTTCTCGGACAGTTTCAGCGTTTTAGAGACAGTCTTCTGATCGAAGTCCTGCGCATCCAGGCCAGGATCGAAATCGATGCAGGCGACCTCGTCAGGGTTCTTTTTCGTTGCCTGGTCGTTCAGGTTGAACAGGTTCGTCACCGGCTCGGTGAACCGATCCCGGTATTGCTCATCAGCCTCGAATTTGACCGCCGGCACATAGAAGAACTTCACCGCATCGGACGCTGGTCCGGCGAAGGCAGCCGCGGGCAAGGCTATCGAAAGGGCGGCAACGAGCACTGTCGGTCTCATGCAGAATCTCCGGCTGATGGCTTGAAGCTATCAATACCACGCATCCTGCATATCGACTTTTTTGCGGCTCATGAAGTCCTGCAGCGCCAGCCCCAGGCGCCCCGCCAGACATTCTGGAGGTTCGCAAAAGCACTTCCGCGGTCAACTGCCGACGACACTGGCAGATACAATCGCCGCGAACATCACAGGATCCTCAGCCTCCGAAAGTCGCGACAGGTGCTTTGAGCCGGGAGCGCTCAGGCTTGACACCGAGCCCTGGCATCTGCGGGACGCTTATATGCCCGTTTTCGATGACGACGGGGTTTACCGGGTCGGTATGCCCTTCGATGTATTCCTGCGCGATCCAGGCGCCCTCAAAACGGCTCGGCTCGACGGTAGCGGCGAGGTGCACGCAGGCCGCGGCGATGACGTCCCCACCCCAGGCATCGTCGCAGCTGTGCGGGAGCGATCGTATCGCACACAGGTCGCGGACCGTGACCATCTTGGTAAGGCCACCAAGGCGGGTGACCTTCAATCCGAATCCGTCCGCGATACCTGAAGAAACTGCCCGCAGGACGGCATTCAAATCCTCGGTATTCTCATCGAGGTAGACCGGATGGGTCACGCGTCCCTTGAGACTGGCGACTTCCTCCATGGTGTTGCAAGGCTGTTCGAACACGAACGGGATTGCCTGGCAAAGCCGATCGATGTGCAGCGCCGCAGCGGCGGTGAGGCCTCGATTGGCGTCGACGGCTATCCGGGCCTTGAAGCCAACCACTTCCCATACCTTGTGCACGGTGGCGACGTCTTGCTCGAGATCCTGTCCGCCTATCTTGATCTGAAGTCGTGGGTATCCGGCCTTGACCTTGTCGACGGCAATACGCGCCGTCTCGTCCGGTGCACCGACAATAGTCGAGTAGTAAGACGGCACACGATCGGTGAGCGCCCCGCCCAGAAGTGTTGAAACCGGAACACCCAGCCGCAGGCCGGCGAGGTCGAGGAGGGCTATGTCCAAGGCCGCCTTGGCATAGTTGTGACCGTTCAACCGCTCGTCCATTCTTTTCGCGAGGCGGCGCATGGACGCAGTGTCCTCACCAATGAGTCCAGGCGCTATTTCGGCAATTGCCGCTCGCGCACCCAGGGCATGTTGGGGTTGATAAACAGGGCCGACCGGGCACGTCTCACCCCAGCCTGACAGTCCGTCTTCGGTGGTCACTTCAACGAGTGTGCTATCCAGAGTCTGCACGGTATCGCTGGCCATCCGGTAGGCGCCGCCTTTGACAGGCAGAAGGACCTGATAGACTTTGATCGACTCGATGCGCATACGGACCTCAGCCCCCTTCGTGCCAAGCGATTCAGGCCATCTTGCCATCCGGGTGCATGGCGGCGTTCTCGGTCACAAACATGGATCGAACTGCTGTGCTCAAGTCCGCACGTTGTGCTTGCGCTTCATGAAGTCCTTGGCGGTCTCGACCGCCACCGCGGCGTCGCGGCAATAGGCGTCGGCGCCGACGGCCTTGCCGAATTCCTCGTTCAGCGGCGCACCGCCGACCAGCACGACATAATCGTCGCGGATGCCCTTTTCCTTCATCGTGTCGATGACGACCTTCATGTAGGGCATGGTCGTGGTCAGCAGTGCCGACATGCCGATGATGTCGGGCTGGTGCTGTTCGATCGCATCG
>NZ_JBFUDW010000021.1:0-109908 GCF_056404515.1 Mesorhizobium sp. P2_C7 | reverse complement strand
GGATGTTGGTGCCTTCCTCGATCTCTTCCTTCAGCCCGTCATAGAGATCGTCGTGCATCTGCTGCACCAACTCGTCGTCGGAAAGTTCGGAAAGGATGATCTCGTCGTCGGACATTTTGCCTGCGCCAATTGCTTGTCAGTGATTTACGGGCCGCCGGCACCTTTTGTCATAGGTGCCGGCGGCATTTGCTTGCAAGTCTCGGGAGTTAAATCAGGCGTCGAGCCAAACGTTCTGGAAGTCCATTTCGTAGGTCTGGTGCATTCCGTAGTTCTTCACCTTCTTGCTCATGTGGCAGTAGAGCTTCTGCCAGAACGGCTGGATGATGACGCCGGAATCCTGCAGGATCTGCTCGACGTCCTTCATCACCTCCTTGCGCTTGGCAGGATCGGCCAGCGAAAGCGCCTGCTTCAGCTTGGCGTCGAAATCGGGGTTGGCATAGGCCGTTTCGTTCCAGGCCTCGCCCGAGCGATAGCCGAGCGCCAGCACCTGGACGCCCAGCGGCCGCATGTACCAGATGGTCATCGAGTACGGATACTTCGTCCAGTCGTTCCAGAAGGTCGAGCCCGGCAGCACCGTACGCTTCACCTTGATGCCGGCATCGCGCAATTGGCCGGCGATCGCATCGCCGGTGTTCTTCTGCCATTCGTCCTCGACGGTGATCAGCTCGTGCTCGAAGTCGGCCTGCCCGGCATCCGCCATCAGCTTCTTGGCGGCGGCGGCATCGCGTGTCTTCTTGGGCAGCGGATAGTATTCCGGATGGATCGGGGCGACGTGGTGGTTCTCGCCAACCGTGCCGAGCCCGGCGTAGCCGAGTTGCATGACGGCATTGTTGTCGACGGCCATCTGGAGCGCATTGCGCACCCGCTGGTCGTCATAGGGCTTGTGGGTGATGTTGGTGCGGGCAACGAGCGTGGTCGCCGTCGCGACCTCCGATTTCACCAGATCCATCTTGTCGAGGGCGTCAATGAAGTCGGCCGGCGTTTCGAAATCGAGGTCGATCTCGCCAGATTCGAAGGCATTCAGCGTGGCGTTGAAGTCGGTGCCGTAGTCGATGAACTCGACACCGTCGAGCGGTGTTTCACCGCCCCACCACTTGCCGTTCTCGCGACGCTTGACGATCGCCTTCGAACCCACTGCATAAGACACCAACTCGAAAGGTCCGGTACCGATCGGCTTCTTGATCGGGTCGGCGCCATCCTTATCGAAGTCGCGATGCACGACCAGCGCCGGATAGTCGGTGAAGCCCGGTATGATCGCGATGTCGGGTTCGGTCAGCTTCAGCTTGACCGTGAGGTCATCGACCTTGGTGATAGCGCCATCCCTGGCCTTGCCGGTCTTTGTGTCGATCAGCGCGCCGACGCGTGCCGCCATGGAATTGCCGGAAGCACCCTTCTCGCACCAGCGGTTCAGATTGGAGACCACGTCATCAGCGTTGAAGGCATCGCCGTTGTTCCAGGTGATGCCTTTGCGCAGATGCAGGGTGTATTCGGTGGCGTCGTCATTGACGTCCCAGCTTTCGAGCAGGACCGGCTCGAAAGTGAACTGGTGCGTATAGCGGACGAGCGGCTCCAGCCAACAACGGGTGACGTTTGCCATCTCGGTCCAGTCATAGGTGCGCGGATCCTTCTGCGCCTTGACCGACATCGCGACATGCAGCGTTCCACCCTTTTTCGGTTCATCGGCCAGGGCCTTTGTCGGCGCGGCAAGGCCGATCATACCATAGGCGAAAGCCGTCGACGCGCCGAAGGCGCTGGCCAGCGCCAGGAATTCGCGCCGGTCCATGCGGCCTGCACGCGTCTCTTTCGCCATTGTCTCGATAGCGCCCGGCACGCGGTCGCCATTGCTTCTGAAGAGCGTCATGTTTTCCTCCCTTGGTTGTTCCGTCAGGTCTTCGCCTGTCACATCAACTAACGCTGTTCGGCAGTTTTTCCTCACGCCGCGCGATAAAATCCTTGAGACCCTCGGCGATGCCCTCGTCGAGCTTCGGCTCCTCATAGTCGGCCAGCATGTTGCGCGCCTTCTCGCGGCCGCGCGTGTCGTGGTCCTTCGCGCCTTCGGCCTTCCACTGTTCGTACGAATTGAAGTCCATGATGGTGGGCATGAAGAAAGCGGACTCGAAATGTTCGAGCGTGTGCTGGGTGCCGAGGAAATGGCCCTGCGGCCCCACCTCGCGGATCGCCGCCATCGCTTCCTTGAAATCGTCGAACGGAAGGCCGCCTGCATATTTGTACCAGCCGATAAGCTGCTCGCAGTCGGTGGCGAATTTCGAATAGCCGCAGGTGAGCCCCGCCTCCAGCCATCCGGCCGAGTGCCAGATGTAGTTGGCGCCGGCGAGGATGGCGGCGTGCATCAGCATGTTCGCCTCGTAGCCGGCCTGGGCGTCATTGAGCTTCGAGCCGACATGGAAGCCGGACGTGCGCCAAGGCAGCCGGTATTTCCGCGCCAGCGCGCCCATCAGGTACATCATCTGGGCGGCCTCCGGCGTGCCGCCCATCGGCGCCCCGGTCTTCATGTCGACCGTCACCATGAACTGGCCGTAGATCTGCGGCGACCCCGGACGCAGGAGCTGCGTGAAGGCGACGCCAGCGAGCGCTTCTGCATTGACTTGCGCGACCGCGCCGACGGCAGAGGCCGAGGTCGAGGCGCCGCACAGCGCGAAGGGCGCCAGGATCAACGGCTGGTTGTTGCGCGCATAGACCTTCATGGCGTCCAGCATGGTGGCGTCCCACACCAGCGGCGAGTTGCAATTGGTGATCGACACCAGCACCGGGTTGTCGCGGACGAACTCTTCGCCGAACACGATGCCGGCCATCGCCATCGTGTCTTCGGCGCGTTCCTTCGAGGTGACGATGCCCATGAACGGCTTGTCGGAGTGCTTCAGCGCCGAATGGATGATGTGGAGGTGACGCTTGGGCACTGCAATTTCCATCGGCTCGCAGATGACCGAGCTCGACGAGTGCAGCGCCGGCGCCATGTAGGCGAGCTTGTGAAAATTGCTGAGGTCGGCGAGAGAACCGTAGCGCCTGTTGTTGTCGAGGTCGCGCACATAGGGCGCGCCATACATCGGCACGAAGATGGAATTCTTGCCGCCGACGCGGACGGTACGCTCGGGGTTGCGGGCATTGAGGGTGAATTCCGGCGGGACCTTCGAGACCAACTCCATCAAGAGCGCACGGTCGATGCGGACGCGCGTCTCGGATACATCGGCTCCGGCGGCCTTCCACAGGGCGATCGCCTCATCGTCGCGGAATTCACAACCGACCTCTTCGAGGATCAAGAGCGATTCCTGGTGGATCAACTCCACCGCCTCGTCAGGCACCATCTGATAGGCGGGGATCTGGCGCACCAGCGTAGGAAACGAGGCTATGGGAGCGCCGCGTATCGCCTTGCGCCCCAGGCGACCGCCGCTTCTGCGGTTGGCGTGTTCGGTCACTGCAACGGCCGGTTCATTCATGGCAACTCATCCCTCCAACAGCCCGTCAACTTAGCGAGACGGAATATAGCTGTGACGCTGGAAAATCCTGATCTCTTGTATAAACTCTCCTTATGCGAAGCCTGCGCCACCTGCTGCCCTCCGCCGGCAGCCTGATCGTCTTCGAGGCGGCCGGCCGGCTGTCGAGCTTCACCGCCGCCGGGCGCGAGCTCGGCATGACGCAGGCGGCCGTATCCTACGCCGTGCGCGGGCTGGAGGAACAGCTCGGCGCCAAGCTCTTCCAGCGCCGCCACCGCCAGGTTCTCCTGACGGAGGCCGGCGAGCGCTTCCACGCCGACGTCTCGCTCGGGCTGTCACATATCCGCAAGTCGGCGGAGGATCTGCGCCTGCAGGCGACCGGCGGCCATGTGACGCTGGCCGCCTCGACCGCCTTTGGCTCGTTCTGGATGATGCCGCGCCTACAGCAATTCCGCGACGAACTGCCGGGCGTTGATCTGCGTATCCAGACCGCCGACCGCGACCTCGATATCATCGCCGAGGGCATCCCGCTCGGCGTGCGCGGCGGCGTGCCGCGCGACTGGCCGGACTATCATTCGCTGTTGCTTGCAGACGAGGAGATCTTCCCGGTCGCGGGCCCCAGCTATCTGGCGAAGTTTGGGTTGCCAGAGACTGTCGCCGAACTCGCCATGCATCGGCTCATCCATCTCGAGGAGCCCTACCGCGAGGCCCCGAACTGGGACGAATGGTTCGCGGCAGCCGGAACCAGCCTCCGTAATGCCGAGCGCGGGTTGCGCATCAATGATTATGCCTTGGTGATTCAGGCGGTCATGGAGGGACAAGGCATCTCGCTCGGCTGGCGGCATCTCGTCGAGCGCCTCGTGGCATCAGGCCTGTTGGTGCCGGTGACGGATCATGTGCTGAGGACCGGCATCGGATTCTACGTCATCTGGCCAAAGAACCGCGAGCTCAGCGACAATGCGCGCAAGGTAAGAGATTGGCTGGTGGCGCAGGCGTAGGCTCGCCAGCGCAATCCGGCGCGTGACCGGATTGCGTTCGCATGCCGAAAGGATCAGACCGAGCCGTCATTCTTAAGGCCGAGCACATCGATCTTGTCGATGGTCGGCGGGCCAACGAACAGCGTTTCGGCATTGGCCATCAGCGCCTTGGCAATCTCGCCGGTGAGATGTGCCTGCCGCCCTGCCTCGTCGTGAAAGGCATCGAACACGCCGAAGACGCTTGGCGAAAGCTGCAGGGCGAACCAGATCGGGGTCCTGGCTTCCTGATTGGCCAGTTGCAGCCCGGTGTTGAGGAACGCGGCGACATCCTTCTCCTTGCCGGGCTTGGCTTCGAAGCGTGCGAACAATGCAAGTTTGATCATTTGTCTTCTCCTCGTCGTTGTGCGGCCAAAGCGGCGGCCGTCGAAGCGACAGTCGCAGCATCGAACCGGAAAGCGTATTGGCAAAAATGACATCTTTGATATCATTGTTGCCATGAACATTTCCGTCCTCGCGCTTGATGGTGTCTTCGACACCGGGCTGGCCACGATGCTCGACGTGTTCGGCACCGCCAATGAGCTGGCAGGGATGCTGGCATCCCCGCCCGGCTGTTTGGCCGTGACCATTGTCGGGGTGAGCGGCACGGTCCACACCGCGCAAGGCCTTCAGGTGCCGGTCGTCTCGATGGGCAGCGAGCTGGAGCCCGACTGGCTGGTGATCCCCGCGATCGGCCAGAAGATGCCCGGCCCGCTTGGCGAGGCGCTGAAGCGAAGCGACATTGCCAAGGCGACCAAGGCATTGCGCGCTGCCGCCGATACCGGCGCGCGCATCGGGGCTGCCTGTATCGGTACTTTCATCCTGGCGGAAACCGGCCTGCTCGACCGTCGGCCGTCAACCACAACCTGGTGGCTCGCACCGATGTTCCGGCAACGCTACCCGCAAGTGCGGCTCGATGCCTCGCGCATGCTGATCAATGACGGGCAGTTCGCAACCGCCGGAGCAGCACTCGGCCACATCGATCTCGCTCTAATGGTCATCCGCCAGACAAGCCCGGAGCTTGCGGCGCTGACCGCCAAATATCTGATCGTCGACAGCCGGCCGCTGCAGTCGGCCTATGCCATCTCGGACCATCTCGCCCATTCGAACCCGCTGGTCGAGCGTTTCGAGCGATGGGCGCGCGGCCATCTTGCAGCCGGCTTCAACCTAGACGAAGCTGCCGCGGAACTGGGAGCCAGCAAGCGCACGCTGTCACGGCGGGTCAACGATGTGCTTGGCAAGACACCGCTGTCCTATTTTCAGGATCTGCGGGTCGAGCAGGCTGTGCATTTGTTGAAGACCACATCCGACAGTGTCGATGAGATCGCCGCCAAGGTCGGCTATGGCGACGGGGTGACGCTGCGCAATCTGTTGCGCCGGCGGCTGCACAAAGGCGTGCGTGAAATCCGTGCCGCGCACTGATCCCCCGCTCTCGCGATATTGCCTCTCCCGCGCCCCCCGAATCCGCCTATACTATCTCCATGCCCATTCGCCAGCTTTCCGAAACGATGATCAACCAGATCGCCGCCGGCGAAGTCATCGAGCGTCCGGCAAGCGTGGTCAAGGAACTGGTCGAGAATGCGCTCGATGCCGGTGCCGGCAAGGTCGAGATCGTCACCGCCGGCGGCGGGCTGAACCTGATCCGCGTCACCGACGACGGCTCCGGCATTCCCGAGCCGGAGCTGGCTCTGGCGATCGCACGTCACTGCACCTCCAAGCTCACCGCGGACATCAACGACATTCGTTCGCTCGGCTTTCGCGGCGAGGCGCTGCCGTCGATCGGGTCGGTGTCGCGGCTGTCGATCCGTTCGCGGACAGCAACAAGTGACAGCGCCGCCGAGATCGGCATCGAGGGCGGCCGCGTCTTGCCCGTCAGGCCGGCGGCAGCCAACCGCGGCACCACTGTCGAGGTGCGCGACCTGTTCTTCGCCACGCCGGCAAGGCTCAAATTCATGAAGGGCGAGCGCGCGGAAAGCTCGGCTACCAGCGACGTGGTCAAGCGCATCGCCATCGCCTTCCCCGCCGTGCGCTTCACATTGGCGGGTTCGGATCGCTCGACCCTGGAATTGCCGGCGACGGACGACAGTCCGGAAGGCAGCCTGCGCCGCGTCGCCCAGGTGATGGGCGCCGAGTTTCCGGACAATTCCATTGCCATCGACGCTATGCGCGAAGGCGTGCACCTGACCGGTCACGTGTCGATCCCGTCCTTCACCCGCGCCAACGCGCTGCAGCAGTATGCCTATGTCAATGGCAGGCCGGTGCGCGACAAGCTGATTGCCGGCGCCATACGCGGCGCCTTCGCGGATGTCTTGCCGCGCGACCGCCATGCGGTGACGGTGCTGTTCCTGACGCTCGATCCGGCCGTCGTCGATGTCAACGTCCATCCGGCCAAGGCCGATGTGCGCTTCCGCGATCCCGGACTGGTGCGCGGGCTGATCGTCGGCGCTGTCCGGCAAGCACTCGCGGATGCCGGCATCCGCGCCGCCACCACGGGCGCCGCCGGCATGATGGCGGCGTTCCGGCCTGGTGCGGCATCCTACGGCCACGGCGGGCCCGCCAATGGCCACCGCAGCTATGAAGCATCCTACCATGCCTCCGGCCCAGCCGGCTTTGATCCGACGCGCTCGCCGCAGCGGCCGCTCGACATGGGGTTCGAAGGGGCGGGTTTCGAGGGCCCCGGTCAGCGCGGCTTGCGCGAAAATGAGCAGGCGGCATTCGATGCCGGCCCGCTGGCCAGCGCCGACGCACGCGCCGGGCAGAGCGAAGCGGCCGAGACGCTGCTTGGCGCGGTGCTGGGTGCGGCGCGCGCTCAGGTGCATGAGAACTATATCGTCGCGCAGACCAGGGATTCGCTCATCATCGTCGACCAGCATGCGGCGCATGAGCGGCTGGTCTATGAGGCGCTGAAGAACGCGCTGCAGTCGCGCGCCGTGCCGTCACAGATGCTGTTGCTGCCGGAAATCGTCGACCTGTCGGAAGAAGACGCCGAACGGCTGGCGATGCATTCCGAGACGCTGGCCCGCTTTGGACTTGGCGTCGAGCGTTTCGGCCCGGGTGCGGTCGCGGTGCGCGAGACGCCGTCGATGCTGGGCGAGACCAATGTCCAGCAACTGGTGCGCGACCTTGCCGACGAGATCGCCGACAACGACACGGTCGACACGCTGAAGGAGCGGTTGGACAAGATCGCGGCCACCATGGCCTGCCACGGCTCGGTACGCTCCGGCCGCCTGCTCAAGGCCGAGGAGATGAACGCGCTGCTGCGCCAGATGGAGGCAACGCCCGGCTCCGGCACCTGCAACCACGGGCGGCCGACCTATATCGAACTCAAGCTCGCGGATATCGAGAGGCTGTTTGGGAGGCGTTAAGTGGATTGGCGGGGAAGGTACGACAAGGGCCACTTTTCAGCGGCCCTTTTCGACTCAAGCAATCCTTATAACTGTCTGATTCATCTCTTCAAATTCACCACGATCACACCGCCCAGCGCCAATGCGCCGCCGAGCATGCCAAGCAGTGTCGGCACTTCGCCCAGCCAGAAGAAGCCGATCAGGGCGGACATGGGCGAAACCAGATAGAGGAAGTTCGACGCACGTGCGGCCGGCAGGCGCGACAGCGCGGTCGCCCAGGCGGCATAGGCGATCAGGCTGGGCACGATGCCGAGAAAGATCACGGCGCCGAGGCCGGCTGCGTCGGCGACCGCTGCCTGCGCGAGGCCGCTCGGCAGGAAGGGCGACAGGCAGAGAGCGCCAAGTATCATGTTCGACGCCGAAATGGTCAGCGGGTGGTGGCGAGCGAAGAGCGGCTTCTGGACGATGGTGTTGACGGCCGAGCAAAGCGCCGAACCCAGCACCAGCAGCGCCCCGGCGTTGAAATGCAAGCCATCCCCATCGCCAATCGCGATAATGCCGATGCCGGCGAAGGAAATGGCGGTGCCGACCCATGCCATGCCGGAAAAGCGTTCGCCAAGCAGCGCCATCGCCATGATGGCGGTGAAGATCGGGCTGACATTGATGATGAAGCCGGCAGCGCCGGCCGAGACTGTCAGTTCGCCGAAATTGAGCATTGCCGTGTACAGCGCCACGAAGATGGCGCCGCCAAAGGCCAGGCGCCACAACTCATCCAGCCTTGGCAGCGCCGGACGCTTGACAGCGAGGAAGATCGCCGCCGGCACCGCGGCGATGGCAAAGCGCAGCGCGCCGAGTTCCAGCGGCCCGAAGGCGGCAAGGCCAGCGCGGATAGCCGGAAAGGCAGAGGCCCAGCCGACCACCGTGAGCGCCACCGCGATGGCTGCCGTGGTGTCCATCCGTTGTGTCGGATTCAACGTGCTGGTCATTGCGCTCATCTCACTGTCCTCGTGATTCTCGTGCCCTGAAATGCAGAAAACGCCTTTTCGGGCCAGTTGACAAACGACCAAATCGAGGATCAGCTGTGACTATGGATCACAGCTCAGACACAATGGTGCCGCTCGAAACGCTGCGCGCCTTCGACGCGGCGGCGCGGACGGGCAGCTTTTCGGCAGCAGCTGAAAAGCTCAACATCACCCACGGCGCCGTCAGCCGGCAGATCGCCAAGCTCGAGGACTGGCTGGGGCTGAAAGTGTTCGATCGCGGCGCGCGCGGTGTCTCGCTGACGATCGAAGGCACCAGGCTGCATCTGCGCACGGCGGAAGCATTCGCGCTGATATCGACCCATTCCGACCGCTGGGTCGAGCCGCGCGGCACCGCGGTGGTGCGCTTGACCTCGATCCCTTCGGTCAGCGGGCTGTGGCTGATGCCGCGCATGGCAGCGCTGGAGAACAATCCCTCCAAGCTGCGCATCGTGCTCGACGTCGATATCCGTCAGGCCGACCTTGCCGATGAGGGCATCGATCTGTCGATCCGCTGTGGACGCGGCGGCATTCCGGGTCGCGTCTCGGCGCAGCTTTTCGAGGAACATGTTTTTCCCGTCGCATCGCCCGAGCTTGCCCGCGAGATCGGCCGTGGCGACCCTGCCCGGCTGCTCAAATTTCCACTGATCAACGATTCCGATGCTTCGGCCTGGCGTGCATGGTTTGCCGCGCAAGGCATGGATTACCGCCCGCGCCCGCAGGACCGGCGCTTCGAGGACTACAATCTGGTGCTCGATGCCGCAGCCTATGGGCTCGGCATCGCGCTGGCGCGACCACCCCTGACCGGGCATCAATTGAAGGCCGGACGCATCACCGCCGTCGACGAGCGCACCGCGCTCAATCCGGTGTCCTACTGGCTCGACCGGCCGATGGGACGGCCACGCGCCGCAGCAGCAGAACTGGCGCGCCGTATCGCGGTGCAGGCAGGACTTGCATCGGAAAAGATGGAAGCCTTTATCGAGGCTGAGGGTTAGCGCAGCACCACCAGAACGAACCCGACGACCGCCGCGGCCAGCAGCCCGGCAGTCAGCGACATCAGCCCGACACTCGTCCGCCTGTTTTCAGGCCTGGCCGCTTCGCTCGGCCCGGCGGTTGCACGTTCTCGCCTGGCCACGGCATTGCTGGCTGAGGTGCGGCGTAACGGCAACAGCTCAGATGCGAGAAGCGGGAGCCATGGCAAGGTCGCCGGCCTTGCGGCGGCGCCCTCCTCGACCTTTGATAGAGGCGGCGCCAGACCACGTTGCGCAGCGTCACCGTCAGTTAGTCTCCTCGCTGCAGTGCCCAGCGACGCGGCATCGGCGGCTGTTTCGTCGTCCGGTTGCGCGAGCGCCAGATAGGCCTGCATTATTTCGGTCGAAGCCGTCTGCTGCGCTCTTGCGGCTGTCGCCTGCAATAGCATCGGCAACGCCGGTGTCGCCACGGGTCGCACGGGTGCGCCGGAAGGCGCCGGCGGCGCCACCAGCGCCTTCACCAGTGCCGTTTTGACCGGATCGGCCTTTGCCGACGGCACGGCCTGCGGCGTCATCGCTTCCCCGAGCAAGGCGGCAAGACGAGCTGAGGAAATGTCCATGGTGCCCCGACAACAGCATTTTTCCGCGAAAGATTAAGGGGGCAGCATTGTCTCAGGCTTGTCACATGCTTGACCTAGCCGCCAATTTGTGGCGATGAAATCCTCATGAACCTCGGCGCCGCTGCATGATGAACCGTTTCGAAGGCCCTGGCGGCAAGGAAGCCCGTATCCGCTATCTCGATGGCGACTTCCAGGTTACCAGCCCGGGCGCTTTCGTGCGCTGCGCGGTGACCGGCGAAAGCATCCCGCTCGATGAGTTGAAATACTGGAGCGTCGCCAGGCAAGAGCCCTACATCAACGCTGCCGCTTCGCTGCGCCGCGAAATCGAAGTGCAGCCGGAGCTACGCAGCCGGCGCTAGGATCTGTATCTCGAAAATCTGATTTCCCTGATAGTCCGCAGCGCTACGGCGTCGAGGATGCCGGCACGTTTTCGACTCTGAACTCGAATTCGTGGATAAGGCGATCACCAATGAGCACCTTGATGGAATATCGCCCAGTCGGGTCACCCTCGGCCACACACCAGCCATGCGAGATCCATCCCTCTTTCGGCTTATAGAACAAGGTGGTCTCGGAGACTTTCCGATCGCTCGATATCTTGCTCGAGCTATACTCGTTTCCGTCTATGCCACCCCACTGCTTCGGGACTGCGGGAAGAGTGAACACCTCTGTCGTCGATACCAACTTGTCGCCCAGTTCCAGCCGTATGCGCCATTGATAGCAGGCGCGATCAGCAATAAGCGGAACAACGTTTGAGTGCTCAACGTGGGCAACACCGTCCGCACCGGTGACCGAGACCAGAAATTCAGTGTCGGTCGTGGTGGATGTTTGCGCCGAAGATGGGTTTGCTACCGCCGCAAGGGCACAACCAACAAAGAGCGCCCGAAAACTGACCATTCCACCCTCCGCGCGAAAGCCGTTCTGGCTTAATAATTGTGAAAAGCGGCGAGAATATCCCTGCACCGGAATCGATTGCTCGATCAGCCCTTCAGCTTGCGTTGACGCCAGGCATCCAGCGTTTCGTCGATGATGCGTTCGGGCACGCGATCGAGCTCGAAAACCGTGTCGATTGCCAGGACCTCGAGCCGGTCGAGAAAGTCCTGTGGGGCGCCATGCCGCAGCCGGGCCGCGTCCTTGGCCGTGGTGATGAGGCCGAGCCCTTCGGCGCGTGCCGTCGCCGCCAGTTCGGCAAGCTCGTCCTCACCATAAAAATGATGGTCCGGAAACGGTCGCGTCAACGCCAGTTCGCCGCCGGCCTCGCGCACCGTGTCGAAGAATTTTTCGGGATGGCCGATGCCGGCGAAAGCCAGGAACCGCTTGCCGGCAAGCCCCTGCTTGCTGCTTGGCTTGGTGTGGGCCTCAAAGATCGGCCGGGCGGCGCGTGCCGCCTGGCGGACCACGGCGTCGGCGGCGGTGCCCTCGCCCATCTTCAACAGCCCGCTGGTGAAGACCAGCTGGTCGACGATCCTGGCCCGGAGCGGGCCGCCCGGAATGACGCGGCCATTGCCGATGCCGTAGCGCGCGTCGACGACCACCAGCGCATAATCGATATGGATGCGCGCGCTCTGGAAACCATCGTCCATGATCAGGAAATCGCAGCCATGCCTTTCCAGCAGCAGCCGGGCGCCGGCGGCGCGGTTCGGCGTCACCGCCACCGGCGCGTGTTCGGCCAGGAGCAGCGGCTCGTCGCCGACATGCCTGGCGCTGTCATGATGGGCATCGACGACATGCGGCTCGGCGAACGAGCCGCCATGGCCGCGCGACAGGAAACCGGGTTTGAGCTGCATGCGCTTGGCCTGTTCGGCCAAGGCGATCGCCACCGGCGTCTTGCCGGTGCCGCCGACGGTGAAGTTGCCGATACACAGGACCGGCGCCTCTATCTTCTCGCGCCGGGCGCGCCGCATGCCGCGGCCGGCGACGAGCGCATAGATGGCCGACAGCGGCGACAGTGCCAGGACCCGCCAGTCCGGCTTTTCCCACCAGAATGGTGGTGCTTCGGAAGCCACCTTAGCGCCCGTTCGCGCCCTTCAGGCGCGACTTGATGACCAACGGCTGGATGTAGGGTTCGAGCGATTTCAGCGTGCGTGCCAGCGCGCCGCGCATCTCGTCGACGGTCGCCACGCCCGCAGCCATCATTTCGTGACGCGCCACTTCGTTGGTCAGCAGGAAATTGACGGCGCCGGCCAGCATGTCGCGATCGCGCACCAGCTTGGCGCCGCCGCTGTCGAGCAGGCGCTGGTAGGCCTCGCGAAAATTCTGCACATTGCGCCCAGCGAGTACCGCGGTATCGAGCATGGCCGGCTCGAGCGGGTTCTGGCCACCCTCCGAGGTCAGCGAGCGGCCGACAAAGGCGATTTCGGTCAGCCTGAGATAGAGCCCCATCTCGCCGATCGTGTCGCCAAGCAGAATGTCGGTGTCGGCGGCGATCCTGTCGCCCGTGCTGCGCCGCGCGACCGTCAGGCCCATGCCCGAAATCTGTGCCGCAAGCGCCTCGGCGCGATCGGGATGGCGCGGAACGACAATGGTCAAAAGACCATGATGGCGTTTGTGCAGCGTCGCATGGACCTCGGCGGCGACCACCTCTTCGCCATCATGGGTCGAGATCGCCGCCCAGGTCGGGCGGGCGCCGATCTGACGCCGCAGCGTCGCCAGCACCCGTTCGTCGACAGGCGGTGGCAAGGTATCGACCTTGAGGTTGCCCGACACTGTCACGGGGCGGGCGCCGAGCGCAAGGAAGCGCTCGCCATCGACGTCGGACTGGGCAACGACGTGGGCGAGATTCTCGAACAGCGCCTCGGCGATGTTGGCCCGTTTCTTCCACGAGGTGAACGAACGGTCGGACAGCCTGCCGTTGACCAGCACCTGCGGCACGCGGCGCGCGCCAAGCTCGAGGATCGTCATCGGCCAGATCTCGGATTCGGCGATGATCGCCAGATCCGGCTGCCAGTGATCGAGAAACCGGCTGACCGCCGGCTTGAGGTCGAGCGGCACATATTGGTGGATGATGCGGTCGCCGAGGCGCTCGTCGACGACCTGCGCCGAGGTCACCGTGCCAGTCGTCAGCACAATGTTGACGCCGTAATCGAGAATGCTTTCGACCAGCGGCACGACGGCCAGGGTCTCACCGACGCTCGCCGCATGGATCCAGATCATCGGCCCTTCGGGGCGTGGTCGGCCGGCGACGCCGTAGCGCTCGCGGCGGCGGCTGCGGTCTTCCTTGCCGCGCGAGGTGCGCCAGGCGACATAGGGCCCGACCAGCGGATAGGCGGCGGCACCGGCGAAACGGTATGCCGTCAACATGGTTCGCGCCCAGCGACCGCTCATCGCGAACCATCCACGAGACGGTAGGCCTCGGCGGTCGCGGCGTTGAGCGCGACCGTAATTTCCTGGCGCTTGCGCTCCATTTCGGCCTCGTCGGCGCCGATCGGCACGAAGATCGGCGCGCCGATGACGATCGACGAGCGGCCGAACGGCAGGTTGATGGTGGTCTTGTCCCAGCTCTTCTCCAGGACCTTGCGGCGGCTGGTAGTGATGGCGACGGGCAGCAGCGGCCGACCGGAGAGGCGTGCCAGAAGAACGATACCAAGTCCCGCGTCACGTGGCGTACCGTGGGGAATGTCGGCGATCATGGCGACGTTCTTGCCGGCGGCGAGCGACTTTTTCAGGGCGATGAGCGCCTTTGCCCCGCCCTTGTCGAGATGCCTGGCATTGTCACGCCCGCCCGAACCGCGCACCGCCTCGATGCCAAATTTCCCCAGCATCAGCGCGTTAAGCTCGGCATCGGCGCTGCGCGAGACCATCGCGACCAGCGGCTTGCGCCTGGGATAATAGGCTGGGGTCAACAGGTGCTGGCCGTGCCACAGGGCGATGATGCCGGGCTCGAATTCGGCATAGGCGCTGCTCGAAAACCGCGCCGACCCATCGACGACGCGATTGGTCAGGCGCACCAACCGCACAAACTGGGCGAACAGGCTGGCGATGGCGTTCTTGACGAATCGCGACTGCGCCAGCGGTTCGCGAATCCTGCGCCAGAAAGCCTTGGTCGTGCGGCTGCGCCCCCTGCGCGCGGGGGTGGGTTCAGTGGCTGGCTCTTTCGCCAGATCTTGCTCCATCGAGGTCAACCGACAGCCTTGTTGTCGGGGTCCAGCAGCCGGTGCAGATGAACGACGAAATAACGCATGTGGGCATTGTCCACGCTGGCTTGCGCCTTGGCTTTCCACGCCGTGTGCGCGGATTGATAGTCCGGAAAGATGCCGACGATGTCGAGCCCGTCGAGATCGCGGAACTCGGTGCCGCCAAGCTTCGTCAGTTCGCCACCGAACACCAGGTGCAAAAGCTGCTTTTTTCCGTCTTCCGCGGCCATGTCGGTCCTTCACATATCGTGAGTTTGTGACAGGTCTAGACCAAAGCCGTCGACTTTGGAACCTTCGAAAACGCTTTCACCCATCCAGCCCGGCGATGACGCCGGAGAGCACGGCCAGCAGTTCACCGCTGCCGGCGGCGAGCGCGCCGTGGCGGGTCACCTCGCCGGCATAGAGCGGGGCGCGGCCATGCCGGTCGAGCAACTGGCCGCCGGCCTCGCGCAAAATGAGATCGGCGGCGGCAATATCCCAGTCATGCGCGTTCGGCTTGACGAAAGTGGCATCGAGCGCGCCATTGGCGATCATGGCCAGCCGATAGGCGAGCGACGGGCTGTAGGGCGCCCGCTTCAGTCGCGCCTGCCAGTCGGCCGGCATCAGGTCGGTCAGCTGCTTCAGCCCGGAAATCTCGGCCGTATCCGCCAGCTTGCGCACGGCGATGCGCTTGCCGTTGCGGAAGGCGCCCTGTCCGGGCAGTGCCCAATAGGTCTCGTTCATCGCCGGGCATTCCAGCACGCCGGCAAGCGTGCGGCCAYGCTCGACGACGGCAACGCTGACGCACCAGGTGCGCTGGCCTTCCAGGAAGCCGCGCGTGCCGTCGATCGGGTCGACGACGAAGGTGCGGCGCGCCGAAAGCCGCACCGGATCGTCGGTTGTTTCTTCCGACAACCAGCCATAGTCGGGCCGTGCTGCAAGCAGCGTCTGCCGCAGATAGGCGTCAGCGGCATGGTCGGCTTCGCTGACCGGCGATGTGCCGCCCTTCATCCAGACTTGCGGGTTGTTGCCGAAATAGCGCATGGCGATGACCCCGGCCTCGCGGGCGGCATCGCGCAGCAAAGGCAAATCCTCGGTAGCACTGGCAGTGATCAGGTCATGCTCCGGCAAGGGTCATGCCTTCGATCAGAAGCGTGGGGGCGGCGGTGCCGAAATTGCGGTCGAGGTCATCAGCCGCCACCATGTTCAGGAACATGGTCTTCAGGTTCGAGGCGATGGTAACCTCGGCGACGGGATAGGCCAGCGCACCATTTTCGATCCAGAAGCCGGAGGCGCCACGGCTGTATTCGCCGGTGACCATGTCGACGCCCTGGCCGAACACTTCGGTGACGTAGAAGCCGGTCTTGAGCGATTTGATCAAATCCTCGGGCGACCGGTCGCCCGGTTCGATGGCGAGATTGGTCGAGGACGGCGAGACGGACGAGCCGCCGCGCGAACCGCGCCCATTGGTGACGAGACCAAGCTCGCGCGCGGCCGATGTCGACAGGAACCAGTGGTTGAGCACGCCTTTTTCGACCATGAACAGCTTCTCGCCCTCGATGCCTTCGCCATCGAACGGACGCGAGGCCTGGCCACGCTGCCTGAGCGGCTCGTCTGTGACGGTGATCGCGGAGGCGGCCACCTGCTTGCCCATCATGTCGCGCAGGAACGACGTCTTGCGCGCGACCGAGGCGCCGTTGATGGCGCCGGCAAGATGGCCGGCGATGCCGCGCGCGACGCGCGGGTCGAACACAACGTCGATCGGCCCGGTCGCCGCCTTGCGCGCGCCGATACGGCGCACGGCACGTTCGCCGGCCTTGCGGCCGATGTCTTCAGGCGCATCGAGATCGGCAAAATGCTGGCGCGAGGAGAATTCATAGTCGCGCTCCATGCCGGTGCCCTCGCCAGCAATGACGCTGGCCGAGCGCGAGAAACGCGACCCGACATAGTGGCCGAGGAAGCCGTGCGAGGTGGCCAGCACCAGGCCGCCGAGGCCGGCACCGGCGCTGGCGCCGGCCGAATTGGTCACGCCCTTGACGGCAAGGGCCGCCGCTTCCGCCGCAAGTGCCGCTTCCTTCATTTGATCGGCCGACACCTCGGTGGCGTCGAACAGATCGAGATCGCGCGTCTGCTTCACCAGCAATGCCGGGTCGGCCAACCCTTGATAGGGGTCCTGTGGCGACACTTTCGCCATAGCCACGGCACGCTCGGCCAGGGTTGCCGGATCGGATGCTGCGGTTGCCGAGACGCTGGCCACCCGCCCATCGACGAAGACGCGCAGCGAGACATCCTCGCTCTCGGCCGATTCGGTGCCCTCGACCTTGCCGAGCCGCACCGACACGCCGGTCGAGCGGCTGCGCACGGCCACTGCATCGGCGGCATCGGCGCCAGCCTTCCTGGCAGCTTCGACCAAAGCCGCGACACGGTCGGTCAATTTTGCTGCATCTGTGATATCGGTCATGCGCGTGATCCTGCTGGCGCGGCGAGCTTTGGCCGCAGCCACCATCTATTGTTCCGGTCCGGCTTGTGCAATGGCATAGGCTTCAATCAAAATGCATCGGTTCACGGTTCAGATCTCGAACCGAGGCATGGTAACCCGGTCCGCAGCCCGCTCGGAGCATTTTCGATGACGCCTTTCCATCTCGCCTTCCCGGTCCGTGATCTCGATGAAACTCGCTTTTTCTATGGCGAGGTGCTGGGCTGTGCGATCGGCCGCTCATCGGCGACCTGGGTCGATTTCGATCTTTACGGCCACCAGATGTCGGCGCATCTGCGGCCACAAGCCACGCCAGCCGCCAGCGACGGCAAGGTCGACGGCATCGTCGTGCCGATCCCGCATTTCGGCGCCGTGCTCTTGATGGACGACTGGCAGCGGCTGGCGACGCGGCTGGAGGCGCGCGGCGACATCGACTGGCTGGAACGGCCAATGGTCCGCTTCAAGGGCGAGCCCGGCGAACAGGCAACGCTGTTCATCCGCGATCCCTCCGGCAATGCGCTGGAATTCAAGGGCTTTCGCTCGCTGGAACAGGTTTTCGCGCACTGAGGCGCCGGGCAGGCAGCGAGCCTGTGGTTCAGGACGCCGCAACGGGCGTCCAGATGACGTCATCGACTTTTTGCGCGCCCGTCGCCAGCATCACCAGGCGGTCGAAGCCGAGCGCGATGCCGCTGGCCTGCGGCATGATGGCAAGGGCGGCGAGAAAGTCCTCATCCAGCGGATAGCGCTCGCCATAGATGCGCTCTTTCTCGTCCATCTCGATGATGAAGCGCCGGCGTTGCTCATCGGCATCGGTCAGCTCGCCAAAGCCGTTGGCGAGCTCGACGCCGCAGCAATAGAGCTCGAAGCGCTCGGCAACGCGTGGATCGCGCGAGCTCGGCCGCGCCAATGCCGCCTCGGCCAGCGGATATTCGCACAGGATGGTCGCCCGCCTTTGCCCGAGCAACGGCTCGATCTTTTCCACCATCACCCGGCTGAACAAATCGGCCCAGCTGTCGTCAGGTGCGGTGCGCAGGCCGGCCTGGGTCAAGGCGGCATAAAGCGCGTCCCGGTCGGTGGCGCCATCGGCGGCGACCGTGGCCAGCAGATCGATGCCGGCATAGCGGGTGAAGGCATCCGCGACCGTCAGCCGTTCCGCCTCGGCAATCGGATCGCAGTCGCGGCCCCGGAAGGAAAAGCGCGTCGCCCCTGCCCTTGTCGCGGCCAGCGCCAACATGGCCGCGCAATCCTGCATCAGGCTCTCATAGGCCTCGCCCACCCGGTACCATTCGAGCATGGTGAATTCGGGATGGTGCAAGGGGCCGCGCTCGCGGTTACGGTAGACCGGACCGAGGCTGAAAATGCGCTGTTCGCCGGCGGCAAGCAGTTTCTTGCAGGCGAATTCCGGCGAGGTGTGCAGATAAAGCGGCGACCGCGTGCCGTCCGGTCCGATCGCTTGCGTGGTGAAAGCCGCCAGGTGTGCCTCGTTGCCGGGCGAGACCTGCAGGGCCGCCGTTTCCACCTCGACGAAATCTTCGGCGGCGAACCAGTCGCGCAGGCTGGCGGCGATGGCGTTGCGTAGCATCAGCCGCGGACGGCGGTCGGCGTGGACATGCGGCGTCCACCAGGGCGAGGCATCGGGCGACGTAACGTTCATGGGGCTCAGATCATATGGAATGGGGCTGGCGGTTGCGGCCAAGATGCGCTAGTTCGCAGCGGACGGCTGCTAAAGCCGATTTGTACCAATCAACCATTTCAGGATTGTAAGCCGTGGTGAAAGTCATCGCCAGTTCGCTCCGTAAAGGCAATGTCGTCGACAAGGACGGCAAGCTTTATGTGATCCTCTTTGCCGAAAACATCCACCCAGGCAAGGGCACGCCGGTGACCCAGCTCGACATGCGCCGCATCGGCGACGGTGTGAAGGTTTCGGAGCGCTACCGCACCACCGAGCAGGTGGAGCGCGCCTATGTGGAGGAGCGCGAGCACACCTTCCTCTACGCCGACGGCGAAGGCTATCATTTCATGAATCCGGAAAGCTACGACCAGGTGGCGGTGTCGGAAGCCGTGGTCGGTGACATGGCGCCTTACCTGTTGGAAGGCATGGCCGTGCAGCTGTCACAGTTCAATGGCATTGCCATTTCACTGGTGCTGCCGCAGCGCGCCACCTTCGAAGTGGTCGAAACCGAGCCAACGACCAAAGGACAGACGGCCTCGTCGTCCTACAAGCCGGCCGTACTTTCCAACGGCGTGCGCACGCTGGTGCCGCCGCACATCGCCCCCGGCACCCGCGTGGTGGTGATGACGGCGGACGGGGCTTACGTGGAGCGCGCGAAGGACTGAGGGCGGCGCCTTCGCTCACAAACCCTTTGGGCTATCATCGATGATCAGGTACCGGCGTCGGGCGCGCTGGCCGTGGTATCGGTCTTTCGTAAGCTCGCGCTGAAAGCCCTTCTGACAAAGCGCCCCGATTTTTCATGCAGCGTGTCGCACAAGGCCCGCATGGTTCGTCCTCTGATGGAAGAAGGAGAACGCCATGAGAAAATTGATCGTCACCGAATTCATCAGCGTCGATGGCATTGCCGAGGTCGAGAAGCTGCCCGGCGTGACCTGGAACGACGAGATGAACAGGTTCAAGGAGGACGAGCTTGCCGACAGCGGCGCCATGCTTTTGGGGCGCACGACCTATGAGATTTTTGCCGGTTCTTGGCCCAAGGAAACCGGAGACTTCGCCGACCGGTTCAACGCGCTGCCGAAATATGTCGCGTCGACCAGCCTGAAGGCGCTCGACTGGAAGCCGGCCGAATTGCTGAAGGGAGCCCTGCCGGAAGCGGTCAGGGCGCTGAAGCAAGGCAGCGGCGGCAACATCTATGTGCATGGCAGCCTCAGCGTCGCGCAGGAACTGCTGCGCCACGGCCTGGTCGATCGCGTCAGGCTGCTCAGCTACCCCGGCGCCGTCGGACAGGGCAAGCCGCTGTTCCCCGTCGGCGAGCCAGTGGCGCTCGAGCTGATTTCTGCGACGCCGTTCAGCAACGGCGTGGTGGCGCTGGAATATGTGCCGGTGGCGAAGTCGTAGTTGGCTTCGTGGATGACAACAGCGCTCGACTTTAAGCCCTTGTTTTCATGCATGTCGTTGTCCCAAAACCGGGGCCACTTTTGGGCGACATGCATTAGACGATCAATTGCCGACGTCGCGCGCCTTCACCCAGCCTTCTTCCTCCGCCTGCCCTTGACGGCAGCGCCATTCCTAGCCTCCACCACCCGCTCGACCTCTCGCTTCAGCTGATCCTTTATGTCGGCCGTATCGTTCATCAAAGCGTCGATCTTCAGGAAATCGAGCACGCGGTATTTTGATACTGCCGGGCGGACCAGGATGTCGGGGCTGCACTGCTTCAGCTTGTTGGCGATGATCGACTGCATCATCAATTGCGTGGCGCCGAACATCAGGTCGACGGAGGTCGGGTGCTTGCGGTCGGCTTCTTCCGGCGCGCCGACCACGTCGACGCCGATGATGATGTCGGCATCGTTCTCGATCAGGTCGAACGGCACGGGGTTGTAGATGCCGCCGTCGATCAGCAGCCTTCCGTCGCGCGTCACCGGGCGGAACACGGCGGGTATGGCCGCCGAGGCGGCCAGTGCCGAGTGCAGGTCGCCGTCATGGAACACGGCGAGCTTGTGGCCGAAATAGTCGGTCGCCGTCACCTTGAGCGGGATCTTGAGCTCGGCGAAGGTCTCGGGGATAGCCTCGGGCAAAAAGGCCTTCAGGATGCGCTCGACGTTGAACTGGCTGACGCGGATGCCATTCTGCATGGCTTCGGCGATAGTGCCCGGCCGCGCCCGCCACATGCGGCTCGCCACTTCGGCGCGGCGGCCGAGGATCGAGCGGGCGTAGTCGTGGATGTCCCTGCCGGTCATGCCGGCGGCCATGCCGGCGCCCATGATGGCGCCGATCGACGAGCCGGCAATGGCCGCCGGCCTGATGCCCAGTTCGTCCAGCGCCTCGATGACATGGATATGCGCCAGCCCGCGCGCGCCGCCGCCGCCGAAGGCGATGCCGAAGGTCGGGCTCGTCCTTGGGTTCATCCCTTGCCGGCCCCGGCCAGTTTCGGTCCGATGACCATGATGGTCGGCTCGGCCGACAGCAGCTTTTTCGCCGCCGCCTTGACCTGATCAAGCGTCACCGCGTTGATATAGCCAGCGCGGCGCTGCATGTAGTCGATGCCGAGATCGTCGAGCTGCAGCTCGACCAGCGTCGAGGCAATGGAACTCGAAGAGTCCAGATTGTTGATGGCGTAGGCGCCGATCATGTATTTCTTGGTCGCCGCCAGCTCAGCCTCGGTCGGGCCTTCCTCGGCCAGTTGCTTGACCACGTCGCGGACGATGCCCAGCGTCTCGGCTGCCCGGTCCGACCGGGTCCCGGTGCTGACGACCAGTGCGTCGGCATGGTCCTGGTTGATCAGCGAGGAGTTGACGCTGTAGGCCAACCCACGCTTTTCGCGCACCTCCTGGAACAGACGCGAGGTGAAGGTGCCACCGCCGAGGATCTCGTTCATCAGCACGGCGGCAAAGAAATCCGGCGCCTTGCGCTTCACGCCGGGATAGGCGAGCTGCAGCGAGGTCTGTGGCAGGTCGTAGTCGACCTCGACATGCTGCGCCAGCTTCGGGTCGATATCGGCCACCGGCCTCAGCGCCTGGTTCTGCGGCAGGTCGCCGAACACCATGTCGAGCTTCTTCTTCAGCGTCTCGGGGTCGATGGCGCCGACCACGGCGACATGCAGGCCGCCGCGCGCGAACACCGCCTTGTGCAAGGCTTTCAAATCATCCGGCGTGATGGTGGCGATGCTCTGCCTGGTGCCTTGGTCGGAGCGGGAATAGGGATGATCGCCATAGAGTGCGCGCGCCCATTTGTCCTGCGCGACCGTATCGGGATCGTTCTCGCCGGCGATGATGCCGGACAGGATCTGGGCGCGGATGCGGTCTATCGGCGCCGGGTCGAAGCGCGGCTGGTTGACCGCCAGCCGCAACAGGTCGAACGCCTCGTCGCGCTGCTCGGCCAGCATGCGCATCGAGCCGTAGATGCCGTCGCGGCTTTCGTCGAAGCTCATCTCGGCGCCGGCATCGTCGAGCTTGATCTGGAAGGCTTCTGAGTTGAGCGTGCCGGCGCCTTCGTCGAACAGGCCGGTCATCAGATTGGCCAGGCCCTCCTTGCCGACCGGATCCTGCGTCGAGCCGCCGCCGAAGACGAAGCGGATGGCGACGACCGGCACGGAGTAGTCTTCGACCAGCCAGGCGGTGATGCCCTTTGACGAGGTGACGGACTGGATTTCCATGGCGCGGGCGGTGAGTGCCGGCAGGATCAGGAAGAGGATCGAGAGGAAAAGGGTTGCAAGCACTGCGGCAGCGCGCCGGCCTTTTCCTTCTCCCCTTTCGGGAGACGGTGGATCGGCTCTCAGCGCCGAGACGGTTGAGGGGTGTTGGACGGCGTACGGACGGTGCCAAGCGGGAGCACCCCTCATCCGACCGAGCTGCGCTCGGCCACCGCCCTGGGGCGAGCCACGGGTCTCGCCCCGTCCTTCGGACCCCACAAGGGGGAAAGAAAGAGAGCGGCGGTGCTGGTTCGTCATCAAATCAGTTCTCCGCCTTGACTTGCGGCAGCAAATAGCCGGTCGTCGACCGGTCGAGCACCAGATAGCGCGCGGCGACGGCCTTGATCTCCTCGGCGGTGACCTTGCGGATGCGCTCCGGCCATTGCTGGACGTCTTGCACGTTGCCGCCGGTGGCCAGCGTCGAGCCATAGATGTTGGCCATGGACTCCTGCTTGTCGCGGGCAAAGATCATCGAGCGCACGTAGCGGTCCTTGGCCTTTTCCAGCTCCGACGGCGTGACGCCGTCCCTGGCGATGCGCGCCACCTCGGCATCGACAGCCGCTTCGACATCGGCGAGCTTGACGTCGCCTCGCGGGGTGCCATAGACGGTGAAATTGGTGTCGTCCAGCATCGTGCCCTGGAAATAGGCGCCGGCGTTGGACGCGATGCCTTGCTGGACGACGAGCGCCTGGTAGAGCCGGCTGCGGGTGCCGCCACCGAGGATCTCGGCCAGCAGATCGAGTGCTTCGGCCTCGCCCGGCTTGCCCGAGTGATAGGACGGCACCACCCACTGCGTGGAGAAACTCGGCACGCTGACGCGGGCGTCGGAGAGCGTGACCGTGCGCTTGGTGTTCTGCTCGGGTTCAACCGGGCGGATGCGCGGCGGCAGATCGGGGCCGCGCGCCACCTTGCCATAGGTTTTCTCGGCCAGCGCCCTCACCGTGTCCGGTTCGACATCGCCGGCCACGATCAGCACGGCGTTGTTGGGCCGGTAATATTTGTCATAGAAGGCGGTGGCATCGGTGCGGTTCAGCTGCTCCATCTCCTGCATCCAGCCGATGACCGGGATGCGGTAAGGCTGGTTCTGCCACAGCGTGGCGTCGACTTCCTCGTCCAGCACCGCCTCGGGGTTGTTGTCGATGCGCGAGCGGCGCTCCTCCAGGATGACGTCGCGTTCGGTCTTGATGACGTCGTCGGTGAGGATGAGGTTGCGCATGCGGTCGGCCTCGAAACTCATCATCAGCTCAAGCGCCGACGGCGCCACCGTCTCGTGGAAGGCAGTGTAGTCGTAGGAGGTGAAGGCGTTGTTGGAGCCGCCGATATCGGAGATGGCGCGGTCGAACTCGCCGGCCACATGGTGGGTCGTCGCCTTGAACATCAGGTGCTCGAAGAAATGGGCGATGCCGGATTTTCCGGGCGGCTCGTCGGCGCTGCCGATCTTGTACCACACCATGTGGGTGACGATCGGCGCGCGGTGGTCGGGGATGACGACCACCTCCATGCCGTTGTCGAGCAGGAAATCCGTCACCTTGAATGCGTCCGGTTTCGCGTTGGCCAACACGGTGCTGTCGGCCAGGACCGGGCCGGTCATGGTGATAGCCAGCGATGTCGCCAGCAGTGTTGCGCGCAGCCATTCAATCCTAGATGTCATCAATGGCTCCGATTTCCAGGCAGGACGATAGGCAAGGCGCTGGCGACAGCATAGTGAATTGTTGGTCATGTTGCCGGCAAAGGCGGCGGCAAAGAGGCCGGCATCGATGCAAGGTGCATCACGCAACCTCGATAAACCGGATCACCGTCTCGCCGTAGTTGCGCTCATCCAGCACGGAAAAGCCGGGACCCGGCTCGAAGGGCGCCACAGCCGCCTCCTCGACCACGCATAGCGCGCCGGGACGAAGCCAGCGGCCGGCCTTGGCCGACTGCAAGGCGCGCTCGCCGAGGCCCTTGCCGTAGGGCGGATCGGCGAAGACGAGGCCGAACGGCGCGAGCGTGCCGGCCTCGCCAAGGCCGGTGGCATCGCGGCGAAATATCTTGGTGCGGCCCGTCAGGCCGAAGGCCTCGACATTGTCGCGGATCAGGCCACGGCCTTCCGCCGATTCCTCGATGAAGACGCCGTAGGAGGCACCGCGCGAGAGCGCTTCGAGGCCGAGCGCGCCGGTGCCGGCGAACAGGTCGAGCACGCGCGCCCCGTCCAATTGCTCCGCAAAACGATGCGCCAACACATTGAAGACGGCCTCGCGGGTGCGATCGGTCGTCGGGCGGATAGCGCTGCTGCGGGGCGTCGCCAGGGGACGCCCGCGAAACTCACCGCCGACGATTCTCATCTTGCGCTAGGCCTCATTCCAATCCGGGCCTCATTTCGTCCTGGGACCCTTGGGGCCGTTGCGCGGCCGTTCGCCGCCACCGGCGCCGCCCGGACGCTCGCCACGCGGTTTGCCGAACGGCTTGGCGCCTGCCGGTTTGCCATAAGACGGCTTGAACGACGCCTTGCGCGCCTTGGCGTCGGCCGCCTTGGCGGCGTCGGCCTCAGCCCTGCCCTTGCCGATCGGCCGCGCGCCCGGTGCCATCCAGACATTGGCCTTGCGCTGGCCAGGCGGCTCGATCGGCCGCTGCTCGCGCTCGGATTTCTTGCCACCGCCCGGCTTGCCACCAAAACTGCCGCGCGGCTTGTCACCAAAGCCGCCACGGGGCTTGTCGCCAAAGCTGCGTTCGGGTCGCGGGCCGCGCTCGCCATAGCTCTTTTCCGGCCCGGCGCTTCTGTCGGGACTTGTCGACAGCTTGCCCAGTGCCTCGTCGCGGCTGCCTTCGCGGCGCTTGCGGTTCTTGATCAGCCCGCCCTCGCCGATCGGCCGGCGCTCTCCATCTCTGGTGAACTTCGGCCGCTCCGGCTCCAGCTCGCGGATCTCGGTGCGCCGCACCGGCTTGTTGGAAAACGGCTTTGAAATCTCGGCATCGAAATTGGCGCCGGATTCCTCGACCAGACGCTCGCCAAGCTGGTCGCGCAGCACCCGGCCCTTGATCTCCAGCACATGGCCCTCGGCGAGGTCATCGAGCTGGAACGGTCCGTAAGAAATGCGGATCAGCCGCGTCACATCCAGGCCAAGCGAACCGAGGATGTTCCTGACTTCGCGGTTCTTGCCCTCGCGCAGGCCGATCGTCAGCCAGGCATTGGTGCCCTGCTCACGGTCGAGCGTCGCTTCTATGGCGCCGTAAAAGACGCCATCGACGGCAATGCCTTCACGCAGGCCGGCGAGCGCGCTTTCCTCGACCTTGCCGTGGACGCGCACGCGGTAGCGGCGCAGCCAGCCGGTGGCCGGCAGTTCGAGCACTCGCGACAAGCCGCCATCATTGGTGAGCAGCAGCAGGCCTTCGGTGTTGATGTCGAGGCGACCGATGGTCATCAGCCGCGGCAATTCGGCCGGCAGCACGTCGAAGACGGTCTTGCGGCCCTCGGGATCGCGGTTGGTGGTGACGACGCCGGCCGGCTTGTGGAACAGGAACAGCCGTGTACGCTCGATCGGCGGGATTTCCATGCCGTCGAGGTGGATGATGTCGTCCGGCATGACGTTGAAAGCCGGCGAGGTCAGCGCCCGGCCATTGACCTTGACGCGGCCGGCAGCGATCAGTTCCTCGGCATCGCGGCGCGAAGCAAGGCCGGCGCGGGCCAGCCGCTTGGCGATGCGCTCGCCTGCCTCTTCCGTCACTTCCGCGGAACGCGGACGCGGCTTGAAGCCGGCACCCGATGCCCCTTGCGGCCGATCACTGAAGTCGCGCTTGGGACGGTCGCCACCGAAGTCACGCTTGGGGCGATCGGCGAAATCGCGCTTGGGGCGGTCAGCGAAGTCGCGCTTCGGACGATCGCCGGCGTCGCGCGGCGCGCGATCGCTGAAATCGCGCTTGGGACGGTCGAAGCGCTTTTCGCCGCCCTCCGCCGCCGCAGCAGCCGGACGGTCGCCRCGTGGTGCATAAGGCTTGCGCGGTCCTTCGCGCTTTTCATACGGCTTGCGCTCGCCTTCGGCCGCCATCGGACGGTCGCCACGTGGCGCATAAGGCTTGCGCGGTCCTTCGCGCTTTTCATACGSCTTGCGCTCGCCTTCGGCCGCCATCGGACGGTCGCCACGTGGCGCATAAGGCTTGCGCGGTCCTTCGCGCTTTTCATACGGCTTGCGCTCGCCTTCGGCGGCCATCGGGCGGTCGCCGCGCGGTGCGTAGGGCTTGCGTGGTCCCTCGCGCTTATCGAAGGGCTTGCCTTCGGGACGCGGACCCTTGCCGAATGGCTTGTCACCACCCTTGAAGTCGCGCTTCGGCCGCTCGCCCTCAGCAGCCATCGGCCGATCTCCGCGTGGGGCGTAAGGTTTCTTGGTACCAAAGGACGGCTTGCCGCCTTTGTCGGCGGCGCCATCACGGCTGCGCGGTCCGGCAGCCTTCGAGCCGCTCCTGACCGGACCCTTTTTGGGTCGGAATTTCTTGTTGTTGTCGTCCATGTGGCCTTTGTCCGTTTGCGCTGCTACAGCGTGGCGCATCCTTTGGGGCGCGCAACGAACGCTGTAGCACTTTTGATTTGGCGCATGATCATTTCCGAAAACCGAGTCCGATTTTCGGGGTTATGCGCTCAATAACAGGATCACCAGAGTTTGTCAGGGAAAAGTGGAGACCGGCTTTTTCCGAAAAGACAAACGAAAATCAAAAGCCTGGAGCAAGTGCGGTTCATTCGGAAGCGGACTTGCTCCAGCGAGTGACGAGGAGATAATCGGAATGGAGATCGCGTGAAGCGGCCGGATTTCATGGCGCTGGCGCTGAAAGAGGCTGAGGCCGCCGCCTTGCGCGGCGAAGTGCCGGTCGGCGCCGTGATCGCCAGCGGCGGCACAGTGATTGCCAGCGCCGGCAACCGCACCCGCGAGCTTGCCGACCCGACGGCGCACGCCGAGATGCTGGTCATCCGCGAGGCCTGCCGCAAGCTCTCGAGCGAGCGGCTCACCGGCTATGATCTCTATGTGACGCTGGAGCCTTGCGCAATGTGCGCCGGCGCCATTTCCTTCGCCCGGCTGCGCCGGCTCTATTTCGGCGCCGCCGACGACAAGGGGGGCGCGGTGATCAATGGCGCGCGCTTCTTCGCCTCGACGACCTGCCACCACGCGCCCGACATCTATCCGGGCATGGGCGAGACCGAAGCGGCCCTGCTGCTCAAAGGATTTTTCCGGGAGCGGCGCGACTGAACCGGGCGCACCGCAAAGGCAACGAAGCGTGGCCCGTTCTTACAGGGACGGCAGCCAGTCGAACCAGCCGCTGCCCTTCTTGCCCTCCGCCTCTTTCTTCAGGCGGCGTTCCTTCTTGTATTCGTCTTCGCCAAGCTCGTTCTGCGGCGCGGTGTCGGAGGCGACGCGATATTGCACCGGCGGCTCGCTCAGATATTTACGGGTGTTCGGATCGCCCTGCTTGCTTTCGACAAGGCGGCGCTGGATCTCGGCGGCACGACCTTTGTCCGAATCCGCGGGGCTCCACGCCGGCGGGTGGCTCGAGCCTGAATCCGCCATTGCCTTCTTGATCGATGCTGGATCGGACTGCACGTCGTCGACGATCTCTGACTGATAAGCCGGATCGTTCTGATGGGCGGTCGCGTCGGCGCGCAGGCGGGCGCGACGCTGCTCCGGCGATTCGGGCCATTCGGCGCTCGCCGTCTCGATGCTGTCCTGCGGCGCGGGCAACACTTCCTTCTGGCCAGGTGCCGGCTTGACCAGCGTCGGGCGCGGCTTGTAGTCGATCCGTTCCTTTTGCTTCGGCGCGATCGAAAAGGCGCTTGAAATATCGCCGGCCAGCTGTTCACCGGCGGTCTTGTCGGTGCCATAGGTCGGAGAGCTCATGCAGCCGGACAGAGCGAGGCCCGATGCGACAAGCGGCGCCAGCAGCGCCAGGCGCACGTTATATCTCTCGGTCATGCCAAAAAGTCCCACTCTAGACAGCCTCTCGATTGCCACCGGCCTTGTGTCCGGTCCCCGTCGTCCAAGCACTTGCGACGGAAATCCGGCGACAATTTGTCTTCCGGAGTTTCGCGTGTTTACCTCAACCACTCGTTAAGGGCAACGCGCGGGCGGTTTTCGCGCGCCCGGCGTGGCATTTGTGCACCGATAGAGCCATTCTGACCGGCCGGACTGTCAAAGCCGGCCAAGCGCTTTCAACTCATGCAGCACCGCCGCATCCCTGGCCGAAACGTCGGGAAACGCAACGTCCTGCCCGACATCGGCGGTATAGCGCCAGGAACGCGCGCACTTCACCAGGCCGCGGTCCTCGGCCTTCTCGACCACGACGGCGACACCCCTGACGTCGTCGAGCGTGAAGGCGCCAGCCGGCACCTCACCATGCGCGATGACCAGATCGCTGGTGATCGCCATCTCGGCCATGTCGACATCGGATATCGCCGCTTCGAGCGCTGCATCGTCGATAGTGACGACCGGCACCGCTTCCAGCGACGAACCGATCACCTTCTGTGCGCGCGCGATCTCCAGTGCGCCGGTGACGACGCGTCGCACCTGCCGCACCTTGCGCCACTTTTCCGCCAGCGCCTCGTTCTTCCAGTCCGCCGGGATTTGCGGAAACTGGTCGAGATGCACCGAGACGGCGTCCGCATGAAGGTCGAGCCAGGCTTCTTCCATGGTGAAAGGCAGCATCGGCGCCAGCCATTTGACCAGACAATCGAAGAGATGACGCACCACTTGCACCGAGGCCTTGCGCCTAACGCTCGACGGCGCGTCGCAGTACAGCGCGTCCTTGCGGATGTCGAAATAGAAGGCCGACAGTTCCACCACCATGAAATCAAGCAGCATGCGCGTGATGCGCTTGAATTCGAAGGCGTCGTAGCCCGATCGCACCACCTCGTCCAGCTCGGCCAGCCGATGCAGCATCAGCCGTTCCAGCTCCGGCATCTTGTCGAGCGGCACCTCCTCGCCATCGTCATGGGCAAGCGTGCCCAGCATCCAGCGGATGGTGTTGCGCAGCTTGCGATAGGCGTCGATGTTGGTCTGCAGCACATTCTTGCCGAGACGCTGGTCTTCCCAATAGTCGGTCGTCACCACCCATAGGCGCAGGATGTCGGCGCCCGACTGCTTGATGACGTCCTGTGGCACGACGGTGTTGCCGAGCGACTTCGACATCTTGCGGCCGTCTTCATCCATGGTGAAGCCGTGGGTGACGACGGTGTCGTAAGGCGCCCTGCCCCTGGTGCCGCAGCTTTCCAGCAGCGACGAGTGGAACCAGCCGCGATGCTGGTCGGAGCCTTCGAGATAGACATCGGCCGGCCATTTCAAATCCGGGCGATCCTCCAGCGTGAAAGCGTGAGTCGAGCCTGAATCGAACCAGACGTCGAGGATGTCCATCACCTGCTTCCACTTGGATGCATCGTGGTTGCCAAGGAAACGCTCCTTGGCACCGGCGGCGAACCAGGCGTCGGCGCCTTCCTGCTCGAAGGCGTCCATGATGCGCTGGTTGACAGCCTCGTCCTTCAGCACATTGCCGTCGGCATCGGCGAAGACGGCGATCGGCACGCCCCAGGCGCGCTGGCGCGACAGCACCCAGTCAGGACGCTCCTCGATCATGGCGCGGATGCGGTTCTGGCCGGCGGCGGGCACGAAACGGGTGTCGTCGATCGCCTTCAGCGCGCGGCTGCGCAACGTCGAGCCATCGCCGAGGTCCTTGTCCATATAGACAAACCATTGCGGCGTGTTGCGGAAGATGATCGGTTTCTTGGACCGCCAGGAATGCGGATAGGAGTGCTTCAGCCGGCCGCGTGCGAACAGTGCATTGCGCTTGATCAGCTCATCGATGACTGCCTGGTTGGCGTTGCCCTTCTTGCCATTGTCGTCGATGACGCGCGCGGCTCCGCCCTCGCGGTCCGGGCCAAAACCCGGCGCGTCCTTGGTGAAGAAGCCGCCATCGTCGACGGTGAACGGAATGGCGCTGTCGATGCCGCGCGCGCGCAAATCCGCCGCGGCATCCATCCAGGCGTCAAAGTCCTCGCGGCCATGGCCGGGCGCGGTGTGGACGAAGCCGGTGCCGGCATCGTCGGTGACATGGTCGCCGGCGAGCATCGGCACGGGAAACTCATAGCCGCCGCCAAAACCCTTGAACGGATGGGAAAGCGTAAGCCTTCCAAGCTCTTGCGGCGAAACACTGCGAAGCCGATTCAAGGTGACCTTGGCCTTGGCAGCGGACTCGTCGGCCAGCGCGTCGGCGAAGATCAGCTTTTCGCCCGGCTGCGGGCCGAACGCATTCTCGGCCGCCGTTACCTCGTAGAGGCCATAGCTGATGCGAGGCGAGTAGTTGACGGCGCGGTTGCCCGGGATCGTCCATGGCGTCGTCGTCCAGATGACGACGTGGGCCTGCAACAGATCCAGCGCCCCTTCCGTCAGTTTGGTCACGCCGTCATCGACCGGCTGGTCCAGGCTGACGACCGGGAACTTCACCCAGATCGTGTCGGACTCGTAATCCTGGTACTCGACCTCGGCCTCGGCAAGTGCCGTGCGTTCGACCACACTCCACATCACCGGCTTGGAGCCGCGATAGAGTTGGCCCGACATGGCGAACTTCAGCAGTTCGCCGGCGATGCGTGACTCGGCATGGAAGGCCATCGTCGTATAGGGGTTCTTGAAGTCGCCGATGACGCCGAGCCGCTGGAACTCGCCGCCCTGCACCGTGATCCAGTGCGCGGCGAACTCGCGGCACTCCCGGCGGAACTCGTTGACCGGAACCTCGTCCTTGTTCTTGCCCTTGGCGCGATACTGCTCCTCGATCTTCCATTCGATCGGCAGGCCATGGCAGTCCCAGCCCGGCACGTAGTTCGAGTCATAGCCACGCATCTGGAACGAGCGGGTGATGACGTCCTTGAGGATCTTGTTCAGCGCGTGACCGATATGGATGTTGCCGTTGGCGTAGGGCGGACCGTCATGCAGCACGTATTTGGTCCGGCCGGCCGCGCTCTCACGCAGCTTGCGGTAGAGGTCCATGTCCTGCCAGCGCTGGACCAGCAGCGGCTCCTTTTCGGGCAAGCCGGCGCGCATCGGGAAATCCGTCTGCGGCAAATAGAGCGTCTTGGAATAGTCGATTGTTGAATTATCGGACGTTTTGTCGGTCATTGGTCTGCCATCTACATTACCCGGCCGCGAAGGGCTCGGGCGTGAGGTCGTTGCTTTGACGGATATCGTTTTCCCAAAACCGAAGCCACTTTTGGGCGATATGCGTTGATGATCTGGAAAAAGCGCGAGAGGCCGCGCGCAAAATTCCCGGCGGCTCCGGCGACCCCTCAGGCCGCCCGGAACACCGGGCCGGTAATTCGTATGGTCAGCGCGTGAAGGCGCGAAAAGCTCGTCATCGGTGGGCTTTTAGCGGAGATAGGCGCAAGAATAAAGTGTCTCTCGCTCGATTCCGTTACATCGTAAAATCGAAGCGGTAGCTGGTCGACACGCCGATCATGAACTGATTGCGGTCGCCGCGTTCCCTGACCAGGCTGGAATCGGCCGCCGGTCCCATCAGGCGCGAATATTCACCGAACAGGCTGGCGGTCATCGGCTCCGTCACCTTCCAGGTTATCGCGCCACCGAGGCCGGTCGACTTCAGGCCACCGCCGGGATGATATTCACTGAGCCCGGAGGCCACGGCCTCCTGTGCGTCGACGCCATAATAGGCATCAAAATATTTTTCCGAGGCGAAGGAGACACGCGGTCCCCCAGAAATCCGGACAGTTGGCGTGACATCATAAAAAGCGTCGGCGGCGATATCGGCGACAAAGCCGTTATGGGCGCGGATGCCGTGGCGCAGCTCGGCGCGTGCGCGCAGCCAGTCGGTCGGATAGAATTCGAAGAAGCCGCCGACCTCGCCGCCCCAGCGCACCGGATCGAGGCCCTTCAGTTCATCGGCATTGTCGTCATCACGGGAAAACAGGAACTTGCCGGTCAGGCCGGCGCGAACGCCGCCATCGTCGATCAAGGCCAGCGAGATGTTGTCGTTACGCGAGGTGAAGCGGGCCGCCGGTCCGGCCTTGCCCAGCGAGATGATCGGCGAGGCGCTGAGCAGGTATTTCTTGCCGCCCTCGAAGTCCGGCGCGATCATGCCGGTTGCGCCAACGGTCAGATACCAGTCGCCGGACAGCCAGCTGCCCTCGCCCGCATTGGCGGCGCCCGCACCACCCAGCAGCGCAGCGGCCACCACCACAGAGATTCTTCTGACCGGAATCATGGCCACTCCACTACCACAACGCGCACTGTTTACCGATGACAGCTTTGAAGGCCGTTTGGTAAAATTTGATTTAAATCCGAGACGTCCGATCACGGATTGCAGCGCTGCAGCTTTCGGCCATCGACTGGACGTTGGCAAGCGCCGGGATTAACCTCCGCCCGGCAGTATCCCGCAGCCCCAGATGGAGACCGCGACAATGACCCTGCATGGCGACGCCTTGAGAACCGCGATGGAACAGACACGGACAAAATGGGGATGGTTCGTCGCGCTTGGCGTGCTGCTGCTCATCTTCGGCGGCATTGCCTTTGGCAATCTGTTCATCGCCACCGTGGCTTCGGTCTATGTCGTGGGTTGGCTGATGCTGATGGCCGGCGTGATCGAGATCGTGCATGCCTTCGGCGTCAAGACCTGGAGCCGGTTCTTCTACTGGCTGCTCAGCGGACTGCTCTATGCCATCGCCGGATTTTTCGCCTTCGACAATCCGCTGCTCGCTTCAGCGGTATTGACGTTCCTGCTGGCGATCGCGCTGATCGCTTCCGGGGTGCTCCGGGCCTGGGTCGGCTACAGCCACAGGCCGGAACCCGGCTGGGGCTGGATCGTCGCGGCCGGCATCATCAGCGCGCTTGCCGGCCTGATCATCGCCATGGGCTGGCCCGTCAACAGCCTGTGGGTGCTCGGGCTGTTTCTGGCGATCGACCTGATCTTCCAGGGCTGGACCTTCATCGCCGTCGGCCTGGCACTGAAAAAGTAAATTTTGCCTGGGCATGATCTTGCCCGAAACCGGTTCCCACTTTTCGGGACCATGCTTCTTGCCTGGGGATGATCTTGTCCGAAAACCGGTTCCCACTTTTCGGGACCATGCTTCTTGCCTGGGCATGATCTTGTCCGAAAACCGGTTCCCACTTTTCGGGACCATGCTTCTTGCCTGGGCATGATCTTGTCCGAAAACCGGTTCCCACTTTTCGGGACCATGCCTAGAAGGCCATGGCCGAGTCGAGTTCGGAGAGCGGCCTGACGCTGGCAAGCAGCGCGCGCGCCTCGGCTTCATCGTGCTTCATCTGCGCGACCAGCGCGTCGAGCCCTTCGAACTTCACCTCCGGGCGCAGGAAACCGAAGAAGGAAACCTGGCAGACCTCGCCGTAGAGGTCGCCTGAGAAATCAAAGACGAAGGTTTCCAGCAGCGGCGCGCCGTTGTCGTCGACGGTCGGGCGGCGGCCGAAGCTGGCGACACCGTCGTGAAGCGTGCCATCGGCGCGACGAAAGCGGACGGCATAGATGCCCTCCTTGAGCGCGGCTTCCGTGGAAAGCCTCATGTTCGCGGTTGGGAAGCCAAGCGTGCGGCCGAGCCGCTGGCCGCCCACAACCTCGCTTTCGACGGTGAAGCGATAGCCGAGCAGTCCGGCCGCCTCGGACACCGCGCCCTCGCTCAGCAAGCCGCGGATGCGGCTCGACGACACCACCTCGTGGCCCTCGTCACGAAAGGCGTCGACGAGCGTGACGCCGAAACCATGACGCTCGCCGGCCGCCATCAGGTAGGCCGGGCCGCCTTGACGGTCCTTGCCGAAATGGAAATCGAACCCGGTCACGGCGTGGGTAATGCCAAGGTTCCTTTCCAGCACATCGGTCACGAAGGCTTCCGCCGACAGCGAGGCGAAGTCGCGCGTGAACGGCTGCTCGACAAGCGCGGCAAAACCCAGCAACGACAGGAGCCTCGCCTTCATCGGCGGCGGCGTCAGCACGAACAACGGCATGTCAGGCTTGAAGACCTTGCGCGGATGCGGTTCGAATGTCAGCACCAGGGCCAGCACCTGGCGTCGCCCGGCCTCGGCCAGGGCTCGCTCGAGCACCGTCTGATGGCCGCGGTGGACACCGTCGAAATTGCCGATCGCCACCACGCCGCCACGCAAATCGGCGGGCAGCGGCGCGGTTGCCAAAATGTGCTGGAAGGCCGCCATCGTCACCTACCGCAGTCTGGGAATGACAGCCACCGGACGATACCCATGCTTTTCCAGGAAGGTCGCCAGCCTTGCCGGATCCGGTTGCAATGCATCGCCATAGTCGCGCGCATGGATGCCGCCGGACACATAGAGAACGTCGAAACCATTGTCGACCGCGCCCTTCACGTCGGTCATCATGCCGTCGCCGATGGCCAGCACCTGCGAACGCTCGATCGGCCGGCCAAGAATCTCGGCAACCTCCTTCATCGCGACGTTATAGATCGGCGCGTAAGGTTTTCCGGCGATCAAGGTGCGGCCGCCGAGCTGGGCATAGTCGCGTGCCAGCGCACCGGCACACCAGATGATGCGTTCGCCGCGCTCGACCACGATATCGGGATTTGCACAGATGAAGGGCAGGTTCCTGGCGCGCAGCCGCCGCAGAAGCTCCGTATAGTCCTCGGGCTTCTCGACCTCGTCATCGAACAGGCCGGTGCAGACGACGCCGGACGCCTCGAATTCCTCGACAAGTTCGACGTCGAGACCGTCGTAGAGAGTGAAATCGCGGTCGGCGCCGATATGGAAGATCTTTCGGGGGCCTTCGGCTATCAGGTCGCGGGTCACGTCGCCTGACGTCACGACACGGTCGTAGGCTGATGGCGGGACGCCGATCGCGTTCATCTGCGCCACGACATCGGCACTTCTGCGCGGCGAATTCGTGATCAGGACGATGGGGATTTCCGCCTCGCGAGCCCTCGCCAGCGCCGAGGCCGCGACAGGAAAGTGCGTCTCGCCATTGTGCACCACGCCCCAGACATCGCACAGGATTGCCGAATAGGGCTTCGACACGTCTTCGAGCGAGCCGATGATTTCAGGCGAATCCGCCATTCCGTTTCCTTCAGTCATGATCATTGCGAGCGCCGCGGCCGACGGTTCGCCGCAGCCGGTTCCGATTAACCGAACCGCCCCGGCCTGTCACCAGCTTTCGCCCGGATGCCGGATTGGTTAGCGGTTGGTGAAGCGCGGACCAAGCAATCGAGCGGTTTCCCAAACCCGTCCTTCAGCGTTTTGTGGAAAGTTGGCGCCTGATCAAGAATCCGCCGGCGGGGGCCGCAGCAAGACATGCATGAACTCTGGCGTCGGTTCTGCCGCGACAAACGCGGCAACTATGCTCTTATGACGGTCGTTGCGCTGGTTCCGCTGACGGGCGGCCTGGCGATGGCGGTCGACTACACCGAGATGAACCGTGAAAAGCAGACGGTGTTGAATGCGCTCGATGCCGCCAACTTCGCCACGGCGCGACGGCTGACGGAAGGTGCGACCGACGACCAGTTGAGAGCCTATGCGCTCGACTTCTTCAACGCCAACCTCAACAGCGTTGATCCCGCCAACGCGACGCTCAACGTCACCTTGCCGAGCAACTCCAGCGGCGGCGGCTTGCTCAAGATGAGCGCGCGTCTTGACTACCAGCCCTATTTCTTTCCTGCCTTCGGCCAGCTCATCGGCAAATCCCAAACCGACGCGAACCAGAAAATCAGCTTCGACGTCTCCTCGGAAGTGCGTCTGAAGAACACGCTGGAAGTTGCCCTGGTGCTCGACAATTCCGGATCGATGACCACGACCGGAACCGGCTCGGGGCAAAAGCGCATCGATCTTCTCAAAACTGCGGCCAAGCAGCTGGTCGACACGCTGGCCCTGCAAGCGGCAATGATCAAGCAGGTGGACAGGCCGGTGCAATTCGGCCTCGTGCCCTTTGCTGCCTCGGTCAATGTCGGTGCGAGCAACGGCAACGCATCGTGGATGGACACCGAAGGCCTGTCGCCGGTATCGAACGAGAACTTCGACTGGTCGACGCTGAACACGGCCAACAAATACGCCCAGCAGACCAACGGCATCTGGTACAAGCGCGGCTCCGGATGGGGTGCCGACGAAGGCCAGATGCTGACCCGGTTTTCGCTCTACCGCGACATGAAGGTCGTCACCAACCACGAGCGCGTCACCAACAGCAAACGCGTGGTGTGCGACGAGTACAACTCGAACAACACCTGCAAACGAAGCCACGACGAGTACGACTACATCGATTCCTATGGCCCGTTCGCCAGTTGGCAAGGCTGCGTCGAAGCCCGGCCCTACCCCTACAATGTCAACGACGCACCGCCGTCCGGCGGCTCGTCGAACACCGGCATAGGGGTCGGCGATCCAGCGACGATGTTCGTGCCGATGTTCGCCCCGGACGAACCCGGCAATCATTGGAAGCTCACCCAGGATCCCGATGAGGCCATGCCGACGACCTATGGCGCTGTGAACAGCTGGTGGAATGACAACCCGACGAGCAGCACCGGCCAATCCCGGCTGCGCAACATGGCCAAATATTTCCAGCCGCGGCCGATCGATGCGCCGGCGCTGCCGGCCGGAAACGGCCCGAACTACAGCTGCACCACCAACCCGATCACACCGCTGACCGATGTCAGCGTCACCGACGGACTGACCTCCATCAAGGCCGCGATCGACCTGATGCAGCCGAATGGCGGCACCAGCGTTCCCGAGGGCATGGCCTGGGGCTGGCGGGTGGTCTCAAGCGGCGAGCCGTTCACGCAAGGACGCCCGGAAACAGAAAGAGGCAACGACAAGGTCGTGATCGTGCTGACCGACGGCGCCAACACCTACTACACGCCTGCGTCGCTTGGCTATTCCGATCCCGCCGATTCGAAGTCGACCTACGCGTCCTACGGCTATCTCAACCCCGGCTACAACGGTACCTCGGTCGGCCGCATGTTTCTGGGGACATCGAGCGCCATTGGCCAGTTCGACTATTCGAACGGCAACTACACGAGCGCGCTCAACGAGCAGATGGCGACGCTTTGCAACAACGCCAAGGCAGCCAACATCATGGTGATGACGGTGGCGCTCGACTTGTCCACGACCAAAACCAGCGACCAGGCGGCGATCGCGGCGCTGAAGTCCTGCTCGTCGAACTCGCGCTTCCGCAAGGACCCGACGGATCCGAGCAAGCCGGCCAAGCTGTTCTGGAACGCCACCGGCGCCACCTTGTCGAACGATTTCAAGGAAATCGGCAACGAATTGTCGAACCTGCGCGTCGTCAGCTGATCCGGAGGCACTGGCAGCCATCTGGCGCAACGGCTGGCGGCGCCATGCCCTTGCGGACGCCTGCCGGTGCGGGCAGATATTGGCCGCTCGCTTCCGCACCGGGGTGCGCAGGGGAACCAACAGATGCCCGAAACCGCCAACCATCTCGCCTTTGCGCTGGTCTGCCTCGGCATGGTGCTGACGCCGGGCCCCAACATGATCTACCTGATCTCGCGTTCCCTGTCGCAAGGGCCAAAGGCGGGGCTGATCTCACTTGGCGGCGTCGCGCTTGGCTTTGTCTTCTATGTGCTGGCGGCGGCGTTCGGCATCACCGCACTGCTGCTTGCAGTGCCCTATGCCTATGACGCGCTGCGCTTTGCCGGCGTGCTCTATCTCTTGTGGCTGGCCTGGCAAGCGGTGAAGCCGGGGGGACGCTCGCCGTTCCAGGTGCGCGAGCTGCCGCGGGACGGGCCGCGCAAGCTGTTCGCCATGGGCCTGATGACCAATCTGCTCAATCCGAAGGTGGCCGTGCTCTATCTGTCGCTGCTGCCGCAGTTCATCAGCCTGGACAAAGGCCATGTCCTGTCGCAGCTGCTGGTGCTCGGTGCGACGCAGATATCGATCAGCCTCAGCGTCAATGCCATCATCGCGGTGACAGCGGGCTCGATAGCCACCTTCCTCGCCGGCCGGCCGCTATGGCTGGTTATCCAGCGCTGGATGATGGGCACCGTACTGATGGCACTCGCGCTGAAGATGGCGACAGACGCACAGCGCTGAGAGTGGAAGTACAAGCGGCGATCGCCGCCGTCAGCAGCCGAAGACTTCTTTCAGAAAAGCCCGAGAAACGCGCTTTCGAGTTGCACCGGGCTGGTCGGCGCTTGCCAGCGCAATATTGATGTTGCCAGCAATGCCAAAGCACATCAGCCAGACGACTTCTTGAGCACTCCCGACAGTTTCCACGCCATGGGTCAGTCTCCGTCACTTGGCCACAGCGGGCGCCGACAGGCCGAACATATCAGGCTTTGTCAGGCGCTCTTTGTTTGGCGTTCCGGCGTCGTCACATCGGCCGCCGGATTTGCTGCGCCCGTTCCGGCTCGACCACCTTGCGGTAGAGATGCCAGGTGGCGTGGCCGAGCACCGGCATGACTACGGCGAGCCCGGCAAACAGCGGGATCGAGCCGATCACCAGCAGCACGGCGACCATCAACCCCCACAGCGCCATCTGCAGCGGGTTTGCCATCACCGCGCGCGCCGAGGTCTCGATGGCCGAAACAGCGCCGACATCGCGGTCGAGCAACAGCGGGAAGGCAACCACAGTGGTGGCGAGCACGACAACGGCGAAGACAAAACCAGCGGCATTGCCGGCGAGGATCAGGGTCCAGCCCTTGCCGGTCGTCAGCACCTCTCTGACAAAGTCACTGATCGATGCCGGCGGCTGGTCGCCGAACAGGCCGGTGTAGATCGACTGCGCGGTGTAGAGCCACAACAGGAACAGCGCCACCAGCACGATACCGATCGCCGCGATCGACGGTATCGCCGGCGAGTGGCGCACATCGAGGGCATGCCGCCAGGAGGTGTTCATGCCGAGTTCGCGGCGGCGGCTGATCTCGTAAAGACCGATGGCGGCAAACGGGCCGACCAGCGCGAAACCCGACATCAGGGGATAGATGAGCTGGATGGCATTGGCGCCGGACGTCCATCGCGTCAGGATCAGGCCGACAACGGGGTAGATCAGGCACAGGAACACGTAGTGCGATGGTTTTGCCCAGAAATCCTCGGCGCCGAGGCGCAGCGCATCCCTGAGATCCGCCGTGGTGATGCTGCGCACCGTGGGCTGTACGTGCGCCCCGTGTGCGTCCGCCATGACATGAAAGCCGGCCATAACCTTCCTCCCGTGTGTCGGGGACGGTCACCGCCCGGATGGCCGCCCGCAGCTGCCACTAGTAGATGTAGCACCATAGCCGATTTGCCAGGGGTTGTCGCCGCGTCAATAGCTTGAAGCTGCTCCTCGTGCTCATCTCTCGCTGTCACCTCTCATATGGCCGTGCGTTGGCAGGCTTTCGTTTTGGTCGGCCATCTTGCTGCATTTAAGCATTACAAATTTTAGTAATTACTGAAATAGCGCGTAGAGACCCCCTGGCGTATCACTTGGGCTTTACAGGTTTTGGCGAGGGGCGATGTTCGTATTGAAGAGCTTCTGGTCTTCGGAGCGCGGCAACTTTGCCATGGCGACCGCCATAGCAATGTTGCCGATAATGCTTGTCGTGGCCGGTACCATCGATCTGACTGGCACGAGCGACGACGCCGCGCAATTACAGAATTCGCTGGACGCGGCTGGGCTTGCCGTCGGGACAAAGTACCTACCCAGCATGACCGCGAGTGATGTGCAGGAGCTTGGGCAGGCATTCTTTACGGCCAATATGAGCGTCGCCGACCAGCAGGAGTATACGGGCAGCGTCTCCGCCTTTTCGGCAAGCGCCAGCGGCGACCCGAGTGCCTATTACATCTCGGTTTCGTCCAGCATCAGCCGTCCGAGCTTCATCAATGGCGCGGCCCCCTGGCCAGCCCACCGCTCGGCGACGGTCAAGATGCACCCCGGCGCGCAGGCCTGTGTGCTGGCGCTCGATTCACATGCGTCGGCCGCCGTGAGCCTGCAGGGCTCGACCGATGTCTCTATGAGCAGTTGCGTGATCGCGGCAAACTCGGATGCGTCCGATGCTGTCAGCAGAGGCGGTTCGGCGCAGGTGTCGGCAGGCTGCGTCTCGACCGCCGGCGGCACTTCCGGGCTTTCGCCTCCCAACGCCAATCTTACCTGCGGTGCGCCGCTCGAACATCAATATGCGTCTTTCGACCCACTGGCGGACATCGTCCCACCTCCCTACACATTGTGCCTGCCCGTGCCGAACGGCAAAACTTACACGCTGTCGCCAGGCACGTATTGCGACAAGACCTTGTCGGGAAACATCACGCTCAATCCGGGCGTCTACATCCTGCGCGGCACCACCATAAAGCCGGGCGGCAACGGCAGCCTGAACGGCCAAGGCGTGACCATATTCCTCATGGAGGGCGCACAGACCTACATAAATGCAAATGAAATGGTGAACCTTTCCCCTCCCACCAGCGGTCCATACGCTGGCATTACCATTTTCGAGAGTCATGGCAACACTTCGGCCTTGACGCTGAATGGCGGCGCAAATTCCGTGATCAGCGGGTTCGTCTATGCGCCCGACGCGCCCATTTCCTTTGCCGGCAACTCAGATATGAGCGGTCAAGGCGACTGCCTAAGGCTTGTTGGCCTGACCGTGCAGATGACCGGCAACTCATCCATCAAGACCGACTGCACAGCCGTGCTTGGAAATCGCGAGATGTATGCAAGCCGCCTCATCACTCTGGTGAAATGAGCGGGCAACTGCCGTTTCGATTCCAGATTTCCACCGCCCTGCCCGGCAAAAGCCATGATCGCGACTATCTCAGGCAGGCATGACCACTACGGGAATCGAACACGAGCAGATCGCGAACTTGAACAGGCGCAAATGGCTCAAGGCAGTCGGCCTTGCAGCCCTGGCCGGGCTTGCCGCCTGCAGCACCGTTTCGCTGCCGACCGGCGAAGGCGCCGGCGTCTCCTCGTCCGCCACCGGCACGCTGGCCAGCATCCGCGCCTCGACCGGGCTTCCGCCGCTGGTCGCCGACCCACAGCTCGAGCAAGCCGCCCTGCAGCAGGCCGGCTACATGGCGCGGCGTGGCCGCATGAGCCACACCACCGGCTGGGGAAAGGATTTCGCCTCGCGCGTCAAGGACAATCGCATTGCCGGCGCCGCCGCAGAGAATATTGCCGAGGGCCGTTTCGACCTGCAGAAGCTGTTCGACATATGGGCGCATTCGCCCGGCCACCGGCGCAACATGCTCGACCCACGCTTCACCCGCTTTGGCCTCGCCTATGTGCGCGACGGCCGCGACGGCGCCCTGCGCTACTGGAGCCTTGTGCTCGGAAGGTGAGGGGATCCCTCTAGTTGGTCGTCGCCTTGAATTTCGAGGGCGACGACCAACTAGTCCATGTGTGCGGTGGGTGCGCCACCGGCCGGCGCCTGTTTTGGCTTGCGCAGCAGGAAAACAAACGGAATGGAAATCAGCGTCATCACCATGAGTATTTTGAAGTCATTGACGTAGGAGATCATCATCGCCTGCAGATTGACCATGCGATCCACCTCCGAAAGCGCCATTGGATCGCCGCTTGCGGCCGCCGGTGATACCGCCCACAAATTGGGGTTGAACGGATTGATGAAGGCCGAAAGCTCGGTGTGATTGACCTGCGTGTTGCGCACCATCAGAACAGTCACGACAGAAACGCCGATGGACGAGCCAAGATTGCGCACCAGGCTGAACAAGGCCGTGGCATCGGTGCGGAAGCGCACGTCAAGCGTGGCGAAGGCCACGGTCGACAGCGGCACGAACACCATTCCCATTCCCAGGCCCTGGATGACGCCGGAGCTGATGATCAGCCAGTTGTCCATCTGCGGCGTGAAGCTGGACATGGTGTAGAGTGACTGCGCGGTCAGCAGAAAGCCGATGACGACGAGGATCCTGGCGTCGATCTTGCTCATGATCCGCCCGACGACGAGCATCGAAATCATGGTGCCGATACCACGTGGCCCAAGGACAACGCCAATGGTGATGGTCGGATAGCCGAAGATGGTCGACAGCATTGGCGGCAGCAACGACATGCTCGCCAGGATGAGCACACCCATGACGAAGATGAACGCCAGCCCGGTGACGAAATTGCGGTCGAGGAATATCTTGGGATCGATGAAGGGATGTTCGGCCGTCACCGTGTGGATGATGAACACCCAGAAGCCGGTCAGCGAAAGACCAAGCTCGATCCAGATCTCATTCGAGGAAAACCAGTCGACCTCGCCGCCCCGATCGAGCAGCAGCTGCAGCGCGCCGACCCCAAGCGATATCATGGCGAAGCCGAAGAAATCGAAACCGCGTACCCGCCGGGCAACAGCCGGCAAATAGGCGGCCATGCCGAGGAAGGCGACAATGCCGACCGGCAGGTTGATGAAGAACACCCAGCGCCAGTTGAAATTCTCGGTCAGCCAGCCACCGAGCGTCGGGCCCAGAATTGGCCCGAGCATGATGCCGGCGCCCCAGATGGCCATCGCCTGGCCGTGGCGTTCCCTGGGGTTGATGTCGAGCAGGAAGGTCTGCGACAACGGCACGATCGCGGCGCCGAACACGCCTTGCATCAGCCGGAAGAACACTATGCTCTCCAGGCTCCAGGCGATGCCGCACAGCATCGAGAACACGGTGAAGCCGACCACCGCCGTCAGGAACAGTTCCTTGCGGCCGAAGCGGTCGGCCAGCCAGCCGGTGACCGGCGTCATGATGGCGGCGGCAACGATGTAGGACGTCAGCACCCAGTTGATGTTGTCCGGCGAGGCGCCGAGATCGCCGGTCATGGTCGGCAGCGCAACGTTGGCGATCGTCGTGTCGAGCGCCTGCATGATCGTCGCCAGCATGAGCGCGACCGTGATCAGGCCACGATGCGGCACTTCTTTGAAGGGTTCGGGCGTGCTCATGATGCAGAACTTCCGGCAGGTAACAAAATCGTGTAGAACAGGTTTCCGGGCGGCATGGCCTTCCGTTGAGAGACCCTCATTCGCGGTGGGACGCGATGGTCGATGTGGGGGTTACATCGACCGAAAGTCTCTGATGAGCGGATGCGTGCCGCCCGGAAACATGAGGACCGAGGGGTCCGTGTCGAAGATTTCAGATTCTGGTCGATCCGCGACGCGGCTCCAACCAAACGCTGGTTCTTCCACTCCTCCCATCAGACCAATCCTGCTACCGGCTTGCACCCGCTTGGTTCCCCCCGGGCTCGCGCCGATTTTACTCCGCCGCCTAGCCCGCCGTAGCGTGGCCGAATATGGCGGGAAACCCGCGGGCAACGCCTGTGTCGACTGTAACGGTCGCGCTCATGCCGGTGCGCAACGCCATCTTGGCGTCGGCATCGGTCAGTTCCAGGCGCACCGGAATGCGCTGCGTGACCTTGACCCAGTTGCCTGTGGCATTCTGGGCCGGCAGCAGGGAGAATTCGGCTCCCGTGCCGGCGCCGATTGCCTTGACCGTCGCCTCGAAGGTTCTGCCCGGATAGGTGTCGACCATGATCTCGGCCTTCTGGCCGGGCTTCATGTGGGTCAGCTGGGTTTCCTTGAAATTGGCGTCGATCCAGGTGTCGCCGGTCTCGACCAGCGAAAACAGCGGTGTGCCGGAGCCGACATACTGACCGACCTTGAACGACGAGGCCTGGCTGACGACGCCGTCGGCCGGCGCCTTGACTGTGGTCTGCGCCAGATCGTAGGCCGCCTTGTCGCGCGCGGCGAGCGCGGCCATCACGGTCGGGTGCTTGTCGGTCTCGATGTCTGGATTGCCGCCAAGGGCTGCCTTGGCGCTGATGATGCCTTGCTCGGCAACGGCCAGCTGCTGCTTTGCCTTGTCGAGATCGTTCTTGGCCTGGTCGAGCGATGACTTGGCGTTGATGCCCTTCTGGGCAAGGTCGGCGGCACGGTCGAACTGGGACTGGGCGAAGTCGACCTCACTGGCATCGGACCTTTGCTGTGCCATCGACTGGCCATAGGCCGCGCGCAGCTGCTCGACATTGAGACGCGCGCCCGCCACTGCGGCGTCGGCCTGGGCCAGCGCGATCCGGTAGGGCTCCGGGTCAATGGCAAACAGCACATCGCCCTGCTTGACCAGCTGGTTATCGGCGATGTCGACCTGAACGATGCGACCGGCCGTGTCGGAAGCGATCGACACCTTGGCCTGCTGCAGATTGGCGTTTTCCGTCTCCTGGTAGCGGCCGCCGGTGACCCAGACGTAACCGCCGCCGATAGCCAGCACCGCAGGCAGCGCAACCATCAGCAGGGAGCGGCCCAGCCGGCGCTTCTTCTTCACCGGCGCCGGGGCCGGCTGCATCGGAGGAGCAACCGCCACCGGGGCCGCGGCCGGCTGCGCCGGCGCGTCCATTTCCAGCTCGGTCACCTTCTCGTCTATCTTGGCTACCGCGTTCATGCTGCTGCGCCTTCTGCACTCTTCACTTTTTCAACGGACGGCGTCTCGTCGTCAGTCAGGTTGCGGACCATCGCCTCAAGTCCCTCGATCAGGACGCGACGGGCTTCCGGTTTCACGCCGACCAGCGATTCTTCATAGACTTCTCCCGCAATGCTCTTGATCACGGCGTAGGCGTCGCTCGCCTTGGGCGTCAGGAAGATCATGCGGACACGGCGATCGGCTGCGTCGGGGCGGCGCTCGATCCAGCCCCCCTCCTCCATGCGGTCAACCAGGCGCGAAACGCTGATCGGCTCGATTTCAAGAAGTTCGGCCAGCCGCGCCTGCGCGACACCATCTTCCTTGGCAACGCGGACCAGAAGCCGCCATTGCGCCGAAGAAAGCCCCAAGCCACTGGCCCTCGCCTCGAAGCGCTTGCGCATCAGGCGCTGCACGTCGTGGATCAAGAAGCCCAATCTGTCTATGCCATCAGAAACCATGAGCGGCATATATAATAAGCGTGCTTATTATTCAAGATGCCGGGTTGCACCAGAAACCGGCAAATGTGCATGACGGCCGTGCTTCGCAATCATGGTTAGCAGGCGGTGAACGTCTGGTCGGTGGCCATGGCAGTCGGCCCGCATCCACCACATCAGGATGTGCGCGCTAGAGAGGCGCCGCTTCGTGCCGCTGGTCGAGTGTGACAGATTGATGTACAGCCGCTGTCAGGATCGGGGGATCAACGAAATGCCGACGCTCTACGCTCTCAAGCCAGCTTTCCAGGGAAGGCTGCGGCCACTGGTCAATCGGCTGGCGGCGATCGGGATCACAGCAAACAGCATAACCATCCTTGCCGCCCTGATGTCGATCGCGGCCGGGACGGCCATCGCGATCTGGCATGACTGGCGCTCGCTGCTGCTCGTTCCCGTCGTGATGTTCGTGCGAATGGCGCTGAACGCCGTCGATGGCATGCTGGCGCGGGAACACGGGCAGGCCTCGACGCTCGGCATGTATCTGAACGAGTTTTGCGACGTCGTTTCGGACCTTGCGCTGATCCTGCCGTTCGCCGTCTTTCCACAGTTCGGCCCATGGGGCGTCGTCGCCTTCGCCCTCACCGCTGTGCTGACCGAGTTCGCCGGCGTGCTTGGCATCGCCGCCGGGATCGGGCGAAATTATGCCGGGCCGTTCGGCAAGAGCGACAGGGCGCTGGCGCTGGGCGTGGTCGCAGTGTTGTGCGCCGCCGGGCTCTGGCCGGCTTCCATCGCGCCGCTTGTGTTTCCTGCCATGGCAACGCTTTCACTGTTGACCGCCATAAACCGGATACGCGCTGGCCTTATTGGCAGCGCCAGCTAAGCATCGAGGCTTCGCCATGCCGCCCGAGGGAAAGACCATGATGCACGAACCGATCGCCGCGGAAAGCCTTGAGCGGCAAGCGCAAGAGCGTGTCTTCCGCAGCCATGACGGGACGGAGATCTTCTACCGCTTCTGGCCGGCAGCTTCGGCCAATGCCAAGGGCGCGGTCGTGCTCTTCCACCGCGGCCACGAGCATGGCGGTCGCATGGTCCATCTCGTCGACGAATTGCAGATGCCGGACCACGCCTTCTATGCCTGGGATGCCCGCGGCAATGGCCGCTCGTCCGGCGAGCGCGGCTATGCTCCTTCCTTCTCGGCCCTGGTGCGCGACATCGACTGCTTCGTGCGCGAGATCGCCGCCCGGGATGGCTTCGCCACGCAGGATATTGCGCTGATCGCGCAATCCTTCGGTGCCGTGCTCACTGCGGCCTGGGTGCACGACTATGCACCGAAGCTGCGTGCCATGGTGCTGGCTTCACCAGCCTTTTCGGTCAAGCTCTACGTGCCCTTCGCCAAGGAAGGCATCGCGTTCTGGCAGAACATCAAGGGCCGCTTCTTCGTCAATTCCTACGTCAAGGCGAAGTTCCTGACCCACGATCCCGTGCGCATTGCGTCCTTCGAGAGCGATCCGCTGATCACGCGGCCGATCGCCTCCAACATCCTGGTCGAACTCTACCAGCACGCGGCGCGCATCGTTGCGGACGCCCGCGCCATAACCGTACCGACGCAGCTTCTGCTTTCCGGCAGCGACTGGGTGGTGCGCCACGGCCCGCAGCACGCGTTTTTCGTCAATCTCGGCAGCCGCACAAAGGAACGCCACGTGTTGCCGGGTTTCTTCCACGACACGCTGGGCGAGCGTGACAGAGCGCAGGCCCTCGACCTGATCCGGCCGTTCCTGGAAAAGCAGTTCGCGTCGCCGGATGCGCCTGTCGACCTGAAGCAGGCTGATATCGCCGGGTACACGCGCGATGAGGCCGACAGGCTTGCGTCGCCGCTCGACCTCTTGTCGCCGAAAGGCCTCTATTGGGCATTCAGCCGTGCCTCCATCCGCATGGGCGCCTGGGTCTCGTCGGGCATGAAGGCGGGCGTCACCACCGGCTTCGATTCCGGGTCGACGCTGGATTATGTCTACGAGAACGACGCGCGGGGTCTTACGCCGCTTGGCCGCTTCGTCGACCGCATCTTCCTGGAAGCCATCGGCTGGCGCGGCATCCGCCAGCGCAAGCTGCATCTCGAAGAGCTGATCGGCTCTTGCCTGGCGACGCTCAAGGCCACCGGACGGCCAGCGCACATTCTCGACATCGCCGCCGGCCATGGCCGCTATGTTCTCGACGCTATCGTGAAGAGCCCCGACCAGCCGGCGAGCGTGCGCCTGCAGGATTACTCCGACCTCAATGTCCAGCTTGGCCGCAAGTTGATCGCCGAGCGGCAATTGCCGGCGAGCGTCTCGTTCCAGCGCGCGGACGCTTTCGATGCCGACATGCTCGCCTCGATCAATCCGGCGCCCGACCTCGCCATCGTTTCCGGCCTCTACGAACTGTTCTCCGACAATGCCATGATCGCCCGCTCGCTCGGTGGGCTTGCCCACGCCATGGAGCCGGGCAGCCTGTTGCTCTACACCAACCAGCCCTGGCATCCGCAGCTTGAGATGATCGCCCGCAGCCTGACCTCGCATCGCGGCGGCCAGGCTTGGGTGATGCGCCGGCGCACGCAAGGCGAGATGGACCAGCTCGTCGAAGCCGCCGGTTTCGACAAGCTCGAGCAGCGCATCGACCAATGGGGCATCTTCACCGTCTCGGTCGCACGGCGCCGCTGAACAGGATGGCGTCATCGCTTGCATCCACGGTGCGCGCAGAACCTTATGGCCGGGTGGTCGTCAGGGCAGCCCTTTGGCTGGCCTTCCTGGCGCCGTTCTTCTACCTCAGCTACGGCTTCGCCAACTGGCTGGCGTCGCGGCGCGAGGACGTCGGCAGCATCGTGTTCGCCTGGGAACACAGCATCCCCTTCCTCGCCTGGACCATCGTGCCCTACTGGTCGATCAACCTGTTCTACGGCCTGTCGCTGCTGCTCAACGACAGCAGGCAAGGGGTCGACCGCCTGGCCGGACGTTATCTCACCGCGCAGATCGTCGCCGTTGCCTGTTTCATCCTCTTCCCGCTGACGCTGACGTTCGTGCGGCCTGCAACGAGCGGCCTGCCGGGTTTCCTGTTTGCCGTGCTTGGCGGTTTCGACAAGCCGTTCAACCAGGCGCCGTCACTGCATATCGCACTGCTGGTGATCATCTGGGATCACTGGCGCCACCGGCTCGGCGGCCTCCTCCTGCCGCTCTGGCATGGCTGGTGCTTGCTGATCGGCGCCTCGGTGCTGACGACCTGGCAACATCATTTCATCGACATCCCGACCGGCGCGCTGCTCGGTTTTTTTGCCCTGTGGCTGTTTCCGCGCGCCGGCGAGTTGCCGTTTTCAGGCGCCCGGCTGACCAGCGATACCAAGGCGCGCCGGCTGGCGCTGTTCTATGTGCTGGGCGCCGTCCTTGTGCTGGCCGGAGCCGCGCTTGGCGCCTTCTTTTTCGCCACGGCACTCATCCTGCTTTGGCCGGCACTTGCACTGGCCATCGTCGCCTTCGGCTATGCCGGGGCCGGCGCAAAGGTGTTCCAGAAAACCGCGGAAGGTCATGTGTCCCTGGCAAGCCGCGTCCTGCTTTGGCCCTACCGGCTGGGCGCTGGGGTGAATGCCGCGATTTGGACGCGTAATCTCCCGCCGTTCGTGGCCGTCAGTGACGGTGTCTTTCTCGGCCGCTTTCCGACGGCAAGCGAGGCCCGCGGCTTCGGCACAGTGATCGACCTCGCCGCCGAACTTGAAAAGCCGGCGGCCGCAGATTGCCGCTGGATCAGCTTTCCGATGATCGACCTGTTGCCGCCCCCCGTGACGATGCTTGAGCAGGCAGCCAGTGCGCTGGAGAGCGCGCGCCGCGGCGGTACGGTGCTGGTCTGCTGCGCGCTCGGTTTCCAGCGCAGCGCCGGCGTTGTCGCCGAATGGCTGGTGGCAACCGGCAGGGCCAGGACGCCGACGGTTGCCCGCGAGATGCTGATGGCGACCGGCCGGCCGGTTCATCTTGCCGAGGCTGAGGAACGGGCGGCATGACGGGCAATGCCGACCAGGAACGGGCCGATCGCTTTGCCCGCATGCTGATGAAGCAAGCCGCATGGCCGGCTGCGACTGTGGTGGCCGCAAATATCCTTGCGCCTTTGGCTGCTTCGACGCGCGGCGCCTTTGAGACCTTGCCTGCGGCCATTGCGCTGTCGGTCACAGCCGCGAGCGCGGTTGCCGTGCTGGCGCTGTCGGCGCTTCTGGTGTTCGACGCGCTGTTGTTCCGGCTGATGGCCAGCCACGATGACGAGGCTTCCGGTGGTGCCGCGGTGGATGACATACTGGCGCGCATGCGCCTGAAACCCTTCCCGTCCACGACACGTTCGCTCGATGACCGCATGGCCGGTACCCGCGCCTTACTGTTCAAGCAGCGCACCGCGCTGGCCCCGTTTGCCGCAGCGCTTCTGGCGGCGGGGTTTTGGGCGCCGCGATGAGCAAGCTTTCGCTCACGACCTTCACCTTGCTGCAGACGGTAACTTCCGTCGGCCTGTCTGCGCTGGCCTGGGTGGTGACCGGGGTGCGTCCGATCTGGAATGGCAGCCTGCCGTCCGACCGGCAGCGCATCTATTTCGCCAATCACACCAGCCACGGCGACTTCATCCTGCTGTCGGCCTGCCTGAGCGAGAAGGAGCGCGCGGTCACCCACGCCGTTGCCGCCGGCGAATACTGGGGAAAGTCGCGGCTGCGACGCTTCATCGCCGAGGACATGCTGTCGTCGGTGCTCATCAACCGGCAATGGACGAGACCTGAAGAAAACCCCATAGAGATCATGCTGTCCGTTCTCGACCAGGGCCATTCGCTGATCCTGTTTCCCGAGGGCACGCGCAACATGACCGAAGAGCCGCTGCTGGCCTTCCGCTCGGGGCTCTACAATCTTTCGATGGCACGGCCTGAGGTCGAGCTGATCCCCTGTTGGATCGAGAACATGTCGCGCGTGCTGCCCAAGGGCCAGTTCCTGCCGGTGCCGCTGCTCTGCCGCGTCGTCTTCGGCGCGCCGGTGGCGGTGGCTCCAGGCGAAGAACGCCGCGCCTTTCTCGAGCGCGCCCACGCCACGCTTCTGGCGCTCAACCCGCGCCCCGAGCGAGACGATTGATGCGCCACGAAATCTCCATTCTGATCATCGGCCTGCTGGCGGTGCTGACCACCGCCAGCATCGTCGCCGCCATACTTTCGGCGCGGGCGCCGAAGCCGCTCAGTTCAACGCTGGTCAACCTCACCCAGCGCATCAACGCCTGGTGGGTGATGGTGGTGTTGATAACGGTCGCCTTCTTCTTCGGCCGCGACGGCATGACCATCCTGTTCGCGCTGATTTCGTTTGCGGCGCTGCGCGAATTCGTGACGCTGACGCATACAAGCCGCAGCGACCATTGGGTGCTGCTCGGCATGTTCGGTATCATCATACCGTTTCAATACTGGCTGGTGTGGACCGCCTGGTACGGGCTCTTCGTCATCTTCATTCCGGTCTACTGCTTCCTGCTGATGCCGGCCATCACCGCGCTACATGGCGACACCGAACGCTTTCTCGAGCGGATCGCCGCCCAGCAATGGGCGGTGATGATCTCGGTCTATTGCGTCAGCCACGTTCCGGCGCTGCTGACCCTCAATGTGCCAGGCTTCGAAGGCCGCAACCTGTTGCTGATCGCCTTCCTGATCATCGTCGTGCAAGGCAGCGACGTGCTGCAATACATCTTCGGCAAGCTGTTCGGGAAACACCGCTTCTCGCCGAACGTCTCGCCGTCGAAAACCTGGGAGGGCCTGATTGGCGGCCTGGTGTCGGCGAGCCTGCTCGGCGCGCTGTTGTCGTTCGTGACGCCGTTCTCGCAGCTGCAGGCGGCAGCCGTGGCCTTCGTCGCCTGCTCGATGGGTTTTCTGGGTGGACTGGTCGCCTCGGCCATCAAGCGCGACCAGGGCGTCAAGGACTGGGGCCATCTGATCGAAGGCCATGGCGGCATGATGGACCGCACCGACAGCCTGGTCTTCGCTGCCCCGGTCTTCTTCCACATCGTGCGCTATTTCTGGACGGTGTGAGCGCCTGTTTGGAAACTCTACGCTGGGTCGGCTGAGCGCCAGATGCTTGACGGCGTAGATGCGGCAGTCTCTTGTCCCGACAGACTCGGCCGGCAAAAGAGGTGCCACATGGAAAAGATCATACTGGACTGCGACCCTGGGCATGATGACGCTATCGCCATCCTGCTGGCGGCAGGCAATCCACAGATCGATCTCCTCGGCATCACCACGGTGTCGGGCAACCACAATGTCGAAAACACCACGCGCAATGCTCTTTCGGTATGCACCGCCTACGGCATCAAGGTGCCGGTGGCGAAGGGCTCTCCCGGCCCGCTCCTCATCGATCAGGTGCTGGCCATCGAGATCCACGGCGAAACCGGGCTTGATGGCCCTGTTCTGCCGCCCGCCTCGTTCAAGCTCGACAAGCGGCATGCCGTCGACTTCATCATCGACACGGTCATGGCGCACGAGCCGGAGACGATCACGCTGGTGCCGGTCGGTCCCTACACCAACATTGCACTTGCCGTGCGCAAGGACCCCCGCATCGTCGAGCGGGTGAAGCGCGTCGTCGCGATGGGGGGAAGCTATACCAGAGGCAACATCACGCCCGCGGCGGAGTTCAATGTCTATGCCGACCCGGAAGCCGCCGACGTGGTGTTCCGGGCCAACTGGGACGTCACCATGGTGGGGCTCGACCTCACGCACCAGGCGCTGGCCACCAAGGGACTTCAGGACAGGGTGCGCGCCGTCGGCGGCCCGATGGCCAAGTTCATCCTCGATATCTGGGAGTTCATTGCGACCACGCATGGGGGCCTCCTGCAGATCGAGTATCCTGCCATCCATGACGCATGCTGCGTCGCGGCGATGATCGACCCGACCGTCTTCACCACCGAGAAGGCCGACATCCGCGTCGAGCTTGCCGGCCGGTGGACCAAGGGCATGACGGTCTGCAATTTCGAGAAGATGGGTGGTATGCACCATTTCGGCGGCACGGCGAGCGAGCAGGTCGACTTCCGCCACACCGTTGCGATGAAGCTCGACCATCAAAAATTCTGCGATCTGATTGTGGATGCGCTGGAGCGGCTGACTAGGCAGAAGGGATGACACAACCCTCCTCCGGATAGTCGTCGTAGCGATATCGCTATCTTCGCCCGTGACGGCACACGCGCCCCGTGTGATCCAGCGAACTCTTACCCACCGCGATCAGAGCCGGTCGACTTGCCGGTGAGGGTTGCGAAAGCGCGCAGGGCGGGGTCTGGACCCCGCCCTGGTTCGGACAATCTACAAGAAGAGCCTACTTGCCGGCGAGCTGCTTGGCGTTCTCGGGCGTGATCGCGGTGGTGTCGACGGTGACGGTCGAATCCACTGACGAGGCGCAGTCGAGTAGGATCTTCTTCGACATCTCGATCGCTTCCTTGGCACCGGTCGGATAGGTGAAGGTCGCGGCCCAGTCGCCTTTTGCCACCGCCTCGATGCCGCCGGCAGGTCCCGGCAAGCCGTCGGTGCCGATGATCTTGACGTCCTTGCCGGCGCCCTTGGCGGCGAGCAGTGCGCCGGCCGCCATCATGTCGTTCGAGGCATAAAGCACTTTGATGTCGGGGTGCGCCTGCAGCATGGCCGAGAAGGCGGTCTGGGCTTTGTCCGGCACCCAGTCGGCGGCCTGCTCGGCGACGACCTGGATCTTGGCATTCTCCTTGACGCCATCCTTGAAGCCGTTCAGCCGTTCGACCGCGGGCGTAGAGCTTGGCAGTCCTTCGAGCACGGCTGCTTCGCCACCGTCGGGCAGCAAGGTCTTGGCGGTATACTTGCCCGCCTCAAGGGCGATCTTGTAATTGTCGCCGCCGATGAAAGCGGTGTAGTCCTTGCCGGGATCGCCGACCGTCTTGCGGTCGAGTTCGATGACCGGGATGCCGGCATCCATGGCGCGTTTGACCGCCGGCGTCAGCGGTGCCGCCTCGAAGGGCGAGATCAGCAGCAAATCGACCTTCTGGGTGATGAAATTGTCGACCTGCGAGGTCTGCGTGTTGACGTTGCCGGCGCCGTCGGCGATCTGCAGCGTGAAGCCCGGCACTTCCTTGGCCGCCGCGGTCAGCTCGTCATTGACGTGCTGACGATAGGGTTCGGCATTGTTGGCTTGCGAAAAGCCGATGATGAACTGGCCGTCCTTGGCGCAGGCCTTGACCATGGGATCGGCAGCCTGGGCGGCTCCCGCGATGCACAGGCCAGCGCCTGCCAGAAGTGCTGCCTTGAGGGCACGCCTTTGTCTTGTGGTTTTCATACTCACTCTCCTCCTCGTCGGGCCGGGGCCAGACCTTGGTTGACTTCGACTTCCTGCCGCCAACCTCCTAACGACCCAAACCCTCGCGGCGACGAACGAGGGATTGAAGCACTGCCGCCAGCACGATGATCGCGGCGGTCGCGAGCAGCTGCATGGCAGGGGTGATGTTGTTGAGCTGAAGGATGTTGGCGAGCGCGCCGAGCATAATGGTGCCGGCGACGGTGCCGACCATCGAGCCGGCGCCGCCGAACAGGCTGGTGCCGCCGATGACCACGGCGGCAATCGCAGTGAGCTCGTAGCCCATGCCGTCATTGGCACTGCCAAAATTGAACTGGCCAGCATGCACGATGCCGGCAAGTGCGGCGGCAAAGCCGGTGATGGCGTAGACCGATATCTTGACCATCGACACCGGCACGCCGGAAATACGCGCCGCGCGCTCGTTGCCGCCAACGGCAAAGACATAGCGGCCGAAACGTGTGGTGTTGAGCACGATCGTGGCGATCGCGGCAAAGACGATGAACACGATCGTCGCCACAGGCACGGTGTTGTCGAACAGCCGCTCACCCAACACCGCGAACACCGGTGGCGCCAGCCCCGGCCCGTCGCCGTAGGAAATGTTGATGTACTGATTGCCCGACACGACCAGCGCCAGTCCGCGCGCCGCCTGCAGGCCGGCGAGCGTCACGATGAACGGCTCGAGCCGGAAGCGGCTGGAGATGGTGCCCTGGATGACGCCGAAGACGATGCCCATGACGAGCACCGCGAGGATGGTGGGGATGAGCCCGAAGCCGCCCGAGATCATCATCGATGCCGTGACGACGCTGGAGAGCCCGAGCACAGCGCCGACAGAAAGGTCGATGCCGGCGGTGATGATGACAAAGGTCATGCCAATGGCGATGATGCCGGTCTCGGACACGGCGCGAACGATGTTGGCGATGTTGTCGGGATTGAGGAACAAGATCTCGCCATGCCGCCGCGGCGAGAAGATGACGCCGCCGATCGCCACGACGACGAGGCCGATCAGGCTCTGGAAGCGCACCACCAAGGCTAGCGGATCACGATGCACCGGTGCTGCGGCCACCGGGCCGCTTGCCGCCGAAATCTTCTGCTCAGACATCAGGCCTCCCTGCCATTTGCCGCGTCAAGCACCGTGTGCTCGTCGACGCCGCCGATGAATTCCGCCACGTTGCGCCCTTGGCGCAGCACCACGATGCGGTCGCAAAGGCCGATCAGCTCCGGCATCTCGCTGGAAGCGACCAGGATGCCGAGGCCCTGTGCAGCCAGTTGCCGCAGCCGCGTGTAGATCTCACCCTTGGCGCCGACATCGACGCCGCGCGTCGGTTCGTCGAGCAGCAGCAGCCGGGGATTGCCGAGGATCTCCTTGGCGAGCACCACCTTCTGCTGATTGCCGCCCGAAAGCGCGCCGACGGCGATGTCGGGATTCTTCGGCCTGATATCGAACTGGCCGAAGGACTGCTTCACCGCGTCCGCCTGCCGGCGCGCCGACATCAGCCCGAAGGGTGAGATGCGCCGGATCACCGACATGACCAGGTTGAGGCCGACCGCCATCCTCAGCATCAGGCCGCTGCCGCGCCGATCGTCGGTGACGAAGGCGATGCCGGCGTCGCGTGCGGCCTTGATGGAATTGAGCTTTACCGGGCGGCCGTCGACCGCGACATCACCCTCCCAGCGACCGGTAAGGCCGGTGCCGTAGAGCGCGCTCAAGAGCTCGGTACGCCCTGCCCCCATGATGCCGGCCAACCCGACGATCTCACCCGCCTTGACGTCGAGTGAGATGCCTGTCGGCGGCTGCCATCCAGCGCTTTCATGGGCGAGCCTGAAACTCGCATTGCGCAGGCTGAGCAGCGTCTTGCCGGCCTCCCGGGCGCGTTCGGGATAAAGCTCATCCAGCGGTCGCCCTACCAGAAGGCGCACCAGCTCGGCCTGCGGCGCATGCGGCTCGGTGACGCCGGCGACGCGACCGTCGCGCATCACCGTAACCCGGTCGGCGATCTGCGGCACCTCTTCCAGGCGATGCGAGATATAGACGATGCCGACGCCGCTGGCGGCGAGCTTGCGCATGATGTCGAACAGCCTTTCGACCTCGCCCACCGTCAGTGCTGCCGTCGGCTCGTCCATGATCAGCACGCGCGAGGCGTAGGAAAGCGCCTTGACGATCGCCACCACCTGGCGCTGGCCGATCGACAGGTTCGCCACCATGCTGGCGGGATCGATGGCAAGCTCTATGGCTTCGAGCCGTTTGCGGGCCTCGCTGCGCATCGCCGGCACGTCAAGGAAGCCGCCCGGCCGCATCAGTTCGCGGCCAAGGAAGAGGTTGGCCGCCACGTCGAGCGTTGGCACCAGGTCAAGCTCCTGGAAAATGGTGGCGATGCCGGCCGCCTGCGCTTCACGCGGGTTGTTGAAGCGCACTGGCTTGCCGTCGATCTGGATGGTGCCCTCGTCCGGCGCATAGACACCAGACAACAGGTTCATGAGGGTCGACTTGCCGGCGCCGTTTTCACCGAGGAGCGCGTGGATCTCACCGGGCTTGAGGTCGAAGTCGACGCCACGCAGCGCCTGGACGCCGCCAAAGCGCTTGACCGCGCCGGTGACCGACAGCAGTGGCGCACTCATGCCGGCCTCGCGCAGGATTGGCGGACCTGCAGCGCGGCCTGCAGCCGCACCGCCTGCGGCTCCAAACCGGTGGATGCGATGCGGGCGCACAGCAAGGCAGCCGCCTGCCGTCCGATCTCGGTACAGGGCTGCGCGACAAGCGTCAGGCGCGGCTCGAAGCAGTCTGCCCATTCGAAATCGTCGAAGCCGGCAAGCGAAAGGTCCGCCGGTATCGAGAGGCCTCGTTCGCGGATCGCCCGCACCGCTCCGATCGTCGTCATGTTGTTGCCGGTGACCAATGCCGTAGGCGGCGAAGGCAATGACAGGATGGCGTGGGTCGATGCCGTTGCGCTCGCCGTGTCGACGTTCTCCGGCGAGACATAGTGCGGCAGGCACTCGAGTCCATTGGCGGCCAGCGAACCGCGAAAAGCGTCGATGCGTTCGCGCGTCGTCGCCAGATCCGGCTGGCCGGCGATGTAGCCGATGCGCTTGTGGCCGAAAGAGGCGACGTGATCGATCAGCGCGCGCATCGACGACTGGTTCTCGACGCCGATCTGGTCGAAGCGGTCGTCGGCGAAGCGGTCGATGAGCACGCAGGGCAGCTTCTTCTCCGCCAGATAGTCGATGGCCCGCTGCGGCGCGCCCGACGGCGCCAGGATGACGCCGTCGACCCGCCGCTGGTGGAAGGCGCGCACCACCGAAAGCTCGCGGTCGGGATCCTCCTGCGTATCAGAGAGGAAGACCATGAGGCCAAGGCGTGCGCATTCGGCCTCCACCGCGCAGATGATGTCGGTGAAATAGGGGTTGGAAATCGCCGAGATCGCCAGGCCCACGCTGTTGGTCGAGGCTACTTTCAACGATCGCGCCAGCTCGTTGGGCTGATAACCCATGGCGGCGATCGCATCATTGATGAGCTGCGCCTTCTGCGGCGAGACAAAGCGGGTGCGGTTGATAACATGCGAAACGGTCGAAACCGACACGCCGGCGCGGCGCGCGACCTCAGCCATTGTCGGCATGGTCACTCAAACGGAGTGCTGGCAAGCGCTCCTCCCTGATGATGCGTTCCAGTCCGCTCTCATTGGTCTTGGCGGATTTTGGGAAACCATAGGACCATCGAAACGTTTGCGCAATCGCTTCGATAGCCTTTTCCGGCCCAATTCTCGTCGCCCCCAAAAGATGGGCGTCTTGCAGGATCGGCCGATCACCTTCGTTTCGATTTTGCTCGATGCGCATTCGATGAAACTGACCGGGGTATCCCTTGGCGCTGTCAAGCGACGCTCTTCCGAGGCTTGTCCGCTCAAGGCAACAGCGCCGTTCCGCCGTGTCGCGATCCTTGCCGCGCCGATAGCTCCAGGCGGTGGCAGTGCCCGCGCAAGCAGACGACCAACTCAACCAAACATCGGAAAATTTTCAGAAACGAATCGGGATTTTTCGGCCCCGAAATCGCAAGACCATGCGGCTGGCGAAAAAGTCCGCACTGTTCAAGGAGAAGAAAAATGAGCATGTCAAAGACCAAGGTCCTCATTGCCGGCGCCGGGCCGACCGGGCTGACGCTTGCGCTCTGGTTGACGCGGCTCGGCGTGCCGGTCCGCATCTTCGACAAGGCGTCCGGCCCGGGCGAAACCTCGCGTGCGCTGGCCGTCCAGGCACGTACGCTGGAGTTCCATCGCCAGATCGGCATCGTCGAGGACGTGCTCGCCGCCGGCGTGCGGATCGAACAGCTCACCGTGCACACGCCGGCCGGCATAGCAGCCAGGCTGCCGCTGGCCGACTTCGGCCGCGGCATCAGCCCCTACCCGTTCGCTTTCGCGTTACCGCAGGATATCCACGAGCACGTGCTGATCACGCACCTGGAACGTGCCGGCGTCGAGGTCGAGCGCGACACGGAGCTGGTCGCCTTCGAGGACAAGGGCGATGCTGTCGTCGTTACCTTGAACAGGGGCGGCCGCACTGAAACGGTCAGTGCCGCCTACCTGGCCGGTTGCGATGGCGCTCGCAGCGCCGTGCGCCACGGGCTGAACATCGGCTTTCCCGGCGGCACCTACGAACAATCCTTCTACGTCGCCGACGTCGACGGTCGTGGCGACGTCACACGCAATGGCATGGACACTGTCATCAGCGCCTATGGCTTCGCCATCGTCATGCCAGTCCGGCAATCGGGCTCCCTGCGCCTGATCGGCATCGTGCCGAAAGCGCATGAGGCCGACGAGTCGATCACCTTCGAGACGATCCGCGCCGGTGTCGAGCGTGACACCGGCGTCAAGGTTCATCAAGTCAACTGGTTCTCGACCTACCGCGTGCATCATCGAGTCGCCGAGAATTTCCGCATCGGCCGGGTGTTCCTCGCCGGCGATGCCGGCCACATCCACAGCCCGGCCGGCGGCCAGGGCATGAATACCGGCATGGGCGATGCGGTTAACCTCGCCTGGAAACTCGCTGCAGTGGTGCAGGGGCGCGCCGACCAGCGCCTGCTCGACAGCTACGAGCCGGAGCGCATCGCCTTCGCCCGCAAGCTGATCGACAGCACCGACCAGGCGTTTCGGGTCGCCACCAGCCGCTCGCGGCTGGTCGGGCTGTTCCGCCGCTACCTGATGCCGAAGATCCTGCGCATAGCGCTCGGGACGACGGTGGGATCGCGCGCGTTTTTCGGGCTGATTTCGCAGACCCGCATCCGCTACCGCGAAAGTCCGATCAGCAGCGGCAAGGCCGGTAAGATCGAGGGTGGCGACCGCCTACCCTATATCGCCGGCACCAGGGACGACAATTTCGAGCCGCTGCGATCGCTGGATTGGCAGGTGCATGTCTATGGCGAACTCAATGCCGAGTTCCGGGCGATGCTTGCGCCCGCCGGCATCCCAATCCATGCCTTCGCTTGGTCGGACATGGCCAAGGCCGCTGGCCTGCAGCGCGACAGCGCCTATCTGGTGAGGCCGGACGGCCATGTCGCGCTGGCCTCACCGGTCCAGGAAGCAGCCTCCTTCCAGCGGTACATCGCGGGCCTCGCCATCAGGCCTCGGATCGCCGAGCGCGCTCCCTATCGCATCTCAGGCACCATGCACAGCCTGGCTTGAATCCGCCAACGCAACGGCGTGCGCTTTCGCGCGTACTGAAAAGACGTTTCATCATGACCAAAATCAGGAGAGAGAAAATGCCTATAGAATCCGTGAATAAGATCAGCCTGATCGCCACGGCGGCCGCTATTGGCCTCGCCGTAGAGATCATCGGCAGCACCTTGCCGGCGCTGTCATTCATCAGCCAGGCCGAGGCGCGTATCGGTCAGCCCTGGACGCCCCGCAGTGCCGCAGGCGTGGCGCGGCGGACCACAGCATGGCGCGTTCTGAGACACACCACGGCTTGGGTCGCCACACTGCCGACAGGCTGCGTGCGCACCAAGGTCAACGGCTTCGATGTCTGGCGTTGCGGCGGCACATACTACCGTGCCTATCAGGGCCGCTATATCGTGGTGGTCGTCGATTGACCGGCCTCGGACGTGGTCTCGCCGAGTGCGAGTCTGACGCCTTCCGCAAGGTGCTCGGCGTCGACCTTGTTCTCGAATGGCACGCCGCGCAGCGCGTAGTCGATCGGCGAAAACGGATCGCCCTGCTCGATGAGGGCGATCTGCCGCCGCGCCCGCTCCATGTCGCCTATCTGGGCATAGCAGGCCGCCAGCCTGGTGCGTATCCAGGGCGCGGGACGCGTGGCTAACTCCAGCGCCTCCGCCGCCTGCCGGTATTCCCCCATCATGTAGAGTGCCAGAGCCCTGTCAAACTGGTACCAGTGCGGGTGCAAGGGATCGATGCGGATGCCGCGCGCCAGCCACGTCAGCGCATCCAGCGGCCGGCCGCGCATGGTGAGCAGCATGCCCATCTGCTCGATGCAGTCGGCATCGTAGGGATTGAGCTGCAGCGCGATGCGCATGTGATGCTCGGCCGCTTCATGGTCGCGCATATACAGCCTGATCAATGACTGCACACGGTGGCCGGTCGGCTGGTCCGGCGACAATGCCAGGCCCTTGTCGGCGAGATCGCGCGCATTTTCCAGCACTGCGTCGCTGGCGCGCCCGAATTCTCCATCCAGCGCCCGCGTCAGAGCGAGATAAGTGTAGGCCAGTCCATAGTTCGGATCCTTGGCGATTGCCGCCTCGAACAGAGCCTCCGCACCTTTCTGGTCGGTCTGGGCCGGGTCGCGCAACAGCGCAAAGCCGCGCAAAGCCAGTTCATAGGCGGCAAGGCTGGTGACCGGCTTGCGCGATGCCTGTTGCAGCCCTGCATTGGTGACCCGCGTAACCAGCCTGCCGACGATCTGCTCGACGACCTCCTGCTCGATGGCGAACAGGCCTGTGCCCTGCGACTGGTAGCGGTCGCCCCAGAGTTGGCTCGCAGTCGCGATATCGATCAGGTTCACGGCCGTTATCACTTGCTCGCCTTGGCGTCGCAGCGATCCTTCGACAAGATAATCGGCGCCGATGCGGGCGCGGATTTGAGACCACTCGTCGCGTCCGAAGGAGGCGAACGAAAAACTCGAATTGCGGGCGAGCACCGTGACCGTCCCAAAGCGCGCCAGGCCGTTGATGATATCCTCGGCAAAGCCGTCGACCACCGCCTCGTCGGCCGGATCACCGCTGTCGTTGCGAAAGCGTATCACGGCCACGACCGGTTGCGCCCCGATCTCCGGCGCGGTCTCGGCTTCAGCGGCGAGCATATAGCCGCGCTTGGATACAGTACGCACCATATCGTCGCCGAGCACCTTGCGGATTTCGCGGATCGACTGGGTCAGCGAATCCTCGGTGACGTAGACACCCGGCCATACGACATCCATCAGTTCCGATTTCGGAACGACGCGGCCCATGTTGCGGGCAAGGTGCGAAAGCAGCGCGTAGGCCTTCGGGCGCAGGAACAGCGGCTCGTTGACGCCACGCAACGTTCCCCTGTCTAGGTCGAGAGTGTATCCGCCGAACCGGAAAAGCTGACCGGCAGTCGCCGTCGTCATTGGGACCCCTCCCCGGACACTGCACATCATGCCGCGTCGAACCCACATCAACGCGGCACGGGATTTGGTGCATTATTGCCCAGTGCGCAATTTCAATCAAACTGGCCGCTTGGAGAGACAGCAAGATGATCTGGCCAACGCGGGAAGGAACTCGATGAATCCGACGGAAAAAGCGCTGTGGTTCGTCGAGAGCCATCTGCCCGAGGCGGTCTCGCTCGACGATATCGCCCAAAGCAGTGGCGTGTCGCGCTTTCATGTGACGCGGGCTTTCGGGGCCGCCACCGGCCGCTCGGTGATGGGCTACATGCGCGCACGCCGGCTGACCGAAGCGGCGCGCAAGCTGGCCCGCGGGGCGCCCGACATCCTCTCGCTCGCGCTCGACGCCGGCTACAACTCGCATGAGGCTTTCACCCGCGCCTTCCGCGACCAGTTCGGCACCACGCCGGAACTGGTGCGCGCGCGAGGCACGCTCGACAACCTCGATCTCGTGGAGCCGATCCTGATGGACCAGTCCTTCCTTGCCCACCTCGAACCACCGCGCTTCGAAACCAGCCGGCCGTTCCTGATCGCCGGCCTCGGCGAACGCTACAGCTGCGAATCGAGCGCCGCCATTCCCATGCAGTGGCAACGTTTCGGTCCCTATATCGGCAACATTCCGGGCGAGACCAGCGACGTCGCCTACGGCGTCTGCGTCAACGGCGACGATGCCGGCAATTTCGACTACATCGCCGGCGTCGAAGTGTCGGATTTTTCCGACCTGCCGAAGGAGCTCAGCCGGGTGCGCGTGCCAGCGCACAAATATGCCGTCTTTGCCCATCGCGAGCACATCTCGACCATCCGCCGGACCGTCAACACGATCTGGAACAAATGGCTGCCGGCCTCCGGTCACGAGATCGCGGATGCTCCCGAATTCGAGCGCTACGGCCCCGAATTCGATCCGCGCAGCGGCAATGGCGGGCTGGAGATCTGGATACCGATCAAAGCGTAGTCAGGATTACATCATCGGCAGTGCCGGCCAGCGATCGGTTATCCTGCCACCGGAGAACACCGCGATCGATCCGAACTGCTGTAGCACCGCCTCGCTCTGCGTCGGGCGCAGGAAGGCGTAGTCGCCGGGCCTCGCGGTCGCATCAGCCGGCAGGCCCATGAATTGCTGGTTCGAGGAGAGACCGAGAAGGCCGTTCGTCTTCATGCCTTCGGGAAAGGCCGGCTCGGCCATCCACTTGCCGCCATAGAGATAGCAGCCCTTGCGTGGAAAGCGGCCGAGCGCCTGCAGCAGGCGGGTGACGGCCGGCGGGCCGGGCAGCTTCGGCTCTACCACTTTCAGGATCGGCGTCGCGATAAAGGCCGCCGGCTGGAAGCCTTCGAGGCCGGGCGTATCGAAATCGCTCGGCAGCACAAAGGCCGAGCCCATCGACACCTCGTTGGCAGCGCTGCGATGGTGTAGCAGCGCGGTCTTGCTGCCGCCGATGTTGAGGATGCGGCGCTGGTCGGCGCCGAGGCACGCGACGAAGGCGGTGGCCCGTTCCGAAGCTTTCGCCAACGCCTTGGCCGGCCCGCCGAACAGGCCGGGGATGAGCGGCGCATGCGCCTCGTAAGCCATGACGCCTTCGCAATGCAGCCGTTGATGAGCCGGTAGCGCGCCTAATGCTTTCGACAAGGCCTCCGGGCTGGCAAAGCCGCCGCGATGCAGCCCGACATCGATCTCGAAGGCGATGCGCAGCTCGACGCCGAGTTCGGCCGCGAGTACGCCATACTCGGCCAGCCTCTCCTGGGTATCGATCAGCCAGCAGACACGCGACCAGTCGGCGTCCCCTTTCACCAGTGCCGCCCTTGCCGCTTCGACCAGCATCGGCTTGCCATAAAGCAGATCGGCATCTGGAAATGCCTTCAACACCGCTCCGCTGATCGGTGGATGGAAAGTCATGAATCGATTGGTGCCTAGAGCCTTGCCGATGTGCGACAGCAGCGGCAGGCAAGCGAGCGACTTGTCGACCAGCCGCACGGCAAGGCCGGCGTCAAGCCTCTCTTTCACCAGGTCAATGTTTCGGTCCAGCCGATCGCGATCGAGCAGCAGGCAGGGCTGGAAGATACCGGCTTCCTTCAACGCATCCGAAAGAGCGACGAAATAGGCGCTCATTGGTCGATGCCGAACAGGCCGGCCATGTAGGGCGATATAAATCGGTTTTGCGGGTCGATGTCGCGGCGCACCGCCATCGCATCGTCCCAGCGCGGATACAGCCTCTTCAGGTCCGCCGCCTTCAGGCTGTGCATCTTGCCCCAATGCGGCCTGCCGCCATATTTGCGGAAGATCGGCTCGGCCGCCCGCATGAACGGCAGCGGATCGCTTGCCGCGTCATGGTGGATGGCGATCGAGCAGGTCAGCCTGTTGTGGAATGGCGACAGCCAGAACTGATCCGGTGCGACGGAGCGAACCTCCATCGGGAAATAGACTTCGGGAAAGCGCTTCTCCGTCAGCTCGATGATCTCGGCCAGCGCCTTCGGCCCCTCCTCGAACGGCAGATGATATTCCATCTCGTTGAACTTGGTCTGCCGGTCGCTGGCATAGACGTTGAGCCAGTCCTGCACATAGTCCTCGGCAGGCACTTTCGCGACAGCGCCGCGGATCAGCCGGCGGCGGAGCGACGGCAGCCAGGCGAGCCCGGTGCGCAGCCGGCGCAGCGTCCTCAACCCGCCCTCGTCATCCTCGGTCGGGCGCGTGGTGGTCGCCGCAGTGCTGAAATCGCTCGCGATGAACTGCGCATAGCCGGAAAACGGAATGTAGTAGAATTCGGCCGAACGATGCGCGGCCATCATCGTTTCGAAATCGCGCAGCATGTCGGCGATCGGCAGCACCCATTTGCGGCGGCGCAGCCGGTAGGTCGCAATGTTGTTCAGCGACACCTCGGTCATCACGCCGAAGGCGCCAAGTGCGACGCCGACGGCATGGATCATCTCCTGATCCCCTGCCCGCTTGAAGTCGCGGAGTTTGCCAAGCCCGTCGACGATCTGCACCGTTTCAAGCTGCGTGTGGTAGGCACCGAGCGTCGGTCCAGAGCCATGCGTGGCGGTGCCGAGCGCGCCACCGATCGCCTGGCGGTCGATGTCGCCCATATTTGGCAGGCCCTGGCCGATGCCTTGCAGGATGTGCATGAGCGGGCCGAGCCGGGTCCCTGCCCGCACGCTTGCCTGATGTTTTTCGACGTCGTGCGAGACCAGCCCTTCCAGTCTCTCCAAGGACAGGATCGTGCCCTCGGATTTCACCAGCGGCGTAAAGGAATGACCGGCTCCGACGACGCGGACCGGACCGGGTGCGGTGCGAACGAGATCACCGAGTTCGCCAGCATCAGTTGGGGTGGCAATCAGCTGCGGTTCAGCGCTGACGTAGCCGGACCAGTTGCTCCAGGTGTTCGACATGTTGCCTCCTCAGGCAACGGCGCGGCGACGCCGGGACACAAGGATGAACAGGCCAAGCAGCGCCGCGCTGGCAATGGCGCTGGTGGCGGCGAATTCCGGCACGGGGCGAAAATCCTTGCCGTCGATGAGCAGCGACGCCGCGACCGGCCCGATCGCCAGGCCAAAAAGCTGCGCCGCCGGCACCAGCAGCACGGCGGTGCGCGTCTCATCGGCGGTGATCGCCAGCCGTATCTGGTAGGGCACGATGAACAAGAGGATGAAACCCATGACCAAGGCGGCAACCCAGAATGTGATGAGGTCAGGTCCGCTGGCGAGGACCAGGGAACTGACAAACGCGACGGCGCCGATCGCGGCGATGGCAAGGCGGTAATCGATGCGCGCCTCGAACACGGTCGCTGTCATCGCGCCCAGGACCTGAACCGCGAGGCTGGCCGAGACGATCAGGCCGACGGTGCGGCCATCGATGCCGTATTGTGCGCCAAGCGGCTCCAGAAAGGCCCACACCGCGCCGAAGAACATGAAGTAGCAGAAGACCGACAGCAGCGCGGTCATCGAAGGGACCGTCAGCACATTGGCCAGATTCTCTTCCTTGGGCAGATCGGCATAGTCACTGGGAACGGTGAAGGCGATCGCCACCGAGGCAACGCAGACGACGGCGAGAACGATGAAGCCGCCCGCCGACCCGGCTGCCGGGATGACATAGAGCGCCAGCATTAGGGCAAGCGCGCATTGCGCCAGCGTTTGCATGGTAACGAAATACCCGCCAATGCGCTCGGCCCGCCGCGAGCGGGCAATGAGTTCGGTTGCGACCGCCACCAGGCCGCCTTCGGCCAGGCCTGCCAGGGCGCGAGCCGCAATCAGCATGTTGGCGCCGGCGGCATAGGCCGTCCAAACATTCGCCATCGCCAGCAGGAGCAGAAGGGCCGCACTTTTCCAGCGCATGTTGTGGGCCGAAAGCAGCATCGCCACGATTGCCGAGCCGATGGCAATGGCGATCATCTCGGCGGTGGCGACCAGCGCCAGCTCATCGCCGCTGACATGGCCCTCGGTGAAAAGGGCGCCGAGCAGCACCGGCTGCAGTCCGAGGATGAGCAGGCCGACCGAACCGATCCACAGCGCCGAGGCAAGCTGCCGGCCGGTCGGATTGCCGACCAGCCAGTCGCCGCTTCCGGTGTGCCCGGTATCTGTCGAAGTCAAAGGCGTCTCCCAAGGTCCTTGCCGTGCGGCAAAAAAACTGACAACCTGTCAGCATTTCAGAAACTGATACTTGATCATATTTTTTGTCAATCAGAATTTGGAAACTCGTGCGAAAGACCCGTGCATGATGGAAGCAACGCGAACGGCCACCGAACCCAGGCGCAAACCCAAGCAGGAGCGCAGCCGCGAGCGCATTGACGCGATCCTGTCGACAACCATGCGGCTGATCGGCGAAAAGGGCATCGACGCCGTGACAATGAAGGAGGTCGGCATGCTGGCGGGCGGACCGATCGCCACCGTCTACCATTACTTCCCCAACAAGTCGGCGATCCTGGCAATGCTCTACGAGCGGTTTTCCGAGGTCAGCCGCACGCGGCTGACAGCGATCATCAGCGACATCCGCGAGGCCAAGGACGTGATCGTGGCCGCCGACCGGCTGCTTGACGACTATCACAGCCGTGTCGCCGGCGATCCGGCCATCCAGGATTTGCAGAACGCCATCCAAGCCGACAAGGCGCTCAAGAATCTCGACATCGCCGAAACCCGGCATCAAGCCAAGATGTTCTGCGACCGCGTCAGTCCCCTGCTCGCCCCCGAGAAGCGCGAGCAGTTCGAACGCATCGTTCTGCTGATCTTCCAGCTAGCCGGTGGTGTGGTGCGCCTGGCACTTGCCGAGGGCGAAGCGGAAAGTCGGCAAACCATCGAGGATTACCGGTCGATCATCCACACTCAGTTGCGGCTCTTTCTCTAGCCGCCGCCTCATGCGAATTTCGCGTGTTTCGACAGCGTGTCGCGCCTTGACTCTGGCAGGCCGGCGGCCTATTTCAGCGCCACGTTAGCACTCGCCATTGGTGAGTGCTAACCATATGTCCGGCGTCGCCGGACGGAGGAACTGTTCTCACCGTTCTCATCGAGGAAGAAAAAATGGCAAAGTCGAAGTTCCGCCCGCTTCATGACCGCGTGGTCGTTCGCCGGGTCGAATCCGAATCCAAGACCGCCGGCGGGATCATCATCCCCGATACGGCAAAGGAAAAGCCGCAGGAAGGCGAGATCATCGCTGTCGGCTCCGGCGCTCGTGACGAAGCCGGCAAGCTCGTTCCGCTGGACGTCAAGGCCGGCGACCGCATCCTGTTCGGCAAGTGGTCGGGCACCGAAGTCAAGCTCAATGGCGAAGACCTTCTGATCATGAAGGAATCCGACATCATGGGCATCATCGGCTGATATCAGCACTTTCCGTCAACTGAATTCCCGGGCTCAATCCAAGCCCTTGCCAGGAGTTAAAAATGGCTGCCAAAGACGTAAAATTCTCCCGTGATGCCCGCGAGCGCATGCTGCGCGGCGTCAACATCCTCGCCGACGCGGTGAAGGTCACGCTCGGCCCCAAGGGCCGCAACGTCGTCATCGACAAGTCGTTCGGCGCCCCGCGCATCACCAAGGACGGCGTCACCGTCGCCAAGGAGATCGAGCTCGAGGACAAGTTCGAAAACATGGGCGCGCAGATGGTCCGCGAAGTTGCTTCGAAGACCAACGACATTGCCGGCGACGGCACCACGACCGCGACCGTTCTGGCGCAGTCGATCGTCCAGGAAGGCCACAAGTCGGTTGCCGCCGGCATGAACCCGATGGACCTGAAGCGCGGCATCGATCTGGCCGTGACCGAAGTCGTCGCGGCGCTTGGCAAGGCTGCCAAGAAGATCAAGACCTCCGAGGAAGTTGCCCAGGTCGGCACGATCTCGGCCAATGGCGACGAGTCGGTCGGCAAGATGATCGCGGAAGCGATGCAGAAGGTCGGCAACGAGGGCGTCATCACGGTCGAGGAAGCCAAGACCGCCGAGACCGAACTCGAAGTCGTCGAAGGCATGCAGTTCGACCGCGGCTACCTCAGCCCCTACTTCGTCACCAACGCCGACAAGATGGTTGCCGAGCTCGAGGACGTCTACATCCTCCTGCACGAGAAGAAGCTCTCCAACCTTCAGGCCATGCTGCCGGTTCTCGAAGCCGTCGTGCAGACCTCGAAGCCGCTGCTCATCATCTCGGAAGACGTCGAAGGCGAGGCTCTGGCCACGCTGGTCGTCAACAAGCTGCGTGGCGGCCTGAAGATCGCCGCCGTCAAGGCGCCGGGCTTCGGTGATCGCCGCAAGGCCATGCTGGAAGACATCGCCATCCTCACCGGTGGCCAGGTCATTTCGGAAGACCTCGGCATCAAGCTCGAGAACGTCGGCCTCAACATGCTCGGCCGCGCCAAGAAGGTGTCGATCTCCAAGGAGAACACCACCATCGTCGACGGCGCCGGCAAGAAGGCCGAGATCCAGGGCCGCGTCGCCCAGATCAAGCAGCAGATCGAAGAGACCACCTCGGACTACGACAAGGAGAAGCTGCAGGAACGTCTCGCGAAGCTCGCGGGCGGCGTTGCGGTGATCCGCGTCGGCGGTGCGACGGAAGTCGAAGTCAAGGAAAAGAAGGATCGCGTCGATGACGCCCTCAACGCGACCCGCGCGGCCGTGGAAGAAGGCATCGTTGCAGGCGGCGGCGTCGCCCTGCTGCGCGCTTCGGCCAACATCAAGGCCACCGGCGCCAATGCCGACCAGGCCGCTGGCATCAACATCGTTCGTCGTGCACTGCAGGCTCCGGCCCGCCAGATCGCGGCCAACGCCGGTGCGGAAGCATCGATCGTTGCCGGCAAGATCCTCGAGAACAAGGGCGCGACCTTCGGCTACAACGCCCAGACCGGCGAGTATGGCGACATGATCGCCATGGGTATCGTCGATCCGGTCAAGGTCGTGCGTACGGCTCTCCAGGACGCGGCCTCGGTCGCCGGCCTGCTCGTCACCACCGAAGCCATGATCGCGGAGGCTCCGAAGAAGGAGTCGGCTGGCGGCGGCATGCCTGGCGGCATGGGCGGCGGCGGCATGGGCGGCATGGGCGGCATGGACTTCTAAGAAGTCCATAAAGCACGCCCATGAATCCAAGTTGCTCAAGCCCGCAAGCGGGCTTGAGTGGCGGCATGGACTTCTAATCCAGCCCCTATCAACCTTCAGATACGGAAAGGGCGCCGAAAGGCGCCCTTTCTGTTTGCGTGTACCTTAAATCGTCGCGCCTTGACCGGCCCTCAGACCGCGGCATCCGCGCGTCGCCGTGCCTCTCCAGCCAGCACCGCGCCTTCAATCAGTGCCGCGACTTCGTCGGCGACCGCCTGCAACGGGGCGCGGTCGCGGGTGGCGCGCGCGATCACCATCAGCCCTTCCAGCGACGATTCGACCAGCAGCGCCAAAGCATGCGCGCGGCGCTCGGGCACCCCTGCCCTGACGAAGGCCTCTCGCAGCAAGCCGATCCATTGCTCGAAGGCCGATCTGCACAATTCGGCCAGCTCCGGCACATCGACCGGTGAATCCAACACCACGGGTGCGATCGGGCAGCCGAGCGTGAATTGGTTCTCCTCGAGCATGTGTCCGACCTCCTGGTAGATATGGTGGACGGCCACTGCCGGATCCTGCTCGGCGGCCAATGCCGCGCCCAGCCTTTGCGTCACCTTGTCGACGCTGTCACGCGTCACCTCGATGACCAGTTGGTCCTTGCCGCCGGGAAAGTGGAAGTAGAGCGAGCCGCGCGGCGCACCGCTGGCGCTCAAAATGTCATTGAGCGAGGTGCCGTGATAGCCACGCTGCCTGAGCAGCAGCGCTGTCGTCTCGAGTATGCGGGTGCGGGTGTCGTTGGCCATGTCAACCTCTGTCAGTAGCAATCATTATAGGCCTTGCATCAAATATGACAATCGGTCTACATAATATGTAGATCAGTCTACATATTATGGGAAAAGCAGACATGCACGCCTATCGTCTTGAAGGATCCGGCGGGACGGAATGCCTGGTGATGCGCGACGAAGCGCGCCCGGAGCCGAAACCGCATGAGATCGTCGTGCGCGTTCGCGCCACCTCGCTCAACCGACGCGACACGATGATCCTCAACGGCACCTATCCGCTGACGCCGCGCCAGGGCGTCGTTCCCCTGAGCGACGGGGCTGGCGAGATCGTCGCCATCGGCGATGCCGTCACCCGCTTTGCCGTTGGCGATCGCGTCACCGGCAGTTATTTCGCCCGCTGGATCGACGGCCGCATCAACGCCGGCCTCATCGACCAGCTCGGCTGCACGCTTGACGGCATGCTGGCCGAGTATGCCGTTCTCGACGAGCAATGGGCCGTGCGCCTGCCAGATCATCTCGACTGGCATGAAGCAGCAACGCTGACCTGCGCCGGCCTGACCGCCTGGAATGCGGTGACCGGCGCCGGAATTCCGAAGCCTGGCCAGTGGGTTCTGGTCATAGGCTCGGGCGGCGTCTCGCTGTTTGCGCTACAGTTCGCCAAGCTGCTCGGCTGCCGCGTCGTCGCCGTCACCTCACGTGGCGAGAAGGCCGAGAGGCTGCGGATGCTGGGCGCCGACCTTGTGATCTCGACTTCGGAGATGCCCGAATGGGGTGCGACTGTCCGCGACCAGACCGGCGGCATGGACCTCGTCGTCGAGACCGGCGGCCCGGCGACATTCGCGCAATCGCTGATCGCCAGCACGCTCTACGGGCACATCGTGCTGCTGACGCTGCAGGACCAGCAAGGCAGGTCAATCGAGATGCCGGCAGCGCTCTACCAGCGCAGCCTCGCTACCATCGGCCGCCTGTTCGTCGGCAGCCGGACCAATCTCGAAGCCATGCTGCGCGCTGTCTCACATCACCGGCTGCGGCCCGTCATCGACAAGGTCTTTGCCTTCACCGAAGCCGGTGATGCGTACCGCTATTTCCAGCAGGGCGACGTCTTCGGAAAAGTGGTCGTCGACGGCGCCTGATCCATCCATTTCTCGGAACCAAGGAGTGCAGACAATGACAATTCGTAAAGCTTCGGCCGAGTGGCAAGGCACGCTGAAGGAAGGCTCAGGACGGCTACGGCTCGGCAGCGGTGTGTTCGAAGGCGCTTATTCCTTTCCGTCGCGTTTCGAAAACGGTCCGGGCACGAACCCGGAGGAACTGATCGCGGCAGCGCATGCCGGCTGCTTCTCGATGGCTTTGAGCGCCATACTGGGCGGCGCCAAGTACGTCCCGACAAGCATCAACACGATCGCCAAGGTGCATCTCGGCGCAACCGCTGCCGGGCCGACGATCACCCACATCGAAATTGAGACCCAAGCCGAGATCCCGGGCATTGCCCCGGACGAATTCCAGAACCTTGCAGAAACGGCGAAAGCGGCATGCCTTGTGTCGCGCGCCCTGGCCGGCGTGGCAACCATCACGCTGAAAGCCGAGCTCGTCGCGACCGCCGCTACCCAACAATGAAATCAGGAGGATGCGATGAAACAGGACAGCATCGTGACCGTTCATCCGGACGAACAGTCCAGGCAGACAGCTGAAATCATGCAGCGCTTCAACGACGTGTTCCAGCTGCATGATCCGTCGGCACTGCCAGGCCTGGTCGCCGAACACTGCGTGATCGAAAACACCGTCCCGGCACCGGACGGCGCCCGTCATGTCGGTCGGGAGGCGTGCGTCCAGCTGTGGTCGACGATCGCCACCCAGCCCGGCACGCGATTCGACCTTGAGGAGACATTCATTGCGGGCCAACGGGCGACGATCCGTTGGCGCTATTGGCTCGCCGATGGCAACTCCATCCGCGGCGTCAATCTGATGCGCGTCGAGGGCGGGCTGATCGTCGAAGCGATGGGGTACGTCAAGGGATAGCCGCCCCTGACCGCTCGCCGCTACCGGTCTGCCAACGCCAGTTTTGCGCCGAGCATGACAAAGGCGCCGGCGAAGGTCCTGCGCATCCAGGTCAGCACCATCGGCCGCGACACGACATGGCTGCGGATCGAGGCGGCGAAGATGCCGTAGCCGACAAAAACCACGAAGGTCAGGAGCATGAAGACGGAGCTGAGCTCCAGCATCCTCGACAGCGCATTCGGCTCGGTGGTGCTGACGAATTGCGGCAGGAACGCGAAGAAGAAGATCGACAGCTTCGGATTGAGCACGTTGACGAGGACGCCGGTCGCAATCACCTTGCCGGCGGAGCGGGGCGTCACATCCTGCTCGACGCTCAGGCCACCCTTCTCCTTCAGTGTGTTCCAGGCCATGTAGAGCAGATAGGCGACGCCGAGATATTTCAGCGTCTCGAAGGCAACCGCGCTGGTGTGCAGCAGCGCCGCAAGGCCGGTGATGGCGGCTGCCATGTGCGGAATGATGCCGAGCGTGCAGCCGAAGGCGGCGATGATCGAGGCGCGTGCGCCGCGCGAAAGGCCGGCGCTCAGCGTGTAGAGAACACCGGTGCCGGGCGAAGCCACGACGATCAGCGACGTCAACAGAAATTCGATGCTCACGGTGGTTTCCTCCGACGCCCTGCCCTGTCTCAGCGTAGCCAGCAAGGAGGTTGCACACAAGCCGCCGGCAGTCGGCGCCGGTGCGTGTCGTCCAAAAATGCGCAGCGGTTTTGCGACAACCTGCGCGAAAAGAAGGACTTTAAGACGTCGGCAGTCCGTGCGCGCGGCGCGCCATCAGGCAATCGTCGTCGCCCGGCATGCAGGCGCGGCAGACATCCGGGCGGACTTCATAGATGCCGCAAGCCGTCGACTTGCCGATCTCGCCGGAGAGCGCCGAGCAGCGCACGCCCTCGCAGCGCATGCCGGACAAGTTGGCCGCCACATATTTTTCCGGGATGCGGTCGAGCTGGGCGTCATCCTCGGTGGAAAAGCGCGGCCACTCCGCCGAATAGGAACAGCAGGCGCCGCAGCTCTGGCAGTCGAAGACAGGGCTGGTGCTGCGTTGCGACGACGAAAGACTTGCAGCGGCCGCCAAGGCGAACAGTCCCGGCTCGGCAGGGTCGTGATCGGCGTCTTGCGGCAAGGTGTTATTTCTTCTTGCCTGTCTTGCCCTTTGGCGCATCCACCGGCGACTTGAACAGATCGGTCGCGGCTTCGTCGGCTTTCGGCGCCGCAACCGGCTTGGCCGGTTTTGCAGCAGCTGGCGTTGCAGGCTGGTCCTTGGCGGAGAATTTTATGGCCATGTCAGTCCTCGTCGGCGAAACGCGATGATGGAGCGCGCGGATTGCGCAAGCGGCCGATCAGCGCCGAAACCGCCGTGATGTTCATTTCCTCGGGCGACCAGTTCTTCACCGCCTCGATGTGGTGGGGCGCAAGTTCGCGATGCGTGCTGCCGCTGTAGGCGGCATCCTGATAAGTCACCAGCTCATGCGTCTTGGTGTCTTCGCGGACATACTCGATCAGGTAGTTCGGGCACTCAGCCCGGCCACGCACGCCGACGCGCACCTGGGCGTCGCCATGGGCACGCTTGCAGCGTTCGAGTTTTTCCAGCACGCGCCGGACATATTCGACCGGCTTGTCGAGGCCTTCGACCATGTCGGCAATGGTCGCATCGGTCGCGATCGGAGTAGGCGGGACGCGCTTGGTGGCCATCAGCGTTTTCCGACTCGTTTCGGCAAAGCGGCGAGAGCCGCGGCCGCGGCCATCTCATCGGCCTCCTTCTCCAGGCGCTGTTCGCGTAGCCGCGCGGTCTTGGCTTCCCGCGCCTCGCTGACGGCATCGCGCTCGGAAATGATGCGGTTGAGTGACATCGACTGGGTCTGCGTCTTGCTGAACAGGGACACGGCCTGATCAGGGGCTGTCTTCGAATTGGCGGTCAAAATCTCTCTCCTGTCAGGAGCTGGTGCAGACATGGCGAGACCGGGTCTTCGGTCAGGACCACGCACAAAGCAATACGGCAGCGGATTCAAATTGCTGGAGCGTCCCTTAGCACGTTCAGGCCGACGCGCAGTGCACTTTCGGCGCCAAGACGCGCAAAATGAAAAAGGCCAGGCACCGCCTGACCTCCCCATGAGAGCGCCGCGCATCCAGTGACATCCAGAAGGATGCACCAGGTGACATCCAGAGGATGCACCAGGGATGCAAGGCAACGCCCTTCACATGCGCATGCCGTAGAAACTCAAGTCTCCGCGGCCAAGCGCCCGAATTCGCCATTCACCGGTGCCAGTACATCCGTGGTCACCGGGAAGGCTGAATTCTGTTTTCAGGCCGCCTTCAACTGGTCGGCGGACATCTTGCCCGACTTGTTGTCGCGGACCATCTCGTAGCCGAGCTTCTGGCCCTCGACGATGTCGCGCATACCGGCGCGCTCTACAGCCGAGATGTGGACAAAAACGTCGGCCGAGCCGTCGTCAGGCTGAATAAAACCAAAACCCTTGGTGGCGTTGAACCATTTAACTGTGCCGGTGCTCATGACGAACCCTTTCCATGGCAAATATTCGTTAATCGCGGTGCGAATGCACAACGATTTTTGTCTCGATTTTTGATGGGGAAGTTCGTCAAAGGCGCGCATGCGTGCGCGGATAACAAAAGTCGGTCAAACAAATATCGACGAAATTCTTGTAGGCTTCTTTTTGCGCCGTGTCAATTTCTGGTTTAGCCGCCATCGAGATCAGGCGCAAAGTTGTCCGGCGAGAAGGAAACGAAACGCCGCCGCTTCAAAAAAACGCAACATGCCGGGAACCAGATCGGCGCCCGTGCATTTCAGCTGTGTTGTCAGCAGTCCATGAGAGCAATCGAAGGAAAGGTTGACGGCAAAAGACGCCTCCCGCGCGATAAAAGGCGCGAGGGGCGTTTTTGTTTTTGCCCTCACATCACGGCGGTCATCATCGGCAGGATCTCGTATCGAAAGCCCAACCCGGAACGAACCGTCGGGTCCGCCTCGGTCAGCGCCCGGACGGCGGCCTCATCGACGGCACGCACGATACCGAGCCCCCAGGGACCGGCAGGATCTGCGACCGGCCCAAACAGGATGACACCCCCCTCACCCAATTTGCCGCGCAGATAGTCCGAGTGCTGCTTCATCAGTGTTTTTTCTGCATCGGTCAGGGTGAAGGCAAAGTCGGGCCGGGGCGGGATCAGCCGGCAGTGGAACACGCCTTGCGGCTTGCTGCCGGCTTCATCGGTGAGGAAAGTGGTCAGCCAGCCGAGCACGCGCTCCCATCCGGAGCCGTGATCGCGGCATGCGCCTTGACGGACGCCAAACCCTTCATGGCGTAAGGTCAGCCGCGTTCCGGCATCCACCGCCTCGAGCATGTAGGTCACGGTGGTGACGTTGTCGCCGTCCCATGGCGCTTTCCACGTCAGCACCAGAAGGTGCGGCGGCTCCACCCTGAGATACTCGCCCTGGACATGAAAGTCCTGGCCGTCGGCCCCCTTGCCTTCCGATCGCCACGCCCCGCCCGGCCGCAAGTCGGCGGTATGTCTCGTCGTCCGGTAAAGTTCGTCCGACCCCCACCAGAGCGGTATCTGGTCGTCCGCCGTCAACGCGCGAAACACTCGCTCGGGCGGCACCGCGATCGTTACCGTGGCGAGAATCGTGCCCGCCGACACATCGGCGATAGCGCGCGGTCTGTCGTTGTTGGCCATCATTCATTCTCCAGGTAGGATTTCAGGTTGCCGAGGCTCGCTTGCCAGAAATCGCGATATGGCAAGATCCAGTCGGCCACGTCCTTCAACTCCGCCGGTTCCAGCCGGTAGAGCCGCTCGCGGCCATACTTCTGTTCGGAGACGACCCGCAGCTCGCGCAGGACCCTGAGATGCTTGGAGATCGCTGGCCGGCTCTGCGAAAAGGCCGATGCAAGTTCGTTGACCGGCGCCGGCCCCTGCCGCAAGCGGTCGAGGATCGCGCGCCGCGTCGGATCGGCAATTGCCCGGAAAACGGAACGGTCGGGGTCAGCCTGCGGCATTATACGTATCCATTTGGTTACGTATTATTATGCCGCATTGCCACTCCGGTCAATTCCCGTTCGCAGCCGAATCCGGACGCATGTGGAGCCTGCCTCACTCCAAGCCAGACACGCTTGGCGTTGCCGCCGACATCCGCAAGGGTCATGCCCACTGGCCGCAGGAAGAGCCGGGTTGGGAGACAATCGCGGAAGGGGTGGCCAACTTCATCGACCAGCACCGGCCGGCACCCCTTAACATCGCCTGAAACCATATTTTGCGATTGCGAGGCTCGAACCCGCGTGCCAGGTCAGTCCTGTTCGTGCGGACCGGGCTCGGGCCAGGTTTCCTTGGCGGCCTCCGCGTACCAGTGACGCATTGCTGGCGTTGAAAGCACCGCATCGACATAGGCTCTGGTGTCGGGCGCCAGCGTGCCGCCATAAGTGTCGAAGCGGGTGACGATCGGCGCATACATGGCGTCGGCCGCGGTGAAGTGGCCGAACAGGAACGGGCCACCCTTGCCGTGTCCTTCCCGGCACTCGCGCCACAGGGCCTCGATGCGCTCCCGCTGCGCCTCGCCCTCGGCGTCGAGCGGCTTGTGGCCTTTCGGGCGACGCAAATTCATCGGCCAGCCATAGCGGACCTCGCGAAAACCGGAATGCATCTCGGTCGCCACGGAGCGCGCCAGCGCACGGGCGCCGATATCGGCCGGCCAGAGATTTTTCTCGGGAAACAGGTCGGCAAGATATTCAAGGATGGCAAGAGTTTCCCAGATGATCCTGCCATTGTGATTCAAGACCGGCACCAGCCCGGTCGGCGAAATCTTGCCGAGATTGGCAGCGGTCTCGGGCGTGCGCAGCCGCACGAACCCCTCCTCGAACGGAATCTCCAGATGCTTCATCGCCACCCAGGGCCGAAGCGACCACGAGGAGAAGCACTTGTTGCCGATATAGAGTGTGAATTCAGCCATTTTTCTCCCCGAGCGCACGATTGTCCTGAAATCCTTTAGCCTGCCAGCCTTACCGCCGAAAGCGGTTGCGCAACTTTGATTCGCGGCTGGGGAGGCTTGGAACCTAAACGACGCCGGCTCGTTAGCCTCCGCGGACGAATTCCCCGAATTCAAACTCCCAGGAGATGCGGAAAATGGTGAACAAGGATCAGGTCGCGGGCATGGCCAAGCAGGTCAAGGGCTCGGTCAAGGAAGCTGCCGGCAAGGCGACCGGCAACAGGCAGACCCAAGCCGAAGGCACGGCCGACAAGATCGCCGGCAAGGTGCAGAAGGCGTATGGCGACGTGAAGGACAAGGTCAAGAAGGCGCTCTGATACCCATTATCGCTTTTGTCCGGGAAGGGCGGCCGCCAGAGCCGCCTTTTTCATGTGCTCCAGTCCTTGCTGAAGGCGTTGGTGAAGGCAACCTCGCCATGATCACCGGTCGCCTCGCCCAGCACCACGTCCATGGCGTCGCTGGTCACCCTGGCCAGCGCGAAGCCACCCAGATAGGCAGCCTTCGGCTTGATGAGGTCGAGCCCGTCGCCGCGGTAGATCAGCGGTGTGTCGTGCTTGTGGCCGTGGAAGATGGCGACGACATTGTAGCCCTTCAGCGCCGCCAGCAGGGCCTGCCGGTCGGCCTCGCTCCACCAGTGCGGCGCGCCGGCACCGTCATCGTCATACGTCCTTTTGGCGGCATCCCACCGTTCTATCGAGAAGGTGTCCCAGCCATAGTGCTGGAACAGGATGACCGGGCGGCCATCCGCAGCGTAGGTGGCCAGATCCTGCTTCAGCCATGGCAGGCCGCTGTCGGCGCCGTGGCCGGTGTCGCCGGCGAAACGATGCGTCTGCACGAGATGCAGGCCTCCCCAGTCCCAGGAATAACAATCGCTGTCGACGTCGTAGTCGGTGGCCGGCACCGGCGGCTTGAAGAATACGCCGGCGCGGTGATTGACCTCGACATAGTCGCGCATTTCGCGCCGGTACCAGTCGACATGGTGCGGCGGGCCGTTCTGGTCGAGATCGTGGTTGCCGAGCCCGACATAGACAGGCACATGCACGCGATCGGAACCGACGCCTTGCTGGTAGCGCTGGCTGAATTGGAGCAGCTGGGTACCCTCGCTCGGCTGGGTGATCTGGCCGCCGCCATCGTCCGTGATGTCGCCGCCGACGACGAGGCCAAGCGGCGTGCCGATACGGCTGCCGGCCGAGCGCAGACCGGTGGCGACGCCGTTGATCTCGGCCGGCCAGTCCTTGTCGCTGAGGCCGTTCAGCGCTGCGATGTTGCGCAGCAGCGCAGCGTCGGTCTTGCCTTCCTTCAGGCAGTTGGGACTCAAGCCGCTCGCCATTCGACAGGCGTGGACATCTGCGATGAACAGGAAGGTGGCGTCGATCGGCTCGACGCGCTGCCCGGTCTGGCTGCGTGCCGGGCACGACATCACGCCGGCCGCGGCAAATCCCGCGGCCTGGGCCAGAAAGCTGCGTCGAGAAAACAAACCAGGCGAGCGGCGATTCATCATGAGGTGAATTTCAGCATGGGGAGCGGCCGGCCGTCCAGTTCAACGCGCGACATCGCGACAACAGCGTGACAGAACTGCTCGATCACGTTCCGGGATCATTTCCAGGCCTCGCCCTGCGCCGGCAGGCAGTCGCGCAGCACACCCGCATCCTGCGCCGCCTTGGCCATCGACATGGCGCCGGAATAGGTGGCCACGGAAAGTGCCGCAAAGCGCTGGGGGTCGATGCCTTGCTCCCTGCCCTCCCGCTGGTCGGCCCTGACCTTGTCGGCGATCGCCTGGCGCCATGCCGAAAAGATGCGGGCAAGTGCCGTCCGGAAATCGGGATCGGCGAGCGACAGTTCATGCGCCAGATTGTTGAGCGGGCAGCCGCGCACGAAACCCTGTTGTTCCAGTTCCGCCGCCACGGCCTCGAACACCGCGCGCACGCCATCGCGTGCCGAGGCGGCAGCCCGCATCGGCGCGATCCATGTCGCTTCTACCGCTGCCGCCACACGCTCGTCGATCACCGCCAGTGCCAGCGCCTTCTTGGTCGGAAAATGGTGATGCAGCGCGCCGCCGCTGACACTTGCAGCCGCCATCAGGTCGCCGAGGCTGGAGGCATGGTAGCCGCGCGCCTGAAACGCCGCCTCAGCGACATCAAGCACCTTGTTGCGCATGCCTTCGGGGTCGTTGATGCGTTTTCGCGACCGGAGCCTCGGTCGCGTTGTGATCTCTGCTGACATTGCCGAACAATAGCATGTTGACAAAACAGGACAACCGGTCTGTTTATAAACAGGACAAATGCCCTGTTTTGGAGACTGACGGATGAACCTGCCCCTGGATGCCACGCCGCAACCCGCGGCGCTCGGCTCGCCTGTGGTCGAGCTGCGGCAATACACGCTGAAGCCCGGCAAGCGTGACACGCTCATCGACATCTTCGACGGCAGGCTGATCGAGGGCCAGGAGGATGCCGGGATGACCATCATCGGCCAGTTCCGGGATCTCGATCGTCCGGACATGTTTGTCTGGATGCGCGGCTTCGACGGCATGGACGCGCGCAAGCATGCCCTAACCGCCTTTTATGGCGGGCCGGTCTGGGCGGCGCATAGCAATGCGGCCAACGCGACAATGATCGATTCCGACGATGTGTTGTTGCTCAAGCCGGCATGGCCAGGCGCCGGTTTCGACCTCTCGGGCACACCGCGGGCAGGCTTGACCGCTGACAAAAAATCAGGCCGGAACAAGCCCCTGTCGGCCATTGTTGTGATCCGGATTCATCATTTGCGGCCCGGCGCCGAAGCCATTTTCGCCAATCGCTTTGAGACCGAAATGGCGCCGCTGATGACCGCACCCGGCGCACGCCTGCTCGCCGCGTTCGTTACCGAACACACCGAAAACAGCTTTCCGCGCCTGCCGATACGGGCCAGCGAAAACGTCTTCATCAGCTTCATGGGATTTGACAGCCCGGAAACACACGCCCGCCACGAGGCCACGCTGGCCGGTTCGGCTGCATCGCAGGCGTTTTGGCAAGCTGCCCAGCAGGATCTGACCAGACCAACCGAGACTTTGCGCCTGTCCCCGACCTCGCGTTCGCGGCTTGGGTAACGGTCCGCTTGATCAGGGATAGTGATGGTGCCTAGGCCCGGCAGGACGTGCCACCGGCACGCGCATTGTTCGGGCGCTAATCGAACCCGAAACTCTTACCGATGGCGTTGGCAACAAAGGCCGGATCCTCCCAATGAGGATTGTGGCCACACTCCTCGGCGTGCACGAGGCTCGCCCCAACAAGGGCATCCAACAGCGCCCGCTGATGCGCCTCGCCGAACAGCGGGTCGTGCTCGCCGGCGATGATCAGCGTTCGAGCCTGCACGGCTCGCGCCAGGTCACTCAGATCGGTGCGGCGAATTTCCTTCAGGGTCGCTTGCCAGCGTGATGCCGGCATCTCCGAGGCGTCTTTCGCCAGGCCTGCGAGGAAGGGCTCGGGCACGCCAGGCCGGCAGGCATGCCACCAGGCATAGAACGGGTCTGCCGGCGATATCGGGTCGCGCAGAGACTGAACGCCCATGACCAATGGATGGTTCTGCTCCAGGTCGGGCTTCAAAGTGCCGGCCAATAGCACCAGCCCGCCGATGAGCTCGTTATGCCGCGCAGCCAACGCGATAGCCACCATGGCGCCCAGCGAATGGCCGACGAGCACCGGCCGGTCAAGCCGCAAGTGGACGATCAATCCGGCAATGTCACTTGCGAAATCGGCGATGCGGCAACCTTCGCCAGTTTGCGACCCGCCATGGCCGCGCAGATCCGGCATGACGAGCCGGCGACCGGCCAGGTGCGGCGCCAGGAGCGAAAAGCTGCGGCTGGTGTCGGTGAAGCCGTGCACCAACAGCAGCGCCGGCTCGGCGCCGGCGACCTCGACATAGGCGATGTCGAGATCGCCGCTATTGACGAATTTCTTGCGGCCAGCCCAGCCGTCCTGTTCCGCCCAGCCATTCGGAAAGGCATCAAATGCTGCCGGTCTCACAGGCCAAGCTTTTCCTTGACCGCCGCAAGGCCGGGCTTGCCATCGAATGTGGTGACGCCGGCAAGCCAGGTGTCCAGACGATCCTTGTTCAGCGTGATCGCCTTCAGCCCCGCCTCTTCCGGCTTCATGCCGTCATTGATCAGGTAGCCCATGCCGACATTTTCGAAACCGATGTCAAAGGTGAGGTTTTTCAACAATTGCCCGGCATTCGGGCACTGTTGCAGATAGCCCTTGCGCACCTGCGTGGTCACCGTCGCGGCACCGAGGTTGGGGCCATAAAATTTGTCGCCGCCGGTGAGATATTTGAAATCGTACATCGTGTTCATCGGATGCGGCGCCCAGCCCTGGAAGACGATGAACTGCTTTTCCTTGATCTCATAGCCGACCTCCGACAGCATGCCAGCTTCACTCGACTCGACGACCTGCCAGCCGCCGAGGCCAAGCGAGGGATCGGCAATGGCATCCATCATCAGCTGGTTCGAGCCGGGCTCGATGCCGTACATTTTCTTGCCGAACTTGTCGGCGAACTTGTGCAGGTCGGCAAAATCCTTGACGCCGGCGTCCCAGACGTAGGTCGGCACGGCGAAGGTGTATTTGGCGCCTTCCAGATTGACGCGCACGTCTTCGACCGAGCCATCCTTCTTGTAGGGCTCGTAATAGGTGACCATGGCCGGATTCCAATAGCCGAGGAACAGGTCGAGATCGTTGTTCTTCATGCCTTCATAGATGAGGTTGATGCCTAGCACCGAGCTCTGTGGCTGGTAGCCGAGTGCACCCAGCAGGACATTGGCAACGCCGGTGGTGAAGGCCAGATCGTTCCAGCCGGGTTCGGCCATACGGACCGCCCTGCACTGTTCGGCCTCGGCCGCTTCAGCCGCAGAACAGGCCAACGCCAGGGCAGCGAGACAGACGCCATTCGCAAGGATGCGGAACATTTCGGTTCTCCTCATTTTTCGAAAATTGACCAATTGGTCTTTTTATTGTCCCATTGGTCAATAGTTGATCTGCTCGGACGAAAATGTCAATGTGGAATCGCAATGCATGGATCGATCCGGTGAAACTCAAGCGTCTCAGCGAGATACGCCGCAAGGAACTGCGGCAGGCGGCGTTCGCGGTACTGGAGCGCGAGGGCATTGCCGGCGCGACGCTGGAAAAGGTGGCGGCCCAGGCCGGCGCCTCGAAGGGAATTGTGCTGCACTATTTCCGCAACAAGCAGGAATTGTTCGAGCACGCGATGCGCGAAGCCAACGCCGTCCTGTGCCAGGCGGTGATTGCGCGTCTTCGCCGGGCGATCACCCCGATGGAGCGCATGGATGCCGTGATCGAGGGTAATTTCGAACCGCATCTTTTTCAGCCTCCTCTCTGCCATGCCTGGCTTTCGCTCTGCGCCGAGGTGCCGCGCGACGAGAAGATGGCGCGTATCCAGAGAGTGATCCACGCGCGCATGCGCTCGAACCTGTTGTCCGGCCTGCGCGGCCTTGCCTCGCCGGCGGATGCCGACGACATCGCGCTTGGCGTCACCGCATTGATCGACGGGCTTTGGCTGCGGCTCGGCCTGCAGCCAGGCAGCGTCTCGCGCGAACAGGCGGTCCGCCAGGTCAAGAACTATGTCGCGGGACGGCTCGCCATTCGGGAACCCATGCGAGAGCCGGCAGTCGAAGTTCATACCGTCGGATAGGCCGATGGCTTGACCGCGGCCGCTTATATGCGGTGCTCTCGATGGCCGAGCTGCCTCGGAGCGTAGAATGAGACTTCACGACAAGCGCGCGCTGGTTACCGGCGGATCGGACGGCATCGGCCTTGCGATCGCCGAGGCCTTTTCGCGTGAGGGTGCGGATGTCCTGATCGTCGGCCGCGACACCGAAAAACTTGATGCCGCGGCCAAGCAGCTCGGCGGCAATGTCGAGACGCTGTCGGCCGATCTCGCCACCTGCGCCGGCATAGAAGCCGTGGCCGGGCACGTGAAAAAATCCGGTCGGCCGCTCGATATCCTAGTCAACAATGCCGGGGTGGCTTTCCTGGTGCCATTCGAGACCGTCAGCGAGGAGCAGTTCCAGCAATCCTTCGCACTCAATGTGACGGCGGTGTTCTTCCTCACTCAGGCTCTGCTGCCGCATCTGGTAGCAGGCGCGTCGGTGATCAACATCTCGTCCTATTTCGCCAACAAGATGATCCCGAAGCGGCCGTCGAGCCTCTATTCGCTGTCGAAGGGCGCGGTGAACTCGCTGACCAAATCACTGGCCTTCGAACTCGGCCCGCGCGGCATCCGCGTCAATGCCATCGCGCCCGGCACGGTCGACACCGCCATGCGCCGCAGCACGGTCGACACCCTGCCGGCCGAGGCAAAGGCGGAGCTGACGGCCTATGTCGAGCGGAGCTATCCGCTTGGCCGCATCGGCCGCCCCGACGATCTGGCCGGCATCGCGGTCTATCTCGCCAGCGACGAGGCCGCCTGGACCAGCGGCGGCGTCTTTGCGATCGACGGCGGATACACGGCCGGGTGAGCGTCCGGCTCTCCCATCGAGGGGGCAAGCGCTTCAACCGATTTGCATCCGCCCCGCCCGCAATCTCCGCTTGAAGCCGTTTGTGCAACGCGATACGCCGTTGCCGACTTCGACAAGGAGAGACCCGTGACCGCTGCAAAGACCAGAACCGAAACCGACACGTTCGGCCCCATCGAAGTCGCCGCCGATCGTTATTGGGGGGCCCAGGCCCAGCGTTCGCTCGCGAATTTCAAGATAGGTTGGGAGAAGCAGCCGGCGTCGATCGTTCGCGCGCTCGGCATCGTCAAGCGGGCCGCGGCGGAAGCCAATATGGAACTGAAGCGGCTCGACCCGGCAATCGGCAAGGCGATCATCGAGGCAGCGCAAGAGGTTATCGACGGCAAGCTCAACGACCATTTCCCACTGGTCGTCTGGCAGACCGGCTCGGGCACGCAGTCCAACATGAACGCCAACGAAGTGATCTCCAACCGGGCGATCGAAATGCTGGGCGGGGTCATGGGCTCGAAGAAGCCCGTGCATCCCAACGACCACGTCAATATGAGCCAGTCGTCGAACGACACCTATCCGACGGCCATGCACATCGCCTGCGCCGAGCGCATCGTGCACGATTTGCTGCCGGCCCTGAAGCACCTGCACAAGGCGCTGGACGCTAAGAGCCGCGCTTTCGCCCACATCATCAAGATCGGCCGCACGCACACGCAGGATGCCACCCCCCTCACCCTCGGTCAGGAATTTTCGGGCTATGCCGCGCAGGTCGCTTCGTCGATCAAGCGCATCGAACTGACGCTGCCCGGCCTGCAGGAGCTGGCGCAGGGCGGCACCGCCGTCGGCACCGGCCTCAATGCGCCGGTCGGCTTCGCCGAGAGGGTAGCGGACCGGATCGCCGCCATCACCGGAATTGCCTTCGTCACCGCGCCGAACAAGTTCGAGGCGCTGGCAGCCCACGATTCCATGGTGTTCTCGCATGGCGCCATCAACGCCTGCGCCGCCGCGCTGTTCAAGATCGCCAACGACATCCGCTTCCTCGGTTCCGGTCCGCGTTCGGGCCTCGGCGAACTGTCGCTGCCGGAAAACGAGCCGGGCTCGTCGATCATGCCGGGCAAGGTCAATCCGACCCAGTGCGAGGCAATCACCCAGGTCTGCGTGCAGGTGTTCGGCAATAATGCCGCGCTCACCTTCGCCGGCAGCCAGGGCCATTTCGAGCTCAACGTCTACAACCCTTTGATGGCCTACAACTTCCTGCAGTCGGTGCAGTTGCTCTGCGACGCTTCGGTCTCCTTCACCGACAATTGCGTCGTCGGCATCGAGGCGCGCGAAGACAACATCAAGGCGGCACTCGACCGCTCGCTGATGCTGGTGACGGCACTGGCGCCGACCATCGGCTACGACAATGCCGCCAAGATCGCCAAGACCGCGCACAAGAAGGGCACCACGCTACGCGAGGAAGCGCTGGCCACGGGGTTGGTCAGCGAAGCCGACTACGACCGGCTGGTACGGCCGGAGGATATGACGCACCCGGGGTAAGACGTTAGACGACGGGAGAATTTACTCGCGTCACGACCTCATTCGACGCGAATTTTGCGTAAGCCGCCCGCTCACGGAAACGTACGCACTGTGAACAATGTGTCGTCAATCTGGCGGCTTTGGTGAACAGTCAGCTTGCTCTATCTGGGTTGCATTGAACCCTTCCCAGAGAGAGCCACCATGTCCATCAACACTTCAGTCGCCGGTTCCGGCGCTTCCAATGCCTCAGCCACGATCCTCCTCGGCCGCGTCCTTCTTGCCGCCATCTTCCTGCTTTCAGGTTTCGGCAAGCTCACCGCGATCGCCGGCACAGCCGGTTATTTCGGCAGCCTTGGCCTGCCCGTACCGACCGCGACGGCCATCATCGTCGGCCTGATCGAGCTTCTCGGCGGAGCCGCCATCCTTGTCGGCTTCCAGACCCGGATTGCCGCCTGGGTGCTCGCGATCTTCACCGTCGCCACAGCGCTGGTCGCCCACACCGGCTGGGCCGATCAGATGCAGATGATCAACTTCCTCAAGAATCTGGGGATTGCCGGCGGCTTCATCGTGCTGGCCACCTCGGGTGCCGGCGCCTACTCGGTTGATGCCAAGCGCGGCTGATCCACAGCCAGAACACGAAAAACAAAAGCGGCGCGGAATTTTCCGCGCCGCTTTTTCGTTGTCGGTGCACAAGTCCATGTCCCGATTTGCCAGCCGGGATTTACGCCCGCATTGCTGGTAGGATCGACCTTCGGATGCGCAACAGGACCAGCCGGCCGGACTGACGACGGAGATGACAAGCATGCCTCGTAATGCACTGCTTCTGCTTTCCCGCCTGCTATTTGCCGCCTTGTTCGTACCCTCCGGCTTCCACGCGCTTTCCGACATTGTCGGCACGACAGGCTATTTCGCCAGCCTCGGCCTGCCGCTGCCGACGCTTGCCGCCTGGGGCACCGGCTTGTTCGAACTGATCGCCGGGCTGCTCATCCTGGCCGGTTTCCAGACCCGGATCACGGCGCTGCTGCTCGCCGCCTTCTGCATTGTCGCTGGTTTCATCGGCCATTACGGCCAGGGCGGTGACGACGCGATGCTTGCCTTCCTGCATTCGCAGATGCTGATGAAGGACATCGCCATATCAGGCGGCTTCCTGGCGCTGGCGATGGCCGGCGCGGGTGCCTGGTCGACCGACGGGCGGCGTTCGGCGTAAGGCCTACTTCACCGAAACGCTCGGGCCGCCCTCGACGGCCAGCACCAGCCGACGGTTGGTTATCCTTGCCAGTTGCGCCAGGCGGCCGGCCGGCCGTTCGCCATAGAGGTCGGCCAGAGATGCAGGCAGCACCAGAGCCAGCACGCCGTTGCCGCGCTGTTCCCATTTCAGCCGGGGCATGATGCCGGGCATCGATGCCGTGAGCAGGTAGACGACGCGCATCATCGCCGCCAGCACGCGTGCCCGCTCCAGGTAACGCGGCGAAGCCAGCGCCTTGATCTCGGGTGCGATGGCTTCGTTGAAGATGCCGTCGTGACGATAGGCGTTGGCAAGTGCCAGGAAGGCACGGCCGGGATGGTCGACGCCGAAGAAGGACGCGTGCGCGATAATGTTGAGCGACTGCTTGCCGCGATATTCGGGATGCGCGCGCCAGCCGATATCGGCCAGCAATGCGGCGGCGTGGCGATAGCGCGCCTCGTCCTCGGTCTCGTCGATGCCGAAGGCGGCAAAGGTCCTGGCGGTCCAATCGACAAGTTCATGCGCATGGGTGACGGAGCGTGAGCGCAGCCGGGCGAGTTCCTCCGACGCCGAAATCAATGGATCGGCCTTCTGCTCGGCCTCGTCGAGCAGCGAATAGAGAAAGCCCTCGCGCACGCCGAGCGCCGACACGATGACCTTCGACGGCTGCATCGCCGCCATGATCTCCTGCAACACGATGGCGCCATAAGGCAGCAGCGAACGGCGGTTCTTCGAAACGCCTTCGATGCCCTTGACCTTCTCGATCTCGGCCTTGGCCACCTGCTTGAGGAAGTTCGTCGCACTGTCGGCGCTGATCTCGTAATGGTGCATGACGCCGAGCGGATAATTTGTCATTTCCATGTGCAGCCGGGCGAGATTTCGCCAGGTGCCGCCGACAGCGTAGAAGGGCCTGCCCTGCCCGCCTTTCAACAGCTTGGCCCTCGACAGTTCGTCACGCGTGATCTTGGCCGCCTGGGTCAGCGAGTTCTTCGCCATGTCCTGCAGGCGCAAGCCGCCAAGCGGCAGCGTTATGCCGTCGCCGATCGCCTCGCCGTTGACGTCGACCAGTTCGAGACTGCCGCCACCCAGATCGCCGGCGATGCCATTGGCCGGATGGAAGCCCGAAATGACGCCGAGCGCCGAATAATAGGCTTCCTGGCGGCCACTGATCACCCGGATCTCGGTCTTGAGCACATCCTCGGCACGGTGGATGAAATCGGGACCGTTGATCGCCTCGCGGGCTGCGGCGGTGGCCAGAACATACATGTGCTCGGCGCCAGCCTGGTCGGAGAGCGCGCGAAAGCGGCGGAATTCCTCCATCGAGCGGGTCACCGCCTCGGGGTCGAGCTTGCCGGTGGAAACGATGCCGCGGCCGAGGCCGGCCAGCATCTTTTCGTTGAACAGCATGGTCGGCGAGCGCGCCAGCCCCTCATAGACGACGAGGCGGATCGAATTCGACCCGATGTCGATGATGGATAGCGGTCGGCGGTCCTGCAACCGGCCCTGGGAATCAGACAGCATCAGGTGGACGCTGCGGCGTTCTTCTTGCGGCGCTTGAACTGCGCGATACGCTTGGGCGCATGCGACTTCAGCGCGTCACCCCGTCCCGACAGGCTCGGATTGGTCATGAAATATTCCTGCGCGTTGAACGGTTCCTCGCCCTCTTCCAGCACGACGCGCCGGGAGGTTCCATCAGCCAATACGTCGAAACTTTGCTGATTGTCCATGATGTTGCCCAGCATGATCTGGCCCAGGATCTGTTCATGCACAGTTGGATTGGTGATCGGCACCATGGTCTCGACGCGGCGGTCGAGATTGCGCGGCATGAGGTCGGCCGACGAGATGTAGACGATCGCCTCGTCCGATGGCAGCCCATGGCCATTGCCGAAGCAATAGATGCGGCTGTGTTCCAGAAAGCGGCCGACGATCGACTTGACCCTGATATTTTCCGACAGGCCCGGCACCTGCGGCCGCAGGCAGCAGATGCCGCGCACGACGAGGTCGATCTCGACGCCGGCACGGCTGGCGTCATAGAGCGCGTCGATGATGATCGGATCGACAAGCGCGTTCATCTTCATCCAGATGCGCGCCGGCCTCCCGTCCACCGCATGAGCAATCTCGTCGGCAATATGCTTCAAGATGCGGCTTCTCAACGTGAACGGCGAGATTGCCAACCGCATTTCATCCGTCGGCTCGGCATAGCCGGTGATGAAATTGAAGAGCTGGGCGACATCGCGGGCAATCGTGGGATCGGTGGTGAAGAAAGACAGATCGGTGTAGATGCGCGCGGTGACCGGATGGTAGTTGCCGGTGCCGAGATGCACATAGTTGCGCAGCTTGCCGTCCTCGCGCCGCACCACCAGCGACATTTTCGCATGGGTTTTCAACTCGAGGAAGCCGAACACGACCTGCACACCGGCGCGCTCCAGGTCGCGCGCCCAGCGGATGTTGGCTTCCTCATCGAAACGCGCCTTGAGCTCGACCAGCGCGGTCACCGACTTGCCGGCCTCCGCCGCATCGACCAGTGCGCGCACGATCGGGCTGTCGTTGGAAGTGCGGTAAAGCGTCTGCTTGATCGCCACCACTTCGGGATCGGCCATCGCCTGGCGCAGGAACTGCACCACCACATCGAAGGATTCGTAGGGGTGATGGACGACGATGTCCTTCTCGCGGATGGCGGCGAAGCAGTCGCCGCCGTGCTCGCGGATGCGCTCGGGAAAGCGCGGATTGTAGGGCGTGAACTTGAGGTCGTCGCGCGGGACGGCGACGATCTCGGAAATCTGGCTGAGCGCCAGCGGACCGGTCAGAACGCTGATGCGGCTCGACGATACGCCTAGCTCGCCGGCAACGAAGTCGCGCAGTTCGGCCGGCATCAATACGTCAAATTCGATGCGGATCACCGACCCGCGGCGGCGGCGCTTCAGCGCCGTCTCGAACAGGCGCACCAGATCCTCGGATTCCTCCTCGACCTCGATATCACTGTCGCGGATGATGCGGAACGTGCCGGAGCCCTTGACCTCATAGCCTGGGAACAGCTTGCCGATATAGAGGCCGACTGCCTCTTCCAGCGGGATGAAGCGGACATGGTGCTTGCGGTCCGGCAAACGGATGAAGCGCTTCAGCGCCACAGGGAGGCGCAGAAGCGCGCTCATCTCTTCGCCGTTCTTGCGGTGGCGCAATTGCAGCGCCATCGAGAAACCGAGATTGGGGATGAACGGGAACGGATGCGCCGGGTCGATCGACAGCGGCGTCAGCACCGGAAACACCTGCTCCTGGAAATGGTCTTCCAGCCAGATCTTTTCGTCCTTGGTCAGTGCATCACGGGTGATGCTCTCGATGCCTTCCTTGTTGAGCAGCACGATGAGTGCCGAAAGGCTCTTCTGCTGGTCTTCCTGCAGCCGTTCGACCTCCCGCAGCAGCTGCTCGAGCTGCTGTTCGGGGGTGCGGCCGTCAGGGCTCTTCAGCGTGATGCCCTCGCGCACCTGGCCGGCAAGACCAGCGACGCGGACCATGAAGAACTCGTCGAGGTTGGCCGCCGAGATCGACAGGAAACGGACGCGCTCCAGCAGCGGATGATTGAGGTTCAGCGACTCCTCGAGAACGCGCCGGTTGAACTGCAGCCAGGAAAACTCCCGGTTGACAAAGCGATCCGGGTTGCCGCCCTCCGGGCGAGCCACCTCGACATTCACGAATTCGCTCTGCACCGGCTTCAGTTCGTTCATTTTTCCTGCTCTTCCCGCATGCTCCGCCGCCGAGCGACACAACCTTCCCGGATGCGCCGCAGGTGACCTGAAGCGAGGCCTGACCCTCTCCGTAACCCGATTCCGTTTTCGGGGTCATTGCCTTAACCGGCTTAACTTATCCTCTGACAGGCTTTTGCGACAGTTTGATTTCATCGAACTTGCAAAGAGACCGGTTATGATCCAGATGCAGAAGAGACTGCGTTAAGGAGACGACGACGATGTTAGGCGGTTCCATTCCCCATTTCCAGAACGATGCGGGCCACCCGGCGATCGACATCGGCGTCAAGGAATTCATGTGCACGGGCGCCAACCCGCCTTTCGACCACCCGCATGTGTTTCTCGACATGGGCGACGACAAAGAAAAGGTCTGCCCCTATTGCTCGACGCTCTACCGCTATTCGTCCAAGCTGAAGGCGACAGAAACGCTGCCGGCAGGCTGTATCTACATCGACCAGGCCGCCTGATTCCTTCGCGGCAAGCCCGATGGACAACACGCGGTCCCGGCAAATCGTCATCGCCGGGGCGGGTGTCGCCGGGCTGACCGCCGCGCTGGCGTTCGCCGAACGCGGCTACCGCGTGCAGGTGTTCGAACAGGCGCAGCGCCTGGAAGCCGCAGGCGCCGGCATCCAGCTTTCTCCCAACGCAACAGGCATTCTTCGCCAGCTTGGCGCGCTCGACCGGCTGCTGCCGGCAGCGGTGCGGCCGGAAGCGGTGGTGTTGAAGGACGCCGCGACGTTGCGCGAACTGGCACGCGTGCCGCTGGGACAAGCCGCCGAAGCCCGCTGGCAGGCACCCTATCTCGTTGCTCACAGGGCTGACTTGCAGAGCGCACTGACTGCGCGCGTTGCCGAAATGCCGAACATTCATCTGACTTCCGGCGCGCATGTCAGCGGCGTTGCCAAAGACAGCCATGGCATCACCGTGGCTGCCGAGATGGCCGGCGAGACCGTCGAGGCCGAGGGCTTGCTGCTGGTCGGCGCCGATGGCGTCTGGTCATCGGTGCGCGGGCTTGTCGACACAACCAGGGGAGCGGCCTCGCCGAGAAGTCACTTTTCGGGCGAACTGGCCTGGCGTGCCACCATTCCCGCCGACAGCGCTGCCGGAAAAGCCTTCGCCGCGATCGGCGCCACCAATTGCGTCACGACCTTCCTGCATCCCGGCTTCCACATGGTCGCCTATCCCGTCAGCAAGAGTGCTGCCTTCAATCTTGTCGCCTTCACCAAAGGCGAACGCATTGCCGAGGGCTGGTCCGGGAACGCCGACACCAGGATCTTGACCGGTGCCATGCGCGGTACGGCAGCAGCACTTGCTCGTCTGATCGAGGAAGCCGGCCGGTGGACGGCGTGGCCGATCCATACGGTCGAGAGTAAGCAGCCTTGGACGAACGACCGCATCGCGCTGATCGGCGATGCGGCGCATGCGATGACGCCGTTCGCGGCGCAAGGTGCCGCCATGGCGATCGAAGATGCGGCCGCACTTGCGGATGTCGTTGCGGACTTGCCCGGCGATCCGGGACAAGGTCTTCAAATCTGGGAGAACCTGCGGCGGCCGCGCGTTGCCAGGGTCGCCCGTCGCGGCGCCCTCAACCGCCTCGCCTGGCATGCCGCGGGTCCAGTCTCCATCGCACGCAATCTGTTCCTGAAAATGCGCTCGTCTGAAAAACTCGCCGCCGATTTGGACTGGCTTTATGGCTGGCAGGCGCAGAAAATCATCCGGCGCTGAAAGCTGGGGCATAGCCCGTTGAGCGGTGCTAATTGTAAAGCCGCAGCGACAGACCGAGCGAAGCCGGCAGCGGGTTCCACCAGCCGGTGCGCAAGCCGGCGGTACGCAAGGCCGCCGCGGTCCAGGTGTTGCAGCCGACCAGCGCGTTGAAATGGCCGTTGGCTTCATAGAAGCGGTCGAAGCTGGAATAGGCCGCGCCCGGAACAAGAAGCGGGCCTTGCGGCCCCCGTTGGAAACTCGCATCGATGAAATCGAGCAGTGCTGCAAAACGCTCCTCGCCGATGTCGAAGCCGGCGACATCCGGATGCGGTTCGACTATGGCGCCAGCAACATCGACATGCATGACCGACGCGTCGAGGGTCAGTGCCTTCATCACCGGGACGGCCTTGAGTTCGGACCACGTCGGCGTCTCCAGGTAGAAGGCGCGACCGCCCCAGCCGAAGACGAAGTAGCGAACTTCCGGACCATCGGCTTGGATGCCGGCGTCGACCAGGAAATGGAACCGCTGGCGCACCCTGTGGTCGACCGGGATGGCGATGTCGGTGTGGATCGGGTTGTTCAGCACCAGGATATGGCGCGTGTTGGCGGGATTGGCGGCGGCCGGCGGCCACAGCGGCCGCGGCACAAGAGTGCCCAGCGTCACAGCGAACGCAACGACGATCAACGGCAGGCCTAGAAAACGTCCCAGTTTTTTCATGAATGGCGGCCTTGCAAACGCACCCCGGCGCGACACAGACCGCCCGCCCCCTGCTCATCCATACGCAAAAGAGCCCGGCACTGTTTCAGCCGGGCTCTTCCTGGTTATCGAAGGCCTAGTGCAGGATCTGCGACAGGAACAGCTTTGTGCGTTCGTGGCGCGGATGGTCGAAGAACTCGGCCGGCGTGTTCTGCTCGACGATCTGGCCCTGGTCCATGAAGATCACGCGGTTGGCGACCTTGCGGGCAAAGCCCATTTCGTGGGTGACGCACAGCATGGTCATGCCTTCTTCGGCAAGGCCGACCATCGTCTCCAGAACTTCCTTGATCATTTCCGGATCGAGCGCCGAGGTCGGCTCGTCGAACAGCATGATGCGCGGGTTCATGCACAGCGAACGGGCGATCGCCACGCGCTGCTGCTGGCCACCGGACAGCTGGCCCGGATATTTGTTGGCCTGTTCCGGGATCTTGACGCGCTTGAGGAAATGCATGGCGATTTCCTCGGCCTGCTTCTTCGGTGTCTTGCGCACCCAGATCGGCGCCAGCGTGCAGTTCTCCAGGATGGTCAGATGCGGGAACAGGTTGAAGTGCTGGAACACCATGCCGACCTCGCGGCGCACCTCGTCGATCTTCTTCAGATCGTTGGTCAGTTCCTTGCCGTCGACGATGATCTTGCCCTTCTGGTGCTCTTCCAGACGGTTGATGCAGCGGATCATCGTCGATTTGCCGGAGCCCGACGGGCCGCAGATGACGATGCGCTCGCCGCGCATCACTCTCAGGTTGATGTCCTTCAGCACATGGAACTCGCCATACCATTTGTGCATGGCGACGATGTCGATGGCGACATCGGTGTCGGAGATGTGCATCTTGGCGGCGTTGACCTTGATCTCTTCCGCGCTGACAGCATTTTCGGTTGTCATGACAGGATCCCCTTGTTCTTTTGTTTAGCGTTTGTGGCCGGTGTCGAGCCGGCGTTCAGTGTACATTGAATAGCGCGACATGCCGAAGCAGAACAGCCAGAAGACAAAGGCGGCGAAGATCAGACCCGACTTGGCCGTCTGCGCCGTCGCCCAGTTGGCGTCGGAGAAGTTCTGCTTGACGATGCCCAGCAGGTCGAACATCGAAATGATCGTGACCAGGCTGGTGTCCTTGAACATGCCGATGAAGGTGTTGACGATGCCCGGGATGACCAGCTTCAGTGCCTGCGGCATGACGATGAAATACATCTTCTGCCAATAGCCAAGGCCAAGCGAATCGGCGCCTTCATACTGACCCTTGGGAATCGCCTGCAGGCCGCCTCGCACCACTTCAGCCATATAAGCGGCGGCAAACAGCGACACGCCGATCAGCGCACGCAGGTACTTGTCGAAGGTGACGCCCGGGGGCAGGAACAGCGGCAGCATGACGCTGGCCATGAACAGAACGGTGATCAGCGGAATGCCGCGTACGGCTTCGATGAAGATGACGCACAGCATCTTTACGATCGGCATTCTGGAGCGACGGCCAAGCGCCAGCACGATGCCAAGCGGCAACGACACGACAATGGCCACGAAAGACAGGGACAGCGTCACCAGCAAGCCGCCCCAGCGCGCCGTTTCGACATGTTCCAGACCGAACGCGCCACCGACCAGCAGGAAGAATGACACAATCGGGAGACCGACGATCAGCAGCAGGGCGTTGAGACCCTTGCGCGGCACGCTCGGCATCAGCATCGGCACCATGAGCACGACCAGCAATATGCCAACCAGGATCGGCCGCCAGCGCTCCTCGACCGGATAGGTGCCGAACATGATCTGACCGAACTTGGCGTTGACGAAGGCCCAGCAGGCGCCGGACCAGCCATCCGGCTGGATACCGCCCTGCGCCACCGTGGCGCACACGGTCCGGTTAGGTCCCGTCCACACGGCGTTGATGAAGGCCCAGTTGATGATCTGCGGCAGGATCATCACCACCAGCGCGAAACCGATGATGGTCAAAATGGTGTCGCCCGTCGACGCAATCAGGTTCTTGCGCACCCATGCGCTGAAGCCTGTGACGCCGGCCGGCGCCGGCTGCGCCAGTGCCATTTCGGTGCGAACCCAGGACATATCATGTTCTTGCATGTCCTTACCTCTCCACCAGCGCCATCTTGGCGTTGAACCAGTTCATGAATAGCGAGGTCAGAAGGCTGATGGCCAGATAGATCACCATCATGATGACCACGCATTCGACCGCCTGGCCGGTCTGGTTGAGCACCGTGCCGGTGGTTGCCGTCAGGTCGGGATAGCCGATGGCGATGGCGAGTGAGGAATTCTTGGTCAGGTTGAGATACTGACTGGCCAGCGGCGGAATGACGATGCGCATGGCCTGCGGCACAACCACCAGCCGCAACGCCTGGCCGGCACGCAGGCCAAGGGCGGCCGAGGCCTCGCTCTGGCCCCTGGCAACACCGCGAATGCCGGCACGCACGATCTCGGCGATGAAGGCGGCGGTATAGAAGGACAGCGCCAGATAGAGTGACAGGAATTCCGGCTTGACGACGAAGCCGCCAGTCAGATTGAAAGTCGATTGCTTAGGAAAATCAAAGGTCACCGGGAAACCGCTCAGCACATAAGCGAGCAGCGGAAGCCCGATGATCAGCGCCAGCGACGTCCAGAACACCGGGAATTGCTGCCCGGTCGCCATCTGCCGCTGGTGCGCCTTGCGGGCGACGAACCACGCCATGGCGATGCCGACAAGCAGCCCCACTGGGATCAGCCAGGAGCCGTCACCCCATACGGCGCGCGGAAAATAGAAGCCGCGCTGGTTGAGGAAGGATCCGAACGGCAGGTTGATGCTATCGCGCGGGGCCGGCAGCACGGCCAGCACGCCGGAATACCAGAAGAAGATGACCAGCAGCGGCGGAATGTTGCGGAACACCTCGACATAGACTGTGCAGATCTTCTGGATCAGCCAGTTTTTCGACAGCCGGCCGATGCCGACAATGAAACCAATGATGGTGGCGGTGATGATGCCGACAAACGCGACGATCAATGTGTTGATCAAGCCGACGATGATGGCCCGGCCATAGGTGGAGTCCGACGTATAGGCGATCGCCGTATCGGAAATGTCGAAGCCGGCGCGGCCTCTCAGAAAGGCGAAGCCGGAGGCAATGTGCAGGTTCGTCAGGTTCACGATGGTGTTGTGAACGATCCACCAGACCCCAGACACCAGCAAGGCGACGACCAGGCATTGATAGAAAATGCTGCGGACTTTTGGATCATTTATGAGAGAAGCGCGACTTGGCTCCTCGCGAAGAACTTCCTGCGATGCCATTCGACCGTCCCCTGAAAGAGAAACCGGAAGGCAGACGATCTGCCTTCCGGATCACATTTCGATCAGCGGATCGGTGGAGCGTATTGCAGGCCGCCCTTGGTCCATAGCGCGTTGATGCCGCGGGCGATCTTGAGCGGGCTCCCCGAGCCGACATTGCGGTCGAACATTTCGCCGTAGTTGCCAGTGGCCTTGACGATGTTGACGACCCAGTCATTTGAGACGCCAAGATCGGTGCCGATCTTGGTATCGGCTTCCTGGCCGAGCACGCGCTTGATCTCCGGGCTGGCGGAGTTCTTCATTTCGTCGACATTGGCCTTGGTGATGCCGAGCTCCTCGGCGTCGAGCAGCGCAAAATAGGTCCACTTGACGATGTGGTACCACTGGTCGTCGCCCTGGCGCACGGCCGGTCCGAGCGGCTCTTTCGAGATGATCTCGGGCAGCACAACGTGGTCGGCCGGCGCGCCCAGCGTCAGGCGAATACCATAAAGACCCGACTGATCGGTGGTGTAGACGTCGCAACGGCCGGCATCATAGGCGGCGTTGACCTCTTCCAGCTTCTCGAAGACGACCGGGTTGTACTCCATCTTGTTGGCCTTGAAATAGTCGGCGAGATTGAGCTCGGTGGTCGTGCCGCTCTGCACGCACACAGCGGCGCCGGAAAGCTGCAGCGCGGAATTGACGCCGGGCAGCTTCTTTGCGTTGATCATGAAGCCCTGGCCGTCATAGTAGGTGGTGCCGACGAAGTTCAGGCCAAGGGCGGTGTCGCGATTGATGGTCCAGGTGGTGTTGCGCGACAGGATGTCGACCTCGCCGGACTGCAGCGCGGTGAACCGCTCCTTGGCGCTGAGCGGCGTGAACTTGACCTTGGTGCCGTCACCAAAGACGGCGGCCGCGACTGCGCGGCAGAAATCCGCGTCGATACCTTGCCAGTCACCCTTGTCGTCCGGCGCCGAGAAGCCAGCCAGGCCGGTCGAGACACCGCACTGGATGAAGCCTTTCGCCTTGACGGTGTCGAGCGTCGTTGCCGAGGCGGCTGACGCCATCAACCCAAGCGTGGCGGCGCCAAGAATGCTGATAGCAATATGTTTCATGACCCACAGACCCTTTTCTCTGTTTTTCAGGCAAACCCTGATCTTTTCCCGTGTGAACGCAGCTCCCATTCCGGCCCATACCCGGAACCCCACATCGCAACCGACGCGCCGCCTCCCATTCACGAATGGCATCGAAGGCGATAATTCCCGTGAGGTCAAGGAAAATGACCGAATTCGAAAGAGTTTGAAAACCAACGGCCGCAAATGCCTGAATTGCAGCCAAGAGCGTCATGAAATTAGCAAGCCGCGCAAACAAAATCGGCAAAGTCGGGTCGCCCGCGTATCCGGACTACGCCGGCGAAATCTGTCCCGCGGATTTACTACGCGCCACCAATATCCCGGAATGAATTGGCGTACCCAAAGACTAAATGCATGACGAGCAACCCGGTCGCATGGCATTGCCGCCGGAAACGGGAGGAGCGCAGTTCAGGATGCTTGGACGAGCAGCCAGGCGCCGATTGCCGCCATCAGCGTGCCAGAGATGCGCGGGATCAACTGCCCGGTCGGGACGGTTTTTTCCAGGAGAACGACGATGGCGATGCCGGCGATCCACAGCACGTTCATGACGCCGCCGACGAACAGGAGTGCCATCAGCGCCCAGCAACAGCCGAGGCAATAGGCGCCATGAACGATCCCGAATCGAAGCGCACCAAGCGGATCGGAGCGGAACCCGCCATGACTGGCCAGAAATGCGATCGGTGCCTGGCATTGCTGCAGGCAGACGCCCTTCATCGGCGTCCATTGATAGAGGCCGGCCGCGATCAGGACGAGGCCGCCGAGAACCGTACTGTTGGTTGCCATCAACGGGCTCAGCAAGGCCTGACTGGCCAGCAGCCATTGCGCGGCGGTCGCGACCACGCTGAAGGCAACCCAGACGAGCAGATAGCCGGTGAAAAACCATGCAGTCGATGCGATGGGCCGCCCACCCGCCCGCGCCTTGCGACCGACCCCTGCGTAAAGCAGCACCATTGGCGCCACCGAGGGCGTCATCATGCCAACCATCATGACGGCCCACATGGCGAAGATGAAAGCGAAATCGGCTGGCGCCCAGGCCCGGAAGCCGGGCGCCATCGTGGCGCCCATGTCCATGCCACCCTTATCAATGCCGGGCATATCCATATTGCCCGCATCGGTGCCTGACATGCCCATGCCAGCCATGTCGCCACTTGCGGCGCTCGGCGTGGCAGCATCCTGCATGGTCATGTCGGCGGCGAGCCACAGCACATAGGCCCATGCGAGCACGGCAATGATGACGAGCGCGGCCGTCACGACTGTGCGGTCGCGCCGCAGCACCGCCTCGAGAGCCGTGTCGCTCATTGGATCAGCTCAATGCACGATGCCGCTTTGCGAGAGGTGCAAATTGGCGAAATGGCTGTGCGAGTCCGCCAGTTCGAACTTGATCGGGCCGGTCGCCTTGGTCCAGCCACGCCCGACCTCGGCAAGCGAATATTCAAAACCATGCGTGAGGTCGATGCGCGCCCGATGCTCCGCACCGGTGACGGGATTCTTGATCGGCTCGCCGCGACCCGAGGTTACGCCCGGCACGTGCAGGCGAGCGGCTCGGGCATCGATGTCGACTTCGAAGTCTATTGCCGCGAAGATCGGATCGTGGACCGTCTCCAATGTGGTCGAAAAGACCTGGAATATGGTCGCGCCGGGTTCGGTGTCCTCACCGCTGAGAATGCGAAGCAGCGCTCTGCGCTGCGCCTCGGTCGCCCGCTCGTCAATGACCACTGCCGCCTCACCCCTGCCGTGGTGAATTGCGCCGGGCCAGCGGAAGACACCGGCAAAGCGCAAGCCATCCAGCTTGGTGTCGCCGTGATAGCCGCTCTCGATTTCCACGCCGACCACCGCGCGGCAGAATCCATTCGTCGGCAAGGCGTTGAACTGGCAGGGGCAGCCATACGCGCAGTTGCAGTTGACGAACTCGCGCGCCTTGATCATCCACTTGACGTTCGTCATGGCATTCCTCCCCTTGGCTGCATTCACTGCTCTGCAAGCGAGATGCCCGGATCGCAGGGGATCAGGAGGTCAACCGGGAAGGATCATCCGGCAGCATCTGATCGAGGCAGTCCGGGAAAATATTAGGAATCAATCATATATCTTTCCCGGCCGTCCTCAATAGCCGAACGGCCAAGAGCGCAATGCGTTCGGACCGGGCAAGACTGTGCGCCCCTTCACCAGACACGACTTGGTACATCCGAAGTCGGTTGCCTGGCGGGTGCAGGCCGGTTGCACGGCCAAAGCGGTCGCACTATGGCTAGCGCCTTGTCGAACAAGGCGAAGAAGAATGGCGAAAGACGGCGACCGACTGGGTATCAACACGCGGCTTACCCATTCGGGCAACAACCCGCATGACTATTTCGGTTTCGTCAATCCACCGGTGGTGCACGCCTCGACCGTTCTTTATCCCGACGCGGCGTCGATGGCTGCACGCAGCCAGAAATACACTTATGGCACGCGTGGCACGCCAACGACCGATGCCCTTGCCCATGCCATAGATGCACTGGAGGGGTCGGCCGGCACGATCGTGGTGCCATCGGGCCTTGCGGCGGTGACCGTACCGCTGCTCGCCTTCGTCTCGGCGGGCGACCATCTGCTGATCGTCGATTCCGTCTATCACCCGACGCGCAACTTCGCCGACACCATGCTGAAGCGACTGGGCGTCGAGGTCGAGTACTACGCCCCCGATGTCGGCGCCGGCATCGCGGCGTTGATCAAGCCCAACACCAAGGTGGTGTTCACGGAATCGCCAGCGTCCAACACGTTCGAGCTGCAAGACATCCCGGCCATCGTCAAGGCGGCTCACGCCGCAGGCGCCATCGTCATGATGGACAATACCTGGGCGACGCCGCTGTATTTCCGCCCGCTCGACCATGGCGTCGACATCTCGATCCACGCGGCGACGAAATATCCGGCGGGCCATTCCGACGTGCTGCTTGGCACGGTCTCGGCCAACGAAGGCTGCTGGAAGCATCTTTACGAAAGCTTCTGCACGCTTGGCTGCTGCGCCGGGCCCGACGATGTCTACCAAGTGCTGCGCGGCCTGCGCACCATGGGCGTGCGCCTCGAGCACCATCAGCGCAGCGCGCTCGCCATCGCCTCCTGGCTTGAGGGCCAGAAGGGCGTGGCGCGCGTGCTCCACCCTGCCCTTCCCAGCCATCCGGACCACGGCCTGTGGAAGCGCGACTTCTCCGGCTCGAGCGGCATCTTTTCCATCGTGCTTGCCGGCGGCGGCCAGAAGCAGCAGCACGCCTTCCTCGACGCGCTGCAGATCTTCGGCCTCGGCTATTCCTGGGGCGGCTATGAGAGCCTTGCGGTGCCGGTCTGGCTCGCCGACCGCGTTGTCGCAAAGGGCCCGTATGAAGGCCCGTTGATCCGCCTCCAAATCGGCCTCGAGGACGTCGACGACCTGAAGGCCGACATTCTACGCGGCCTGACCGCCGCGGCTTCTGCCTGAGCGATCGGGGCACCGCCCAACTGATTCGGCAAATCACGGAATTCTATTTCTCAAAGCCGCGCCTTTGCGGATCAATTTGGCTTTCAAATCCGACAATGCCGCGTCATTGCGGTGCGATCATCTGGTTTCGACTTCCCTCTGGCATACCGGCAGAGTTTCCGACTCCCATGGCCTTTCGCCTTTTTGTTCCGATTCTTGCCGGCGCGACGCTGCGCGAGCGCATCATCGCCTGCATCGGCGCGACGATCGGCATTGCACTGACCGGCGCGATCGGCGGTCTGGTGCTCGGCAACGGCCCGCACGTGCCGCTGCTGGTGGCGCCCATGGGAGCCTCGGCCGTGCTCCTGTTCGCGGTGCCGGCCAGCCCGTTGGCGCAGCCATGGTCGATCATCGGCGGCAACACGATATCGGCTCTGGTCGGCGTGATCGTGGCGCATTTCATCCACGAAACCGCCCTTGCCACCGGCATCGCGGTGGCGCTTGCCATCGCCGCCATGTCGTTCACGCGCTGCCTGCATCCGCCGGGCGGGGCGGCTGCCCTGACGGCAGTGTTGGGAAGGCCTGCCGTCATCAGCGCCGGCTTCCTGTTTCCATTCGTGCCGGTGGCATTGAACTCGCTTCTGCTGGTGGCGCTGGGCTACGGCTTCCACAAGCTGGCCCGTCGCAATTACCCGCACGTGCCGATGTCCCCGACGAACAGCCACGGCACCATCGATCCGCCGGCGCGGTTGCGCGTCGGCTTCCAGCCCGAAGACATCGATGCCGCGCTTGGCGCGCTCGACGAGACGTTCGATATCGATCGCAACGATCTCGACCGGCTGCTGCGGCAAGTCGAATTGCAGGCGATGGTGCGCGCGCACCAGAGCCTGCTGTGCGAGGACATCATGTCGCGCGATGTGATCTCGGTCGACGAACACACGTCCACCGAGTCAGCGCGCCAATTGCTGCTTGACCACAACATCCGTACCTTGCCGGTCGTCAACGCGGAGACAAGGCTGGCAGGCACCGTGGGATTGCGGGAACTGGCACTGGCCTCCGGCACGGTCGGATCCGTGATATCGCCCGCGGCGACAGCCGCCGCCGGTTTCGCCGCCATGGGTCTGCTGCCGGTACTCACCGACGGCCGCAGCCATGCGGTCATCGTCGTGGACGACGACAAGCGCATTCTCGGACTAATCACACAGACCGATCTGCTGGCGGCCACCGCGCGTCTGCAGGCTGCTGACAAGTCCTCGCCGGAAGCGGTACGGTAGCCGCCGCCGGACCCGGCAAAAATGGCCGGGAACCTTTTGCCGGCAATGCCATCCAATCTCTCAATCGGGTTTCGGTCCGGGATTGGGTTGAGGAACTGGCCATGCCTGCTGTCTTGACGGCCATGCCTTCTGTCGCTTCAGGCGACATGCAGCTCGTGCGCCGCGCCTTGGCGCGCGAGGGCGACGCTTTCCGCACCATCATCAAGATGCACAACCAGCGGCTCTATCGCATCGCCCGCGGCGTGGTGCGCAATGACAGCGAGGCCGAGGACATCGTGCAGGAGGCCTATGTCAGGGCCTTCGCCCATCTCGATGCGTTTCGCGGCGACTCCTCGCTTGCCACATGGTTGTCGCGCATCGTCATCAACGAGGCGCTCGGCCGACTGCGCAAAAGACGCAGGACGGTGGCAATGCCGGAAAATCCGCAAGCCGAGATCATCCGGTTCCCCCTCAACCCCAGCGACGATCCGGAACGGACGATGGCGCAACGGCAGATCCTCCAGCTGGTCGAACGGGCCACCGACAGCCTTCCGGATGTCTACCGGACTGTGTTCGTGGCGCGGGTGATCGAGGGGCTGAGCATTGAAGAGACCGCCGATCTCCTCGGCGTCCGGCCACAAACCGTCAAGACAAGGCTGCACCGCGCCCGCACCCTGGTACGCAAGGCACTGGACGACCAGATCGGGCCGGTGCTGCTCGATGCATTCCCCTTCGCCGGCCGACGTTGCGAAAGGCTGACCAGCGCCGTGATGCGGCGGCTCGGCCTCGAAAGCTGACCTTTCGCCGATTTCCTTGGGAACGTTTGCCGCGGCCCCGCATCCAATGACCGTCAACCGAGAAACACTGACCGGCGCGATTTCCGCTCCGGGCGAAGGAGATGCCATGCCTATCCGACACACCGCTGCCCTGGCCGCCATGCTGCTGCTTGGCACTGCCCCGTTCGCGCAAGCGGCCGACAAGCCGACCGACCCACAGATCGCCCACATCGCCTACACGGCCGGGGTCATCGACGTTGAAGCCGCCAAGCTGGCGATCGAGAAATCGAAGAACAAGGACGTCGTCGATTTCGCCAACGACATGGTGCGCGACCACGAAGCCGTGAACGTGCAGGCGCTCGACCTGGTCAAGAAGCTCAAGGTGACGCCGGAAGACAACGCCACCAGCCAGGCGCTGAGCAAGGCGGCCGGCGAAGAGAGGGCCAAACTGGCCAAGCTCGAGGGTGCCGCCTTCGACAAGGCCTATGTCGACAACGAGGTCGCCTACCACAAGCAGGTCAACGGCGCTCTCGAAACGCTGCTCATCCCGTCGGCCAGCAATGCCGAACTGAAGAGCCTGCTAGAGACCGGCCTGAAGATCTTCCAGGGCCATGAGCAGCATGCCGAACATGTCGCCGGCATGCTGAAGTAGGACAGGCAGCATGTCGAAACGCCATCTGTGGATCGCGCTGACGCTGGCCATCGGCATCGTTCCAGCACAGGCTGAAACTATCCAGGTCACCATCAACAAGCTGGTGTTTTCGCCAGCCACCGTCGGGGCCAAGGTCGGCGACACGATCGAGTGGGTGAACATGGACGTGTTCGCCCACACGGCGACCGTCAAGGGCGGGTGGGAGGTGACGATCCCGCCGAAAAAGTCCGCGAGCCTCACCCTGCAGAAGGCAGAGACGGTCGATTATTTCTGCCGTTTCCACCCCAACATGAAAGGCCGTTTGGTGGTGGCGCCCTGATCCAGCGCCAACGAGGCCCGCCTGGCCTCGTCAGGCCGCGCGATGTGCGTCCATGAGCCGTCATAGCGGGGCTCGCGGCGGGTCAGCCAGGCATCCAGCCCTTCGCGCAGGTCGGCGGTCGGAGCCATGCGGGCAAACTGCTCGGCTTCGACCAGCAGGCCTTCCGCGATGCTCAGGTCGAGGCCGCGCGCCACCGCTGTGAGGATGCCCGCGATCGCAAGATCGGAGTGCCGCAGGATACGCTTGGCGAGGCCAATTGCGGCCGGCATCAAATCGCCATGCGGCACCACCTGGTTGACGAGGCCAAGTTCAAGGGCGCGCTGCGGCGGAAACCAATCGCCGGTCAAAAGAAGTTCGAGCGCCCGCTTGCGCCCGGCGAGCCTGGGCAGGCGCTGCGTTCCGCCAAAGGTCGGCGGCATCGCAAGGCTGATTTCCGGCTTGGCGAACAGGGCGCGTTCGCTGGCGATGGCCAGCGGCACGGCCTCGGTGATTTCGCAGCCGCCGCCAAAGGCAATGCCGTTGACGGCGGCGATGACGGGTTTGCGGAATGCTTCCAGCCTTGCCGTCAGCCGCTGCCCGCGCATCACAAAGTCACGGATCGCGACATCGACGCCAAGCGCCACACTGGCCGAGAATTCGTGGATGTCGCCACCCGCCGAAAACGCCCGCTCCCCTGCTCCGGTAAGAATGACCGCCCGAACGCCGGCATCGACTTCAATGTCGTCGAGGACCGCGAGCAGGCGATCGACCAAGGCATAGTTCAACGCGTTGAGCTTCTCCGGCCGGTTGAGGGTGAGGATGGCAATCCCATCCCTGGTTTCGTTGAGGACAAGATCGGTCATTTGGCTTCCTTCTCCAGCGTACCCATGGCTGGGAAGGTTACGCCCTTCGTCGCTTGTGTATATTCACTAGTCGGTATACATAAGCGAATGCCTGAAGCGCAAAGCCCCACCCGCAAACGCATTGTCGATGCCGCAACAAGACTGTTTTACGCAGAAGGAATCGGCCGCGTCAGCGTCGATGCCGTTGCCGAGGAAGCCGGGCTCACCAAGCGGACGCTTTATTACCACTTCAAGAGCAAGGACGACCTGATCGCCGCCTATCTCGATGGCCGCGACCAACCCAATCTGAAGCGGATGGCCGGCTGGTTCGATGCCACCGAAGGCGGAGTGGATCGCAAGGTCGAGGCGATCTTCACCAATCTGGCGAAGGCCGCCCACCATCCGAAATGGAAAGGATGCGGCTTCCTGCGCACGGCCGCGGAACTCGCCTCGATGCCTGGACACCCGGCGATCAAGGTCGGGTCGCGGCATAAGTCAAATTTTGAGACGTGGCTGGCCGGTGCGTTGTCCGTCCGGGGCGTCGAGGGGCCGCAAGCCTTGGCACGCGAGATCGTGCTCCTGATAGATGGCTGCTTTTCGATCATGCTGATCCACCGCAATCCCGATTACATCGAGGCAGCAGGCCGCGCCGCGGCGACGCTTGTCCGGGCCCGAATTGCAAGCAACCAGGTCTAAAGCGCGTCGCGTTTGAACGGATTCAGGCAACGCGCTTTAGGTCTTTTCATGCATGTCGTTCTCCCAAAACCGGGGCCACTTTTGAGCGACATGCATTAGAATCCAAACGCCAGCCATGCCGTGCCGACCACCAGCGTTATCAATGTCAGCGGCAAGCCGACCTTGAAGAAGGCGCCGAACGACAGCTGCGTGCCGGCGGTCCTTGCCTGCTCGGCGACAATCAGGTTGGCGACCGAACCGAGCAGCGTGAAATTGCCGGCCAGCGTCGAGCTCATGGCGACCACCAGCCAGGCACGTTCGGGATTTTCAAGGCCGGGTATGAAGGGCCGCAGCGCCAGCACGGCCGGGACATTGCTCATGATGTTGGAGAGCACCGCGGTGAAGCCGGACAGGCGCCAGACATCGTTGAGCCCAAGGTTCTTTGCCGAGGCGATCATCTCTGGCGTCAGCAGCGTCTTTTCCGCGCCGGCGACGACCACGAACAGACCGGCGAACATGAACAGCAGCGGCCCGTCGATCTCGCGGTAGATGCGTTCCGGTTTGATGGCACGGGTGAGCAAGAGGATGGCACCGCCAATGAGTGCCGCCTTGGCGACGGGCACGCCGGCGAAGAAGGCGATGGCCAATCCGATGCAGACCACCACCGCCTTCAGCACCTGTCCCTTGTGCATGCGACCACGCGAGACTTCTGGGGTCAATTGGGCCGTGCGGGCGAATTCGACCCTGTAGACGATGCGGATGATGACAATGACCGCGACCAGGCCAAACAGAGCGACCGGAGCAAGGGCCGCCGAAAAGGCAGGATAGGAAATGCCCGACAGCGCGCCGATCACCATGTTTTGCGGATTGCCGGTGATGGTGGCGACGCTGCCACAATTCGACGCGGTGGCGGTGGCGATCAGATAGGGGATGGGGTTGCGCTTGATGACGCGGGTGACGTGGACGACGATCGGCGCCATGACCAGGCAGATGGCATCGTTGACCAGGAAGGCCGACAGCACGCCGGTCAGCAGCGTCACCATGACCAGGAGCATGAAGGGCGCGTGTGCATGCTCGATGGCCACGGCGCCAAGACCGCGAAAGGCGCCGGAGACCTTCAGATGCGCCACCACGATCATCATGCCGAGCAGCAGCGTGATGGTGTCGAAATTGATCGCGCGGTAGGCATCCTCCATGCTGAGCGCGCCGACGGCGATCATCGCGGCCCCACCGAGCAGCGCGATCCCTGCCCGGTCGAGGCGCAGGCCCGGGATGCGGCCAATGGCGACACCGGCGTAAGTGAGGATCAGGATCAGCAGTGCCGCCGCGCCCATCAATGTCATCGGTAAGAAGTCCTGCTCAGTCTGTGGCGCGCCGCTGCCCGTCCGCCCGATGGTTCGTTTGCATGCCAGCTTTAGCGCGATGCCGAGGGTGTCCGCAAAGCCCAGGGGACGATGTGCCGCTAATGCAGATAGAAATCCAGCCGCCGTCGAAGCGCCTGCGAAGAAAACAGCTGCTCAAGGGTCCGCCGCGCCTCGCGACCCACCGTCGCCCGCAGCTCCGGATCGGCTTTGAGGTCGGCCAGGATCTGCCGCGCCTGTTGCGTCGTCTCGAACAGGAAACCGTTTTCGCCATGCCTGATATGGTCGGCATAGCCGCCATGCGAATGGCAGACCACAGGCAAACCACAGGCCATCGCTTCGAACACCACCCGGCCGAACGTCTCCACATGCGAGCCGGTGCGATAGTAGAACACGTCGAGCGTCGGCAGGAACTCTTCGGCCGCAAACCGGCCTTGCGGAAGGAGTTCGAGTTGTGGATGCGGTTTGAGCCTGTCCTTGAGCGGCATCCCGCCCTGAATCCGCAACGCGGCGCCATCCGCCAGCAATGCTTCGTAAAGCGGCACATCGTCCGCATGATGTTTGTCCGTGGTGTCGCGGCTCAATCGTCCCAGCGTGAACGGACGACCGGGCTTGACTGGTTTTGGTGAAAAACGTTCGATATCGATCGGCGACGGATGCACGACGCCATCGACCCGCAGCATGCGTTTTTGAAAATCGGAAATCAGCACCAGTTCGGCGTCGGGCCAGCTGAGCCTACGGGGCATGCGCGTCGTCAGCGCGATGACTTTCGGATGAAAGGTATTGAAGACATAGATCAGGCGGCGCGGTCGCGGGATCAGGTAGGGCCACATTTTGTTGCGCCAATGCGCGCCGAAGAAGACGTAGGTACCGCCGTCCGGCACATTCCACTTTGGCAGCGAGATGCGGCGAATCGGAAATTGCCGCATCAACTCGCCGGACACCCTGGAGGACGTTGCCCACAGACGCACCTCGGAGTCAGCGCTCAACAGCCGGTACAGCTCCAGGGTTTCGAGGTCACTGCCGCCAAAGGGGTTCTGAAAGCCATTGAACAAATGAATCATAGTTGCCGCGCTGATCTTGCACTGAACCGTCCCGCCATTCGTTCGCCGGCATTGAGAAAGGCCGTGGCTGGACCGGACCGGACGCTTGCGAAACTCGGGAAAGCGGTAACGTTTTTAGCGTGATCAGCAAAGCGAAAGCATCGCCGCGCGACGCTTACTCAAATCAGGGTGCTGTGCCCGAGGTTTTCGTGCCCAACTGTGACAGGACGCGACGGTTCAAGCTTGCGATGAACATGCTTGCTGTCAATGCACGATGGCGCCGCTGGGCACCAGAGAAGCCCCTGACGGATCGAAGCTGACTTGATCGCGCCCGTTCGATTTGGCCGCGTAAAGCCGCCTGTCGGCCGCCACGAAAATCTCTTCGAAGGTTGTCGGCCCGGAAAAGCTTGTGCCGCCGATGCTGACGGACAATGGGCATGGCCGCCCGCCCGGAGAGAAGTCCATCTCACGGATGCGCCGGCGAATGCTTTCGGCAACCACCCACGAATGCGAGGGATCGACGCCAGGCAGAAATACGCCGAACTCTTCGCCACCGATGCGGCCAACGATGTCGCCGCCGCGCAGCTGGCCTTTGATCGCCTGCGCGATCAGCTTGAGCGCCTGGTCTCCGCAGTCATGTCCGTGCCGGTCGTTGATCGACTTGAAATGGTCAGCATCGATGATCAGCAGCGCCCCCGAATGGGCCTGCTCCTGCTTGCGGGTCTGCTCGAGATAGGCTTCGACCAGCATCGAGAAGGCGCCGCGGTTCAGCACCGCCGTCAGGCTGTCGGTCGCGGCAACGATGCTGAGATCACGCTGGGCGATGGCCAGCTGGCGGATCTTCCACATCAGGAAAAACAGAAATGAGCCGCCCAGCACCAAAGGCAACATCAGATCGGTCAGTTGCGCCCGCCACAGTGCCTCGGGTGAAAGATAGGGGAAATTGAAGGAATCAACAAAGAACGCCACGGCGATGAAGAATGCCGTACCGGCTGCCGTGACAGCGATAACCCTGCCCCAGCTCGTCGGCGACAGATCGAGCCTCATCGCGTTCCACTCCGTTAGCCGCGGCTACTATGACGCAGCAACGCAAACAAATTGATAAGACTTTCCTTCCAATTCGATACCGGCAGACACGACAACGCAACGGCCACCGACGGCAGCCGTGCTCGCTCCCGCGGTGAAAACCGTCGCTCTGCTGGACTTCGTGCAGGACTCCTGAATGTCAGCGGTTGGGCGCTGGTCCACCCAGCGCCTCGGCAACGAACGATGCCGCGATCAAGTCGTCGGCATCCAGTCGTAGGGAGCCGTCGCCTGCCCCCATGATGGCGGCGACCTTGTGAAACGTTTTCATCTCATGGTCGGAAATTTCGGCATCCTGCATTCTGGCCTTGAGTTCAGCGATACGCCGCCCCAACACGGGGGACGTTCCAATCTCACGTTTCGACATAACCTGGCTTCTCCTCCCCCAACCCGCGCTTGTTTTACCCCACCCCATTCGTCGGCCCACACATTGCCTTTTTATGAGGCACCGCGAATACAAGGCCCCGAACGCGTGGTGGGAGCTATGGTTCCAACCCCGCTGGATCACGAAATAATTCCGGATCGCTGCGCCGAACCCAGGCACAACTCCTTGTTGCACAAGGTGGTGGCGCTGGCAGTCGCGAGATGGCAGATTTAGCGGCCCTGATCAGGATAAACGGTACAAGCCTTTGAAATTATTGGCGATCCCGACAGGATTCGAACCTGTGACCATCGGCTTAGAAGGCCAGTTTTGTACCGCTTCCCTTTGCTGACAAAAAGCGTGCCGCAATATCTGTAACAGTTACGTACTTTCTCGGCTCACCATTGCCGGCGCTAGTGTAGCGGCATGAGGGGCGAACTGTATTTCTGGCTAGGTCTCGCGTGTGGCGTCGGCGTCATCGCGATGTTGTTGTTGTTGCTCGCGATGCTTAGCTTCGGTTTCGGCTTATACGCCGTTCCCGCTTAGTCGGCTATGTCTCGCAGCGATGGGTAGTGTCTCAGTTTGAAATTTGGGGCTAGAGGCCCGCAGTTGTCGATCCATAAAAGCGGTCCATGCCTCTGCAATATTCTTTAGAGGCTGGCCCCAGAAACTCGACAATCGTAGCGAAATCGAAGTCACCCCGGTCAGCGGCGTTCTGTAAGGCCTCAAGAAAGGTAGCAATGTCAGCATTGTCTTTGGCCGAGCTCTCTCGCAAGCCCTCTTCGCATAATTGGAAAACGCCTTTGACAACGTTCTCTGGGGTCTTCCCCAGATTCGATATCAAGGTCTCCGCCAATTCTGCGGCGGCAATTGTTGATGGAAATGCAGAGGGGGCCCATTGAGCGGCGAAGTCGCGGAGCGTATGGCGCAACTCTGGTGTCTGATCGGCGATCATATCTATGTATTTCCGACTGGACATGCCCGCTCGTCAGTTCTCCAAAGCTTTCTATATGGGCGTGCCACCCCGGCTTCGGCGCGACGGCGTCCATCTTCTCGCAAACAGGTAGTGTCTCAGTTTGAAATCTGGGGGCCGTTCGGCTCCAGCTTTGACCGGATTTGATGAATAGCGCTCACGATGGCGTTGGCTGACTGAACGTCCAGCGCAATATCTAACAGACCTTCGGTTGTGTGAATTGAGAGAACCCCAATCACACCCGCATTGTGCGTGATGGTGCCGACGTGGATTTCAGTCGGTACGAAGGGCCGCGCCTTTCCCTTGCGTTGCATTGCTCACACTCCCCTCGCGGCGACAGTCGCGCAACGCCGTGGCACATTCAAGCTGGCCTTAGGGTCATGTAACGGGCGGGAAGTGTTCTTAGGTTAGCGAGTGCTTAAAGCCTTACCTATTCGCCTATTTCGGCAGCTTCTTGTAGGGACCGCGCGCTGGCTTCGGCGCAACGGCGCCGTGCTAAAAACAAAATTCTCCCAGGCTGGCTACCCGGCGATCGCCATTCCAATACCGACACCAAGGCCGATAGCAACGCCCATGAGCAGCTTGCCGGCAAAGTCTAGGGCGAAGGCGCGGACAGCGCTCCAGGCATCCCCACGGGGCCCCCTGATGGCGTTCGACAGGTCATCGAAGATCGCGTCCATGCCGGCAATATAGATCGAAACCGCGATTCTGTGAATCCCCACCTTCATGGCGTTATCGCACCAGTAGATTGTAGCTCGGTTCCTCACAGTGATAGACGCGGCATTGGCCGTCGCGGGTTGGAACGGCGGCGGACATCGGCACGTCGGGCCAGTCGCACTCATTGCCGAACTGGCGCACATAGCGGTCATATGTGTTGGGGCCGGTGGTCAGCACCACGGCGTGCCGGCTCTGGATCAACTGCTGAAGCTGCTCGCAGCTCATCGTGCGCGTGTCGGGCCGAGCCTCGGCGACGCT